>CAZKKZ010000001.1:0-17235 GCA_964553625.1 uncultured Ruminiclostridium sp.
CGATCGGCTATATCGAAAACGAACAGCCGCGCATGGTGATGACCCCGTGGTTCGATACCGAGATTCCTTTTAACATGGCGGCGGAGGTCGGGACGCAGAAGGTCATCAACGAGCATTCGACGATCGGGCTGGTAATCACGACCGACGGGACGATCTCGGACATTCCCCGCGAGGAATACGCCGAGGCGGAGGAGCGCGTGATTGAGGAGCTGAACAATATCCGTAAGCCCTTCGCGGTCGTTCTGAACACGCGCGATCCCGAAAGCGACGAGAGCAAGGCGCTCGCCGCGGAGCTTTCCGAAAAATACGGAAAGCCCGTGATCCCGGTCAACTGCCTCGAGGTCGGGGAACAGGAGATTAAGGATATTTTACGGGAAATTCTTTTGCAGTTCCCGGTCAAGGAGATCAATATCCGGATCCCGAAATGGCTGACCGTTCTCGAGAAGGATCACTGGCTGAAGCGGGAGGTTTTTAACGCGCTGAAGCTTTCTGCCGCGAAGATCAGCGTGATCGGCGAAATTCGGGGGATCACCTGCCGCCTTTCGGACTGCGAATACGTGACGGGCTGTCATGTCGAGGAGATCGACCTCGGAAAAGGCGCGGGCTTTATCAAGGTCGAGATTAAGAACGAGCTGTTTTATCGGATTCTCGGCGAGGCGACGGGGATCGAGCTTCACGACGAGGGGGATCTCATGCCCTGCATGATCGAGCTTGCCGCGATTAAAAAGCGGTATGAAAAGGTCAAGACGGCGCTGGACGAGGTGCAGGCGACGGGCTACGGGATCGTTATGCCGGGGCTTGACGAGCTGAGCCTTGCCGAGCCGGAGATTGTAAAGCAGGGCGGGAAATACGGCGTTCGCTTGCGCGCGCAGGCGCCTTCGATCCATATGATGGCGGCGAATATCGAAACGGAGGTCTCTCCGATCGTCGGCTCGGAGCGGCAGAGCGAGGAGCTGATCCATTATCTGCTGAACGAATTCGAGGAAAATCCGACGAAGATCTGGGAAAGCAATATCTTCGGGAAATCGCTGCACGAGCTGGTGAACGAGGGGCTTCACAACAAGCTGTACCGTATGCCCTCCGACGCGCGGCAGAAACTTCAGGAGACGATCGAGCGGATCATCAACGAGGGCTGCGGCGGTCTGATCTGCATCATCTTATAATCCCGAAAATGTCCTCCATAAAATACCTCCTTCCGAACGGAAACGTCCGGAGGGAGGACTTTTTTTCTTTCGGATCGGGCAGGGGGAGAACGGTAATCAAAATAATTCCTTTCTAAGCGGCTTTCCGGCGATCCCGATCCCGATTCGGATCAACGGGATTTTCCGCAGAATAAAATAAGCCGCGAACGTCAGAAGAAGGCTCCCGAAGCAGGTGACAAGAGCGAGGACGGGGAAGCTTTCGGTATACCGCGAGAGATAAAACGCAATCCCGACCAGAATGGACTGGTGTAAAAGATAGATCGGGTAGGAGACGCGGCTGAAGGGAGCGGTAAGTCTCGTCTGCCGGTTCAGAAACCTCTTTCCGAACGCCAGCAAAAACAGAATGGCGGTCCAGCCGAACAGGTGTACCCACCAATCGCCGTAATAGGCAAAAAAGAAATACAGACAGAATTGCAAAAGCGCGCCGCCCGCGAACAAAAAAGCAAGCAGACCGACCCTTCGGGCAAGGCAGTCGATCACCGACTCATTGCTGAAAACGCAGAAGCCGAGTAGGTACAGAACGAACGATTTCCCGAGGCTGAAGGTGCCGAAATTTCCGAGGTAATAGAAAATCCCGATCGGGAGCACGAACAGAAAGAACGCCGGAAAGGGCAGCGCTTCCGCCTTTTTCGATATTTTTTCATAGGGGAGACGGCGAAGGAGAGGGAGCGAAAGAAGCGAGATTAAGTACAAAAACAGGATAAACCAAAGGTGTCCCGGGGTATACGCGCCGTCGTATCCGCTGAAATCGGTCAGGTGGGTAAAGAAGTAGCGGAGATTTTCGAGGATTCCGCCCTCATAGCCGTCGAAAAATCTGCGCGCGAAAAGCGTCTGAAACGGAACGAGAAAAACAATCCCGAATAAGAAGGGAATCAGGAGCTTTACGGTACGTCCGCGGATAAATTCACGGGGCGATCTTTTTTCGAGCGAATGCCTTGCGCTGATCCCGGCGAGGACGAATAAAAGCGGCATGAACCAAGGGTTGATGACGGTGATGAGCGCGCTTGCGAGCCGATCCCCGCCGAGCCAGACATAAAAGCGCGTCCCGAAATCGTTCCGGATCATCAGGGTATGAACGGGAAACAGAAGCAGGATCGTGAAGCTCCGCAGGCGATCGACATAAATTTTTCGCTTGGTTTCGGACATGGCGGGATCTCCTTTTCGGCTGTGTTCGCTGTACCCCGATTCTATCACGAACCCGCGCTTTTGTCAAGCGCGGTGCAGAAAGAACCGTAATCCCGGCGCCCGATCCGAATCGCGGGATTCCGTCCCGCGTAAAAAAAACGTCATCACTTGCTCGCGAATGCGCGAAAGGGTGACGACGTTCTTTCTTTAATCTATATTGTTTTTGCCGTTTTATCGCCCCGCTTAAAGAGCAGCGCGACCAGCAGACCGAAAATAACGGCGGCGGTGATTCCCGCGGCGCAGGACTGTAACCCGCCCGTAAACGCGCCCATCAGTCCGTCCTCGGAAACGGCGAGATACACGCCCTTTGAGAGCAGGTAGCCGAAGCCCGTAAGCGGTACGGTCGCCCCCGCGCCCGCGAATTCCACCAAAGGCTCGTACCAGCCCGACGCGCCGAGAACCACGCCGGCGACGACGTAGGCGACTAGGATTCGCGCGGGCGTCAGCTTTGTCAGATCGATCAGAAGCTGTCCGAGAAAGCAGAACCCCCCGCCGATCAAAAATGCCCATACATAGTCCATGAACATATCCATTTTTGTGATCATTCCTTTTTATATTTTGATTTTACTTTTATATTTTGATTTTACTGCGCGCTGAGGTGAACGGCGTGCGCGATCCCGGGGATACTTTCGCCCTGCTGTACGAGCGTGGTGGACATCAGCGCCCCCGTCGCCGTAAATAAGACGTTCTTTAGCTCGCCCTTTTTGATCCGTTCGAGAATGTGCCCGCATAAAACCGATGCGCTGCACCCGCAGCCCGATCCGCCCGCGTGAACGTCCTGCTTTTCCCGGTCGAAGAGCATCAGTCCGCAGTCTTTATGGATCGCGCCGATATTCAGCCCGTCGCGCAGGAACAGGTCGCGCAGGAGCTTTGTCCCCACTTCGCCCAGATCGCCCGTTAAAATGAGATCGAAGAAGTCCGGCGTAAGCCCCGTGTTTTTCAGGTGCGCGGTGATCGTTTCGTATGCCGCGCCCGCCATTGCCGCCCCCATATTGTTCGCGTCCTTGATCCCCATGTCCTTGATCGTTCCGATCGTGACCGACTGCACATAAGGCGGATCGGCGTGTTCGGAAACGACGGCGCAGCCGCTCGCGGTCGCCGTCCACTGCGCGGTCGGGGTGCGCTGTCCGCCGTAGGTCTCGGGGAAGCGGAACTGCCGCTCCGCCGAGCAGAAATGCGACGAGGTCAGCGCGACGTTGTATTTCCCGATCCCGTTATCCATAAAGATTGACGCCATGGAGAGGCTTTCCGCCATGGTGGAGCAGGCGCCGTAAAGTCCGATAAACGGAACGCCGATGTCGCGGATACTGTACGCCGAGCCGGTGCATTGATTCAGCAGATCCCCCGCGAAGACGAAGCTGATTTCTCCTTCCGAGACCGCCCCCTTCGCGAGCGCATGCTCGAGGGCGTGCTGCTGTAAGCGGCTTTCCGCCTTTTCCCAGGTGTTTTCGCCGAAGGTCGAATCCTCGCACACGTAATCGAAGCAGCTTCCGAGCGGACCCTCGCCCTCCATTTTCCCGACGGCGGCGGCATAGGAATGAACGGTCGGCGGATTTGTCATAATGATCGTTCCGCCGTTCAGATATTTACTCACAATAGCTCCCTCCCGTCAGACAAGGCGCATCAGATACAGGATAACCCCGTATATGACCGATGCCGCCAGCCCGTAGACAATAACGGGACCCGCGATAATGAACATCTTCGCTCCTACGCCGAGCACATAGCCCTCGGTCTTGAATTCGAGCGCGGGGGAGACGACCGCGTTCGCGAAGCCCGTGATCGGGACGAGCGTTCCCGCTCCGCCGACCTTCGCGAGCTTATCGTATAAGCCGATCCCCGTAAAAAGCGCGCTTAGAAACACGAGCGTGATGGAGGTCATTGTACCCGCCTCCGTCATATTTAAGCCCCAATAGGTATATAAATTTAAAAAAGCCTGACCGACGCAGCAGATCAGTCCGCCGATCACGAACGCCATGGGAAGCGTTTTGTACATTTTTGTGTTTGGCGAGCATTGCTTCGTCAGACGGTCGTATTCCGTATTTGTCAATTTCATAATATATGATCATTCCTTTCCTTTCCCGAAGCGTGCGCGGACGCGCGCTAACGTTGTTGTTATTCTTTACAAAAAAAACGCGGTTATTCCGTACAATGCACTGAAAAATGATTCCGGATAAAATAAATGTTCGGAGCGCTTGACGGAAACGGAAGAAAATGGTATAATATTTTTTACAATTCGTTTGGTGCAGCCGGGCGGGTCTTTCCCGCCGGCTCGTTTTCGGGGAAACGGCGGGGAGAAAAGCTCCCGCCGCAAGCGGCGCTTCGCCGCGCTTTGTTTTCTCCGAAGGGAAGGATAAACCGGGAATGCCAAAAAGTAAAAATACCGTTCTCAGGTCGATGAGCGGGCGGACAAAGCTGATCCTCGGCGGTTCCTCCGCCGTAATCGTCGCGCTCGGCTTATGGATCGGCTGGACAGCCTATCAGACGGGGCAGGAGAATCGGATCGCCTCCTTAAAATATGAATTCAATCAAATTTATCCGTCGAGCTTTAATCTTCCCGAGACGGTTGATCCCGACGAGGACACCGACCGGGACGGCTTTACGAATCTGGAGGAAACGCTCGCCGGGACGAACGGGAGCGTCGCGGACAGCGACGGGGACGGAATCCCCGACGGCTATGAAACGCGGTACGGCACGGATCCGACGCTTACGGACACGGACGGGGACGGGATCCGGGACGGGATCGAGCTTCTCGCGGGGCTTGATCCGCTTTCGGAATCCTCCGACGGAACGCCCGACGAAAAGCGGAAGTTTACGCGGCTGATGAACTTCGACGAGGGAAGAATCACGATCACGGGCGGCGCGGAAGTCTACGGCGCTTCGGCGGAAAAGCTTTCGCTTTATTCGATCTCCGCCAACGCGGGCGCGCTTTCCTTTCCGTATGAGGTTTACTGCGAATCGGAATTCGATTTCGCGGAGATCCGCTTTCGGTACAGTGAAAGTCTTTTGAACGCTGCGGGACTTACGCCCGACGCGGTGCATATCTATCGCTTTGATCCGCGTTCAAAAGGCTTTTCGGAGATTACGAGCGCGGCGGACGAGAAGAACGGCGAAATCTGTGGGAAGATCGACCGGAACGGCGTATACCTGATCGGAGCGGAGCGGGTCATCAAAGCGGCTGCGGTGGATGAGGAGACGAACGTCAATATTCATCTCCTGATCGACAATTCCGGCTCGATGTACCCGTCTACCCCGCTTTACGCCTCCGAGGAAAACGATACGGGTTTTAAGCGGCTGACGTTCGCGACGAATCTGATCTCAAGGCTCTCGAACAATACGAAAGCCGCGATCTCGGTATTCACCTATTCCTGTGACACGCTCTGCGGCTTTACCGAGGATAAGGTAAAGTCGATCACGGCGGTCAACGGGATCCGATCCCTCGGCGCGGGCTACGACGGAACAAGCGTCGAGCGCGCCGTCGTTTCCGCGTTGGACAGCTTTCCCGAGGATTCGCAGACCGAGCGGAACGTGATTATTCTCCTGACGGACGGGATCTCGACCGATACGGCGGGATATACGCTTGAACGGATCACCGACAGCGCGCAGGCAAAAAATGTCATGATCATGACGATCAGTCTCGGGGAGAATATTGACCGTGATTTCCTGCAGAGCCTCGCCGACCGGACGGGCGGGAAGTACTTCCCGATTTCGGACGCGAACGCGCTCGAGGGGCTTTATTCCACACTGATCGCTACAATGCAAAACGATATTCTGGACGATGATGAGGACGGTACGCCCGACAGCTATTCGCTGTTCGACACGGGCTTTCGCGCCGAGGAAAACGGCTTTGCGTTTTATAACTATAAATCCCCCGAAGCCGCGTCCATGGATTTTGGTATGGCAATGCTCGCGCGGGATTGGTTCTTAAACCGGGTGAAATCCGCCGACGGAAAGGAAACGGAGTACGAATACGATCTTTCGGGGACGTCCTTCCGCCTGAACGAGCCGCTTTCAAACGTGATTCTGACCTCGATGGGGGCAAGCTATTTAACGCCCGACAGCTACCTCGATTTTCGGAGCGAGGGCGATACCTTACCCGTCGATCCGATTGTTTCGGAGGAGGCGAGAGATTTCGGCTGGATCATTCGCACCGAGCCGCTTTCGGAAAACAAGGGCGGCTGGAGCACGGCGGAATACCTCGCGCCGAACTATACCTCCGAAAAATTCCGCCTGCGGTACGGCGAGGACGATTATCAGATGCTCCGCGCGATCGCGCATTACAATAAGCTCCGCGATACGGGAAAAAACTTCCGTCTTACGGACGAGGCGGGCTTGAAGCGCGTGAGAAGCATTCTCGGATCGGGCGAGCCGCTCGTGATGAAAATGACGTGGGAGGAAAACGGGAACAGCTTCGGTCGTTACGTCGTTCTGACCGCGCTGCGCAGAGATGTGGAGAACCCGAATCTCCTGAACCTGAAAATTTACGATCCGAATCGGGATTCGACCGACAGCGTAACGCTGACCCGCACGCTGAAGCTTGGCGGAAACGGCTCGTTTAACGGCGATTACAGCTATCGTGCGGGCTGGAACGGGCGCGGCGTTACCCTTACGGTTTATCTTACCGAAGCGGAATAATCCGCTCGGTTTCGGGGAATGCCAAAAAATAAAAAGAAAGAAAAAAGAAAGGAAGCCTCAAAAATGAAAATTACGGAAGGAATCTATTATGTCGGCGTGAACGATCATAAGGTGGAGCTTTTCGAGGGGCAGTATCCCGTTCCGAACGGAATGGCGTACAACTCCTATGTGATCATGGACGAAAAGACCGCGGTCATGGACACCGTGGACGCGCATTTCGGTGAGGAATGGCTCAAAAACCTCGACGGCGCGCTGAACGGAAGGAAGCCCGATTACCTGATCGTACACCACATGGAGCCGGATCATTCGGCGAATATCGCGGTATTCGCGGAGCGTTATCTGGACGCGGTCATTGTCGCGACCGCCAAGGCGTTTGCGATGATGAGCCGGTTTTTCGGGACGGACTACGCCGACCGCCGGATCGTCGCGGAGGAGGGGAGCACGCTTTCCCTCGGGAAGCATACGCTTACCTTTGTGACCGCGCCGATGGTGCATTGGCCCGAGGTCATGGTCTCGTATGAGAGCACGGAGAAGGTGCTTTTTTCGGCGGACGCGTTCGGGAAGTTCGGCGCGCTCGACGCGAAGGAGGACTGGACAGACGAGGCGCGGCGGTATTATTTCGGAATTGTCGGAAAGTACGGCGCACAGGCGCAGGCGCTGCTGAAAAAGGCGGCGGGGCTGGACGTCGCGGTGATCTGCCCGCTTCACGGTCCGATTCTTACCGAAAACCTCGGGTTTTATCTGAACCTGTATGATACGTGGTCGTCCTATAAGGCGGAGAGCGGCGGCGTTTTCATCGCTTACGCCTCGATCTACGGACATACTGCCGCGGCGGCGAACGCGCTCGCGGAGAAGCTTCGCGCAAAGGGAGAAACGGTTGTGATCTGTGATCTCGCGCGGACGGATCTGTCGAAGGCGGTGGAAAACGCGTTCCGTTACGGGAAGCTCGTTCTCGCTTCCGTCACCTATAACGCCGAAATTTTTCCTTTTATGCGCCACTTTATCGGCGCGCTTACCGAGCGGGGGTATCAGAACCGGAAAATCGGTCTGATCGAAAACGGCACATGGGCGCCGACGGCGGCGAAGGTTATGCGGGGAATGCTCGAAAAGAGCAAGAACCTCACCTTTACCGAAACGACCGTGACTGTGAAGTCGGCGCTGAACAAGGACAGCGAAGCGCAGCTTGATGCGCTGGCGGCGGAGCTGATCGGGTAAATCGTTTTTAATAGAAAACGGCGGGATTCACGTTCCCGCCGTTTTTCATTGCTTTAGAAGGTTCCCTTTTCGGCGATCCCGAAGCCGTCCTCGGCATTGAACGCCGCCGCGCCCTCGAGTACGCATTCGCCCTTTGTGATCCGCCGAATGTAATAGCTTGCTTTTTTCGTCTTATAAAGAGAGATTGTGACGTCCTGTCCGTCGTCGTGCGAAACGTAAACACCGTTTTCCGAGGCATTGGAATAAACAAACCGCGCGTTGGAGGGAATCATGTCCTCGATCAGGAAGGACTTTCCGTCGCCCTCGATCTCGAGATCGACGCGGTAAAGCGCGTCGCCTTCTCCGTCCGTGCCCTTTTCAAGCGTGATCGTTTTCCGGACGGTAAGGGACGGCGTTCCGTCCAGCTCCTCGGTCAGCCCCTCATAGCCGACCCGCACGCCGACCTGTCCCTCGAGAACCTTAAATCCGGCGTTTTTGAACTGCTCCTCGCCGAAGGAAAGCGTGGTTCCGAAAAAGCTGTCGATCTTGACGGTCTGTTCCGCGCCGTCCAGCAGGTACGCCGCCCTCGCGTTCATGTTGATCGCGGGCTTGTAATTTTTCAGGAAGGTGACGAGCTCCAGCGAGCAGGCGTATTCACGCCTTTTTTCACGGCTGAGCCACCGCGCCATACCCTCCGCCTCGGGCAGATTCAGCACCGAAGCCGCCATCAGCGCGAGCCGCGTGTCTCCCTGAATGGCGTTCGAGTCCTCGGTCGCCGTTTCGGAAAAATACGCGTAGGTCTCGCCGTCCTTTTGGTAAAGCACCAGATTTTCCGTAATGTCCAGATAATTTTTTAGGGCAGTATTCCGATCCCCGAGCAGAGCGAGCGCCGTGCAGAGCTTTAGCTTTTCGGCTGCCGTGAGCGTTTCTTCGCCCTCGAGGAAAGCGCGGATCTCGTTCAGATACGGCTGATTCAGCGCCGCCAGTCCCAGATAGCAGGAGACTTTCTCGTCGTTTGTAAATCCTTCCTCCGCCATAAAGGCGCTCGTGAGCCGATATTTCAGGGAATAGGCGACCGCCGTTTTATCCACGTCGTTCGGAAACGCCGCGCAGAGAAGCGCGGTAAGCTCGCAATTCTCCTCGGCATAGTCGTAAAGCTTTGCCATTCCGTTTCCGGTTTCGGCGCGGACGGTCTGGGAAAGGGTATCCGCGTCGGAATAGCCGCGCTCGGTATACGCGTATTCACGGGCGATCCGATCGTCCAGATTCGTACCCCGATGAGACTGTAAAACGCCGAGAACTTCGTTAAAAAGAACGGTTTCCTTGTTGTAGAAGGTCACCCGCACGGGATAGAAGGCGGGAGTAATGTCGATCGCTTCGTCCGTGAGGTCGAAATCCTTTTCCACGCGGGTCGTAAGGCGGGCTTTTACCACGCGGAAGGGATATTCCGCCGCGTCGCTCCCCTGATCGCTTTTTGCGCGGAACAACACGGTGTATTCTCCGACCGGAAGCCTTCCGAAATCAAACTCGCCGTCCTCGTCGGCGGACAGGGCTTCGGAGAAATCGGCGCCGTTTACCTCGGCGGTGATTTCCGCGTTTAAGTCTCCCGCGGCAACCGCCGAAAAGACGATCTCGTCGCCCTCGACATACTCCGAAAGCATGATCGGTGTAATAAAGAGGGGGAGGGTCGCGGAAAGGTTCTTTCGGGTCGTCCCCGCGTAGAGCCGACCGCCGTCATATTCCCCGACCGCAAGCGCCGTAAAGCGCCAGGAGGTCACGTTATCGGGAAGCTCGACCGAGAGGGTAAGCCGTCCGTTCGCGTCGGAAACGCCCTCGGTGAAATACGCGGTATCAAGGAATTTTCGGCGGACGGCTTCGGGGTCTCCGCCGCCCTTTCCGCCGCCGTTGAGTACGGCGTACATCGTATGCTGGATATAGCTGACGTAGGAATCCGCCATCGGATAATAGACCGCGCGATACAGCTGCTCGAGCGGCTGCGCGGTTTGTTCCGCGATCGCGAACGCCGCCTCGTCTACGACGCTTAACAAAATGCGCGCGTTCGGAACGGGCTTTCCGTCCTTTGTTTTTGCCGTTAAGGTCACCTCGGCGGTCTCGGCGGGCGCGTAGCTTTCCCGATCGGTTCTAAGTTCAAGGTCGATCCTCCGTTCCTCGGGCGAGAACGAGAGAAATTTGTCATATTCCAGCGGGAAGATATGTTTTCCGTCAAAATACGCGGCGGTAAGATAGAAGCTCGGGATATATTCCTCCTTCATGGTGAACGTGAAAGAGGGCTGGGCGGAAACGTCGGTGAACAGCGCCTTATCCTGATAGATCGCGTAGAAGATCCGTCCCTTAAAATCCCGCGGAGAAAGGGCGGCGCTGTTTTCCCGAAGGGTAACGCTTCTCGTTTCGCCGAGCGTGGCGGAATACGTGAAATCAGCGTCGTGCTCTAAGAAAAGATCGTAGGTCAGGACGTCGGTTTCCGGGTGGTACCAAAAGGAACCCGAATCATAGATCTGTTTCGACATCGCGCGTCCTTGGCTGTCTTCCCACGTCAGGTCGATTGTATAACCGCTGTCAGGATCGGTTGTCGGGAGGTTCCGGAACGAGCCGACTCCGTTCCTGACCTCGGCGGTATAACTTCCGACGGTTTCTTCCTTATCGACATATTCTATAATCGGGAAATTTTTCTTTTGAATAAAATCGTAATAGCTTCCGTTTTCGGTCTTTTCGTACCACCTTCGGGTAATTTTCGCCGTTACCGTCAGGTCGGCGGGCGTGCCGTGATAGCTTTCGGGAACGGGATAGGCGTAGTATTCGCCGTTTTCGATCCGAAGGTTTTCAATGTCCACTTGATACGCGTTCAGGTCAAGGCTGATCGAAAGGTCGTCCGCGCGTGTTTCCTTAACGTCAAGCCCGACGTCCCGCGTAAAGGCGATCGTCGATCCATGGGCGGTCAGGTATTCGTTTTCGATCCCCGAAAGCTCGTAATCGACGCCGAAATACTGCCACGGTTCGTCCGGCTCGGCGTAGGGATACTCCCGGGAGTTCATACGGACAACGCGCTCGGCATAGCCGTTTTTGTCGGTGGTGAGAGGATCGCCGTCGTCGATTCGTATTTGTCTGCCCTCGGCGGGCGTTCCGTCATAGTACGCGACACGGATCCCCGCCGTGACGCCGTTTTCCTGCGGCATCCATACGTATTCGGGCAGGACGGGATCGAGCGTATAGATCGGCTTTTCATAGTCGGTGATCCGAACGCTGACCGAGCAAAGCTCGGTCTCGCCATCGCAAAGGGAGATCGGGCTCCACCATTTTTCGGCAAGGCGCTCGTAGGTGAATTTTCCGGTAAAGGTTCCGTCGGGGGAAAGCGTTACGTCCGTGACGATCCCGTCGGAAAGGCTTTCACCGAGCTTCAGCGTGAGGTTTTCGGGAACGGCTTCCCCCGCCTTGCGCGGGCGGATCACACCCCATACCTCGATCGTATCGCTCGTTAAGTACGCCGAGCGATCCGTAAAGAGGTACATATAATATTTTTCCTCCGGCGTAAGCTCGCGGTCGGAAACGCAGTTCAGCCGATCGTAAAAAACACGTCCGCCATACTCGATCCGGAGCAGTCCCGCACGATCCGCGTCGGCTTCGGGGTAACCGTCCTCCATGTACCCTTCGGTCGTCATGCCCTCGTCGAAGCGATCCGCTTCTCCCGCGCTGTAATCGAGCAGGGCGGTTCCGTTCCGATCGGTTTTCGCGGAATAATCCGATCCGCCGACCGTGAAGGTGATCCCGGCGTTTTCCGCCGCGTTCCCCGAATCGGTATCGTTTACGAAGAACATCGCCTGCCCCGAAAGAACGCCCGCGTAAACCGAGATCGGACTGATCTGGATCAGGCGCCGGATCAGAAATGTCTTGCCGTCCAGCTCCGTCGAGAACTCGGCGAGATAATAGCTCTCCTCCAGATTATCGGGGAGGACGAAGCTCGAAATTTCACCTCTGTAATAACTCTGCTTTTTTTCGGAATGGTAAAGCGGCAGCTTTTCGGCCATGACGACGGGAAGCCCGTCCGTGGGGATCTCATATTCCCCCGCCCAGCTCGTGTTTTCATAGTAGTCCCGGATCGCGTTTCCGTAATCCTCGCCGTTCCGATATTGATAAAGCTTAAAATCAAATTCGCGGTTGAGAAACAGCGGCGAATGGAATACGTCGATTACGACCGGGTCGTCGGGGAGATAGGTCTCCGAAAACCCGTTCACGGCATAGCAGAAGCTGTCGAGATCGCCCTCCTGCGTGCGGAAAGAGAAGGTATAATCCTCGGAAAGCTCCGTTCCGTCCGAGGAAGGCAGCCCTTTTTTCAGCGTTACGGTATAGACCGTTTTTTTCGCCAGCCCGTCATTCGGGATAAAGGCGAGCGTCGAGGAATAGCTCGCGAACCGCCCGCTTACCGGCGGAGCGATCTCGAAATAGCTCCCGACCTTCGCGGCGTCGGCAGGATAACTCAGCGCGATCTCGATCCCCGAATCGGTCGGAACATAGTCGGATTCGTCGGCGGGAAAAGCGGACAGCACGCGGAATTCGTCCTCCGTCTGAAAGCCCCAGCTGTCTACGGTATTTCCGTTCCCGTCGCCGAGCGTGACCTTGACGATCTCGCCCTTCGGGAGCGTCCCGACGTCGAGCGTATAATCGCGTTCGCCGTTTTTGGTCACGCGGATCGGGCGGCTCGGTTCGACGGAGAGCAGGGCGGAAAGCGCTTCCGCTTCCATATCGCTGCGCGTCTTAATACGGAAGGTGCTGTCCGTTTTGATGAGATTCCCGTTCAGTTCCCGCGGCTCCAGAGAAAGAACCTCCGATTCGGCGGGAAGAACGCGGATCGGCTCGCCCGTTTCGGGATCGTTGGTCACGGGCGCGGAGACGGTCGTTTCCGCCGTTTCCTCGGTTTCCTCCGTTTCGTCCGGCGCGCTTTCCGTTACGCAGGAGGAGAGCATGGCGATCCCGAGGAATAGGGCAAGGAGCTTCTGGGTCATTTTTTTCATGTCGGTTTCCGTTCCTTTCATCTATGAAATAAAAATGTCTTCTACCGGTTAATACAATTCAGAAGGGCGAAAAGTGACAAAAAATCCGGAAAAATTTTTCGTCATTTTTTACGAAATTTCGTCTCTCTTTTATTTATTATATACGAAGCGGCGGAAAAAGTCAACGGTCGGGGACTTCATCGGCTGCCCGAAAGAAAAAATCCCGCGCGGATTACGCCGCGCGGAACGCCTGATTTGAAATTATTTCTGATACAGCAGGACGGAAAAAACGTTCTTTTTCTGAAGCTCCGTCAGCGGCTTCAGCATTCCACGCTCGAGCATTCGCTCGATCAGGTACGGGATAAAGCTGCCCTCCGCGAGCGCGTTGGTGCAGTACATTCGGCAGATCGGACGGATATGCGCGGGGTAAAGCTCCTTTAACAGCTCGTACAGTCGATCGTCGAAGCTTTTGGAATACGCCCTGATCTCCTCGGGGAGCGCGGGCGCCCGATCGAGAAGAAGCTTTTGCAGGTCTCCTATTTTATATTTTTCGTCGGAATAGTGGGAGACAATCTGAACCCTGTCCCGGTCGATATAGCCTTTGTCGCAAAGGCGCTTGTATTTTTCGGGCGCGATCTTTTTCGGGTCGTGGTCCGCGCGGATAAACTCGTAAAGCGAATCCCAATCGGAATCGAGATCGTCCTGCCATGTGTTTTCGCTTCGGCTGCTGAAGCGGCAGTCGAATGAGCATTTCCCGATCGTGCCGTTGTCGTGAAACATATAGCCGCAGCTCCAGTAGGGATCCGTTTTCGGCTTCGTCCGGCAGTCGTCGGTTACGTTCGCGTGGGCGATAAAGCAGCCGCCGTCGGGACGCGATACCTTAAAACGCTCGAAGCGCTCGCGGATTTCCGATCTGAAGCCGTCGAGGTGACAGAGGTTATATACCATGACGAGCGTGTATTTCATAAAATTTTTGTCGTTCCCGTCGCAGAAAAAGCCCCAGTGATCCTCCGCCGCGTCGAATGCCGCGAACAGCTCCGGATAGACCGAATCGCAGTATTTTTCCGCCGCCTCGCGGTAAAGGTCGTCCTCGGCTTCTTTATTCAGCCTTCGGACGTCGGTAATGTACATATTGGCGCGGTATTTCGGATTTTTCCCGCGGTCGGTCGGATCGAGATAGCCGTATTCCGCAAGAATTTTCAGCTCGTCCTCAATGTACGCGGCGGGAATGCTCAGGGCTTTCGCGATCTCTTCCGCGCTCATCGGCGTGTGATAGCAGGCGAAGGCAATGTTCTGCTTGAGCCGCGTATCGAAAATGTCCTTCGTACTGCCCTTTTCGCCGGGATAGCCGTCCAGCCCCATTGACGTGAATCGGATCGGATTGACCGTAAGGCTGCTGTTCGTTGTTTCCATCGTCAGTTCCTCCTTTAGGGTACAGCGCGCGTCCGATAAATGCCATTTTACCGTACCCGCCGAGATATTGAGCCGCGCCGCGATTTCGGAAACGGATTTCTTTTCGTAATAATGCAGATAGACGACTGTGCGCTGCCGTTCGGAAAGAAATCCGATCTCTCGGCGAAGCCGGGCAAGCTCCTCGGCGTTTTCGAGATTCTCTTGGGTATGATCCTCCTGCGGGACGGTTCTTTCGCCGACGTCCGCGAAGCTTCGCCCCGTGACAAGACGGTGGATATATTTCGCGTGGACGTTGCTTGCGACGCGGTAAACATAACCGTCGGGATTTACGATCTCCTCCGCGTTCAGAAAAGAGGCGTAAACCTCGCAGACAATATCCGCGGCAAGCTCCTCCGCCTGAGCAATGTTCCGCATTTTCTCAAGCGCGAAGCCGAACAATTTGTCCCGATACTGTAAAATGAGTTGATCTGCGTGCTGTTTTTTCATAATGGAAAGCCTCCGGAAGCGTTTCTGCTCATATAGTGGGGCGATCCCGAAAAAGGTTGGGCGGGGAGGAAAAATTTTTTCGGGCAGTTTTCAGCGGGCAAGATACCCCTCGATGATCCGGACGATCATATCGTTCAGTTTTTCCACCTGATAGTAGCCGATCGTCGGCTCAAGGTGGCTTCCGCCGATCCCGCTGTGGTCAGTGAGGAAGGTATAGGTTCCGCCCGTCGCCGCCGCGAAGCTTCGGCAGAGGAATTCCGTTTCGGTATCGACGCCGCTCGAAGCGATCGGAATGATCCGGATCCCCTTTTCCGCCGCCTCGGTTAGCAGCGCGCGGAGCGTTTCGGCGTTTTCCCTCGTGTCATGCGGCGGCGCGTCGAGCACGAGAAATAAAAGCTTCACGCTGTCCGCGCTCCAGCTTTGGTCGCGGATCGCGCAGGAAAGCGCCCGTTCGACCGCTTCGGGATAGTCTCCGCCCCCGTCGGCGACCTGATCGTTGATGACGGAGATCGCTTTCGGAATGTCCTCGGAAAAATCACAGCCCCGAACGGTATATTCGTCGCCCTCGTCGCGGTAGAAATTCAGTCCCAGCCGAACGGGAATCTGCTTGTCCTCGGTCACGCGGCGGATCACGCCCTCCAGCTCCGCCTGCAAATAAGTAAGCTCGTCGCTCATGGAGCCCGTCGTATCGATCGCGAACATCAGATCCAGCCCTGCCGCGCGGGGGCTTTCCTCCGTGATCTTGAGCCGGCATTCCCCGCCGCCCCGATATTCGGCGTAAGCGAGCTGCTTTCCGCCGCGCTCGGCGGTGATATGGGTGGGAACGTACTGCGTCCCCTTATCGAGCGTCGCGAACAGATAGGCGTACCCGCGGTTGTCCGTAACGGCTTCCCAGAGCTTTGCGTCCCCTGCGAAAAGCTTTACCGTAACATTTTCGGCGGGCTTTTCGTCCTTTGTGACGCAGACGAAAACGCGGTTTTCCGTACAAAGCCGCCAGCTGTCCGCGAGTCCGCTCCATTCCTGCCTGCCGCCGACCAGCTCGCGCCAGAAATCGAAATTGTCGTTGTCGCACCATTCACCGCCCGTCAGAAGCCCCGCGCGGGCTTCCGGCTGCTGCTCGGGCGGAAAGACGACCCTGTCGGAATCGTCGTAATCATAGACGCTCTCGGAGAAATCGTAGTCCGCGGCGGGGGTTTCACTGTCCCCGAACGAGGACGCGTCGTAATCCTTTAAGCCGTCCTCTGCGGCAACGCCCGCTTCGTCAAAGCTTAAGCCACCGTCCGCGGGCATCGTCTCCTCGCGGAACGTCTCGGGCATTCTTGTGGTGACGGGTGCTCCCGGCGAAGCTTCGCCGGTATCGTAAAAGTCGTAAACAGGCTCCGACGCGCCGTTTCCGGCTTCGGGGGAAGGCGTTTCGCTCTGCGCCGCGCAGGAGGACAGCGCGAGAATCGCCGCCAGTGCGATAAAAAAAGATCGTTTCATCATTATGACCGTTCCTTTCCTGCGGAGAAGCTTGTGCCGTGGCGCGGGTTTCTCCGCCTTTCCGTGAATTTCTTCTGTATATAAAACCGAGCGGAAAAGGAAAAAGTTGCGGAATTTTGAAAAATATTTTTTCAGGGGAAAATCTTGCTATTTCGGGGGTTTTGTGGTAAAATAAAAATAACTTGTTCAGCTTGTCGACAACCCCCTTCCATATCCTTTTTACTCGTTTTGATAAGACTTACGACCTGACAGCCGCAAGGTCAAAAATGGGAGAAGTTGTGATGGGAAGCGGGATTCCAAAGGGAAAAGTTCCCTTTGGCGGGGGTTTGGGGGCAGCGCCCCCTCGTTATGTTTTTCTCTTTTTTGTTCTTTATCGACAGTCTGTAACTTGTTTTATGCTTTTGGGCAGGCGCGCGGACCCCGCGTTTACGGGGATCGGAAAGGAATACGATATGAAAAGACTCTTGGCGGTTTTTACGGTGTGCGCCGTTCTTTTGACGGGCTGCTCACAGAATTATCCCGATCGGATCACGACTCCGACGGAAGAGACGGACGCGTCTCCCGAAAATACGGCGGAAACATCGCCGAATGCTTCGGAAACGACCTCCGAGACGGCGGAATTGCTTCCGTCGGAA
>CAZKKZ010000001.1:17335-151523 GCA_964553625.1 uncultured Ruminiclostridium sp.
ACGTCCGGCTCCGCACCGGAAACGTCCGGCTCCGCACCGGAAACGTCCGGCTCCGCACCGGAAACGTCCGGCTCCGTGCCGGAAACGTCCGGCTCCGTACCGGAAACGTCCGGCTCCGCGCCGGAAATGTCCGGTTCCGCACCGGAAACAACAGGCTCCGCCCCGTCGGTCACAACCGAAGCGCAGACAAGCACGGCGGTGAAAAAGACGGAAACGCCTTCCGCCGCGGGAAAGCTTTCCGCTTACTCGACGAAGTATGAGGGGCGGGAGCAGAGCTCCGAATTCAATTACGGCGAGGCGCTTCAGAAATCCGTTCTTTTTTACGATCTTCAGCGGTCGGGCGATCTTCCCGACGATTTCCGCTGTAACTGGCGCGGGGATTCCTGCCTGAACGACGGGAAGGACGCGGGGCTGGATCTTTCGGGCGGCTTTTTCGACGCGGGGGATCACGTGAAATTCAATCTTCCGATGTCATATACCTGCGCGATGCTGGCTTGGTCGGTGCTCGAGGATCGGGAATCGTATACGGAGAGCGGACAGCTTTCGTACATACTGGACAATATCCGCTGGGGCAACGATTATTTCATCAAATGCCACCCCGAGGCGAACGTTTATTATTATCAGGTCGGGGACGGCGGCGCGGATCACGGCTGGTGGGGCTCGGCGGAGGTGATCGAGGCGCAGATGAGCCGCCCCTCCTATAAGGTTGACCTTCAAAACGGCGGCTCGACCGTCGCGGCTTCGACCGCCGCCTCGCTCGCCTCCTGCGCGGTTGTGTTCAAGGACAGCGATCCCGCGTACTCGCGTACCTGTCTTAAACACGCGAGAGAGCTTTTCGATTACGCCGAAACGGTAAAGAGCGATTCGGGCTACACGGCGGCGAACGGCTTTTACAGCTCGCACAGCGGATTCAACGATCAGCTCGCTTGGGCGGCGTACTGGCTGTATGAGGCGACGGGGGAAAGCGGTTATCTCGAAAAGTCGAAAAGCTGGCTTTCGCAAGCGGGCGATAACGAGAAATGGGCGCACTGTTGGGACGACGTATCCTACGGAACGGCGCTCCTGCTCGCGGAGAAAACGGGCGAGCAGACCTATAAGGATCGGATCGAGCGGCACCTCGATTACTGGGTAAGCGGGATCACCTATACGCCGAAGGGGCTGGCGTGGCTCGATATGTGGGGCGCGCTTCGCTATTCGACCACGACCGCGTTTTTAGCCGCGGTTTACGCGGACGGATCGGTTTGCGCGCCTGCCAAAAAGGACGGGTATCGGAATTTCGCGAAAAAGCAGATCGACTACGCGCTCGGAAGCAGCGGGCAGAGCTACGTGGTCGGCTACGGGAAGAATCCTCCGAAAAACCCGCACCACCGCACCGCGCACGGCGCTTATACGAATAATATCGCGGAGCCCGCCGAAACGCGGCATATCCTGTTCGGGGCGCTTGTCGGCGGACCCGACAGCGGCGACGGCTACACCGACGATCGGAGCAACTATACGAACAACGAGGTCGCCTGCGACTATAACGCGGGCTTTACGGGCGCGCTCGCGAAGCTGTATAAGACCTACGGCGGGAAAACGCTCGCCGATTTCGGCGCGGTCGAAAAGGCGGACGAGGAGGAGCTGTACGCCGAGGCGACGGTCAACGTAAGCGGCGAGGATTTTATCGAGATCAAGGCGCTCGTTTATAATAAGACCGCGACGCCCGCGCGGGTGACCGATCATTTGAAGCTCTGCTATTTCTTCGATTTAAGCGAGGTGATCGCGGCGGGAGGCTCGGCGAACGATCTTGCCGTGACGACGAATTATATGCAGGGCGGAAGCGCGAGCGGCGTGACCGAATGGAATAAGGAAAAGAACCTTTATTACGTGGCAATTGATTTCAGCGGGGTGCAGTTCTATCCGGGCAGTCAGGACAGCTATAAAAAGGAGGTTCAGTTCCGGATCCGGAACAACAAGGGCGTCTGGGACAACACGAACGATCCCTCGTATACGGACGTTGCCGCCGCGCAGAGCGGGACGCTCGTAAAAGCGTACAATATGGCGCTGTACGAGGGGGAAACGCTTGTCTTCGGAACGGAGCCGAACGAGAAGAACACGGGCGTAAAGATCTCGTCCGTTCACGGAAACACGGGCGGGGGACAAAATGCCCAAAATCAAAACCAGAACCAGAACCAAAATAATCAGCCGAATCCCTCCACGCCCGCCGCGAACGTCTCGGACAAGGGAACGGTAAGCGTCGAGCTTTCCCAGCAGGCGACGCAGGGCAGCGCAAACACGATCGGCTTTACGATCAAGATCACCAACACGGGAACTACGGGGATCGACCTTGGGAAGCTCGACATCGACTACTTTTTCACCAAGGACGGCGCGGGCGAGCTGAAATTCTGGTGCGACTACGCCGATATTTCGGGGAGCGGGTATCAAGCCTGCACCGATACCGTTCAATCGAAATTTTCGTCCGCGAGCGGAGCCGACCGCGATACGAAATGCACCATGACGGGAAGCGGCGTTCTCGCGGGCGGCGATACCCTTCAGATTCAGGCGCGGATCACCAAGGCGGACTGGTCGAACTTCGACCTCGGGAACGATTATTCCTCGGGGAAATCGGAGAATATTAAGGTGACCTATAACGGAAAGGAGCTTTCATGAAAATTTCCTCATTATACGGAAAAGGACGGGTCGTTTTTTCCTTTGAAATTTTCCCGCCGAAAAAGGACGGGGCGATCGGGACGATCTATGACACGCTCGATCATCTGAGCGACCTGAAGCCCGATTATATCGGCGTGACCTACGGCGCGGGGGCGAGCGCGGCGAATCATTCCACCGTGGAGCTTGCGTCGGCGGTTAAGAACAAATACGGGATCGAGGCAGCCGCGCACGTGACCTGCGTGAACTGCACCAAGGACGACCTGCTTCAGATCATGGAACGGCTCAAGGCGGAAAACGTGGACAATATTCTCGCGCTTCGCGGGGACATTCATCCCGACTTCCCGCCGAAAACCGATTTCCGCTACGCGAGCGAAATGGTCGCGTTTATTAAGGCGCACGGCGATTTCGGGATTTCGGGCGGCTGTTATCCCGAATGTCATTTCGAGGCGCCCGACCTTGTGACCGATATTCTGAATTTAAAGAAAAAGGTGGACGCGGGGGCGGAGGAGCTTGTGTCCCAGCTGTTTTTCGACAACCGCGTATTCTACGACTTCCGCGACAAGGCGCGGCTCGCGGGGGTAAACGTTCCGATCGCGGCGGGAATCATGCCCGTTACGAACAAGAAGCAGATCGAGCGCATGGTCACCCTTTGCGGCGCAAGCCTTCCGCCGAAGTTTACCAAAATGATCCAGCGGTACGAGAATAAGCCCGAAGCGCTCACCGACGCGGGAATCGCATACGCCGCCGATCAGATCGTCGATCTCATTTCCAACGGGGTGGAAGGAATTCACCTTTACACGATGAACAACCCCTATGTCGCGCGGCGGATCAGCGAGATCATCGGAAAATTATTATGACGGATATCAGAGAAGAAGCGCTCCGCTATCTCGGCGTTCGGGGGGAAGCGGACGAGCAGACGAGTGCGCTTTTGGAGCGGGGAGAACGGGCGCTGAACGCGGCGGCTTCTCCCGCGTTCTGCTGGCGTGCGGAGAAAAAGGCGGAGCGGGAAGACCTCCTGATCGGGAACGATATTCGCGAGCACCTCAAGGACAGCGCGACCGTCCTGTTTTTCGCGGCGACGCTCGGCGCGGGGGCGGATCGTCTGATCCGCGCCGCCGAGGTGGAGAATATGGCGTACGCGCTGGTGCTGGACGCGCTTTCAAGCGCAATGATCGAGCGGTACTGCGACGAATGCGAGGAGGTCATGCGCGAAAAGACGGGCGGACGGTTTACCTTCCGTTTCAGTCCCGGCTACGGCGATTTTCCGATCGAGTTGCAGGGCGCGCTTTTGCGCTTTCTTTCCGCGGAAAAGCGGATCGGTCTTACCGCGACGGAGAACCATATTCTGATCCCGCGTAAGTCGGTGACCGCCGTGATCGGAATTATAGCGGGCAAAGGAGAAGGCGGGGAGCCGCCAAGGAAAAAAACGTGCGAGAGCTGCAATATGCGCGACCGCTGTGATTTTCGGAGGTGCGGGAATGGGGAGAAAATGATCCTTTATCACGGAAGCCCGATCGGCGGTCTGTCGGAATTGAAGCCGTTTTTATCCGAGCATCAAAAACCGTATCTTTATTTTGCCGAAAATCCTCTTGTGGCTTTGCTGTACGCGGCGAAGCCCGTTCCGAAGCCGTTCAGCTTTTATCCCTACGGTTTCGGGAAAAACGGCGAGCTGCTTTATTCGGAATATTACGAAAACGCTTTTTTTGATCTTTATCACGGAAAGCGGGGGTATCTGTACGAATGCCGTGTGGATCGCGAACGGCTTGAAACGCCCGCGCGGATTCGCGGCGTTTATACCTGCGCCGAGACGGTAAAGGTCGAAAGCGGTTCGGAAATTTCCGATTTATACGCATATTATCGGGAACGGGAAACAACGGGCGCTTTTCGGATCCGGACGCGGGGCGAAATTTCCGAAAAGGAAATGGATTTCGTGCGGGAGGAAATGTCGGGGTATATGCGGGAATACGGGCTGAAAAGGCTGCCCGATCACGAAATGAGCGGGTTTATCCGAACGCGGTTCCCCGAGGTGTGGGGGAAGGAAATATAAACAATACGGAATCCTGCGGCGCCGATTTTCCGATCGATCTGTGGAAGTCGGATTCGGAAGGATTTTTATGGTACTTGGTTTTCCGAAAGGGGAAAATCGCGGGACGAAACGCCTGCACAAAATAATAAAGAAAGGGAACAAAGCAAAAGAAAGGAAAACGGAATGATGGACGTACAAACACTTCTGAAACGGAGCTTTGTCGTGCTGGACGGCGGCTTCGGAACCGAGCTCCAGAAACGCGGCATGAAGCCGGGAGAGACCTCGGAGCTGATGAATTTTAAAATGGAGCGGGAGGTGTTCGGGGTGCTGCGCTCCTATGTGGACGCGGGTTCGGACATCATCAGCGCGAATACCTTCGGGGCGAACCGCTTGAAGCTGAAAAACAGCGGTTATACCACGGAGCAGACGGTAAGGCAGGCAATGAAGCTCGCGCGCGAGGCGGTCGAGGGGACGGAAACGCTCGTCGCGATTGACGTCGGACCGATCGGGCAGCTTCTCGAGCCGACGGGAACGCTTTCCTTTGAGGAAGCCTACGATATTTTCGCGGAGATCATCGCGGCGGGGAAGGAATACGCCGACCTGATCGTGATCGAGACCATGACCGATCTTTACGAGGTCAAAGCGGCGCTTCTCGCGGCGAAGGAGAACAGCGATCTTCCCGTGTTTACGTATATGACCTTCGAGAAAAACGGACGGACGTTTACGGGGTGTTCTCCGTCGGCGATGGCGCTGACCTTAGAGGGACTCGGCGCGGACGCGGTCGGGGTGAACTGCTCTCTCGCGCCCTCGGAGCTTCGGGAGGTCGTGACCGAGCTTTCCCGCCATACGCCGCTCCCGCTTGTCATTAAGGCGAACGCGGGGCTTCCCGACCCCGTAAGCGGCGTGTACAGCGTTTCGGCGGAGCAGTTCGCGGAGGATTACCGTTTTTACAGCGCGCTCGGCGTGAAGGTATACGGCGGCTGCTGCGGGACCTCTCCCGAGTATATCCGCGCGATCCGAAAAATGCTGGAGGAGAATCCGCCGAGTGAGCGGAAGCTCCCCGTCCGTACCGCGGCGGTTTCGAGCTACGCGAAAACCGTCACGGTCGATATGCCCCGAATTATCGGCGAGCGGATCAACCCAACGGGAAAAAAGCTGTTCAAAGAGGCGCTGAAAAAACACGACGTGGGGTATATTTTAAATCAGGCGCTCGAGCAGGTCGGCGCGGGCGCGGATATTCTGGACGTAAACGTCGGGCTGCCCGAAATTGACGAAAAGGAAATGATGGTGACGGCGGTCAAGGCGATTCAGGGGATCACAGACGCGCCGTTACAGATCGACAGTACCCGCCCCGAGGTGATCGAAGCGGCGCTTCGCGTATACAACGGGAAACCGATCGTGAATTCCGTAAACGGCGAGGAGGAGACGATGGCGGCGATCCTTCCGCTGGTGAAAAAGTACGGCGCGGCGGTGGTCGGGCTGACGCTCGACAGCAAGGGGATTCCGCCGCTCGCGGAGGAGCGCTTCGCGATCGCGGAGAAAATTGTAAAAAGGGCGGAGGAATACGGTATTCGGCGGGAGGACGTTTATATCGACTGTCTTACGCTTACCGCGAGCGCGGAGCAGAAGGCGGTCATGGAAACGCTTCGCGCGGTACGCATGGTAAAGGAGCGGCTCGGGGTGAAAACCGTGCTCGGCGTGTCGAATATTTCTTTCGGTCTTCCGAACCGAGGACTGATTAACAGCACGTTTTTATCCATGGCGCTCGACAGCGGGCTCGATCTTCCGATTCTGAATCCGAATCTTCCCGCCATGTCGGGCGCGGTGTTCGCGTATCGGCTTCTTGCGAATCATGATCGGAACGCGGTGGAGTTTATCGGGCGCTTCGGCGCGGAGGTACCGAAGTCCGCGCCGGCGGAAACGGAGCTTTCTCTTTCTTACGCGATCGAGAAGGGGCTTCGTGACGAGGCGGCGGAAATTACCCGGAAAACGCTTGAAAAAACGCCGCCGATGGAGATTATTTCGGAACATCTGATTCCGGCGCTGGATCGGGCGGGCGCGGATTTTGAAAAAGGGAAAATTTTCCTTCCGCAGCTGATCCTCTCCGCCAACGCCGCGCAGGGCTGCTTCGGCGTGATTAAGGAAAATATGAGCCGCGAAAGCGAAACGCTGAGCAAGGGGAAGATCGTTCTCGCGACGGTAAAGGGCGATATTCACGACATCGGAAAAAATATCGTGAAGACCCTGCTCGAAAATTACGGCTATACGGTGATCGATCTCGGAAAGGACGTTCCCGAACAGGCGGTCGTGGACGCGGCGCGGGAGCATGACGTAAGGCTCGTCGGGCTCAGCGCGCTGATGACGACGACGCTCGGCGCGATGGAGCAAACGATCCGTCTGATCCGCGAGAATCAGCTCGACTGTAAAATCGTCGTCGGCGGAGCGGTGCTGACCGCGGATTACGCCGAACGGATCGGCGCGGATTTTTACGCGCGCGACGCGAAGGAAACGGTGGATATTGCGAAGAGGATTTATGGATAAGAAAGTGAAGTTGACGGATTATAAGGAATTCGAACGTGAATTGTTTGATGTATTTCGGAGGTTTTTTGACGATATTCCGGTTTCGTTTGAAACGATCAATACCAGTCGCGGCGACAAGGATTTCAGAGAAGCGGTTATTGCGGTTTTTGAATCGGGCGAAAGATTTGTTGTCAAGCTTTCCGATAACGATTTTACCGATCCGGAAAAAATAAAAATGTGGAGAAGAACGGCTTCGGAATATCGCGGATTAGGATATTACTGTCCGAAAATCATGCCCGATAAAACGGGGAATTATCCGTTTGTAAATTATAAAGGACACTGTTGTGTAGCTTACGCAGAGGAGTATTCGCCGTACCGTTTTGCGGATTCCTTCGACAAAAGTAAAGTATCCGCCGAGGAGTATACCCGGGAAGCATGGATCATGACGGCGAAGGTTGCGTCGGAATATTTTTCGTACACGGACGCGCCGTCGGGGTATTGTCTCTTTGACGTCTTTTGTCCTAGTGATAAAACCGACGAGGTTTTGGAAAACGCGCTGGAGTGGAAAAAATATTCCCGAACGCTTCCGGAGGAATTCCAGGCGCAGGCACAGCGGATATGGGGGCTTTGGACGGAGAACAGAAAGGCCCTGGAGCCTGTTTACCGAACCCTGCCGACGTCTGTTTTTCAGGCGGATCTTAATCCCGGGAATCTGCTGCTGGACGAATCCGGAAAATTTGTCGGCGTATGTGATTTCAACCTTTGCGGGAGAGAAGTCTTTCTGAATTATTTATTTCGCGAAACATTTCATTATGATTATAAGAGGGAATTAAACGCGATCTTTCTCGCGCTGAAAATATCGAGCGAATATTACCGCTTTTCGGCGGACGAAAAGCAAGCGGCGTTAATGCTGTACCGCTGTATCAAGCCTTTGTGGCTCGATAAGCTGGAAAGGTTAAAGCAGCTGTCGGGCAATCCGGACGCTGTTCGGGCGTATCTTCACGAAACGGAAAATTCGCTGACCGAAGAAATTGATTTTTCATTTTATATGAATGCGGAAAGGACGTGTTTGGAATGAAATGCGGACTGAATCGGAGTATCAATGGATCAAGGAGGGCGACGGTATTGCCCTAAGAAAGGGGAGTGCCGAAAAAAAACGGAATAAAATCTCCGAAAACGGCTAAAATATTGTATATCATATTTTTGAAGAAGGAGATTTTTAAAATGAAGGTTCATGTTATTGACGGCTGTATCGCCTGCGGGACTTGCTTTGCGATTTGTCCCGAGGTATTTAAGGAGGACGAGGAGGGCTTTTCCCGCGTCGATGAGGAGAACGTTCCGCAGGAATGCGAGATTGCGGTGAGCGAGGCGGCGGAGACCTGTCCCGTTTCCGTGATTGTGGTGGAATAACGGTCTTCCGGGGAGGAAATTCCCGTAATTTGGCACGATTTTATTGAAAAATATTTTTTATTTTTAAACAACTTTCACTAACTTTACCGAAAACACTTGCAAAGAAAAATGTTTTATGCTATAATACATTAAAATCAAGGTTTGGCAGATCTTCTGCAAGAGAAAGGAAGGACACTCCATGACATTTAAAAAGGTTTTTTCGGATCTAGAGAAACTCATTTTGAAAGCGGATCATGCTTCCCTTGAAGGTGAATTTGCATTTCAATGCTGTGTAGTCGGCGACGGCGAGGGAATATTTTATATCGCTTTTAAAAACGGCGTGTTAGATGTTCAGCCCTATGACTATAAGGATCATACCGCGACCTTTAAGGCGGCTGCCGATACTTATAAGCGTATTCTCGGCGGGGAGATGACGGCTGCCGAGGCAGTGAAAAAGGGACTGCTTTCCGTGGAAAATAACGAGAGCGGCTGTGCGGATATTTTAACCTTCTTATCCGCGAAGGGTAAGGCGAAGACGGCGGCTCCCGCGTCGAAAAAGTCCGCGGCAAAAGCTGTCGTGAAGGCGGAATCGAAGCCCGCGGCAAAGGCTGCCGTGAAAACGGAAGCGAAGCCCGCGGAAAAAACGCCCGCGAAGACGGAAGCAAAGCCCGAGGCGAAGGCTGTCGTAAAGGCGGAGGTAAAGGAAGAAGCGCCCGCGAAAAAAATCGCGGGGAAGAAAACCGCGTCGGCTCCGACCGGAAAGCCTTGCGGAAGAAAAGGCACTAAGTAAGAAAATGTTCTTGAAAAGCCCGTGTAAAAGCACGGGCTTTTTTACTTGACGAACACAGCCCGATATGATATAATTTAGGTAGAATTTGACAAAAGAAAGGGCGGATCGTTTTCATGAGGCTGGTTGTATCGAATGAGCAGATGAAGCGCGCCGAAGCAAACGCCGACGCGGCGGGAATTCCTTATCTTCAGCTGATGAAGAACGCGGGACAGGCTTCCTTTAATCGGATCGTTCAGCTTTCGGGCGGCGTAAAGGATAAAAACGTCGTGGTGCTTGCGGGGCGCGGAAACAACGGCGGCGACGGGATCGTGATTACCGATTTGCTGCTGGAGGCGGGCGCGAACGCGATCCTTATTTTTGTGACGGATCTTCCGAAATCCGAATGCGCGAGGTTGTGTTATTCCATTTACGAAACGGGGCTGAACGTCAGCCTTTATACCCATCAAAAGGAAAACGTATGGCGCGTTCTCGAAAACAGCGAGCTTGTGATTGACTGTGTTTTCGGGACGGGCTTTCACGGCGAGCTTGAGGAAGAGCTCGGGGAGCTGTTTCGTTTTGTGAATGAAAGCTGTCCCGCACAGAAAATTTCCATTGACGTGCCGAGCGGCTGTGACAGCGACAGCGGGGCGGTTGCGGCGAACGCGTTCAAGCCCGATTTTACCGTTACGCTCGGAGCCGTAAAAAGAGGACTGTACGCGCATCCCTGCTTTGAGCATTGCGGCGTGCTGGTGCTGGCGGATATCGGGATTCCGCAGAATTGTTACGGAAGCTGTGAGGCGGTGCTGACCGACGAGGTGATCCGCGAATTTCTTCCCGAGCGGAAAACGGTTTCGCATAAGGGAAGCTACGGTCGGCTTCTGAACGTTGCGGGGAGTGCCCGCTATACCGGCGCGGCGCTTCTTTCGACCGACGCGGCGCTTCGCATGGGCGTGGGGCTTTGCACGCTCGCGACGCCCGCGCGGGTCATTAACGCGATCGCGGCGGCGATTCCCGAGACGATTTATTTTCCGCTTCTTTGCGACGACGACGGTTTTTTGAACGACGAGGGAGTGCGGCAGCTGAAAAAAACGATCGCCGAGGAAAAATACAGTGCGATCGCGATCGGCTGCGGGCTTGGAAATCGAGCGGAAACCGCGGAGGTGACAGAATTCGCGCTGAAAAACGCGGATTGTCCCATTATTTTGGACGCCGATGGTCTGAATTCGATTTGCGGGAATATAAATGTCTTAAAGGAAAGCAGGGGAAGCGTGGTCGTAACGCCGCACCCCGCCGAATTTGCGCGCATGACGGGTCGGACGGCGGAGGAAATACAGTCCGACCGTATTTCCGCGGCGAAGCGATTTGCGCGGGAGTATCGGGTGATCACCGTGCTGAAGGGCGTGAATACAGTGATCGCGGCGCCGACGGGAGAAGCCTTTGTGAACACGACGGGGAACGCGGGGCTCGCGAAGGGCGGGAGCGGCGACGTTCTTACGGGCGTGATCGCCTCGCTTCTGGCGCAGGGCGCGGATCCCTTCTACGGTACGGTTCTCGGCGTGTATCTTCATGGGCTCGCGGCGGACAAACTCGCCAAAACAAAGCCGCTTTTCGGGATTCTCCCGCGCGATCTTCCGAAGACGATCGCGGAAAAAGAATAACGCCGCTGCGGCTTGCCCGAAGCTCGCCCCGCTTTCCGAAAAAGAAGATCGGTTTCGCGTTTCCTTAGGGAGAAGCGCCGATCGGTTTTATCGGAAAGGAAACGAGGTATGAAACGTTATTTTTTGGGTGCACTTTGTATATCGGTAAGCGCGGCGCTTTGCGCGTGTTCGGCGCCGATCATCGGAACGGAAGCGCCGAAGCTGGATCGTCCGTTTTCGGCGGAGGCGGAGATCGCCTACGGGAACGAAAGCTGCAAGGCGCAGATCAAGCGGTTTTCCGAAAAAAGCTGGGAGCTTTGCGTCACGGAGCCTTACGCGCTCGAGGGCTTGATCGTCACGTTAAAGGACGGTGAAACGTCGTTGTCCCTTTACGGCTTGGAGGGATTCGCCGATTTTTCGGAGGAAGCGGTTTCGGCGGCGAAGCTGATTACGGACGCGCTTGACGCGGCGCAGGGCGGAACGTTTTCCAAGAGCGGTGAAACGAAGACGGTCACGGGTGATTCGGAAAACGCGCATTACACGCTCACGCTGGACGAATCGGGAAATCCGTTTGAAATGACGCTGAGCGGAAGAGGCGTTTCCGTGACGTTATCGGGCTTTACCGAAATTCCGATCGAGGAGCAGATCAGCGGAGAGGAGACGGACTCGGACTCGGAGCAGCCCTTTGTCGCGGTCGAATAACGAAAACGCGCCGTTCCCGCACTGCATAAAATAAAAAAGACATTATTTTTCCAAAAAAAAGGCGGAATTCCGTAATCATGCAGAGCGAAAAAAAATTCCCTGTAATATTGATTTTACGGCGTGCAATAATACTATTGCAAGGGCAAAAGGCTCTTGAAAACAATCCGATTTTGGAGGAACTTAAAATTATGTCTACGAATAAAAGCAAGAAGAATACAGCGTTAAACAACATGAAGATGCAGGCGGCGAGCGAAGTCGGCGTACCGCTTAAGGACGGTTATAACGGCGATCTTACCGCAAAGCAGGTTGGATCCGTCGGTGGTCAGATGGTGAAGAAAATGGTAGAGAGCTACGAAAATTCCGCTAAGTAACAAGCTTACGGAAATAAAGCGACTCTTCCTTTTTAGAAAGACCGCGCAGGAAACTGCGCGGTCTTTCCTTGCGTGAAGGTTGATTTTCCCATGCCGATATGATATAATGGCAGTAGATTGGGGGAATGAAGATGTCGGTGACGATCGCGCTGTGCGACGACGACGGCAAGCAGATCAGGAATCTTCGCGGAATGATCGGCGAATGGTCGTCGGACAAGCCTTTCGCGGTGGATATTGTCGGCTTTGAGAGCGGCGAGGAATTTTTATTCGCTTATCCCGACCGCCCCTGCGATCTGCTGCTGCTCGATATTGAAATGCGGGGGATCAGCGGCATGGCGCTCGCGAAAAAGCTGCGGAGCGCGGGGGATCTGCTCCCGATCGCTTTTATCACGGGATATTCGGATTATATGTCGGAGGGCTATGACGTACAGGCGCTTCATTACCTGTTAAAGCCCGTGGAAAAGGAGCGGCTTTTCGCGGTGCTGGATCGCTGCGTCGTCCGCCGCGAAAGCTCGGAGGAAATTCTGATTTCCGCGCCGGATAAAACCCTCCATATCGCCGCCGACAGTATCGTCTGCGTTGAGGCGTTCGGGCGGAAAACGCAGCTTCGTCTTTCGGACGGGAGCGTTCTGGACTGCGAAATGCCGATCGGACGGTTCGAGGGCGTTCGCGGACTGATCCGCTGTCACCGCTCCTATCTTGTCCACCTTCGTCATATCCGCGCGATCTCAAAAACGGCGGTGCTGTTGGACGGCGGCGGGGAGATTCCGCTTTCGCGGCGGCTGTATAAGGACGTGAACGCCCGCTTTATTGAATTTTACACAAAGGAAACGAAATCTATATGAATCCGTTGATTGCCGCCGTAATTATTTTTGCCGCGCTTGCGCTTACCGCGGGGGGAATTTTCCTGCTCCGCCGCGTTTTTTATAACGCGATCGACCGTCGGATCGAGCGGTTTCAAAGCGAGCTGATCGAAAATCAGATTCGCGAAACGCGCGATATGTATAAGCAGGTGCGGGGCTGGCGGCACGATTACCGCAATCATATCCAGAACATGAAGATCCAGCTTGCGGAAAAGAATTACGCGGCGCTTGACCGTTATCTCGATCAGCTCGCGGACGATCTCAATACGGTGGATACCGTGATCAAAACGGGGAATGTTATGGCGGACGCGGTGCTGAACACCAAGCTGAATACCGCCGCGAAGCTGTCGGTTCGCGTGAACGTCAAGGCGAACGTCCCCGAGGGAATCCCCCTGACCGACGTGGAGCTGTGCGCCGTGCTCGGAAACCTGCTGGATAACGCGCTGGAAGCGTGTGAGCGGCTTCCCGAAGCGGATCGTTTTTTACGCGTGTATATCGGAAGCCTGAAAAATCAGTTTTATCTTTCGGTGCAGAATTCCGCGGGAGTCGTGAAAAAATCGGGCGGGAAGTATTTGACCACAAAATCGGGGGATTCTCACGGCTACGGGATCTTCCGGATCGATCGTCTTACGAAAAAGTACGGCGGCTATGTCAACCGCCAGAACGAGGAGGGCATTTTCGCCACCGAAATTATGATTCCTCTGAAAGAAACTTGACCGTTCGTGCAATATATCGACCGTTCGTGACAAAAATGACACGGACGGCGATTTTTATGTTATATTGAGGAATGGAAAGGGGTGGTTATCATGATAAAGATCGTCAAATGGGACAAGCAAAAAAAGAAAGAGGACCGGCGAAAACACCGCGAGGAGATCCGCGGAATGAAATACGGGATCGTCCCGAATCTCCTGTTTATCATGCGGGAGCTTCATCGCTCGGATAAGAAGATGTTTTTCAGCTGCTTTTTATTCGCGCTGAGCTATTACTCCTCCAACCTGCTCGCGACCTATGTCGATAAGTATATCGTCGAGCTTGCGGTCGGGGGCTGGAATCAGGCGCTGCTGATCTTCTGCGTGGTTCTGCTTGCGGGACAGGCACTCGCCGCGCACATCAACGAGCGGGTCGGCTCTTATCAGGGGTACGTCGGCTTCACCAAAAACTGCAATCATCTGATGTCCATGCTGATCGAAAAGAATATGTCGACCGACTATGAGAACAACGAAAAATGTGAAAATAACGATATGCTCAATAAGGCGCGAAGCGCGGTCGACGTCGCGGGCTATAATACGCCGCTTAACATCCGGGGAAGCATCCGCCATATTCTGGAATTCTTTACCTATTCCGCGATCCTCTCCATGCTGAGCTTATGGCTTGTGCCGATCGTCGCCGTCCCCGCCGCGCTCAGCTACGCGATCAACCGCCATAAGATGAATTGGGTGTGGAACATGGCGGACAACTGGCAGGTCTATGAACGGCAGCTCGATTATGTTCAGAATGCGGGGAGCGATCTGAAGCGCGCGAAGGACGTGCGGCTGTTCCGTTTGCAAAACCTGTTGGAAAAGGTATATTCCCGCGCGTTCCGGAATCGCCTGCACTGGTACCGGCAGCAGGACGCGTGGGAGCTGCGCCATAATATCCTCGAATCGGTCACGCTCCATCTGGGGAGCTTTGCCGCTTACGCATATGTGATCTATCTCGTTTCGTCGGGGAATATCGGCGCGGGGGATTTCGCCCTGTATTTCAATTCCATTTTAAGGCTTCAGAACGCGACCACGGACTGGTGCAACAATTTTTCGGGGTATCAATGGATCTCGAACAACGTCAACTATATCCGCGCGTATCTGGAGCTGGAGGAGCACACCAACCGCGGGGAGGGAAAGCCGCTTCCCACGGGAGAATGCGAGATCGAGTTCCGGAACGTCAGCTATACCTATTTCGGGGCGGACGAGCCGACGATTAAAAACCTGTCCTTTACGCTCCATAAGGGAGAAAAGCTGGCGCTTGTGGGGCTGAACGGCGCGGGAAAGACGACGATCGTCAAGCTGATGTGCGGCTTATACGACCCGACCGAGGGGGAAATCCTCCTGAACGGCGTCCCCGTGAACGAATATAACCGTGAGGAATATTTTACGCTTTTTTCGGCGGTGTTTCAGGATTTCCTGCCCTTTGCGGCGAGCATAGCGGAAAATATCGCGGGGAGCGCGAATGTGGACCGCGAACGGCTGTACGACTGCATGAAGCGGGCGGGACTGTACGAAAAGGCGATGAGCCTCCCCGAAAAGGAAAATACGATCCTTGTGCGCGGGGTTTACGAAAACTCGACCGATCTTTCGGGCGGCGAGGTGCAGAAGCTTGAGCTCGCGAAGGCGCTTTACAAGAGCGCGCCGATCCTGCTTCTCGACGAGCCGACCGCCGCGCTCGACGCGATCGCCGAGCAGGAAATGTACTTACAGTATACAAGCTTTTCGGAGGGGAAGGCAAGCCTGTTTATCTCACACCGGCTCGCGTCCACGCGCTTCTGCGATCGGATCTTACTGATCGAAAACGGCGGGATCGCCGAAAGCGGCACACACGCCGAGCTGATGGCGCGGGGCGGAAAGTACGCGGAGCTTTTCGGGCTTCAGAGCAGCTACTATAACGATGAAAAGGTAAAGACGGAGGAGGATTTCGTATGAAAGAGAGTATGACCTTAAAGGAAAAAATCCGTATCATAAAGCGAAGCCTTTCTCTTATGAACGCGTCGGACAAGGGACATACCCTTCGTGCGTTCTGTCAGAACCTCCCCGAGGTCGTCTCGACCTTCGCGGGCGTTTATCTCGCCGCGCTCGTGATCGACGGGGTCACTATGTCGAAGCCGGTCGGAGAGCTTCTGATCACGGCGGCGATCGCCTGCGCGGTGGCCTTATCTGCCTCCCTGCTCGGGCATTTTATCAACGCGCACCAGAGCAGTCACCGGTTTACTTACGATCGAAATATGCAAAAGCGGCTCTGGGAAAAGGTCATGAATCTCGACTATACCCGCGCGGAGGATATTGAAACCAAAAATAAATATCAGAACGCGAATCGCTGGATCGACAGCGGAAACTGGGGAATGTCGTCGCTTGTTTACCGTCTTACGGGCTTGGGACAAAGCCTCGTTTCCGTGATTGCGGGGATCGTAATGATCGCGCCGATCGTTTTTGTCCGCCCCGCGTCCGGCGAGGGCTTTCTCGGATTTTTACAGTCCCCTTGGGGGTTCGTTTCGCTCATAGCCCTGATCGCGCTGATCACGGTGTTTCAGTCCGCGTTTCTTACGGCACGGTTCATTCGGAACGAGGAAAAGACGAGCGGTGATCCGAGGCTGCTTGAGGCGCAGCGCGTCCGAAGCTTTATTTTTAGACGCACGCTCTGGAATTATCGGCACGGGAAGGAGATCCGGATTTACGGGGAGCAGGAACGGATCCTTACGCAGAAGCGGGAACAGAATCGACTGATGTTCGGAATGTGGGAAAAAACCCGGAGAAAAACGGTTCGGCTTATGTTCGCGTTGGCGTTCTGCAAGCTTCTTCAGGAGATGATTCTGTACGGCTTCGCGCTCGCGCGGGTATTCGGCGGGATGATCAGTCCCGGCGAAGTCATGGCGTTCGTTCTGTACTTCCGACAGATCAGCAACGGGTTTTTCCTGCTTTCGTCACATATTTCCCAAGCGCTTTCCGCGGCGACCTTCTGCAGGCATATTTTCGACTTTCTCGAGATTTCCGACGAGAAGTACCAAGGCACGATTCCGACCGAAAAACGCGACGATAACGAGTACGAGTTTGAGTTTAAGGACGTTTCCTTCCGCTATCCCGGGACGGAGGAGTTCGTTTTGCAAAATATCAATTTAAAATGGCGGATCGGCGAGAAAATGGCGCTCGTCGGGCGGAACGGCTCGGGGAAATCCACACTCGTGAAGCTGCTCTGCCGTCTGTACGATCCGACCTCGGGAGAGATCACGCTCAACGGCGTGGACATTCGGAAATACAGCTATGAGGAGTATATGGCGCTCTTTTCGGTGGTGTTTCAGGATTCGTCGCTCTTCTCGTTCAGTATCGCCGAGAACGTCGGGGCGGATACCGAGTACGATCCGAAGCTGGTCGAGGACTGCGTGCGGCGGGTCGGGCTTTCCGAGCGGCTCGACGCCATGCCCGACGGGATCGAGACCTGTCTGTATAAGGATTTCGACGAGAAGGGCGTGGAAATTTCGGGCGGCGAGGCGCAGAAGCTTTGCCTTGCGCGGGCGATCTATAAGGGCGCGCCGTTTATCGTGCTCGACGAGCCGACCGCCGCGCTCGACCCGATCTCGGAATATGATATTTACACGAAATTCAGCGGCGTTGTCGGGTCGCGTACGGCGATCTATATTTCACACCGCCTTTCCTCCTGCCGCTTCTGCGACGATATTACCGTTCTCGAAAAGGGGCGGATCGCCGAGCGGGGAAGTCACGAGGAGCTGCTCGCGAAAGACGGCGTTTACGCGAAATTGTGGAGCGCGCAGGCGGAATATTATACTCGGCGCTATTGCAAAACAAATGTTTTGCAATAGCGGTACGTTGTACTGCGGCGCAACGCCGCCGGCGTCGAGTACATACCGCCCTCGTAAAGCATCGCTTTGCCGCCGGTTTTATCGGCACACTGCAAACCGTTCGGTTTGCAATAACAGTACATGCCATTAACAATACATCTTTATTGATTCTATTGTGCCATACGGAAACGGCGAAAATCAAGGATTGGCGAACGGTAATTTTCAGTGTCATTGACCGGTGCCGCTGTGCGGTGGCACTGAATAGCGGCATAAAAAAAGACCGCCCATTCGGAGGGTCGGCGCTGCGGCTAAAGCGGCAGCTCGACAGGGTAAATATCTATATTCTCGATCATCAAAATTTTTAAAATCAATTCTCAATCAAAACAGACTATTTCAAAAATTATGCTTGATTGTTTACTGAATTTAAGATTAATTTTAAGGATTATTGGTGAAAATTGATTTCTGCGGAATCGTCGGCTGCCCTCTTGAAAAATGAAGCGAGATGTGATATAATAATAAAATAAAGTGATTTTCCTTTGGTGAAAAGCAAAACGGCAGAGGAGAACGGACGGAGGCGCTGTGATGACCGAAACAATGAGATTACCGAGCGATTACGATTCTCTTCATGATTTATGTGCGTCGGTACTCGGCATATATGCGTTTGTTGCGGAGATTGACCTGACGACAGGGCTGTTAAAAAGCGTGGCGGGCGATTCGGAAATATGTCGGGGCGTCGACGCGCTGAAAAGCTGCCGCGGCTTGATCCGGTATTTGAATGAATATTATATCCATGAAAGCTACCGTTCCTTGACGGAGGTGTTCTTAGATACCGGAAGCATGAAAGAACGTCTTTTGGACAGGGATTTTATCTCGATGAATTTCCTTGGGGAGGATCAAAAGTGGTATCTGGCAAATCTTGTCCCGGTTCTTCGTCGGGAGAACGGAAATTTTGATTCCGTTTATTTTCTGGTTCGGAAAAGCGGAAATCGGCGGAGCGAGGATCTGGCGGCGTATTCTTCCGTTGCGCAGACCTATGACGGGATTTATATCTGTAATGCCGCGAACGATACCTACCGTACCTATCGGAAAAGCGAGCGGGGAATTTATGAAAAAGCGCCCGAAATCGGAAGCTACAGTGAACTGATCCGTAAAACGGCGGAGCTGATCGATTCCGAGCGGGAGCGTTCGGCGCTGATTGATTTTGCCGACGCCGACCGTATCTGCGAAGGTCTGAAGGAGAAGGATTCGCTCAATACGGTTTATAAGATCGGTGAAAGCCGTTTTCGCCTTTCGTTTACCGCCGCGGAATATGATCGGTTCGGTTCGGTCATGCGTTTTTCCGCCGCCGTAAAAGATGTGACGGAGGAGCTTCGGGAGGAGGAGCGGAAGTCCGCCGAGCTGAACAGCCGGCTGGAAGCGATCTTATCGGGGATCGCGGGCGGCTTTCGGATCTGTCGAAATGATGAAAGCTTCGGCTTCGTTTATGTGAGCGAAGGTGTGGCTGCCATACAGGGATATACGGTTGAGGAGCTGCTTCGGGTCTCGGGCGGGACGCTCGAGGGGAGCGTTTATCCCGCCGACGCCGCCGGGATCGTCTCGGAAATTGCGCGGCAGTATGAGCAGGGCGACACGTATCTGATCCGATACCGCGTAATTCATAAAGACGGGAGCCTGCGCTGGGTCTCCGATACCGGGAAACGCGTTGAGTCAAAAGACGGAAGTGTTTTTCATTACAGCTTAATTCAGGATATTACCGCGACGAAGCGGAGCGTTGACGCGCTGCATGATCTTTTTGCCATGCAGCGGCAGATGGTGGAGGCAATCGAGAGCGGTCTGATTTGCTACACTTTTCCGGAAAAAGAGCTGCTTCTGTCGAATGAAGAGGCGTACCGTATTATCGGCTGTGATGTGGGAGATGATCCGATCGAGGGCTTGGCTGATTTCCTGAATCATCGGGTCATTGCGGAGAACCGATCCATGTCGAGCGCTGCCGCGCAGCCCGAGCACCCCGGGGATTTTTGTCTTTGTGAGTATCGTGTTCGTAGCAAGAACGGAGAGATCGGGAGAATCAAGTATTCCTCAAGGCTTCTGAAGCTTGAAAACGGTCAGATGATCGCGATTATCAATCTTACCGATCTGACGGAGCAGGCGCGGATCGCTTCCATGCTCAGCAGGGAACGGGTACAGTACCGTGACGCGCTTACGACCAACTGTGAGTATACCTTTCGCTTGAACATTACAACGGGGATCGTGTCGGCGGATAACGAGAGCCTTGCTTTGGAGCGCTTCACCGAAGGACTCGGGATCTCTCTTCCGTATGAATACGACCGTATGATGGAGCTTTGGAAAAAGCGCTGGCAGCCGCAGCTTCTTACCCCGCACGCAGAGGAATTCTTGAATCGCCGAGGACTGTTGTCCCTGTATGAGCGGGGAAACAGAATCCTCGAGATGGAATGCTATATTCCCCGGCAGGAGAAGTACTATCGCTGGATCCTGCTGCTTTCGGCGGAAGAGGGAAGCGGTCATAAAACGGCGATTGCGATCATTCATGATTTTACCGAGCTTCACCGCGAAGCGGAGCAAAAGCGTGTGGAGCTGGAAGAGCTGTACGCGTCGCGGGAGGAAAAGCTGGCGATTATCGGAGCACTCGGGAATATTTATTACTGCATTTACTATGTGGATCTTCCGCTTGGAAAATTTTCCATCGTTTCGGGCGTCGATTATTTCGCGAAGTACTCTTTGGGTGATTCAAACGCTGCGCAAACGGCGCTGAACTGGATCGAGCGCGGGATCGGCGAGGAATTTCGGGATGAGTTGATCCGCTTTGCCGATCTTTCAACGCTTTCCGACCGGATGAAGCACGTTCCGATTTTAAGCCGCGAATGTGTTTCAAAAAGTCTGGGTTGGATCCGCGTAAGCTTTATTGCGGCAAATCGGGACGATACGGGGAACGTGACGCAGGTGCTCTGGACCGTTCAGCATATCGATCGGGAAAAGCAGCGCGAGCTTGACGCGAAGATCGCGTTACAGGAGGCTTACGAGGCGGTGAACCGCGCGAGTACCGCAAAAACGGATTTCCTTGCGTCCATGAGTCACAATCTCCGCACGCCGATGAACGCGGTAATCGGAATGACGGCGATCGCGGGAACACATTTAAACGACCCGGATCGGATCGCGGACTGTCTTGCGAAAATCAATGTGTCCAGTCACCGCTTGCTGGAGTCGATCAACGAGATCCTCGACATGAACAAGATCGAATCCGGGAAGCTTGATTTTAATGAAGAGGAATGCAACCTTTCCGTGCTGGTCGATCAGCTTCTCGCCGCGGCGAAACCGCAGATCGACGAAAAAAATCATGCGTTTTTTGTCAATATCCGCAATCTTACGCATGAAAATGTCATCGGCGACAGCCGCCGAATTTTGCAAATGCTGATGAATCTGCTGGATAATGCCGTGAAATATACTCCGACGGGCGGAGAAATAAGGCTGACGATCACCGAACAGATCACTCACCGCGAAAAAGTCGGCTGTTATGAATTTGTGATTGAGGATAACGGGATCGGTATGAGCGAAGAATATCTTCCGCGTCTGTATGAGCCTTTTACGAGGGCGAGGGATCCCCGTGTTGAGAAAATTCACGGATCGGGACTCGGTATGGCGATCGCGCAGAATATCGCGCGAATGATGAACGGCGATATTAAGACGGAAAGCGCGCCCGAAAAAGGGACGAGAGTTGCCGTGACGGTTTTTCTCGAGCTGTGCGACTGTGACGACGGCTTTCGTACCGAAATGCTGCGGGGGCTTCCCGTACTGGTCGCGGACGATGATAAGATTGTCTGCGAAAGCGCCTGCGTGCTTCTGGGAGAGCTCGGGATGCGCGGCGAATGGGTACAGAACGGCGCGGAGGTGCTGGAGCGCGTGCTTGCGCGTCATACGGCGGGAGAAGATTATTTCGCGGTGCTGCTGGATTGGCAAATGCCCGAAACGGACAGTATCGCCGTTGCGGGAGAGATTCGCCGCATGACGGGAGACCGCGTTCCGGTGATCCTGATCTCGTCTTACGATTGGTCGGAGATCGAGCAGGAGGCGGGGGAGATCGGCGTGAGCGCGTTTTTGAGCAAGCCGCTTCTCTCCTCTCGGATGGTGCATGTATTCAAGGAATTTTTGGAGCGTTCCGCGCAGTCGGCGGCGCTTCCGCTGGACGGGTTAGCGAGGGAAAGCTTTGCGGGCGTCCGCGCGCTGCTGGCGGAGGATAACGAGCTGAACGCCGAGATCGCGGCGGAGATTCTCAAAATGCTGGGGCTGGAGGTCGAATACGCCAAAAACGGACAAGCGGCATTTGACCGTATCCGCACGGGTCGGTCGGGGGAATTTGATATTATTTTTATGGATATTCAGATGCCCGAGATGAACGGCTACGAGGCGACGCGCGCGATCCGCGCTCTCCCGGGGGATTACGCGAAATCCGTACCGATTATCGCCATGTCCGCGAACGCTTTTGCCGAGGACGTTCGTTCTGCGAAGGAAGCGGGCATGAACGAGCATATCGCAAAGCCGCTGGATTTTGATCGACTTCAGAAGGTGCTGAATTGCTGGCTGAAATAAAAACAAAACCACCTAAACCGATCCGGTGGTTTTGTTTTCGCACTCCATATTCTCTTTCCTGTTTGGATACTCGTAAAGTATAGCGTCGTTGTCAAATGCTTCTCGACAATGTTCCCGGTATCCGCCGACATATTCCGTACAGCGGTTTATGAGCTTTAGCACGGTTCTGCCGCCGCGATGACCTCAACCTCCGCCAAAACGTTTTTGGGGAGGGTCTTAACCGCGATGCAGCTTCTCGCGGGCTTTGAGGTAAAGTATTTTTCGTAGATACCGTTAAAGACCGCGAAATCGTTCATATCCGCAAGAAAACAGGTCGTTTTGATCGCCGTATCGAAGGAAGCGCCCGCGGCGCGGAGAACCTCTCCGAGATTTTTCATGATCTGCTCGGTCTGTCCGACAATGTCCGCCGCTTCGATTTTGCCGCTCGCGGGATTGATCGCGATTTGTCCCGAGGTGTAAACAAGACCGCCGTGTACGATTGCCTGTGAATAGGGTCCGACCGCCTCGGGCGCGTTTTTGGTATAAATTTTTTCCATGGTGATATTTTCCTTTCTTAATTATGGGTGCCTTAATTTTCAATCTTAAACCCGTTTTTGATCAGCTCCGTTCGGATCTGCTCAATGTGTTCATAATTTTTCGTCTCGAGAACAATTCGCAGGTAACAGCCGTTGACCGCCGAGCCTTCGTTCGCCCGCTCGTGATGAACGGAGATTACGTTCCCGCCAAGCTCCGCGATAATGCGGGATACGTCCATCAGCTGACCCGGTTTATCGATCAGCTCGATATTGAGCGAATAGGAGCGCCCGGACATGAGAAGTCCGCGCTTAATGACGCGTGAGAGGATCGTTACGTCGATATTTCCGCCCGAAAGGAGACAAACGACTTTTTTCCCTTTGATCGGAACCTTATTGAACATCGCCGCGGCGACCGATGTCGCGCCTGCTCCCTCGGAGATCATCTTCTGCTGTTCGATGAGGGCAAGGATTGCCGCGCTGATCTCGTCGTCGGTTACGGTCACGATCTCGTCCACATATTCCGAGCAGTAGCGGAAGGTGTTTTCTCCCGGCTCCTTTACCGCGATTCCGTCCGCGATCGTCGAAACGCCGGCAAGCGTCTCGATTTTTCCGTGCTTGACCGAGTTGTACATACTCGGCGCTCCCGCCGCCTGTACGCCGTAAACCTTGATGTTCGGGTTCAGGCTTTTGATCGCGAAGGCAACGCCCGAAATAAGTCCGCCCCCGCCGATCGGGACAATGACCGCGTCCGTGTCGGGGAGCTGTTCCGCGATCTCCAGACCGATCGTCCCCTGTCCCGCGATCACGTCCTCGTCGTCGAACGGGTGAATAAAGGTATAGCCCTTCTCGTCGCGAAGGCGGAGCGCCTCGGCATACGCGTCGTCGTAAACGCCCTTCACAAGGCAGATCTCCGCGCCGTAGCTTCTCGTCGCCTCCACCTTGGAGATCGGCGCGCTGTCGGGAAGGCAGATCACCGACTTAATCCCGCTCTTGGACGCCGCGAGCGCAACGCCCTGCGCGTGATTTCCCGCGGAGCAGGCGATAACGCCGTGACTTTTTTCCTCGTCGCTCAGGCGAGAGATTCGGTAATATGCGCCGCGCACCTTGAAGGATCCCGTGATCTGAAGGTTCTCGGTTTTGAGGTAAATATCCGCTTCGGGATTGATCTTCGGGGCGCGGATCAGGTCGGTTTTCCGTAAGACGGGCTTTAAAACATAGCCCGCGTGATAGATTTTATCGAGTGTGAGCATGGACTGTTTTCCTTTCTTTTATTTTTGGGTCAGGGATCGGTACGCGTGAACCTTTCGGTATTTTCCGAGATCCTGTTCTTTTCGCCAGTCCCGGATCTCATCTATATCGAAGCCCGCGTAAAAGATCCCCTCGGTCTTTTCGTCCGCGATCAGGATCGCGTTGTCCTCCCGAAACCAGCAGACCGGGCTGTACGCGCAGGAGCAGCCCCCGCCCGCTTCGTTTTGAAACGGCGGGTTCGCCATGGCGATCCCGACCATGTTCTGCATGGCTTCGACCGAAAGCTCCCGCAGACGGAACGGCTTCTGATCGGGACAGTCGTTCGGGATCAGGATCAGCTCCGCGCCCTGCAGCATAAGCTCGCGGGCGCTTTCGGGATATTCCCGGTCATAGCAGATCATCAGCCCGAGCTTCACACCGTCGAAATCGCATACGGAAAAGCCGCCGCCGCATTCGATATATTGTTCGTCGGAGAAGTCGCAGGTATGTACCTTGGAATATTTTAAGGGAATCGAGCCGTCCCGTCCAATCAGATACGCCGTGTTTTGGGGAAGCCTTTTTCCCTTGGAAAACGCGGTTATCACAACGCCGATCGAATATCTCCGTGCCGCTTCGCGAACGGTTTCGAGAAACGGACTATCGTCTTCGATCGCCGCTTCCTTCCAGCGTATAAATTCGGGGTCGTTTTCGATTTCCGCAAGAGGACGCAGATCGCCGCAGCATTTCGGGAAGGTGTACGCATGCAGAAAGCATTCGGGGAATAAGACGAGATCGGCTCCGCCCGTTTTCGCTTCCTCGATCCGCCGCACGGCGGCAGCCGCGTTTTTTTCGGGGTTCTCCGAGGCGGCCCGCGCCTGCACCAAGGCGATTTTCAGTTTTTTCATGAACAGTTCTCCTTTTATTCGGCGTTTAGCTCCGTAATAATATCGTCGATCGAGCCGCCGGGAGGAAGCATGGGGAGTACAAACTCGTCCCGATCGACCGCGCAGTCGATCACCGTCGCGCCCTGATAAGCGAACGCCCTCGCGAGCGCTTCCGTAAGCTCACCTTCCGTTTCGGCGCGGAATCCGACGGCGCCGAACGCTTCGGCAAGCTTTACAAAATCGGTCTTACGGTTCAGGGTGGTATTCGCGTAGCGTTTTCCGTAAAAAAGCGTCTGCCATTGCCGAACCATGCCGAGCACGCCGTTGTTCATAATGACGATTACGAGCGGAAGACGCTGTGAAACGGCGGTCGCCAGCTCGTTCAGGTTCATGCCGAAGCTTCCGTCCCCCGTGATCAGCACCGTGTGCGTTCCGCTTGCCTTCCCCGCTCCGATCGCCGCGCCCAGTCCGTACCCCATGGTTCCCAGACCGCCGCTTGAAATAAACGTTCGGGGTTTACGGAAGGGGTAGCGCTGCGCCGTCCACATCTGGTGCTGTCCGACGTCGGTCGCGATTACGGTATTGTCCCGCGCCGCCTCGCTGATCCGGTCGATGATCCGATACGGGGTAAGCCGATCGGACGTTTTCTCGAAGCCGCGCTCCGTTTCCTTTAACTCGGCGATCCGTTTTTCCCAGTCTTCGTTTTTCTTTTGGGGCAGGAGAGCGGTGATCCGCGTCAGCGCGTCCTTGAGGTCTCCCTCGATCGCGAGATCGACGGGAATATTTTTGTTCAGCTCCTTCGCGTCCACATCGATATGGATCATTTTCGCGTTTGCGCAGTAGCGGTTTTTATCGCCCGTGGCGCGGTCGCTGAAGCGTGCGCCGACGGTAATGACGAGATCGGCTTCGTCCTGCGCGGCGGAGGAGGCGTACCGTCCGTGCATTCCCTGCATTCCGAGAAATCGCGGGTAATCGTCCGATACGGCGGAGATTCCCATTAAGGTGCACCCGATCGGCGCGTCCGCCTTCTCCGCGAGCGCGGTCACCTCCGCGCTTGCTTCCGCCGTTAAAACGCCGCCGCCGATGTAAAGATAGGGGCGCTTTGCTTCCGCGATCATCTTCGCGGCTTGTTCGATCGCCGCTTCGTCCGCCGTTTTGATCGGGAACGGCTTTTCGGGAGCCTTTGGCTCAAAATCGCAAAGACTGACCTGAACGTCCTTCGGAATATCGATCAGGACAGGCGCGGGACGTCCGGAAGCCGCCGTTCGGAAGGCGAGACGGATCGTATCGGCAAGCTCGGTCACGTTTTTTACGATAAAATTCCGCTTTGTGATCGACTTGGTAATGTCGACGATATTGACCTCCTGAAAGCTGTCCCGCCCGAGAAGGTCGCAGGGGACGTTTCCCGTGATCGCGACGATCGGGACGGAATCGAGATACGCCGTCGCAAGTCCCGTTACAAGGTTGGTTGCGCCGGGTCCCGAGGTCGCGACGACTGCGCCGACCTTTCCCGTAACGCGCGCGTAACCGTCCGCCGCGTGGGAAGCGCCCTGCTCGTGCGCCGTTAAAACGACCTCGAGCTGATCGCTCTGCCGATAAAGCGCGTCGAAAATATTGAGGACCTGTCCGCCGGGATAGCCGAAAATAACGGAGCAGTTCTGTTCGATCAGCGTTTGCGCGACGATCTCCGCACCTGAAATTTTTGCCATATTGACCTCATCCTTTCCTTAATACAAAAACCCCGGCGTTAAGCCGAGGTTAAAGCTTCGTTATGGTTCGGGGAAACCCGGATCAAACTTGTTCTTTACGGCGGCATAAAAAAGAAGCACAATCGGTAAGCTTCGTAATGACGATACCGATAATGCTGATCGTAATGACCGCAAGAACCGTAAATCCTATCATGAGTTTTTCCCTTCAAATCTTTTTTCTTATAATAGAATAGCACTTTACAAATATAAAGTCAAGGTCTTGAAAACAATTTCAACAGTTTGTACTGATTTTTTTCACCGAAGCGTCAAAAGATTGTTCGTTTTAACAATCATATCCGTTTTTTCGTTTTTACTGCTTTCTTGCCAGAAAATAATCGTCCTCGTCGCGGTAATAGGGACAGGCATAGTCGGAATCGCTTAAAAAGCGGTACATCTCGTCCTCGTCGAGGTTGATTTCGCATTGGAAGCATTCCAAATCGTCGTTATAAACGTAGTTTGAACAACGGTCACAGGAGGTCTTGGTCATTTGAAGCTCCTTTCCATTCGCTTGGCGTTGTCATCAATCGGTCGATTCCGCCGCCGCCTCGGCGCATTTTATTCCGTCCACCGCCGCCGATACGATCCCGCCCGCGTAGCCCGCCCCCTCGCCGCAGGGATACAGCCCGCGGACGGAAACGGAACAGAGCCGATCGTTCCGAAGAATGCGGACGGGGGAGGAGCTGCGCGTTTCCGCGCCTGTCATAACCGCGTCCTCCGCGCGGAAGAAATCCGCTTTTTTCGCGATCAGCGGGAGTCCCTCGCGCATGGCTTCGCAGACGAAGGAGGGGAGGTATTCGTCGGGAAGGGCAAAGCTTGTGCCGGGGAGATAGGTGGGTTTTACGGAACCGAAGCTCTCCGATCCCCGATTGTTCATAAAGTCTCCGATCAGCGCACACGGCGCGCGGTAGCTCCCTCCGCCTGCGGCAAAGGCGGCGCGCTCGATTCTTCGCTGAAGCTCCGCTCCCGCGAGAACGTGATCGCTGCCGAAGTCCTTCGGGTCGGTATTGACGAGAAGCGCCGCGTTCGCGTTTACGCCGTCTCTCGCGAATCGGCTCATACCGTTGGTGACGACGCCGCCCGTTTCGGAAGCCGCGCCGATCACGCTTCCGCCGGGACACATGCAGAAAGTGTAAAGCGACCGCCCGTTCGGGAGATGAACCGCGTATTTATAATCGGCGGCGGAAAGGGCGGGGTGATTTGCGAACGTTCCGTAAAGCGAGCGGTTCACCTCGCTTTGTAAATGCTCGATCCGCACGCCTACCGCAAAGCTTTTCTGTGCCATCTCGATCTTTTTTTCCAAAAGCATTTCAAAGGTATCGCGCGCGCTGTGACCGATCGCGAGGATCACGCGGTCGGTTTCGATTTCCTCGGTAATATTTTCCCGCTCGTAAAGGACAGAGGCGATCTTCCCGCTGACGATCCCGAGATCGGTGAGCTTTGCACCAAAAAGAACGCGCCCGCCGAGGCGGACGATCTCACCGCGCAGATTCCGAATGACTGTCCGAAGGCGATCCGTTCCGATGTGCGGCTTTGCCTGCCATAAGATCTCCGACGGCGCGCCAAGCTCTACGAATGTGCGGAAAATATGGCGGATCCGGGGATCGCGGATCCCGGTCGTAAGCTTTCCGTCGGAGAAGGTCCCCGCGCCGCCCTCGCCGAACTGGACATTGCTGTTCTCGTCGAGAAGTCCGCTTTCCCGGAAGGCTTCCACCGCCTCGACCCGCTTTTCACAGTCCTGCCCGCGCTCAAGCACAACGGGCTTTAAGCCGCTTTGCGCAAGCGTGAGCGCCGCGAACATTCCCGCGGGACCGAATCCGACGACAACAGGCGGTTTTCCGCTCGGCACGTCGATCGGCGGGGTATAGGATTCCTCCGAATAGGGCGAGACCTTATGGGAAGGAAGCCTTTGGAGAAGCTCCCGTTCACGTCCGCACCGAATCCCGACCGAGGCGGAAAAATGCACGTCATTCTTTTTCCGCGCGTCTACCGAGCGCCGAAGAAGCCGTACCTCCTCCAGCTCCCTCGGCGTTATGCCCGCCGCCTTTGCCGCGGCTTTGTACAGCTCCTCCTCGGAATATCCGAGCGGGAGGGTGATTTCGTGAAGCCGAATCATCGCGCTCTCCTTACTTCAAAATAGGCGTCCATGCGTTCTCCCGATCGAAAAACAGCTCGCTCAGCCGATCATCAAGCAAAACCTTCAGCGTTTTATCCATGCTTTTGGCAAGATTCGCCGAAGACAGCGCTTCTTTTTCGATCCAGTATACCTCGCCCTCGTCCGAGGAGCGAAGCGTCCCCTCGAACCGATCGGTTTTGTACAAAAGAACGATATAACGCGTTCCGTCGCCGTTGATCCAGTCCTTTACGCCGCAAAGCTGCGGAGAACGGATCGTGAGCCCCGTTTCCTCCCACACCTCGCGAATGACCGCGTCGGTCAGGGATTCGCCCTTCTCAACGTGTCCGCCGGGGAAGGCAATCCCGCTCCAGTCGCCGTCGATCCGATCCTGAACGAGAACCCGCGATCCGCGGTAAATCATACACATATTGGTCAGGATGACCGTTTCCGTTCTGCTCATTCGTTTTCTCCTACTAAGAACCTGACCACATAGGAATAAGCGCGCGTCTTTTCAGTAAAAATTGCCCCAGACATCGTTAAAAATTCTTGAAAGCCGTCAGGATTCCTGCGAATTTTTGCCTCGTCTGAGGCAATTTTTCCTTGAAAATCCGCACACTTATCCTCTGTGGACAGGTTCTGTTTTTTTGCAGGCGATGAAGCCGGCTGCTTTTCGTTCCTGCCGCCTTATTTATAGGAACAGATCGGTTTCTGCCGCGATAACCGCTCGGCGCAGCTTTTCCCCGCGAGCGCGCCGGTGGCGAACGCGAAGGTCAGATTATATCCGCCGCATACGCCCGCATAGGAGAGCATTTCTCCGCAGACGAAAAGGCGGGGAATCGTTTTGGCTTCAAGGCGGTCGGTTAAGGAATCGGTACGGATTCCGCCCTTCGTCACCTGTGATTTTTCAAAGCCCATGGTACCGAGGATCGGGAACTCCATTCGCTTGATTTCTTTCGCGATTTTTTCGATTTCCGCGTCCGACAGCGTTTTTGTCGGTTCGGTCGACGCGCGGTCGGTACAGTCCCGCAAAAGCTTCAGCCCGATCCGCTTATGGAACAGACCGGTGAGATAATCCTCAAGCGCCGCCTCGCGCCGCGCGTTTTTGAGCTCCCGCAGAAGTCGGAGGACTTCCTCGGCTTCCGTTTCCGGAAGAAGGTCAAGGGCGATCGTCGTATCCGCACCCTGCGCAAAAAGAAGCGAAAGGTTAAAGATACAAATTCCCGAAAGCGCGTTTTCGCCGAACTGAACCTCGCCCGTTTCGGTTTTCAGCATTTTTCCGTTTCGGCAGAGACTTACCCGCGCGTTTACGCGAACCCCTTTCAGTCCCCGTACAAGCTCCGGCGGGGTTTTCAGCGGGACAAGGGCGGGGAAGAGGGGATCGGCGGGAATCCCGAGCGCTTTCGCAATCCGTAAAACCGACCCGTCGCTCCCGAGTGCGCTTTGCGAGCAGCCTCCGCCCGCGAGGATCACCGCTTTTGCCGTTACGCGCTTTTCGTTTGAAAATAAAGAAAAGTTTTCGTTCGGCTCGATTTTCGTAATGGGAAAATCACAGAGAACCTCTATCCCGAGCCGATCCAGCGCTAACCGAAGCCCGTCCAAAACCGAAGCGGCGGTACCGCTGAGGGGATAGACCCGTCCCTCGGCGTCCGCCGCGCCGAAAACGCCGAGCGTTTTCAAATATTCTTCCGGATCAAAACAGCCGATCCAACGGTTTAAGTCGGGAGACGGAAACACGTTTTCATACGAATCGGCGGTAATGTTCCGGTTGGTATAATTGCACCTTCCGTTTCCCGTCGCGAGCAGCTTTTTCCCGATCCGCGGAAGCCGCTCGAGGATCGCGACATTCAGGCTTCCGTCCCGCCGCTTCGCCTCAATGGCGGCGGTCAGCCCCGCCGCGCCGCCGCCGACGACCGCGATGTCGAATCCGCTCATTCCGCGCTCCAGCTGTTCAGGTATTTTTCCTGTACGTCCGTCAGACGATCGATCTCGAAGCCCCAGAATTTCAGCTTCCGTTCCGCGACCGCGCGGTCGATTTCCTTCGGGACGTTGTTCACCATGCTCCCGAGCTTTCCGCGGTTCTGTACAAGGTAGAGCGCCGAAAGCGCCTGAATGGCGAAGCTCATGTCCATGATCTCGGCGGGGTGTCCGTCTCCCGCGGCGAGGTTTACGAGCCGTCCCTCCGCGATCACAAAGATCGTATTGCCGTTTGAGAGGGTATAGCCCATGATATTGTTCCGCGCGGGCTTTGCCTCGACGGCGATCCTTTTCAGCCCCGCGACATCCACCTCCACGTCGAAGTGACCCGCGTTGCAGCAGATCGCGCCGTCGCGCATTTTATAAAAGTCCTCCTCGGTAATCACGTCGCGGCAGCCGGTTACGGTCACGAAGAAATCGCCGATTTCCGCCGCGCGGTTCATCGGGAGAACGGTAAAGCCGTCCATAACCGCTTCCATGGCGCGGATCGGATTGATCTCGGTCACGATGACCTTAGCGCCGAGCCCCTTGGCGCGCATAGCGATGCCTTTTCCGCACCAGCCGTAGCCCGCGACAACGACATTTTTTCCCGCGACAATGAGGTTTGTGGTTCGGTTGATCCCGTCCCATACCGACTGACCCGTTCCGTAGCGGTTGTCGAACAGGTGCTTGCAGTCCGCGTCGTTTACCAGCATCATCGGGAATTTCAGCTTTCCCTCCCGGTTCATCGAGATCAGGCGAATGATCCCCGTCGTCGTTTCCTCACAGCCGCCGATCACGTTCGGGATCAGCTCGGGATATTCGCCGTGGATTAGGTTGACGAGATCACCGCCGTCGTCTATGATCAGGTTCGGCGCGGGTTCGATCACCTTCGAGATATGGCGGTGATATTCGTCGTCCGTAGCGCCGTACCACGCGAAAACGTTCAGCCCGTCATGTACCAGCGCCGCCGCGACGTCGTCCTGTGTCGAAAGGGGATTGCTTCCCGTTACGTACATTTCCGCGCCGCCCGCCGCGAGGGTCTTGCACAGATAGGCGGTTTTTGCTTCCAAATGCACCGAAAGGGCAATTTTAAGCCCCGCGAAGGGCTTCGTTTCCTCGAATTCCGCCTTATAGCTCCGAAGAAGCGGCATATTCCGCTCTACCCAGTCGATTTTCCTTTTTCCGTCCTCCCAGAGGGCTTCGTTCCGAATTTCGCTCATGGTAACATTTCCTTTCGTTATTGGCGTTTTATATGTGGATTTGTGCTTTTTGTTCATTTTTTGGATCAAGAAATCCCGAGAATTTCGCGGAGCTTTTCCGCCGCTTGGTTTGCCGCCTTTTCATGCGTGGTCGAGGTAGGGTGCCAGTTTGCGGCATAGCCGTCCTCCTCGCGCTGGGGGGTCAGGCGCAGCGTTTCAAGATTGTCGTCTCCCGTCTCCTCTTTATATGCTTTGACCGCGGCTTCGACCGACGGAAAAAGCCGATCGCCCATAATCCCGAGCGCACAGAGGATTTTTGCGTTTTGGTTGTTTTTCCGGATCTTTTTGAGGAAGCCGACATAGCCTGCCCGGTATTCCGCCTGCCGTTCGGGATCGTCTCCGCAGTAGCTGTCGTCATTTGTTCCGAGATTTACGACGATCACGTTCGGCTCGCGTCCGGAAAAATCCCAAGCGCAGTCCTGCGGCTTTTTATCGCCGAATCCGCCGTAGGAGAAGCCGAGCTTGTCATAATAAGGCGGGAGCGTCTGGGCGGGTATTTTTGTTCCGTCGCCCGTATAGCCCGAAATAATGCCGTAGCCGCTGATCGAGACCATGCTGTAATCCACGCCGAGTTTTTTTGCCGTTCGGTAAGCGTACGCCTTTGTGACGTCCTCCGTTGCGGTTGAGAAAGCGTGGTTCGGGTTTTCGTCGTCCACGCCATAGCCGCAGGTGATGGAATCTCCGACAAATTCCACAAAAAGCTTCCGGTCGGAGGTGGGACGAATTGTTCCGTCCGTGCGGATTTCCCGGATCGCGAAACAGGACATGGCGGTTTCGGAAAGTTTTACGACAGAGACGGTCGCTTCTCTCGGCTCAGTTCCCTCGAAAACGGTATAGGTCTTTTCCGGCATTGTCAAAAGGTCGTCAATCACGCGTTCACCGTTCAGATAGATCCCGATCCGCGCGTAATTTCCGTCCGCGTCCTCGGTTCGGCGGACAACCTCGTCGGCTCGGATCGAGATCGCGCAAGCTTTTCCCGTTACGGAAAACTCGGCGCCGGAGCCCGAATAGGCGCACCACAGAAACTCGTTTTCGTAAAGCGTTCTTCCGAGAAGCTTAACCGTTCCGCTTTTCACGGGATAGACCGTATTTTTGTTTTCCGTCATATTGATGACCGATCCTTTCTTTTCGCGGATTGCCCCTTTTTATCGTATAGGCTGCGAACGACTTTTGGGCATAACCGCTTTTCCTTATTTTAGCATATTTTTTTTGATTCCGCAAGTACCGCGGGACAGTTTTTTCGCCATTTTCGGAACGGCGTGTTTTATTATGAAAAAATATCGCATTTTATATTGACAAAATCGAAAAAATATGGTAAAATCAAATATAGTCAAACGGATCTGTCGATTTACAGAACTCGGGATTCATGACTGTGTTTGACTTTTCTGCGGGCGTGGTGGAATGGCAGACACGTTGGATTTAGGTTCCAATGCCGTACGGTGTGCAGGTTCAAGTCCTGTCGCCCGCACCACTGTAAACGCGGAAACTTGTTTGAAAAGAAACGCGGACATAATTCATTGGTAGAATGTCAGCTTCCCAAGCTGAATAGGCGGGTTCGATTCCCGTTGTCCGCTCCAAGGGTTCATACCTCGTAAATGGCTTTGCAAAGCCTTTTGCGGGGTTTCTTTTTTTGTCGGGGAGCGGGTCTTGTCCTTTATTTGTCCTTTAAGTAGACACACTATTATGATGCCCTGTTGTTTATGGACGAAAAGTCGAGCACGGACGTGATCGCTTCGCTGGCTTTGAGCTGCGCTCGCTGGAACACATGGCAGTAGATCGAGGTATCCTTGCCGAGCGTCCACTGATACGGTGTTTTAGAACCGTTTGTCTGCGAGATGTCGAAATAGTGCTTCAGACCGCCGTTGTCGAGTACCGCTATTGAGTTCGTTCCTCGCTTGACGTGTCTGTTGAACTTCTTCCAAGTATCGAAATCCGCTACCATTACGGCTTTGGGATTTGTACCGTAGATTATCATACTTTGCACAGAGGGCAGCTTGAAAAACTTCCCTGCGAATTTCAGATAGTCCTCAAACGCCGTCTTGTCGCTGAAAAGACGCTCCGTAACGTCCTCATAGTTCTCACGCACCCTGTCAATTCGTGCCATTCGGTTTTTCCTCCTTTAACTGTATTTTAACACATTAAATCACAAAAGTCAAGCTGTTTTCTTGCCACACGAAAATATAGCAATTTTGCTAATTTTTGCTTGTGAAAATTGTTATTTATGTCAGGAACACCCCCTAAAAAGAAAAAGCGGAGAGTTTTCAGGCTCTCCGCTAACCATAAATTGTGCTACTTTTGTTTTTCAGCCAAATCTTGAAGAATACCCACCATTTCTGTGGGTGTGACAATAAAATCTTTAATAGGATAATGCTTTTGATTTCCTGTTACAAGGTATGCGCCATCGTTTCGCTTTTCCATAGCAACCTCATAAAAGATCAAATCGTCCATATCCACAAAAATCTCGCCCGTAGGTGTTGGTGAAACCTCAACGCCATATTGCTTCATGAAATTTACGATATGATCCACTCGCTCGGCACTTTGATGAAACTTTGGGCGCCGAAGGACATCGTTATATTCCGTGATCATTTCCGAATGGTACAGCGGAACAATTCGTCCGTCGTGAATTGCCTCTAACACTTCAACGGTCGGAGAATTCGGATTTTTGGAGATCAGAGCCGCCACCAAAACGTTTGTGTCTATAACGGCATAACAAAGCATTATACCGCCGCCCCTTTCTGTCCGCGTTCCTTGCGTTCTCTGCGTGCTGCGGCAATTTCCTCATTGATTTCGTCAAGCGACATTTCGGGAACGTCCGCTGCCGCTTCACGCATTTTCTTAAAATTTTCCGCAGCCTCTGCTCTTGTGAGTACCTTTTCGGGTAAGGTTGTATCAAACGGAATACCGCGCACCATTTTGGTTCGCGTGAAGAACATCCGTATTGCCGTGGGAATATCTAAACCAAGCTGTTCATAAATCTCGGCAACCTCGTCGCGTAATTCCTTATCCATTCTCGCCTGTACTAAAGCCTGTTCTGACATATCAATCGCCTCCTAGTCAAATATATTTGCATACGGTCGTATGTGTTTGTAAAATCATTATAGCGCAAAACGATTAAAATGTCAATATCTTTTTTAATAATTAGCGTCTGCCGTGCTTCGGCGGCTTGTTATCCTGCTTGGGCTGTTCGGGATTGAGCGCTTTTTGCAGCTCCTTGTGAATGGTATCGAGTTTCGGTTTGTCGGCGGCGTTTACGGAAATCGTTGTGCCGCTTTTTGAACCGATACGCGCTTGATAGACCACTCCCGCCTTATCGAGTTCGCTCATCAGCTTCTCGGCATACTTGTTGTTCTGCTTCGGGAGCGCGGCAATCTCGCTTTTATCGCCAAGCTCCGCGTACTTCACCCCGCGATACTGCACCTGCTCCAAAGTCTTGAATTTGTCGATAACCGCTTCATTCATCTTTTCGTGCATAGCCGTTGTAATCGGGTTTGCAATATCAACATACTTGCCGTTCTGATTTTGGTAAGAGGGCATTGACGCAAATTCGGGCTTCTCGGCGGGCTTAATGACCTTTATGTCTTTGATAACAAAACAGTCGTCAATCTTGACCTGTCCCGCCGCGACCACGCTTGACGAGCCGTTTACCGTGTGGAGCGATACCTCAAGCTGTGAAGAAACGGGTTTCGTCTTATCAAGCCCCAAATCATTCTTGATTGACTTTTCGCCCGATAAAGCCAACTGCTCATAGGTGCTTACAACCGCGGCGTTAAGCTGATTGTACGCTTCTGTTGTAGTACCGCGTAGCCGTTCGCGTTATCCACAAGACAATAAGCAATTCTGTGACCGCCGTATTCGCCGTCCGCACCCGTGATACCGCCGTTATTCCTGCCGTTCAGATACACATTCGCAACGTAGCACGACTTGATGTACGCGGAGCTTGTATCAGCCGTTGCTGTTCCGACAATACCGCCGCTGTTTTCCGCTGTCGAGGAGAACATCCGAACTCCACAGCCTATGATTGAGCCGCCCGACCTGTAGGATTTATCGCCGTTGTCGAAAATCTCCGTGCCGTAAGCCGTTCCCGCAATGCCGCCCGCGGATTTGATTTTTCCGCTTGTGGTTATACCGTTTGCGAGAGAGCCTTTGACGATACAAGCGTTTCCGACAATGCCGCCGACATTTTCACCGCCGCTTATGCTAACTTGTTCGGCGCGGCAGTACGAAATATTACCACCATACCCGACCAAGCCGCCGATATTCACGGCTTTTTCGCTTTCGATTTTGCTGTTCTTGACGGTACAATAGCGGATTACGCTGTTTCCCATAGAGTAGCTTGCTTCGCTGTCCTGCGACTTGAACGAATACGATGTCACATCATTGCAAAGAATACCGATGTTTTCAAAATCTCCCGACTTGATGTTCGCACCGTCAATAATCACGTTCTCAATCGTACTGCCCGCTATCGTGCCGAACAGACCGCCCTCGCCCGACAAACCTTTTATCGAAAATCCCTGTCCGTCATAGACAAAGAAATCGTAGGATTTATCCGTGTAGCCGCGCGAAACTTTCTTTGTATCAATGGGCTTTCGTTCGACGTTCGCAGGGAATTTTATATCCGATATCTGCTTGAAATAGCCGCTTGCTTTTTGTTCCGAAAGCCGTATCAGTTGGTCGTAATAGCTGATTATGTACGGGTTTTCGTGTGTTCCCACACCGCCGCCGTACTCGTTCAGGACGCGGTAGAGCGTAGTGTCCTTTGTGAACTCGCACTCGGTTTCACCGTAATACTTGATAGTACCAAACTCTCCCGTCTGCTTCTTATCGGAGTAACCATAGGTGCAGCCCTCAACGTGATTGTAAATATCGCCTTTATCGTCCGCTTTTGGCAGCTTCAAAAGCGCTTTTCCCGTCATATCAAGCGGGATTTTATAGACCTCGGCGGGCTTGTTCAAATACGATTTGTCAATCGTGACCGTGATGTACTGCGCCGTTTGCCATTTACGATTGACTTTGCGGCTGTTTCCGCACTCGGCAAGGTAACGTATTGCCCCGCTTCTGCCGAAATCACGCCAATCGCACCCTCACCGCCGTTCGGATTGAACGAAATGGTATAAACACCGCTTGCGCCGTCTGAACTGCCACTGCTGTAACCGCCGTTGGTATAGCCGCTGTTGTCGGTGGTTTTCTCCGTTTCGATAGGCTCTGATACCGTACTTTCGGGCGGCTCGTCAACAAATCCCGAACTTTCCGAACTGCTCTCGGTCACGAAACTGCTTTCCGTTGATGATGTTTCACTCGTTTCGGGTTCGGTCGTGCTTGTTTCCGATGTGGAACTCTCGACCGTTTCCGAACTCTCGCTTATATCCGTTGATGTTTCGCCGGAAGTACCACCGCGGGCAAACGAGAAGATGAGCAGAACAATTCCAGCGACCGCAATCGCCGCGATAATCGCAATTGTCTTAAAATCTAACGTGCCGCCGCCTTTTTTAGCGGGTTTGATACCCGTGGAAACGGAAAAAGTGTTACTGTCCACGGTCGTTAATTTTCCCTCGGCTTCAAGCTGCGTGAACTGCTGTTCGTTAATCGTATCGAACACCGCGTCCGTCTGAAACTGCGTGTATTCACCGTCAACCATATTCGTCGCGGTGTCCTTGACAAACTGCTTATACTCGGCGGTCTGCGTCAGCAGCTTCTCGTCAAAGGGAATACCTTTCTCGTCCGCGTTCTGTTCGGGAACAACAAACAGCGTTTTTTCCTCGTCATCAAAGCTTGAAATCTTTATACGAAAGAAATACAAAATTTAACACCCCTTTACTGTTTTTTTAGCTTGTTGTCGAACTCCATTTCAAAGCCGACACGCTTTTGTCCGTTCTTGTCTGTGCGGTCTTTAAAACAAACCGCTGCGTCATAGGTTTTACCTGTTTTCTCCGACTTAAAGCCGCTTATTTTGGCTTTGCCGCGTGTCAAAAGCGTTTTCATAATGCTCTCGGTCAGCTTTTTGCCCTTGCTTGTAAAGAAATAATCGTCCTCGTAAATGCGGAAAAAACAAGTCTTGGGCGAGTTTTCACAGTAGAAAACCGTCTTTCCGTCCTTTGTGAACTTGAACACGTTCCCACCGCATTTCGGGCATTTTCCAAACGGCTCACGCGGCGGCGCAAGGGAAGTGTGTCTCCTGCCGTTTTCAAGTGCAATAACGGAACGGATTTTCGCGTTAATTCCGCTCACAACATCGTCCGCGTCCGCCGTGCCGTTTTCTATTGCCGACAACTGCAGCTCCATAGCGGCGGTCATTTCCACGGATTTGACCTCATCGGGCAAAAGCGCAATTATTTTCTTTCCCTTATCGGTCGAAACAAGCTGTTTGCCCTTGCGTTCCACATACTCTGAATCATCGCTTTGGACGCTTCATAGCGAGCCTTCTCATTAAACAATCGCCGTTGAGAAGCGGTAGGACATCGGCTTGTATATGCCATTCGGGGCGATTTCCCGAACACGAAAAAAGGTCACAGCTAGGATCAATTTTGTGGCGGTGCTTCCGTCTATATTCTTTATGCGCTGAACCGTATTTCTGACGGTTAAAGTCCTTTTTTCAAGATCAATGTTCTCCCATTTCAAAGCGCATAACTCACCGATACGAATGCCCGTAGCCGCCGAAAGCAAAATCCCCGCGTTTGAAACAGTTGGATTTAAAGTAAGATAGTTGTTTAACACGGTTTGTTCCGCCTTGCCGAGCAGACCTTTTTCTTTTGCTTTCCCCTTTGGCATTGTGATAAACTCGGATTTATCGTCATATCCGAAACGCTTTTTCGCAAAACGGCAGACTGATTTTATCACGCCCGCAATATCGGCGGCGTATTTTCCCGACAAACCGCTCGCCAACTTAGCTTGAATAAAATCGTTCAGCTTGTCGGTTGTAATTTTTTTATAGGCATAGCTGCCAAGTGTGGGTTTAACGTGTTTTTCGTATTTCATTCGATAATTCGCATAGGTTGATTCCTTAACTTTTAACTTTATGTCGGAAAACCACAGTTCAAAAAGATTATTTAGCGTCAGATTACATGGAATGGTCATAACCGTTGTTTTAATGCGTTTTTCCGAGAGCAATGCCTTGACTTCTGCGTATGATTTTCCGTAAATTGAGGAATATTTAGTCGTTCCGTCCTCTTTCACGCCGCTCTTGTAACGACCTTCCCAACGTCCATCCTGTCGCTTGTATATATTTTCGCCGCGTCTTGCCATAGTGATAACCCCCTGTTTGACAATATTTTTGACGGAAAATGCACTTGGATAACGGCATTTTTCTTTCAATTTTGGTCAAATTTTTATGCAGAATTGGTATTCTGACGCAGAAAACGCTTGATTTAAGGCTTGCAAACTGCGATTTACCGTCGATTTGCCCTTTCGCTAAATGAAATATTTTGCGAAAGGGTATCTCTATTATAGAACATTTCTATTCTGTTGTCGAAGAAGAACAGCAAAAATATTTCGTATTCGGGTAAAGAAAATTCAAAAATATCGACGAACGCGATAAACAAATTCGGCAGAAGTGCTATAATTAGTTTAAGGCAAAGAAAATTGCCCAACCGTTCTTTGACAATTGAATAAGCAAGCACAAAGATTGCAAGCTGCGGCACAGCGCGATGATGTTTCTGTTGTTTGTATCAGAAAGGTATGTACCCGCCGAGAAATGATTACGCTATTGGAGCGAATGAGGGCGTGAGTTTACGAAAAACTTTTACGGACAATCAGCCGAACGACTATAACGCGGGTCAAGTAGTAAAGAAACGAGCGCAACAAATTCCAAGCGGCTCTGCAATTATAATGATACTTCCGGCAGACGGCTACTCCATAGGAATGGGTAGAGGGTGGAACTCCCTATGCGCGGGTTGCGTAATTTCCCGCGGCTTGCTTTAAGTGAATACAGTCTATCGGAACGGGTCGGACTCGTTCACGGATAATGCTCCGCATTATCTCGCCGCTGGCGGGACAAACGTCGTCTGCGGATAACGAAATGTCCGACCTGTTTTTGATATATAAATCTGTTTAATCAAGAGAGTATGACGGTGCTACATGTAGCACCGAAAGTCTAAAAATGGCAAAAAAATTGGTGCTACATATAGCACCGAAAAATATTCTTTTGATTAAGCGCATTGGTATGAAAGGGGCGATAAAATGGAGCAACCGCTATTTAGTGAGTACCCCGATGTTTTGGATGTTAAGATTATCGCCCAAATACTGGGTATCAGCAAGGCAACGGTATATGAGTTGATACATAACAAGCAGATCAAGGGATTTCTTATCGGGAGAAAGTTTCGCGTTTTGAAAAAGGAGGTTATCAAATACATCAGTACCGCAACGGTTGTTTCCTGACGAATTGGACAAATTCAGATGGAATATCTGGTTAAATAAACGAATTTCGACTCCTTTGTCATAGAAAAACAAAAAGCATATTGACTTTTGCGATTTAGTGTGTTAGAATGTCGTTGTCAACGAAATGCGGCGCTAACTGTCTAAAGTGTTTAAGATTGGAGGTAGAAACTTTGACAGGCAGTTTACAAGAGAAAAATGGCAAGTGGCAGTTAGTGCTGTTTGGTGCTGTTGGCGTTCTTTATCCGAATAAGGAAACCGATACTCCTCAAAAAAAGGTATGTAAGTGGATAAGCAGCGGTCTCGAAGCTACGAAGAAAAATAAAGCCGCTGCTACAAAAATGCTGTATGAAAAGGTCTTTGATTATGAGCAGAGCGAGCTGCGGCTTAAAGAAAAAATTGCTCTTACCGCTTCCGGCGCGAATGTATCCGCGTCCGTACTGACAGAAAAAGTGCTTTTCACCGACTTTATTTCAGATTGGCTGAAGCGCAAGCAAGGTCAGGTACAACAGTCAACGTGGGAAAAATACGAGATTTACGCGGAGCGGCACATAATTCCTTACTTCACGGAATTAAACCTTACTCTCGCGAACTTGAAACCGCGTCACTTTGCAGACTATTATCAATATAAGTCTGTAAGCGGCAGACTGGACGGTAAAGAGGGCGGTCTTGACATCACTTCGGTACGCGGACACGCGGCTTTGATAAGGGCGATCCTGAATGACGCGGTTATTTTCGAGTACATAAACGGCAATCCAGCGCAGAATGTACCCGTTCCAAAGAGGGCGAAAATAACGGTCAGAGCCGAGAAAAATGTCTATATGACCGCGGACGAAGCCAATGTAATGTTGAGGGAGATACGAGGTGAGGAAATATATCCTCTTGTGTATGTGGCTATAACCTATGGCTTGCGAAAGAGTGAGGTTTTGGGATTGAAGTGGGACGCGGTGGACTTTGAGAGGAACACGCTTGAAATCAAGTCAACCGTAGTCAAAAACAGGACAATTGTCTATAAGGACACCACTAAGACCGAAAGCAGTCACGAAACCTATGAGATGCTGCCCGAAATCAAGGACTTACTTCTCGCGATAAGGGAACAGCAGGAGCGCAACAAGCGCGAGTATGAGGAGCTTTATACGCAGTCGGACTACATATTCACTCACCCTGACGGTCGGCTGTACCGTCCCGACAGCGTAACAAAAACGTTTCGGAGAACGCTGAAAAGACACGGCTTGCCGGATATGCGTTTTCATGACTTACGCCACAGCACAGCGTCAATTCTTTTCGATAAGGGCTGGGATTTAGAAGCGGTCAAATTTTGGCTCAGACATGCGGATATAGAGACTACAAGCAATATATATCTGCACGTTTCCAAAGACCGCAAACACATTCTCGCAAATGAAATGCACGGCACGTTTATTGCGCCGATTTAATAAAAATGGGTTAGGCGAACGACAGGGAAAAAGAAAAAACGCTTGTCTGAACCAAGCGTTTTCTTGTGACTATGAGTCCAAGTTATCCTGAAAGACATCAAAATTGGATAAAACTTTAGATGGCTTTAGATACACTTAACCAAGCCACTATGTGAGCACATCACAAATGGCTTGGCAGAGCGATTTGTTTGGTCTGAGTGACGGGACTTGAACCCACGGCCTCTACCACCCCAAGGTAGCGCGCTACCAACTGCGCCACACCCAGACATACGGGGATCAATTTACGATAATATTATACAGCCTTTTTATCGGTTTGTCAAGGCTTTTTTAAAAATAATCCCGATTTTTGAAAAAAACTCACTTTCCGATACTTTTCTCGATTTCTCCCTTTTAGGGTATTGACAAAAAACGACTTTTTTTATATAATAAATTTGTACAGTTTTACATTTATATGGTGTGGGGGCGTTTTTGTGAAAAGAAAGATTCTGGCTTTTTTAACGGCACTCGCCGCGGCGGCGGTCTTCTGCTTCTCGGCGGGAGCGTTCGACGCGAACGATTACGACTATTCCGATTGGGGCAGCGGCGGCTCCGACTGGGGCAGCAGTTGGGACGATGACGATGATTATTCCTATTCTTACTCGGGGTCGTCCGGCTTTTCGAACCACGGAGGAGGAAGCGGAATCGGCTTCGGAATGGGCGTGGTGATTCTGATTGTCCTGATCGTGATTGTGGTTCTGGCGAACGCGATAAAACGCTCCAAGGGGGCGGGCGCGCCTCCGGTTCAGACGGGCGGCGTGCGTCCCGCGAACGGAGGGCAGGGGAGAAATGTACACCTTCCCGACCGTACCGCGCAGATCGAACAGATCATCAAAAAGGACGACCCGAACTTTACCGCGGACGACTTTACCGCCTTTACAAAGGGCGTTTATATCGACATTCAGACCGCTTGGTGCAAGCGCGACCTGACGCCCGTTCGCCCCGTGCTCCATACCAATTTGTATAACACGACCTGCAAGCAAGTGCAGTCAAAGATCGATCAGGGCGTGATCTACCATTACGAGAGCATCGCGATCAATACCGCCTATCTGACGAGCTATGTCCGCGACGCGCAGTTCGAATATCTGACGGTGTACCTAAACGCCCGCTTTATCGACTATCAGACGGACGAAAAAACGGGAAATATCCTTCGCGGCGATAAGAATACCCGCTGGGATTTCCGCTATAAGATGAAATTCATGCGTACCGTGGGCGTGAAAACGGGTGCGGCGGCGGATCTGGGACATAACTGCCCGAACTGCGGCGCGCCGCTTGAAATCTCCAGCTCGGGCGAATGTCCGTACTGCGGCTCGATCGTGACGACGGGGCTTTACAGCTGGGTTTTAAGCGACTTTACGACCATTCGCGACGACACGAAGGACGACGGGATCCGCCTTCCCTCGGAGGGCAATGCCTGATGGATACGGTTATCACAACGCTGATCGTGATCGCCGTGATCGCGGCGGCGATCACGGTCGCGGTATGGCTCATCAAGCGAAAGCTCAGCCAGACGACGCAAAAATATCTCGGAATGGGGCTCGGCGAAACGGCGGATCTGATCCGCAATGGGATTCGCGAGGAGGCTTCAATCCCGAAGCCGATCGCGAACATGACCGCCGTATATAAGCCGAAGCTGCTGCGCGACTTTCCCGAAATGAGCTATGAGCAGGTCGAGACTATGGCGAAAAACGCGCTTCTCGGCTTCCTTACGGCGGTCACGTCGGAGGATACGGGAAAGCTGTTCCGTCCGTCGAGGAACCTCACGCAGCAGGCGCAGACCCGCATTGACGGAAATGTACTGCGCGGGGCTCACGAGCGGTTCGACTCGCCGAAAATTCATAAAATTTCCATGTCCGATTATCACAGCGCGAACGGGACGGCGGACGCCGAATTCCAGCTTTCCTTCGAGGCGCTGCACGGCGGAACGCAGCCCGAGCAGATGTCCTGTACGGTGCTGCTGAACTGCGGGCGCGCCGAGGCGGAGGAATCGGGCGGCGCGTACTATTCGCACACCTGTCCGAGCTGCGGCGCGCCGGTGATCGCGGTCGGCTCGAATAAGGTCTGCCGCTACTGCGGAAGCGGGATCACCGAACGCGGAACGCGCGTTTGGCTCGCGGACAGCGTGACGTTTTTACCGTAATTTTTCTCTTGATTTTTAATGGCAGGACTGCGCCGCCGCGCGTTGTTTTCCTTTGAAAAGGAAAACGATTATTTGTCGGTTATCGGTATGTTCGGATGTTCGTAACGGGAGAACAAATTTATAGGAAGTTTAAAAATGATAGATTGGTTTACAATAGATAAAATTGATGAAGATACACACATAATCAGCGAATACCGCCATTGGGAAGAAACACATTGCTACCTTTTGAACGGTACGGAACGCAGCTTGTTAATCGACACAGGATTGGGTATTTGTAATATATCTAAGGTTATAGAGAATTTAACCGATAAGCCGGTCACAGCCGTTGCTACACATATTCATTGGGATCATATCGGCGGACACAAATATTATCCTGATTTTTACGCACACGAAGCAGAATTGGATTGGCTTAACGGCGGTTTTCCACAACCGTTAGACGCAATCAAAGAGTATGTGGTTGACCGTTGTGATTTACCGGACGGTTATGATGTAAATGATTATGAATTTTTTCAGGGAATACCAGCCAAAGTGTTACACGGAGGCGAGTACATTGACCTCGGAGAAAGGAGCATAGAAGTTTTGCATACTCCGGGACACGCTCCGGGACATATGTGTTTTTGGGAAAAAGGAAAAGGTTATCTCTATACGGGCGATTTGGTATATAAGGGTATGCTTACGGCGTGGTTTCCGTCCACCGACCCTCAAGCCTATTTGCAATCCCTTGAAAAAATTGCAAAGCTTCCTGTAAAACGGGTATTCTCCGCACATCATTCGCTTAATATTCAACCGGAAATTATAATTCGTATGCGCAATGCGTTTAGACAGCTAAAAACAAACGGACAGCTTCATCATGGCAGCGGAACTTTCGACTATGGCGATTGGTCGGTGCGGTTGTAAAACAAATTCCGGTTTATCAAACAGTTAAATTTCGATTGATCAGGAGGAGCGCTATGAAAAGAGAACTCGGGATCGCACGCTGCGGGCTTGCCTGCTGCTTATGCTCGGAAAATGAAAGGTGCCGCGGCTGCCGTTCGGACGACTGTCCCGACAAGGATTGGTGCGAAAACCGGAAATGCTCGCTTGAAAAAGGAATAACGCATTGCTATGTATGCGGCGAGGACTGCCGGAAAGGATTACTGAGCAAGATCAAGCCCTACGGGTTTACCCTGTTTCTGAAACGGTACGGCGAGGACGAGCTTCTCGACTGTCTCGAACGGAACGAGAAAAACGGGATCGTCTATCACCGCGAAGGGATCGTCGGCGACTATGACGACTTCGATGACGCGGAAAAGCTGATCGAATTTATCCGGACGGGAAAGCGGTGACCCTTGGCTGAACCGTACAGACGGTATCAATGCCCCTCATATTGTTGCAAAAAAACGGATACAACGGGAAATCGAAGCTTGGAGGCGAATTTCATGATTGAAATCAAAATCATTGACGCGGAACACAAGGACGACATCAATATCCCGAATGAACCGTTTCTCCTGTACGGAAGAATGATACCGTCATACATGGACGAAAAATGGTCGTATGACATTGTTCCTTTTGAGCAAAGACAAATTCGTGAAATGTGTTTTCCCGACGAGAATTACGATTATCACGCCATGAAGGATCACAGCGTTTTTCTCGGCGCGTATGACGGGGATAAATGTATAGCTCTGGCGATATTGCAGGACGCGATGATGAAATATATGTATTTATACGATCTGAAGGTATCGGGGGCGTATCGCCGCCGGGGCGTTGCTTCCGCGCTTATGGGAAAAGCCAAGAAAATCTGTAAGGAAAGAGGTTATCGGGGCTTATACACACAGGGACAGGACAATAATTTAGCCGCCTGTACGTTCTATATTCAATCGGGCTTCCACATCGGAGGCTTTGACTCCGATGTATATAAAGGAACGAAGCAGGAGGGAAAAGCGGATATTATATTTTACTTGGATTGTTAAATTTTAAGGATATTCAAGCTCCGAAGGGAGAATCAAAATGAAAAAGGTTAAAATTACAGTACTGAAAACGACCTTGGACAAAGAGCTTGCGGCAGAATATGCCCCCGAGGGGTTCACGGCTTGCCCGATGATGAGAGAAGGACAGGTTTTCTACGCCGATTACGCAAAGCCGCAGGGATTTTGCGACGAAGCGTGGAAGGCGGTCTATCAGTATGTGTTCGCCCTCGCGCACGGCGCGGGGAACGGCGTGTTTTATTACGGAGACTGGATCAAAGAGCCGGGCGTCGCGATTTGCAGCTGCAACGACGGATTGAGACCCGTAATCTTTAAGCTGAAAGCGACCGAGGAGGCTTCCGAGATTGATTATACGCCCGTTCGATAGGCGATCGGCGCGCAGGCGTCCAAAGCGCACTCCTGCACAAAAAAACAAACGGTAAAAACGCCTTAAGGCGTTCAATAGAAAGGAAAAAGAATTATGGGACTGATTAAAGCGGCAATCGGCGCGCTCGGCGGAACGCTCGGCGATACCTGGAAAGAGGCGATCCACTGCGGCGCGATCGATAACAAGACCCTCTTAAAGGTCGGCACGAAAATGCACGACGGCGCGGCGCGCAGCAGCAACACCAAGGGCACCGAAAATTACATCAGCAACGGCTCGGCGATCATGGTTGAGGAAAACACCTGTATGCTCACGATCGACAACGGGAAGATCACGAACGTCGTGACCGAGCCGGGCGCGTACACGCTCGACAATTCCTCCGCGCCCTCGATCTTCGCGGGCAACATCAAGGACTCGGCAAAGGAGCTGATCCGCCGGTTCACCTACGGCGGAACGCCCGCGACCGAGCAGAAGGTCGTTTATATCAACCTTCAGAAAATCCCGGGAATCCCGTTCGGTACGGCGACGCCCATGCCGTATTTCGACCCGCATTACAATACCTCGATCGATCTTCGCTTTTACGGCACATTCGAGATTCAGATTCTCGACGCGGAAATGGCGGTAAAATTTTACAGCGAGGTCTGCTCGAAGGGCGTAAACAGCGGAGACGTTTCCGCCGCTTCCGTTTTCGGCAACGGACAGTATAAGGACGAATTCATGCAGGCGATGATGGCGGGTCTGAACAGTCTTTCGGGGCAGGGGATCATGTACAGCCGAATCCAGAGCTCGCTGGCGGAGTTGACGAAAAACGTGAAGGAGGCGACGTCGGAAACCTGGATCCCGCGCGGCTTTACGATCACCAACATCGGTCTCGGCGGACCCGTTACCCTCTCCGAGGACTCCAAGAAGCTGCTCGGCGCGCGGCTTGAAGCGGACACCCAGCTTGACGTGAACGTACAGCGCGCGATGATGAACAAGAGTATCGCGAAAGGGATCGAGTCCATGGGCGCGAACGAGGGCAGCGGCGGCGGAATGATGGGCGTCATGGGCATGGGGCAGATGATGAACATGGGCGCGAATCTGATGGGCGCTTACGGAACCCCGCAGGCGGGGCAAAGCGGTGCGGCGGACGGTTGGCGCTGCGCCTGCGGAACGGTAAACGCGGGCGCGTTCTGCTCAAACTGCGGAAAGCCGAAGCCCGAGCCCTGGACCTGCTCCTGCGGGAACCAGAATACGACGAATTTCTGCGTCAACTGCGGCGCGCCAAAGGGCGGAGCCGCGCCCGCGCCGAGAACGGTCGGCTGGACGTGTGAGTGCGGCGCGGAAAATACCGGGAAGTTCTGCGCGGAATGCGGAAAGCCGAAGCCCGCCGCGCCGAAAAAGTATAAGTGCGACAAGTGCGGCTGGACGCCCGCCGATCCCGAAAAGCCGCCGCGCTTCTGCCCCGAATGCGGCGACCCGTTTAACGACGACGATCTCGTATAATTTGTAACAGGAGACGATACCCGCGAAAGGCTTGGAGGCTGTTCGCGGGTATCTTTTTCCGCCGTTTTTCGCTGTTCTTGCCCAAGATCCTGTTTCGTATCTGACCGTGTACAGATTGCGCTGTCAGATACGAAACAGGCTCCAAGCACTTGACAGACTTGGAAAAGTGTGGTATACTGAATAAAATTAAAAACAAAAGGCGTTGAAAAGAAACAGTACGCGGAAGGTTCGTTACAGAGAAGGGGCGGTCGGTGCAAGCCCCGAACGAAAGTCCGCCGAACCCGTCTTTGAGCCGCGGCGCGGAACGAGCCTTCTATTATGCGCCGACGGGATCTCCCGTTACAGAGAAACGAGCGCGGAGCAATCCGAATTTAGGTGGTAACACGGACGATCGGGGATCTTCCCCTTTGTTCGCCCTAAGTCTATGACTTGGGGCGTTTTATTTTTTCTGAAAGGATGACAAAAATGAAGCTGGAAAAATTAGTCGGCGATCGGTTTAAGGAACGCCCCTCCGACTGTCAGATCGACAGCCACGCGCTTATGCTTCGCGGCGGGTATATGAAATATGTCGGAAACGGGATCTTCTCCTCCTATATGCCGCTTCGCCGGATCACAAGGAAAATCGAGACGATTATCCGCGAGGAAATGGATCGGATCGACGGGCAGGAGGTGCAGTTCCCCGTTGTCATGCCCGCCTCTCTCTGGGAGGAATCGGGACGGTACGAAAGCGTCGGGAGCGAGCTTCTGCGCTTTAACGACCGGAATAAAAGCCCCCACGTGCTCGGCATGACGCACGAGGAGGCGGCGGTTCACCTTGTCCGCGAATACGGACAGGGCTATTCCAAATACCCGTTCATGATCTATCAGATTCAGACGAAATTCCGCGACGAGGCGCGTCCGCGCGGCGGACTGATCCGCGTGCGGGAATTTACCATGAAGGACGCGTATTCCTTCCACACCTCGCAGGAGGATTTAGAGGAATACTACGCGCGCTGTCACAAAGCTTACGAGCGTATCTTTGCCCGCGCGGGCGTTCCCGAGGTGATCTCGGTACAGTCCGATTCGGGTATGATGGGCGGGCGCATTTCCCACGAATTCATGCTCCTGACCCCCGTGGGAGAGGACAGTATCGCGATCTGCCCCGAGTGCGGCTACCGCGCCAACATGGAAGCGGCGGAAAATATCGTCGAGAATCAAAAAATCGGCGAGTCCGAACCGCTGACCGAGGTCTATACGCCGAACATTCACACGATCGAGGAGATTTGTGAATTTCTCCACACGCCGCAGGAGCAGAGCTGCAAAGCGGTCGTTTATCAGAAAAACGAGGACGATTCGTATATCGTGGTATTCCTGCGCGGTGATCTCGACGTAAACGAAACGAAGGTGCGCAACTTCCTCGGATTCGCGTTCCACCCTGCCGTGATCACGGAGGAAAGCGGGCTGTTCGCGGGCTACATCGGACCCGTGGGGCTGCCGAAGCACTGCCGCGTTCTGCTCGACCGCTCGCTGGAAAATCTGCACAATCTTTCCTGCGGCGCGAATAAGCCCGAACATCATTACACGGGGCTTGACGTGACCCGCGACGTTCCCGGCGCGCAGTTCCACGATTTCGCGAAAATCACCGAGGGCGGGATCTGCCCCTGCTGTAAAAAGCGTTCGATCACGATCTCACGCGGGATCGAGGTCGGGAATATTTTCCAGCTCGGGACGAAATATACCGAAGCCATGAACATGACCTACCTCGACAGCAAGGGAGAAAGCCACTTCCCGATCATGGGCTGCTACGGGATCGGCGTAGGACGGCTCGCGGCTTCGGTCTGCGAGGCGAAGCACGACGATTTCGGTCCGATCTGGCCGATCTCGATCGCCCCTTGGGAGGTTCACCTCTGCGCGGTGCGCGCGGACGATCCCGAGGTAAAGAAATGCGCGGACGAGCTTTACGCGGCGCTCGAAAAGAAGGGGATCGAAGTGATTTACGACGACCGTCCCGTAAGCGCGGGCGTGATGTTCTCGGACGCGGACTTGCTCGGCGTGCCGATCCGCGTGGTCGTAAGCCCGAGAAACCTGAAAAACGGCTGCTGTGAAATTTCCGCGCGCGACAAGAGCTTTTCGGAACAGCCGCAGGTCGGCGAAGCGGCGGAACGGATCGCCGCGGTCGTTTCGGAGATGAAGGAAAAGCTGAACAATCCCGAAATTTAATTGAAATACGCAAAAACCGATCCCGCGCCAAAGCGGGATCGGGTTTCTTTTCAAGGCGCAGTCAGTCACACATTCTTCGCCGATCTCATAAAATACAGCGTAGAAGTACCTTCTACCAAAATGAGACAAAGGAGAAATGTGTATGGCAACCTTTTATAACAAAGCCACCTTATCCTATAATAACGGCTCCACCGATTCCAATATTGTAACGGGAGAGCTGATCGAGGTGCTTTCCGCGACGAAAACCGCGCTTGAAAGCGAATATGATCCGAACGGGACGGTGACTTATCTGATCAATATCGTAAACTCGGGTTCGACTCCGTATACGGGACTTACCGTAAGTGACGATCTGGGCACGTATGATTTCAATTCGACGAGCATTACGCCGCTCACCTATGTGGACAGCTCCGTCCGCTATTTCAGCAACGGTACGCTTCAGGCGGCTCCCGCCGCGGTAGCGGGTCCGCCGCTCACCTTTACCGGAATCAACGTTTCCGCGAACGGCAACGCGCTTCTGATCTATAAAGCGGCAATCAACGAATACGCGCCGCTCGGAGCGGGCTCGCAGATCACAAACACCGCGACCGTAAACGGAGCCTCATTAACCAGCCCCATCACGGCGACGGCGACGATTCCGCAGTCGAACAAGATGGAGCTTTCCATCGGAAAGACCATGTCGCCCGAAACGGTGGTGGAGAACGGCGATCTGACCTATACCTTCGTGATCCAGAACAGCGGGAGCGCGGCCGCGTCAGCTACCGAAAACGTGACGGTGACCGACGTCTTTGACCCGGTACTGAAAAATCTTACCGTAACGCTAAACGGAACGCCGCTCGCGGAAACGACCGGGTATACCTACGACGACGGAACGGGACTCTTCCGCACTGTCGCGGGTCAGATCACGGTTCCCGCCGCGACCTATACGACAAACCCGACGACAGGCGCGAGAAGCGTCGTTCCGGGCGTGGCGGTTCTAAAGGTAACGGGAACGATCTGAAACGCGCCGCTCACGCCTCTCCGACATACTCGATCACGAGCTTATGCGGAAGACAGATGATCGGGCGCGCCGCGCTTAAAAATCTCGACTTGACGCAGGTCTGATCGGGGCAGTCCGCCTCGCTCACCCGAATGCGGTGATCCTCGACGGAAACGGTATTTTTTCCGTATTTGTTCTCAATCATGATCACCCGATCGGGAGAAACGGAAAGGTCGATCGTTTCGATCAGGTTCCCGTCGCTCACGATCCGTACCGATTTTCCCGCCGGGCGCACCGCCTGAAAAAAAACAGCGGCAATTGCCGCTAAAAACACCGCCGCGGCAACGATCCCGACGATCAGAACGCGGCGGCTTTCTTTGGGGAGTTTGCTTCTCGAATCGCTCATTTACACAGCACCTCCGTTTTTGCGCCGGTATACGCCTCCGACAAGCGGAACGAACCGCTCAGCCCCTCGGTATAGCAAATCACGCCGTCCTCCCCGATGAGGATCATCTCAAAATCGCCGCTTTTGCGCCAGAATTCCTCCGCCCGCTCGCGCCCCATAACGAAAAGTGCGGTAGAAAGCGAATCGCAGAGAAAAGCGCTCTCCCCGATGACCGTGACCGAGGAAAGTCCGTTCCGAACGGGATACCCGCTCGAAGGATCCATGATATGACAGTACCGCTCGCCGTCCTCGCCGATAAAATAACGCTCGTAGTTCCCCGAGGTCGCGACCGCGCATTCCCCCAATTCGAGAACGCAGGCGTTTTCCCCCGAGCCGTCGGGCGCGGCGATCGCCGTTCTCCAGAGCGATCCGTCCGCCTTTACGCCGACCGTCTGCACGTTCCCGCCGAGATTCAGGATAACGGAGGTGATCCCTTTTTCTTTTAGGGTACGCTTCGCGTCCTCAAGGGCGAAGCCCTTCGCCGCCGCGCCGAAATCGAGCCGAACCCCCTCCGGGAGCGTCACCGTTTGCCCGTCGAGCCGTACCCTTCGGTAATCGACCAGCGAAAGCAGCGTCTCGATCTCCTCCGCCGAAGGAATGCGGTACTCGCCTTTCGTAAAGCCCCATTCCGCCGTGATCGGATAGACCGTCGGGTCGATCGCGCCGTCCGTCCGCTCGCATACGGAAAGTACGCCGCCGATCAGAGCGGCAGTCCGCTCCCCGACCTCCACGGGCTTTCCGCCGGAGGAATTGACCGCCGAGATCTCGCTTTCGGGATCGGTCACCGAAAACGCCCGTTCGTACTCCTGTAATAAATCAAAAACACAGTCGAGCGCGGCGGGATCGTTGTTTCCGTAATCGGTCACCGAAAAATACGTATCCATCACGAAGCTTCCCCGCTGCGCCGGCGCCGTTTCCGCCGCGCAGCCGCAAAGCAGAAGCACGGGCAAAAGCGAAAAAATCCTCTTTTTCATCAGCGGATCGTGTTTTTCAGCGCGCCGCGCGCCTTTCTGACGTCGATCAGGTCGTTCGAGAGAAGCTCCTCGACCTTATTGAGCATATTGTCCACGTATTTGTTGGTCATGTCGCGAAGCTCCTTCGTCTGCCCCTGAACCGAGGCGTTGATCTCGTTCGCCTTCGCGGTCGCCTGACGGACGATCTCCTGCTGCGAAACGAGCATGGCAGCCCGCTGCTCCGCCTTGGAAACGATATTCGCCGCTTCGTTTTTCGCCTCGTTTAAGATCAGCTTCCGATCGTTGACAAGGTCGCGCGCCTGCTTGACCTCCTTCGGCATATTGATCCGTATCTCGTCGATCAGCTCGCGCATTTTATCGACCTCGATCAGCGACTTTTTGTTTGAAAAGGGAACGTTTACCGCCTTATCGAGCATATCGTCCATCATTTCCAGAATTTCATCGATACCCATGTTGAATCCTTCCTTTCTTTCGCGATCCTTTCTATTCCGAGCGATACAGCCGATTCATAATATCCTGTTCGATCGCCGCCGGAACAAACGCGCCGATGTCTCCGCCGAAGCGCGCGATCTGCTTCACCATGCTCGACGAAAGATAGGTGCTCTGGCTGTCGGCGCAGAGGAAAACCGTTTCCGCACGGTCGCAGAGGTGCTTGTTGATATGCGCCATCTGGAACTCGTTTTCAAAATCGGACATCGCGCGGAGTCCTTTTACGATAATATCACAGTCGTTTTTCTCAAAATACTCGATTAAAAGCCCGTCAAAGCTGTCGATCTCGACGTTCGGAATGTCATAGCAGACCTTCCGCAGAAAGGTCACGCGCTCCGCCTGCGTAAAATTCGCCTGCTTCGCCGCGTTCGTCGAAACGAGCACCACCAGCTTGTCGAACAGCTTCGCCGCGCGGCGAATGATCTCGAGATGACCGTTTGTGACAGGATCGAAGCTGCCCGGATAGAGCGCTTTTTTCATGCGGTCGCGGCGCGGCTCATTCGTCATCTCCCGTTTCCTCCTTTATCCTTCGGTATACCGTAATGGTCGTTTTCCCGTGATCGCGTGTTTTCTCGATCCGAAACCCGCCGACCTCCCCGGGCAGGCGACACCCCCGCTCATGCTCGCAAAGGATCACACCCTTTTCGCTCATTCGCTCGGTCAACGCGGGAAGCGAACGCGCGATCAGTCCCTTCTCATAGGGAGGATCCAAAAACGCCAGATCAAACCGTTCTCCCGCCGCCCGCAGGAACGCCATATTCGGCATATGTGAGACCTCCGCGCGGTCAGAAAGCCCCGTATGCTCGAGATTTTCACGCACCAGCGCGATCGACGCCGCGCTGCTGTCCGCGAAGTACGCCTTTGCCGCCCCTCGGCTCAGCGCCTCGATCCCGAGCTGTCCCGAGCCGGCAAAAAGATCGAGTACGACCGCGCCCTCCAATTCGAACTGTACCATGCTGAACATGGCTTCCTTCACCTTTTCGGCGGTCGGACGAACCTCGCGCCCCTCCGCCGTTTTCAGCCTTCTTCCCTTCGCGGTACCCGTAATGACTCTCATTAAAATATCTCCTGAATGTACAGATAAAGCTCCTCCGCCGTCTCCCGCCCGATCTTCGCCGTTTCCATCAGCTCCTCGGGGGACGCCTCGCGGATCGCCTGCTTCGTTTTATATTTTTTGAGCAGCGCGAGCGCTTTCTTCTCGCCGATCCCGCGCACGCGGGTCAGCTCCAGCTCATACTGCGTCTGTTTATGCTTTTTCCGCTGATAATCGATCGAATAGCGGTGCACCTCGTCCTGAATCTCGGTCAGAAGCTTAAAAAGGCTCCGGTTCGCGTTGATCTGGATCTCCGCGCCGCCGTCCGAGATCGCGCGGGTACGGTGCTTATCGTCCTTTACCAGCCCGAACAGGCTGATATGCAGCCCCAGCTCGTCCAAGACCTCGCGCACCGCGTTCACGTGCCCCGCGCCGCCGTCGAGAAGGATCAGATCGGGCAGCTCGGCAAAGCCCTCGTCGCCCTCGAGATAGCGGTTAAACCGCCGCCGGAGCACCTCCTGCATACAAGCGTAATCGTCTACCCCGACAACCTCCTTGATGTTGAACCGCCGATAGCCCGCCTTATAGGACCTGCCGTTTTTATAGGTGATCATGCCCGCGACGCGCGTCTGCTCGCCGAGGTTTGAAATATCGTAGCTTTCGATCAGGATCGGCGTTTTCGGAAGTCCGAGCAGCTTCGCCAGATCCTGAAGCGCGGTGATCTCGCGGCTTGTCCGTCCGACGCGAAGCGAAAGATACTCGTCCGCGTTGCTTTTCGCGAGCGTCGTAAGCACCAGCCCCTCGCCCCGCTTCGGAACGCCGAGCGTCACCTTATGCCCGACCAGTCCGCGGAAATATTCCTCCAGAAGCGCGTTGTCCTCGGTATCGCCGTCCAGCAGGATCGTTTTCGGAATTTCTCTCCCGTTCCCGTAGTACTGCAATAAAAATTCGCTCCGCATCAGCGCTTCATCGTACTCGTCGCCGATAAAGTAATTTTCCTTGTCGATCAGCTTCCCCTTACGGTATTTCACCACCGCAATGCTCGTCAGCCGCCGGTTCTGTGAAACCGCGAACACGTCGCAGCTCACATTGCTGCCCGACTGGATCGTCTGCGTTTTTGCCGCGCGCTCGATTGCCCGGATCCGATCCCGAAGCGCCGCCGCGCGCTCAAAGTCCAGCTCCTCCGACGCCTTTTCCATCTCTCCCGTCAGCCGCTCGACGCTTTCCTTTCCGCCGTTCTTGATATAGCCGAGCGCCTGATCCAATACGGCGCGGTATTCCTCGGGAGAAATTTTCCCCATGCAAACGCCCATGCAGCGCTTGATATGATGGTTCAGACAGGGGCGCTCCTTTCCGAAATCGCGCGGAAAAACCTTTTTGCAGGTCGGAAGCTGGAAGATGCGATTGCACTCCTCGATCGTCTGCTTAACGGTGTATCCGCTTGTATAAGGACCGATGTAGGTCGAGGCGGGATCGTCGGTCTTAAAGGAATGGGCGATCCGCGGATACTCCCCGCCCGTGATCCGGATATAGCTGAATCCCTTATCGTCCTTGAGGAGGATATTATATTTCGGGCTGTGAAGCTTGATGAGACTTGCTTCAAGCACCAGCGCGTCCAGCTCGGTCTCGGTCACGATAAAATCGAAGTCGTAGATATTCGAGACAAGCTTATAGGTTTTCGCGTTATGCGCCTCGACCGCGTGGAAATAGGAGGTAACGCGGTTTTTGAGCACCTTCGCCTTCCCGATATAGATAATATTCCCCGCTTTGTCCTTCATCTGGTACACGCCCGGGCAAAGCGGCAGCCGATTCGCCTTATCGCGCAAAACCTCGAGCCGTTCAAACATGGCGAAAACCGATCCTTTCAAGGGGGTATAAATATACATTGTCTATTGTAACATAAAATTCGGGGTGTGTCAATATTTTTGGGGGAAGTTTGATGTGGACGCACAGCGCATATTATAAAAAGTCAAGGACAGAAAAAGGAAGCTCACGAGAACCAGAAGAGCGATTTAGTCTGAAGTTCATTTTCGCAACACCAAAATCATTATAGGCTTGAACAAAAAGCTCCAGTACCGCACGAAGGGTTTCCGGCTTTCTAGGAAAACAGCGGCTTCGGCGGCGTAAAATAGGAATATAATGTCGCAAGTCGGCATTTATACCTTCGACCGTAAAAGTATCGCTTTTATCACGAGCATTACGAATATGTCTCCCCGGATAAACAATATCAATATATCCAAAGTAACCGTCCGTGCAGTAGCATTCCGCTTCCGGAGAATGATCAACGATTTTTTGAATACGCTCGGGAGATTTGTCAAATGCCGCGTCATAGCCCACGATCTGACGCGGCAATCGGCTTACCATCGTCATAACATAGGTGTTTTCGCGTGTCTCGGTTTTAGGTTTTTTACCTATAAACCAGTAAAGCTCATCCAATTCTAAAACGGGGTAATTACTTTTCAGGTGTTGAGTCGTTTTTTTTAATCCAATTATACACATTCGCTTTGCTGAAGCCGAATACCTTGCCAACACCTCGTCCGCTTGCACCGGCGTAGTATGTTTTTATTGCTTGGCTGCGAATTTCTTCAGGGTATGCCCGTGTTTTCGGTTCGTGGGTGTAGTATTTTTTGCAATCCTTGCAAAAGCACCTTTGTGTTCCCGAACGGTTCTTTCCCGCATTCACCTGATTTTCTGTTTTTCCGCAGACAGGGCACTTCCTGCCTGCCAGTTCTTTTGCTTTTCTCATATCTTTATTATACCATATTATGCGTTATTTGTCCACACCCGTTTCGGGTTGAAGAGCATTTTGGTATAAATGTTGTCAAAATGCACAAAATATGATGTTGAAATACGTAAAAAATAGTATTTTTTCAAAAATGCTATTGCATTATTATGAAATGTGTGATATAATAAGTTCCAATAAAAGGAATATTTGTATAATTTTACCACTGCCCGCGCCGGAACAATACCGGTCGGCAATGAAAGGAGACGCATATGAGCATTCAAGTACCCGAGGCTTACGAGGTTCCGCTTCATCTTTTCCATGAGGGGAACATCACGAAAGGCTATGACTTTTTCGGCTCTCATTTTACCGAGAAGAACGGAAAAAAGGGGGTAGTTTTCCGCGTCTGGGCGCCGAAGGCGAAAAGCGTGAGCGTCGTCGGCGATTTTAATCATTGGGATCGGACGAGCCACTATATGGACAAGATCAGCGACGGCGGGATCTGGGAGCTGTTCATCCCCGGTCTGAAGGTCTACGATACGTATAAGTACAGCGTCGAAAGCCGCATGGGGCAGGTGCGCTTAAAGGCGGATCCTTACGGCGTTCACATGGAGACCCGCCCGAATACCGCGACGAAGATTTACGACCTTTCGGGATATAGCTGGAAGGACGCGAAATGGCAGAAGGAACGCCAGACGAAGGACGTATACGGCGCGCCGATCAATATTTACGAGGTGCATTTAAGCTCGTGGCAGCACCGGAAATCCGAGGATGAGCTTTTTAACTATATGGAATGCGCGAAGGAGCTTGTGCCTTACGTAAAAAGCATGGGCTATACGCACATCGAAATGATGCCGATCGCGGAATTCCCGTACGACGGCTCATGGGGGTATCAGGGGATCGGCTATTACGCGCCGACCTCCCGCTTCGGAACTCCGCATGATTTCATGCAGTTCGTTGATTACTGTCACCAGAACGGGATCGGCGTGATTTTGGACTGGGTTCCCGCGCATTTTCCGAAGGACGCGGCGGGGCTTTACGAGTTTGACGGCGAATGCTGCTATGAATACAGCGACCCGCTGAAAAACGAGCACCGCAATTGGGGGACGCGCGTTTTCGATTGGGGAAAGCCCGAGGTTCAGAGCTTTCTGATCTCGAACGCCGCCTACTGGTTTGATATGTACCATGTGGACGGGCTTCGCGTGGACGCGGTCGCCTCCATGCTCTATCTCGACTATGACCGGAAGGAGTACCGTCCGAACGTTTACGGCGGGATCGAAAATCTTGAGGCGGTCGCCTTTTTGCAGAAGCTCAACGCGGCATTATTCGGACAGTTCCCGAATATACTGATGATTGCGGAGGAATCGACGGCGTGGCCGATGGTGACGAAGCCGGCGGACATCGGCGGGCTCGGCTTTAACTATAAGTGGAACATGGGCTGGATGAACGATATGCTTTCGTATATGTCGATGAATCCCGAATGGCGCCCCGATCATCACAATCAGCTGACCTTCTCCTTCTATTACGCCTTTTCGGAAAATTATATCCTCCCGATCTCGCACGACGAGGTCGTACACGGAAAATGCTCCATGCTGGACAAGATGAGCGGTCCGAGAGAGCTTCGCTTCGCCTCTTACCGCACCTTCCTCGGCTATATGGCGGCACACCCCGGAAAGAAGCTCCTCTTTATGGGGCAGGAGTTCGCGCAGTTCAAGGAATGGAATTATAAGACGGGGCTGGATTGGGACGTGCTCGAATTCCCCGAGCACCGTCAGATCTGGGAGTATCAGAAGGCGCTGAACCGCTTCTATCTCGAAACGAGCGAGCTTTGGGAGATCGACAACGACTGGTCGGGCTTTAAATGGATCGTAAGCGACGATAACCGGAATAGCGTGATCGTGTTCCGCCGCTTCAATAAGAAGGGGGAGGAGATCATCGCGGTCTGCAACTTCCAGCCGAACCGCCACGAGGAGTACCGCTTCGGCGTTCCGTATTACGCGGATTATGAGGAGATCTTTACTTCCGAGGAGAAGGAATTCGGCGGAAGCGGCTATCATAATCCCGTCGTTTCCTCCGTTCGCGAGGATCTCCACGGAGAACGCTTCGCAATTTCGGTTCATATCGAGCCGATGTCGGTGCTGTTCCTCCGCGCAAAGAATATCAAGGATTACGACGCGGAGCAGCGTGAAAAAGAGGAAAAGGAGCGTAAGGCGAGAGAACGCGCGGAAAAGGCTGCCGCGAAAAAGGCGGCGAAGGCTGCCGCCGAAAAAGCCGCAAAGGAAGCCGCCGAAAAGGCTGAGAAGGAGGCGGCGGAAAAAGCGGCGAAGGCAGCCGCCGGGAAAAAGCCGCGCGCCGCAAGGAAGACCGCGGCTCCCGAAAAGAAGGAGGAAAAGCCCGTGAAGCGCGCGGGAAGAACCGTGAAGAAGGCGGAAGCCCCCGCTGAAAAAAAGGCGAAGCCGGTGGTCGAAAAAACGGAGGCGAAAAAGCCGGGCAGACCCGCGAAAGCCGCGGTGTCTGCGCCGAAGAAGGAAACGGCGGTAAAAAAGGCGGGAAGACCGTCCAAAAAGACCAATAAAAAATAATTTCAATATACGGAGGTTAAAGATTATGAACCATGTAAAAAAAGAATGCGTGGCCATGCTCCTCGCGGGCGGGCAGGGAAGCCGTCTTTACGCGCTTACCCAGAATATGGCGAAGCCCGCCGTTCCTTACGGCGGAAAGTACCGTATCATTGATTTCCCGCTTTCAAACTGCGTAAATTCGGGGATCGACACGGTCGGCGTATTAACGCAGTATCAGCCTCTCGTCCTGAACGAGTATATCGGGAACGGTCACCCTTGGGGTCTCGACCGCGTTCACGGAGGCGTTCATGTTCTCCCGCCCTATGAGACCGCGTCGGGGAAGTCCTGGTACACGGGTACGGCGAACGCCATTTATCAGAACATCAGCTTTATTGACCGCTATAATCCCGAATATGTTGCGGTTCTTTCGGGCGACCATATCTATAAAATGGATTACTCCAAAATGCTCGACTATCATAAGAAAAAGAACGCCGACGCGACGATCGCGGTGCTGGAGGTTCCGTGGGAGGAGGCTCCCCGCTTCGGGATCATGACCGCCGACGAGGAGGGGACGATTACCGAATTCGCCGAAAAGCCGAAGGAGCCGAAGTCGAACCTCGCTTCTATGGGCGTTTATATCTTTACATGGTCCACGCTGAAGCGTCACCTGATCGCGAATGAGATGGACGAGGGCGCGACGAAGGACTTCGGAAAGAACATTATTCCCGCCATGCTCGGCGAGGGCAGCAAGCTTGTCGCGTATCATTTCGACGCGTACTGGAAGGACGTCGGAACGATTGATTCCCTTTGGGAAGCGAATATGGACTGTCTCGACCCGAACGTACCGCTTGATCTTTACGATCCGAAGTGGAAAATTTATTCGAGAAACCCCGTTATGCCGCCTCATTATGTCGGCGCGAACAGCAAGATCGAGAATTCGATGGTCGCGGAGGGCTGTGAGATCGACGGCGACGTAGACTTTTCCGTATTGTTCGCGGGCGTTACGATCGAGGAGGGCGCGACCGTCCGTTACAGTATCGTTATGCCGAATACGGTCATCAAAAAGGGCGCCGTGATCGAGTATTCGATCGTCGGAGAGGACTGCGTGATCGGTGAGAACGTTCACCTCGGCGAAAGACCCGAAAATGTCGAGAATCGGGACGAATGGGGCGTTGCGGTTATCGGACCCGGCGTGACGGTTTCCGACGATAAGGTAATCGCGCCGAAAGCAATGATCTCCGCGGATCTTTAATCAAAAGAAAGGAACAGAATAAAATGGCTAATATGTCTAACGTACTCGGTTTGATCTTCGCGAATATGCACGACATGACCGTAAACGATCTTACGAAGAACCGCGCGATGGCTTCGGTTCCGTTCGGGGCGCGCTACCGCCTGATCGACTTCCCGCTTTCCAACATGGTAAATTCGGGAATTTCCAACGTCGGCGTTGTTACAAAATCAAATTATCAGTCGCTTCTCGACCATATCGCGTCGGGCGACGAATGGGATCTCTCCCGAAAGACGGGCGGACTTCATTTCCTCTCGCCGTACAGCAATTTCGGAAACGGCGGGCTTTACCGCGGACGGCTTGAGGCGCTTTCGGGCGCAAAGCGGTTTATCCAGACCTCGCTCGCGGATTACGTACTGATGACGGACTGCGACTGTGTCGCGAATCTCGATTATAAAAAGATTGTCGATTTTCACGAGGAGCAGGGCGCGGATATGACCGTCGTTTATAAGCGTGATACCTATACGGCGGACGAACTGAAGACCCGCACCGTTCTGAAGCTCAACGACAAGGGCGAGGTTTACGACGTATTGATCCGTCCCGAGCTGGACGGCGAATTCGACACCAGCATGAACATTTTCGTGATGTCGAAGGAATTCCTGTTAAAGATCATCAACGAGTCCGAGAGCCGGAATCTGTACAGCTTCGAGGTTGACGTGCTTCAGCACCGTCTCCATGAATTCAAGGTAAACGGCTACCGTTTCGACGGCTACTGCGCGCAGATCGACAGCATTCAGTCCTATTACCGGGCAAATATGGAGATCATGAAGAAGGACGTCCGCGCGGAGCTGTTTAACTCGGACGATCCGATCTATACGAAGATTCGCGACAGCGCGCCCGCGAAATACGGGATCGACGCTTCCGTGAAGAACAGTCTGATCGCGGACGGCTGTATCGTAGAGGGAACGGTCGAAAACTCGGTGCTGTTCCGCGGGGTAAAGATCGGAAAAGGCTCGGTGGTGAAAAACTGCATTTTAATGCAGGATACCGAGGTCGGCGACAAGTGCGAGCTGAACTATGTCCTCGCGGACAAGAACGTGAAGGTCGGCGATTACAGAAGCCTCGGCGGCACGGTCGATTATCCCGTATTTATCAATAAGGGCGCGGGGGTTTAAGTGCAATTTGTCCCTGCGGGCTTGCGGTCAAATAAAAACGGCGGTTTGTGCGACCGCCGTTTTTTCACGTTTTCTTTCCTGTATGACACGATCCCGACATACCGATCGGCAAGCTTTTTTCAATCGATCCTCATCTTTTTTCTCGTTGCGAGCCGCGCTTGCCTTCGATCGGTTAAATTCTCAAAAAATCAATTCTGGTATCGAGTCTGTTCGCCGACAACGGGAGCGTAGCAGATCAAGGCTTCCCCGTCAAGATTCTCGCGGTGCATATCCACGGCGGTGATTTGGTGATTGTTGTACGTTGTGTAGTAATAGATTCCCTTGTCGGCGTTGCAGCAGCTCGTGTAAAGCGTGATCTCGAATTTCCCGCCGCCTACGTCGCAGCAGCCGCGCTGCTGATCCACGGAGCCGAGAATGTGGAAAAACTGGCTCACGCTCTCCTCCTCGGAATCCCCCGAAACGGAATTCATTTTCACAAAAACGGCTCTTACAAACCGGGACTGCGACGACAGATCTCCGGGCAGCCCGAGCGCGCCCATTCCCCGGCTGTAACAGCTCAGCGGAAGGCTGTCGGAAAAAGTGTTGCCGGGGTTTTGGGCGGATAGGCTCATATAGTTGTTTAGGTTGAACATCTGCCTGTCAAACGGCGGGTTGTTCGTCAGAACGCCCGCGGGATTATTGTAAACCTTAATCCCGTCCCGAACCGATTCCACCGTGATCGCGGCGTTTTTGTCCGCGATGATCCAATGGAGCTGCGCGCACGGAAGCGTTTCGCTGAACGGCTCGTCGTCAAGGTTGATCCGTTCCAGCAGCGCTTTTGCGGCGTTTATGGAATCGCATTGCGAAAGAATCCACGAAATAAACTCAAAATGAGAAACGTTGTCCCTGCCAGGTGTTTTTTCTCTGTAAAAAGCGTTTCCCACAAAATTCAGACCCGCCATTCCGAGTCCCTTTTCGTTTACCGCGTCATAGAAAAGCGGGCAGTTGTCCGCGACGTGCGCCATGCCGATGATTGCGTAGTGAGAATCCGTTTTTCCCATGCTTCGGAATTCAATGGGATAGTTCCGGGGCATGATTACGACGCTGTCGCCGTAGGAGAATTCGTAATCAAGCGTTCTGCCGAAATAAAAGTCCTTTGTTTTATAGGTTGCCGCCGTACACATAAACACGTACTCCTTTCGATGCTGCAAATATGTCGGTAATTATATGTTTTATTATTGAACGTAGGTTGCCTGATATTCCCGCAAAAAGCGAAGACGGCGGCAGCACAGAGTTTTCTTTTTGATCTGCGGCTTATGAATTTATTTCCAATGCGGCAATATAATTATGATATGCTTTGTCATCGACATCAGTAATTGTGTTGTCGGAAATGAAATAATAGATTTTTCAATTCATTTCTTGAATGTTTAACAGCCTTGCCTCTGCTGTATTAAGGCTTTCATTTGCATACAATTTAATATCTGAAATTGATATTTTTACATGAGCGAAGGTACCATCATTCGGTATTATGCTTGTGTCCATATCAGAATAATCTGTTATTATCGAACCAAGGCAAAGCACGGGCGTATCAGAAAATTGTTGAAAAGTTTCCGTGTAATAAGTATAAGGTTCATATAAATTATTCGTTTTAGGATAAATAAGAATTGGAATATGATTCCACTGATTTTTATCCATTAAAAATATGATATCCCCCTCATAATAGTAACCTTCAAATTTTTCCATAGCCTTTATATAGCCTGTTATCTCAAGTTCTCCATCTAATTCCAGACAGCTGTCAAACATATAAATTCCATTCGGATAATACGCTTCGCCTGTTGGTACAAGTGTACAAGACGCCGCACTTACAGTAAGTTCCCCAAAGGAATCGCCTAAATTTATTTTTGAAAGTGTATACTCCTCATTCACAATAGGCTCCTCTTTAAACTTATACTCTTCCATATCAAATTCATCATTAACGGAATTAAGACAAATCCCTTTGGAAAATACGCCATAAGTCCATTTATCAAAGTAAAAAAATGCGTCCTTATAGTTCGCCGCTTCTTCGACGCTAATCGGCTCACCGCAATATTCAATTTTAGCCGCGTCGCGATAAAACACCTTTTGGTTCGTATAATCCATGAAATATTCGGCATTTTCCGCTTTTTCAGACGTAAGGGACATAACGGGCAAGGTCGTTGTTTGACTTGCTTCGGTTTCATAGGAAATATTTGCGGTTTCGGATATATCAGGAACTGTTGGGAAACCCTCTGTGTTATTCGTGCAGGAACAAAGAATCAAGCAAAGAATGAAAAATGCATATATTTTTGTTTTCATATATATGACCATTCCTTTCCTATGGAGGAAGTTTGTGCCGAGAAGTGCAGCTTTGCTGCTGCCGAGGCACAAACTTTATACCGCTGAATTTCTTCACAATAGTTCCTGTTTCAATTTAAATCTTTTAAAAAGTATAACATATCCGGAAGCAAATGTCAAACACTTTCCGTAAAAATTTCCTGTTTCCCGCTTCCAAACCAAAACCGCCGCTTGGCTCCCCCAAGCGGCAATTTTGTATTTTCCGAAAATTCTTTGTGAAAATTTCAAATTTGGTATTCACATTTCACCGAATTCATGGTATAATACATTTATATAGAGCTTCGGATTGATTTAGAGGAATTTCAATATGAGCAACGAAAAAAACGGAAAGAAGATTCGGAATGTAAAAATCAGGGAGGAGGAGTCCCGCGTGCGCCCGAAGCGCATGAAAGCGGAGGAAAAGGTCTCGCTTCTCCATAAGCCCACGCCGCTCGAGCGGATCGGCGCGGTGCTTTCGGCGGCGGGGACGGCGATCCTTTGCATGATCCTGATCCTGATTATCACGCTTTGTATCGTGGTGACCGCGCTCGCCGTTTATGTCATGCAGTTTGCGGAGAGCAGCTTTGACGTGGACCTGACCGACGTAGAGCTTTCGTATTCAAGCTTTCTTTACGCCACGGACGATCAGGGACAGGACGTCCTCATCAAGCAGATCAGCAGCGATCAGAGCCGTGTCTGGACGGACATCGAGGACATTCCCCAGCATGCGCTGGACGCGTTCGTATCGGTCGAGGACGAGCGCTTCTTCGAGCATGACGGCGTAGACTGGAAGCGTACCCTGAGCGTAACGGTAAAGGCGGTTTTCGACAGCGGCACGGAGGGCGGCTCGACGATTACGCAGCAGCTTGTCCGCGATATTACGCAGGATAAGGAAACGACGATCGGGCGGAAGCTCCGCGAGATTTTCCGCGCGCTTTCCCTTGAAAACAAATATACGAAATACGATATTCTCGAAAGCTATCTGAACCGGATCGGCTTCGGCGGGACGGCGTACGGGATCGGCTCGGCGGCGTATTACTATTTCGACAAGGAGCCGAGCGAGCTCACGATCGCGGAGGCGGCGATCCTCGCGGGCGTCGTCCGCTCTCCCACGAATTACAGCCCCTACAGTGGGGATTCGGGGCTTCGTCAGTCGCGGATCCGCCAGACCTACGCGCTCGATCAGATGTACAAGAACGGCTATATCACCACGCAGGAATACGAGGACGCTTACGCGGAAAAGGTGCGGTTCCGGCTTCCGGTAAAGGGCGATTATTACGGCTATGTTGACGAGCGGGCGACGGAATATTACGGCTCCTATGAAAACGACGAGGAGGATCTTTATTACGAAAACGTTTCGTGGGAGGAGATTCTCGGCGAATCCTCCGCGAACGCATATAAATGGAACGGGGACTACACGGTCTCGCAGAACTGGTACGTGGACGCGGCGCTCAACCAGATCGTCAACGACCTCGCGGCGCTTTTCGACATTTCGTATTCCGCCGCGAGCGAAAAGTTCCGGAGCGGGGGCTATACCGCGTATCTGAATATGGATATTGATATGCAGGAGAAGCTTTCGGCAAAATTCGAGGATCCGTATACCTGTCTTACCGCGTATGACGCTTCGCTCCCCGCCGACAGTAAGAATCTTTTGCAGGCGGGCTTCGTCATCATGGACTACCGCGGAAACGTTCTCGCGGTCGCGGGCGGGATCGGTGAAAAGCCGGGAGATAACTGCTTTAACCGCGCGACCCAGGCGGTCAGCGCGATCGGCTCGACCATTAAGCCGATCGGGAACTATTCGCTCGCGATCGACATGGATAAGGTCACCTATTCCACCATGGAGAAGGACGCTTCGGGGCGGATCCCGGCGGCATACGCGGGGGAGGGAAGTCATGACGCGTCGGCGGGTTATGACGAGGCGACGGATACGGTGCGCTGGCCCCATAACTATCAGGAAACGGGCTTCGGTACGGGGAATTACTTCCCGACATGGTACGCGGTTCAGAAATCGACGAATACGATCGCGGCGCGCACCATGAAAAAGGTCGGGCTGTCGAATTCGTTCCATCAGCTTGCCGATAAGCTTGGGTTTTCTCACCTCGACAGCGTGAACGATATGGCGTATTCGCCGCTTGCGACGGGCGGTCTGACGAACGGGGCGACGCTCGTCGAGCTTACCGCCGCGTATCAGATCATGGGCAACGGCGGAATGTACTATAAGCCGTATTTTTACTCGAAGGTCGTGGACAGTAACGGGAAAACCGTGCTGGAACAGGACACGACGGGAAAACGCGCGATCTCCGAGGACAGCGCTTGGATCACCAACCGCATGATGCTGAAGGTGATTGAGGATCCTTACGGAACGGGACAGCACGCCAAGCTCGGGAACGTCGAGGTCGTCGGAAAAACGGGTACGGCGAACGACTGGTCGAACCTTCTTTTCGCGGGACTGACCCCGCAGTACGTCGCCTGCTACCGCCTCGCCTATGACGATAACCATGAGATCAGCCGTTCTGCTTCGGGCTACCGCACGCTTGCGATGACGTGGCATGACGTCATGGTGGAAATGGTCGACACCGAGCAGGAGCAAAGCTTCACGCCCGACAGCTCTACTCTTACCCTCAATTACTGCAACGAAACGGGTCTGCTCGCGACCTCGAAATGCCCCGAAACGACCGTCGGCTATTACCGCGCGTCGAATATCCCGCCGAGCTGTGATTCAAAGCATGACGGAACGTACTGGATCGAGCATGACGAGACGGAGCTTCCGCTCTTTGAATAAAGGAATTGAAAGATGAATTACCGATTGACTGCGCCCTGCCATTTCGGGCTTGAAAAAACACTTGCCTTTGAGATCAGGCGCGCGGGCGGCGAAAATATCGAGAGCCATGATGGGCGGGTCGATTTCGGCGGGGACGAGGCGGTGATCGCGCGGGCAAATATTACCTCCTCCGTTGCCGAGCGGATCGGGATCGTCCTCGCGTCCTTCGAGGCGAAAAGCTTTGACGATATTTTTTACGCGCTTCAAGCCGTTCCGATTGAGGAATACGCTTCGCGGAACGATAAAATCCACATTGTAAAGGGGCATTCCCTCAATTCCGCGCTTACCAGCATTCCCGCGATCCAGCGCACGATTAAAAAAGCGTTCGTCCTGCGAATGCAGGAAAAATATCATCTCACGACCCTCCCGGAGACGGGCGCGGCGCTTCCGATCCATTTTCTTCTGATGAAGAATCGGATCACGGTCACGCTCGACACCTCGGGCGTGGGGCTTCATAAGCGGGGCTATCGCGCGCGGTCGAACGCCGCGCCGATCAAGGAAACGCTTGCGGCGGGGCTGGTCGATCTCGCGCGCGTCCGGGAAAGCGATACCGTTGTCGATCCGTTCTGCGGGAGCGGGACGATCCTGATCGAAGCGGCAATGAAGGCGGCGGGGATCGCTCCGGGAATGAACCGTCATTTCGCCGCCGAGGAATGGGGATTTATGGATCGATCCGTCTGGGCGGACGCGTTCGCCGAGGCGCGCGCGGCGGTGAAGAAGGACTGTCCGTTCCGCGCGTTCGGCTACGATCTCGATGGGGAAGCGGTCGATTTAACGAACGAAAACGCCAAAAAAGCGGGCGTTTCGGAATACCTCACGGTGAAAAAACGGGCGATCCGCGATTTTTACCCGCCCGAGCCGAAGATTAAAATGATTACGAACCCGCCCTACGCACAGCGTATGGGGGAGACCGCCGAGGCGCATGAAATTTATCGGACAATGGGGGAGCGGCTGCTCCCGCTCGGTGAAAACGAGCTTTACGTTATCACCTCGGACGGGGAGTTTGAAACGCTGTTTGGCGAAAAGGCGGGGAAGAACCGGAAGCTGTATAACGGTATGCTGCAATGCAGGCTGTACAGCTACCGCGAAAACCGAAAATAAAAACGCCCGTCCGGTTTTTGAACGCCGGACGGGATATTCTTTTCGGGCGGTACGCCTGCCCAAAATTATTTGTAAAACTTGCTTTTCGTGATCACAAACCCCGCCGCGACCGCGAGAACGATCGCGACCGCCGCCGCGAACCAAGTGTGCGGGAACGGGAGATCGAGCGTATTCATGCCGTAAAAGCTGAACACGATATTCGGAAGCTCCAGCACGATCGTGATGACCGTAAGCGCCTTCATCGCCTGATTCAGGTTGTTGGAAATGACGTTCGCGTAAGCGTCCATGGTGTTCGAGAGAATGTTCGAGTAAATATTACTCATTTCGATCGCCTGCTTGACCTCGACGAGAACGTCCTCGAGAAGCTCCTGATCCTCGTCGTAAAGCTTGATGATCCGTCCGCGGAGAAGCTTTTCCAGAACGCTTTCGGTGGATTTGAGCGAGGTCGAGAAGTAAACGAGCGATTTCTCGAGCCCGAGAAGCTGGATCAGCGCCTTATTTTTCATGGAGCGGTGAAGCTGCTTCTGCACATAGTTGAAAATTTTGTCGATCTGCTTTAAAAACTGGAGGTATTTCGCCGCGATCCGCAGCAGGATACAGAAAATAAACTGCGTCTTGAACTGCGTTTTGACGTTCTTTACCACGCCCTTCGCGAAATCGTCGATGATTGCGTTTTCCTTCAGGCTTACGGTAATGACGTAGCTGTCGGTGAGAATGATCCCCATCGGGAGGGTGTAGTAGGAAAAGGTTTTTTCGTCGTCCTCGTCGCTTTTTTCGGCGACAGGGTAGTCGAGAACGATGAGCGTCTGTCCCTCGTCGCTTTCGATACGCGAGCTTTCCTCCTCGTCGAGCGCGGAGCGGAGAAAGTCGCGGTCGATCCCGAGGTCGTCCTCGAGCATGGAGATCTCCGCCTCGGTAGGCGCGATCGCCGAGATCCAGCAGCCCGGCTCAAGCTCGGCAAGCTCTTCCAGCCCGCTTCCGACGGTTTTGTAGAATGTAAGCATACGGTGCTCCTTTCTGCAAAGCACAGCCGCTTACGACAGCCGCGCTTTACGATGATATTCGTTTTCGCCCGCAAGGGTCGGCTGTCATACAAATCAACCTTTCGTTTTTATTTTAGGGCAGGAGTACGGCTCGGCGGACTCCCCGAATTATTATTTTATCACATTTTCGGCGGTTTTGCAACCTGTTTTTGAAAAATAGGGAGAAAAGAGGGGAATTTTTTTAAATTTCGGGAAAAAGTATTTACAAAAGGGAATCTTTGTGCTATAATAATTTTTGCCGATTCTGCGGCGGACACGTACTTGGCGATGCGGCGTATGCTCCGGACGGAGAAACACTGCTGCCCTTCGCTATGTGGGTGCCGAAAAATTCTGAAAAGGAGTGTATTTACCATGATGCTCAAGGACGAAAAGCAGGCGATCATCGAGGCGAACCGTACCACCGAAAACGATACCGGTTCCCCCGAGGTACAGATCGCGATCCTCACCAAGCGGATCAACGACCTTACCGAACACTTAAAGACCCACCAGAAGGATCATCATTCCAGAAGAGGTCTGTTTAAGATGGTAGGGCGCAGACGGAACCTTCTCGCGTACCTTCAGAAGAAGGACATCGAGCGCTACCGCGCGATCATCGCGAAGCTCGGGATCCGTAAGTAAGAGCATATCCCCGGCGGATATGTTCCGGACTGTCGAACGGGAAGGGCGGAACGAAAACGGTTCTGCCCTTTTTACCGGTTTGACAAAAAAACAGGGGAGCGCACGGCGTTCTTTAGCGATAAATTGAGTCCGAAGGGGCATTCGGGCTGAATTTATTGCTAAACCCGTGCCTTCCGGAGACAGTGAACGCCACGCGGCGGCACGGAAAGGAAAACTTCAAAAATGTTTGAAAATTATAAGACGTTTAAAACGACCTTTGCCGGAAGAGAGCTTATGGTCGAGACCGGGAAGGTCTGCGGGCTTGCGAACGGCTCCTGCTGGGTTCATTACGGCGATACCGTCGTGATGGTAAACGCGACCGCAAGTCCCAAGCCGAGAGACGGGATCGACTTCTTCCCGCTCGCGGTCGATTACGAGGAAAAGCTCTACGCCGTCGGAAAGATCCCCGGCGGGTATTTGAAGAGAGAGGGCAGACCGAGCGAAAAGGCGATCCTGACCTCGCGCGTGGTGGATCGTCCCATGCGCCCGCTCTTCCCGAAGGATATGCGCAACGACGTGGCGATCGTCATGACCGTTCTCGCCGTTGATCCCGATACGCAGCCCGAGATTCTTTCCATGATCGGCGCTTCGATCGCGGTTTCGATCTCCGACATTCCGTGGAACGGACCGATCGGGGGGATTTCCGTCGGGCTGGTGGACGGAGAGATCGTGTTAATGCCGAACGCACAGCAGCGCGCGAAGTCCGATTTACAGCTTACCGTCGCGTCGAGCGCCAAGAAGGTCGTGATGATCGAGGCGGGCGCGAACGAGGTGGACGACGACACCATGCTGAAGGCGATCATGGCGGGTCACGAGGAGATCAACCGTTCTCTGATTCCCTTTATCAACAGCATTCGTGCGGAGATCGGGAAGCCGAAGTTCTCCTTCCCGTCGATGGAGGTCGATCACGATCTGTTCGAGACGATCCGCGCGCAGTATACCGATAAGGTAAAATTCGCGCTCGATACCGATGACAAGAATATCCGCGAGGAGCGCTTACAGCCGATCAAGGACGAGATCCACGCACAGTTTGACGCCGAGTATCCCGAGCAGGGCGCGATGATCGACGAGTGCATTTATAAGCTCCAGAAATTTATCGTGAGACGCTGGCTCCTCGACGAGCAGAAGCGCGTGGACGGCAGAGGCATGAACGATATGCGTCCGCTCGCCGCCGAGGTCGGGCTTCTTCCGCGCGTACACGGCTCCGGTCTTTTCACGAGAGGACAGACGCAGGTTCTCACGGTGACGACGCTCGGACCCGTCAGCGATTCGCAGCGGCTCGACGGTCTGGACGACGAGGAAACCAAGCGCTATATGCACCACTATAACTTCCCGGCGTATTCCGTCGGCGAGACGAAGGCGAGCCGCGGTCCCGGACGGCGCGAGATCGGTCACGGGGCGCTTGCGCAGCGCGCGTTGGAGCCGGTGCTTCCGTCGGTAGAGGAGTTCCCTTACGCGATTCGTCTCGTTTCCGAGGTTCTTTCCTCGAACGGCTCCACGTCGCAGGCTTCGATTTGCGGTTCGACTCTCTCCTTAATGGACGCGGGCGTTCCGATCAAGGCTCCCGTCGCGGGAATTTCCTGCGGTCTGATCACCGAGGGCGACCGTTGGATGACCATGGTCGATATTCAGGGGCTTGAGGACTTCTTCGGGGATATGGATTTTAAGGTCGGCGGTACGCATAAGGGCATTACCGCGATTCAGATGGACTTAAAGATCGACGGGCTTACTCCCGAGATCATTAAGGACGCTTTTGAAAAAACGCACAAGGCGCGGATCAAGATTCTCGACGAGGTCATGCTCAAGGCGATCCCCGCTCCGAGACCGAGCGTAAACAAGTACGCGCCGAAGATGATCAATATGAAGGTGCCGGTAGAGAAGATCCGCGAGGTGATCGGTACGGGCGGAAAGGTAATCCAGAAGCTCTGCGCGGACTTTGAGGTGAAGATTGACATCGACGAGGAAGGAAACGTATTTATCTGCGGCTCCGATCTCGAAAAGTCGAACGCCTGCGTCGAAATGATCAAGTCGATCGTGACCGAACCCGAGATCGGCGCGATCTATAAGGGCAAGGTCGTTCGCGTGAAGGAATTCGGCGCGTTTGTGGAATTCGCGCCCGGCAAGGAGGGTATGGTTCATATCTCCGAGCTTGAAAACCGCCGCGTGGAAAAGGTCGAGGACGTCTGCAACGTCGGCGATCAGATCATCGTCAAGATCATCAAGATCGACAATCAGGGGAAGATCGGTCTTTCCCGGAAGGAAGCGCTCGCGGATATTGAAAAGAAAAAATCCCAGAAAAACGGATAAGAGCTTCTCCCCCGATTTCAGGTCGGGGGAGTTTTTATGCCGAAAATCGGGTCTTGAAAAATTTTCCGAAGTATGGTATACTAAGAAAGAATATGAGAGCGGTATATTTTTTACCGTTGCGGAAAGCATATCGGAGAAAGGAAATCGGAAATTGTCCTATACGGTTAGTGAGGAAGAGCTTCGCGAACAGCGGTATTTTATGCGGCGCGTGCGCGCGGTTACCCATGTTTTTGACCACCCGCCTCTCGCGTTCACGCACAGCTACGGCTGCCAGATGAACAGCTCGGACGGTGAAAGGATCGGCGGAATGCTGGCGGAAATGGGCTTCGGCTTTACGGATATGCCCGAGAACGCGGACCTGATCCTTTATAATACCTGCGCGGTGCGTGAGAACGCGGAAAACCGCGTATTCGGGAACATCGGCGCGTTAAAGCACCTCAAGGAAAAAAATCCCGGGCTTGTGATCGCGGTCTGCGGCTGCATGGTGCAGCAGGAGCATATCGCCGCCCGAATGAGACAAAAATTTCCGTTCGTCGATCTGATTTTCGGAACGCACGCGCTCTATCGCTTTCCCGAGCTGTTGTATACGGTTTACGAGAAAAACGCGCGCGTGCTGGAGATCGCCGAAAGCGACGGAACGATCGCGGAGGGGCTTCCCGTTCGGCGCGAGGGGAAGATCACGGCGAGCGTTCCGATCATGTACGGCTGCGACAATTTCTGCTCCTACTGCGTGGTGCCGAAGGTGCGCGGGCGGGAGCGCTCCCGCGGGGTGGACGAGATTCTTGCCGAGGTGAAGAGCCTGCTGAACGGGGGGTATAAGGAGATCCTGCTGCTCGGACAGAACGTGAATTCCTACGGGAAGGGCGGATCGGCGGACTTCGCGGCGCTTCTGCGGTCGATCGACGCGTTCGACGGCGAATTTCTTGTCAGCTTTATGACCTCTCACCCGAAGGACTGCACCCGCGAGCTGATCGACACGATTGCGGAGAGCCGCCATATTTCTCATCATCTGCACCTGCCCGTGCAGAGCGGGAGCGACCGAATCCTAAAGCTGATGAACCGCCGTTACGACGCGGCGCGCTATCGGGAGCTTGTCGCTTACGCAAGGGAAAAAATCCCCGATCTTCAGCTTACGACCGATCTGATCGTCGGATTTCCCGGGGAAACCTACGAGGATTTTCTCGAAACGCTCGCGCTGATCCGCGAGGTTCGGTTCGACAGCGCCTATACTTTTATATACAGCAGGCGCGAGGGAACCAAGGCGGCGGAAATGGACGACCCGGTCTCCGAGGAGGAAAAGGGGAAATGGTTCCGCGAGCTGCTGGAGGTGCAGGGAAAATCGGGCGAGGACGCCTATCGGTCGTATGTCGGGAAAACGCTCCGCGTGCTTTGCGGCGGGAGAGGTCGGACGGATCCCGCGCTTCTTACGGGAAAGTCGCGGCAGAACATTATCGTGGATTTCGGCGGCGATGAAGGTCTGATCGGGCGGTTCGTCGACGTGAAGATTACGAAGGCGCTGAACTGGGCGCTGGTAGGAGAATTGGTTTAATATTTTGTGCAGGCGTGCGCCTTGCCCCCGTTTCTTCGGACGGCGGCGGAGCGGCAGTCCTGCCGTAAAAAAGAAAGGAAAAGTTTGAAAAATCTTCGATTTTTCAAACTCGTCGTTTGTGCCTCGGCAAATCCTCTCGGCACAAACTTCCTCCATAGGAAAGGAATGGTAATAAATATGGACGCGATTCAGGCGGCAAGAGAACTGGGGAAGGCGATTCAGGCGGACGAGCGCTGCCGCGCCTATTACGAGGCGAAGGAGGCGAACGACCGCGACGCGCAGCTTCAGGTTCTGATCAACGATTTTAATCAAAAGCGGCAGCTCATGCAGATCGAAATGCAGAAGCCCGAGGAGGAAAAAAATTCCGAGCAGCTTCAGAAGCTGAATAAGGAAATGCAGGAAAGCTACGGAAACGTGATGAAAAACGCGAATATGGCGAACTTTGTTGTTGTAAAGGGCGCGTTCGATCAGCTTCTCGAGGAGGTCAATACCATTATCTCCCTTTGCTGTGAGGGCGAGGATCCCGATACCTGCGATCCGCACGGCGGCGGCTGCGGCGGAAGCTGCTCGACCTGCGGCGGCTGCGGCTGACGGGAACGGATTCGGAAGAAGGAGGTGCGGCTATGGCGGCGAAGGAAAAGGAAGAGAAGATGTCCCCCATGCTGGCGCAGTATCTGAAGATCCGCGAGGAGTATAAGGGGTACGTGGTCTTTTTCCGCCTCGGCGACTTTTACGAAATGTTCTTCGAGGACGCGGTCAATATCTCGAAGGAGCTGGAGCTTACGCTTACCGCGCGGGCGGGCGTTCCGATGTGCGGCGTGCCGTATCACGCCTGCGAGGTCTATCTGAAGCGGCTGATCGATAAGGGACATAAGGTCGCGATCTGCGAGCAGCTTCAGGATCCCGCGCTGGCGAAGGGTTTGGTCGAGCGCGACGTTGTTCGGCTCGTGACGCCGGGGACGCTCTATGAGGACAGCATGCTCGACGAGGGGAGCAACAATTATATCGGCTGCTTTTACGCGGCGGAAAAGGCTTGCGGCATGGTGTTCGCCGATATTTCGACGGGAGAGTTCCATATCCTCGAAAAAAGCGGCGAGGGGCTTTCCCGCGAGATTGTCGGCGAGCTTTCGCGCTATATGCCCTCCGAGCTTCTTTTTAACGAAGGCTTTATCGACTGTAAAGAGGTTCACGAGTTTATCGGCATGAAGCTCGACGGCTCGACGGGCGAGCTTCTGGGGGAGGAAATGTTCGCGGGGGCGACCGACGAGCTTACCGCGCAGTACCTCGACGGAAAGGAAATTCCCGGGGCGGAGCGCCTTCCGCTTTCGGTAAAGGCGCTGTACGCGGTATTTCGTTATATCAACGAAACGCAGAAGGCGAAGATTCACCGTTCGGTAAAGCTGATCCCGCATTTCAGTGACGATTATATGGGACTATCCCTTACGACGCGGCGCAATCTCGAGCTGACCGAAACCATGCGCGGAAAGGAGCGGAAGGGTTCGCTTTTATGGGTTCTGGATCGGACGAAAACGGCGATGGGGCGGCGAAAGCTCCGCCAGTTTATCGAACAGCCGCTTCTGAATCCCGCCGTGATCCTCGAGCGGCTCGACGCGGTGGACGCGCTTTGCGCGGATTATACGCTTTTGGAGGATCTGCGCGAGGCGCTCGGCGGGATCTATGATCTGGAGCGTCTTCTGACAAGGGTCGTGTATCACGCGGCAAGCCCGCGGGAGGTCATGGCGCTCGGGCTGACGTGCGAGAGAATCCCCGCGCTGAAAAACGTGCTCGGACGGGCGAAGCCCCGCCTTTTAAAGAATCTCGACGGCGAGATCGACGAGCTTCGCGAGATCGCCGATCTTGTAAAAAACGCGATCATGGCGAATCCGCCCGCGCAGATGAAGGACGGGGGCTACATAAACGACGGGTTTAACGCCGAGCTGGATCGGCTCCGTGGGATCGCGAACGGTGGGAGAAGCATTCTTTCCGAGATGGAGGAGCGCGAGCGGGAGGAAACGGGGATTAAGAACCTGAAAATCGGCTATAATCACGTTTTCGGATATTATATCGAGGTCTCGAAGGGGAACCTTTCTCTCGTTCCCGAACGGTATATCCGTCGGCAAACGCTCGCGACGGGGGAGCGCTACGTGACCGAGGAGCTGAAAAAGGTCGAGGGGGAGATCATCGGCGCGAACGGGAAGACTCTGGCGCTCGAGTCCGAAATTTTTGCCGAGGTACGGGATTTTATCGGCGCGCAGCTCGACCGGATCCAGCGGACGGCGGAGGCGGTCGCGTATCTGGACGTTTTGCAGAGCTATGCCGCCGTTTCACGGGACAATAACTATACCCGCCCGGATATTTCGCTCGAAAGTGTGATCCAAATCCGCGAGGGACGGCACCCCGTGATCGAAGCCATGCGTACCGAGGCGGGCTTTACGCCGAACGACGCGTCGCTTGACCTGAAGGAGAACCGCCTCTGGATCATTACGGGTCCGAACATGGCGGGAAAATCCACCTTTATGCGGCAGTGCGCGCTGATTGTGCTGATGGCGCAGATCGGGTGCTTTGTTCCCGCGAAAAGCGCGAAGATCGGGATTGTCGATAAAATTTTTACCCGGATCGGCGCGAGCGACGATCTTACGGCGGGGCAGTCTACCTTTATGGTGGAAATGTGCGAGGTCGCCGAGATTCTGAAAAACGCGACGTCGAAAAGTCTTGTGATCCTCGACGAGATCGGGCGCGGAACCTCGACCTTTGACGGAATCTCGATCGCGAAGGCGGTCGCGGAGCACATGAACGGGCGGATCGGCTGTAAAACGCTTTTCGCGACGCATTACCACGAGCTGCTCGCGCTCGAAAAGGAGAATCGGGGAATCCGGAATTACAGCGTTTCCGTGATGAAAAAGGGCGACGACATTCGTTTCCTGCACAAGATCACGGAGGGCGGAACGGACAACAGCTACGGGATCGAGGTCGCGAAGCTCGCGGGGCTTCCGCCGAAGGTGATCGAGGAAGCGAAGCTCGCGCTGAAAAGTATGGAGCGCGGCTCGAAGATCGACCTCGAAAAACAGCTTCGCGAGGAGGAAGAAGCGCGGGATCAGGTCGATTTCTCGTCGATCAGCAAAAATTCCGTGATTCAGGCGATCCGGGCGTTGGATCTCGACGACCTGACGCCGCGCGAGGCATACGCGAAGCTGGAGGAGCTGAAAAAAATGCTCGGGTAATCCTGGGCGGAACGAGAGGAGGGAAGAGAGATGGCGAAGATTCGGGTGCTCGATCGGAGCGTATACGAGCTGATCGCGGCGGGCGAGGTGATCGAGCGTCCCGCGTCCGTGATCAAGGAGCTGGTTGAAAACTCGATCGACGCGGGGGCGAAGCACGTCACCGTCGAGATCAAGAACGGCGGTGTGACCTTTATGCGCGTGACGGACGACGGCTGCGGGATCGCGCATGACGAAATTCCCGCCGCGTTCCTTCGTCACGCGACGAGTAAGGTGCGTTCGGCGGAGGACCTGAACGGGATCGCGACGCTCGGATTCCGCGGCGAGGCGCTTGCCTCCGTCGCGGCGGTCGCGAGGGTCGAGCTTCTGACCAAGGAGGCGGACGAGGAATACGGAAGCAGCTTCAAAATCGCCGGCGGGGAGATCGCGGAGCATGAGCGGACGGGCTGTCCGAACGGGACGACGATCCTGATCCGCGACCTTTTTTACAATGTTCCCGCGCGGCGGAAGTTCCTGAAAAAGGACGTGACCGAGGGAAATCAGGTGCAGGGGCTGATCGATCGGCTCGCGCTCTCGAATCCCGACGTTTGCTTTCGTTTTATCCGCGACAACAAGACGGTTCGGAGCACGGGCGGGGACGGCGATTATTACTCCGCCGTCTATGCCGTTTTCGGAAAGCAGTTCGCTTCCTCGCTTATTCCCGTGGATTACTCGTCGGCGGGCGTCGAGGTGGTCGGTTACGCGTCCTCCCCGCTGTTTACGCGCGCCAACCGCTCCATGCAGTATTTTTTCGTGAACAGGAGAAGCGTTCGTTCGCCGATCTGCATGGCGGCGCTGGAGGAAGGGTATCGGAACAGCATTATGACGGGAAAGTTTCCCGCCTGCGTGCTGAACCTTTCGATCGCGCCCTCGCTTTGCGACGTGAACGTCAGTCCCTCGAAAACGGAGGTGCGCTTCGCGGAGGAAAAGGTCGTTTTCGACGCGATCCATTTCGGCGTTCGGAACGCGATCTTAAACGCGGACAGCCGCCGCGAGATTCGCCTTGAGAAAAAGGAGCCTCCGAAGCCGCCCGAGGAAACGCGTCCCGACCGGATTCTGTTCCGGCGGGTGGAGGAGGCGCTGGAGCGGGGGACAGCCGCGCCCGCACCCTGCCCAAAGAAGGAACCGATCAAAAGCTTTACGGACGAGCGAATCTGTCAAAGGAAGCGGGAGCCGCTCTTTGTGAACGCGCCCGTTACCGAGTTTGAGGTCGCGAAGAACGTGCAGCGAAGAGCCGAGGAGGTTCCGCTCCCCGAACCGCCGCCGGAGCGCCCGGCGTTCCGCTATCTGTCGGAGTCGTCCTTTGAGCGGCGGGAGGAGCCCGCACCGCCGGTACGGATTACGGAGGAGCCGCCCGCGCCGTCGATCCGCGTGGTCGGCGAGCTTTTCGCGACCTATATCGTCTGCGAATGCGGGGAAGAGATGATCCTGATCGATAAGCACGCCGCGCATGAGCGAATTCGCTTCGAGCGGAAGAAAATCGAGCTTACGACCGCTTCGCAGCTTCTCGCCGAGAGCGAATTCGTTTCCCTGACGGCGGAGCAGTACAGCGCGCTTGCGGAGCACGGCGAGCTTTTGCGGGAGATCGGCGTGGAGGTTTTATTGCAGGACGGCGTTCGGGGAGAGATCACCGCCGCGCCCGCCGCGTTCGCGGGAGAAGGGGTTTCTCCCGCGGAGATCGTGATTCGGGCGGCGAATCTTCTTCTGGACGGGAACGAGAACCTTGTCGGAGAAATTTACGACGATCTTCTGCATTCCCGCGCCTGCAAATCGGCGGTCAAGGCGCGCGACGTCAATCAGCCCGAGGAGCTTCGCGCGATCGCGGAGGAGGTCTGGAAAAACGAAACGATCCGTTTCTGCCCGCACGGACGTCCCGTAATGGTAAAGCTTTCCAAACGCGAGATCGAAAAGTATTTCGGGCGGATCGTTTAGCAAATGCGTGAAGCGGAAATATCCTGTCACACGTGCCGGGACTTTGACGTCCGGAGGATTTTTTCGGAATGGGCAAAGGCAGTTTGCCTTAGGGGGAGCGGTTTTGAGGACGGTTTATATCGGTTTTAAGGGAGAGCGGAATTCCTCGTATCAAACGGTGAGCCGTTTTTCGGGCGATCGGCTGTTTTTGACGAATTCGGTCGGCGGACTGACGCGGGAGATCGCGGCTTTGGACAAGCCGTATGGGGCGGCGGTGCTGTTCGGGCTGGATAAAAGGATCAAAAGCGGGGTTCGGATCGAGAGCCGCGCCGTAAAAAACGGGGAATTTCTCTTTTCGGCGCTGGATTTAACGAGGCTTGCCGAAAGGCTGCGGCGCGGCGGGGTGGATTCCGTGATCGGAAAGTCGCCGTTTCCCTCCTTATGCAACGAGGCGTATTGGCTGGCGCTTGAGAAATACGGCGGAAACGCGGTTTTTCTTCATCTTCCCCCGATTCGGCGCGTGACGGAGGAGATGATGTCTGGAATCCGGGACGCGCTGGAATGACGCCGCAAAAGGGAAGGGAATGGTCATAGAAATGGAAAAAATCGGGATCGCGGTCGTCTGCGGAGCGACCGCTTCGGGTAAGACTCGTCTCGCGGTCGATCTCGCGAAGCTGTTCGGCGGCGAGGTGGTATCCGCCGATTCCATGCAGATCTATACGGGTATGGCGATTGCGAGCGCGAAGCCGACCGAGGAGGAGAAGCAGGGGATCCCACACCACATGATGGACTTCCTTCCGCCGACCGAGCCGTATTCGGTCGCCGATTACGTCCGTGACGCGAGAGAAGCGATCGGGGAGATTCACGCGCGCGGAGGTCTCCCGATCGTATGCGGCGGAACGGGCTTGTACATCAGCGCGCTGATCGATAACCTGCAATTTGACGACACGGGCGCGGATTACGCGTTTCGGGAGGAAATGCGCGCGCTTGCCGCGAGGGAAGGAAACGGGAAGCTGCTCGAAATGCTTCGCGCGGTCGATCCCGAATGCGCCGCGAGGCTGCACGAAAACAATCAGAGCCGCGTGATCCGCGCGCTTGAGGTGTACCGTCTCAGCGGGAAAACCATGACGCAGCTTCAGAAGGAGAGCCGAAGCGAGCCGTCCCCCTACGATCCGTGCATGATGATGGTTGAATATGAACAAAGAGAGACGCTTTACGCGAGGATCGACGCGCGGGTTGATGAAATGTTCGAAAAGGGGCTGGTCGCCGAGGCGCGGGAGTTTTTCACGCACGGCGATTACGTGACCGCGTCGCAGGCGATCGGATATAAGGAGCTGAAACCGTATCTGGACGGCGCGGAAACGCTCGGGGAGTGTGCCGAACGGCTGAAGCGGGAAACGCGCCGCTACGCGAAGCGGCAGATGACGTGGTTTCGCCGCGACCCGCGAATTCACCGTATTTTCGCGGAAAACGGTACGGATTATGAAAAAATTTTAAAAAATGCGGAAAAAATCATAAAAAAATCTAGCATTTTTAAAAAAAGTATGTTATAATAGAAGATATTCTGAAAAGCTCTGCGCAAAAATCGGACGGAAAACCGTCGGGCGGCGAGAAACGGGAGGTTCGTCCCGCTTTTCGGCGGCGCATTGCCTTAAAATTATAAAAAAGGGGTATACAAAAATGGCAAAGGACATAAATTTACAGGACGTTTTTCTGAATCAGGCGCGTAAGGAGCATATTCCGGTCACGATTTATATTACGAACGGATTTCAGTTTAAGGGGATCGTCAAGGGCTTCGACAACTATACGGTGATTCTCGATTCCGACGGGCGGCAGAACCTGATCTACAAGCACGCCATTTCGACGATCACGCCGCTGAAGCCGATCTCGCTTCTGGACGCTTTTGAAAAGGAAGAGTGAGAAAGCGGCTGAACGAAAGCTTGGGGTTCGCGGAGGGAACGCGGGTTTTCTCGTGAGCGGGAGCGCTGAATAAGGAGAGTCATGGCGGAATCGGATAAAAGACGAACGTTTACGACGCGCGTGATCTGGGCTTTAATCGGATTGTTCTTTATCATGATGGTCGTGAGCCAGATCGCGATCCATTTTTACAACCCGATCCGGACCGAGATCGCGACGCTTTATACCACGACGGAAAATATCGGCTTTAAGGGGATCTGCGTTCGGGACGAGAAGCTCGTTTATTATAACGTGAACGGTGTGATCGGCTATACGCACCCCGACGGCTCGAAGATCGCGAAAAACTCGGTGATCGCCGAGGTATACAGCAGTCAGAGGGACGTCGCGATCCAGCAGGAGATCGAGGAGCTTACGGCGCAGCGCGATGTTCTCGCGGACGCGCAGACGCTTCTCGGGACGGATACCTCGCAGCTTGAATCCTTTTCAAATCAGATCTACGACAAGCATTCGGAAATGATGCAGTTCCTTTACGACGGGGATTATCAGTCCGCCGCCGCGCTGAAAAGCGATATGCTCAATCTTCGGAGCAAGCGGGAGATCGTAAAGGGAACGGAGACCTCGTATGACGGTAAGATTCGCGAGATCGACGATCGGATCGCGCAGCTTCGGACGCAGATTACGCGCGAGCCGTATGAGATCTCGATCGGCGAGGCGGGTTATTTCGTAAGCAGGACGGACGGCTATGAGGACAAGCTCAACAGCGAGACGATCTTCGACCTGACAAAGGAACAGATCGAGCAGATTTTCGGCGAGGAAGAGAACGCGGTTAATCCGAACGGCGTGATCGGGAAGCTGATCGACGGATATAAGTGGTATCTGGTCGCGATTCTGAACACGGTGCGGCTCGGAACGGTGTTTGAGGGGGCGGAGGTCACGCTTCGCGTGGGCGCGTCGCCGCGGAACGTAAGCGCGCGGATCATCGATCTGCAAAGGCAGCAGGACGGAAGCAGCATTTGTATTTTTGAATGCGATGTGTTTTCCTCCGATTTTGTGGATGGGCGGGTAACGCAGGTGAAGCTCCTTCTCGACAGCTATAAGGGAATCCGGATCCCGACCGAGGCGATACGGATCGTGGACGATCAAGTCGGGGTTTACACACAGAACGGAGTCGAGGTCGTTTTTAAACAGATCAGGCAGATGATCTCCGAGGAGGATTACACGCTTGCCGAGGACACGACCGGCGAGAACGGGTATCTGTCCTTATATGATACAATTATCGTAAGCGGAAGGGATCTATATGACGGAAAAATTATCGGATGAAAAGCGCGCCGCGATTACGGAAAGCTATCGGGCGATTACCGAGCGTCTTTCCGAAGCGAGGCTTCGCGCGGGACGAACCGACGAGGTGCGGCTCATGGCGGTCACAAAGACCGTTTCTCCCGAGGCGGTGAATCACGCCGTATCGCTCGGGGTGAGGCTGCTCGGGGAAAATCGGGTGCAGGAATTCCTCGATAAGCGGGAGGAATATGCGCCCGAAGGAGAGGTTCACTTTATCGGCGGGCTCCAGACGAATAAGGTGAAATACGTGATCGATAAGGTCGCGATGATCCATTCGGTCGATAATGTCCGCCTGATCCGCGAGATCGAGCGCCGGGCTTCGGAGCACGGAAGGATCATGGACATTTTGTTTGAGATCAATATCGGCGGCGAGGAAAGCAAGAACGGGATCCCGCCCGACCGGCTGGGCGAGCTGGCGGAGGAGGCTGCCGCGTGCCGGAATCTTCGGGTGCGGGGGCTGATGACGATTCCGCCGATCGACCGGGACGGAAGCTCGGAGCGGTATTATGAAAAAATGCAGCGGCTCTACGGCGACTTTCAAAGAGAAAGCCAAGCGGAAACGGTATTTTCCGTCGATACGCTTTCGATGGGAATGTCGGGCGATTTTGAGACCGCGGTACGGTACGGTTCTACAATAGTAAGGATCGGAAGCTTACTATTCGGATACAGGAAATACTAATTGGGGGGATTTAATCATGGGTTTCATGGATCAATTCAAGAAAATCACCGGTTACAACAGCGAGGACGAGGATCTCGGATCGGATAACGACTATACGGACGATATTCCTTCTACCGTCAATTTCGGCGATGATTATTCGTCGTCCCGCTCTTCGATCAAGAGCAGCAGAATGATGAGTATTCCCGCGACGACCCATTTACAGGTAATCGTCGTAAAGCCCGAAAAATACAGCGACGCGGCGGCGATCGCGGATCATTTCAAGAACCGGAAAACGGTCGTGCTGAACCTCGATAACACGAATAAGGACGTGTCCAACCGCCTGATCGACTTTCTCGGCGGCGTCGCCTATGCGACGGACGGCGAGCTGAAGCGGATCGCGAATACGACCTATATAATTGTTCCCGTGAACGTTGATATTTCGGGCGATATGATCGACGAGCTCGGGAGCAACGCGGACTTTATCTGATGCGGGAGCTTTCGTCCCGCGAGGGCGTCGAAAAGCGGATCGGTGAAATTTTAGCGCAGTCCGAGAAGCGCGGAAGACCGATGTATACCGTTTTTTTGAATGAACAGGAGCAGTTTTTCGCCGAGCGTTTTCTGCGCGGAAGAAATGCGGCGTATCTGTTCTGGGGCGGGGACGAACGCTGTATCCGAAAAATGCTGTGCCTTTCGCCCGAGGACGAAAGCGGGGAGGACTTTCCGATCTTTCCCCTTACGGTCACCTTTCGCGCGGCGGATTCTCTGACGCACCGCGACTTTCTCGGCGCGTTCCTCTCGCTCGGGATCGAGCGCGGGCAGATCGGGGACATTTTCGTTTGTGACGGATATGCGGTCGCTTTTTGTACAAAGATTGCGCGGACGCTTATCGCGGAGTCGGTCGTAAAGATCGGAAGGGCGGGCGTTACGGTTCGGGACGGGATTCTCGGCGAGCTTCCCGAGGCGCGCTTTGAGGAAATTTCCGTGGTCGTCGCTTCGCTCAGAGCCGATTGCCTTGTCGGTGCACTTTCGGGCTTGAGCCGGGAGAAATCGGCGGATTTTATCCGATCCGGTCGGTTTATGCTGAACTGTGAGGAAAGCACCGCTGTCAATAAAACCGTCGGCGAAGGGGATATTTTAACGCTTCGCGGTTACGGGAAGTTTACCGTTCTCGACCGGGGAACGGAAACGAAAAAAGGAAAAATCAGAGTTCGGCTGAATCGGTACGGCTGAACCGGATCAAAGAAAGGAAACAGGAAAGATGGACGCAAATTCGATTAAGGATAGAAAATTTACCGACGCGGTACGCGGGTATAAAAAGGAAGAGGTTGATGATTATTTAAACGACCTCGCGATGGAATTCAGTCAGCTGAAAAATCAGAACAGCGAGCTTGAAAAGAAGCTTGGCGTACTGGCGGATAAGATCCGCGAATACCGTGAGGACGAGGACGCTTTAAAGGAAGCGCTGCTCGGCGCGCAGAAGCAGGGGAACGCCGTAATCGCGAACGCGAAGGAAAAGGCGGCGGAGCTGATTCAGGAGGCGCAGGATAAGTGCGACGAGATGATAGCGGCGGCGGAAATGGAATCGGCGAATATGCATACGGAGGCGGAGCAGACCGTTGCGGACGCGCTTGCGGAGAAGAAGCGGATCGAGGAGGAGGCGGCGAAAAGAGCGGCGGATCTTCACCTCGAAATGGAGATTCAGAACGAGCTTGACCGCGAGGTTCTTGCCCGTACAAAGCGCGAGGCGGAGGACTTCAGAACCCGCCTGATTGTCGAATATACGAACCATATTGAAATGATCAAAAAGATTCCCGAGGACTGTGAAAACGAGTACATCAAGGAAAATACCGCGAATCACGACGTATCGAAGCTGCGCGAGCTTCTCGACCGCCAGAACGCCGAGGCGCAGGCTGACGCGTCGGTTCCCGAACAGGCGGAGGATGATTCGGACATTAAGGTCGTAGACTCGTTTGCGGACATTCCCGTTTCCGAGGCGGAATCGACCGAGGCGGAGGAGCCCGCCGACGGCGGCGCGTTTACGGTAGAAAGCGCCTTTACGGACGATAAGGACGACGACGAAAGGGAATCGGACGCGCCGGACTTTTTGTCCAACCGCACAAACCGTCCTTCGGGAAAATCGAAATATGAAAAGCTCGAATTCGGCAGCAACAATAATCCCGGAAACGGAAAAAATAAAAAGAGAAGATAACATCACGAATAGATACAACGGAAAGGACAAGAAAACATGGCACAGGATTACAATGAGACCCTGAATCTGCCGCAAACCGACTACCCGATGCGGGGAAATCTTCCCGCGCGCGAGCCGAAGTGGCTGGAGGAATGGGAGAAAAATCGGCTTTACTATGAGCTTCAGAAGAAGAACGAGGGGCTCCCGAAGTATGTTCTTCACGACGGACCGCCTTACGCGAACGGCGATATTCACATGGGTACCGCGCTGAACAAGGTTTTAAAGGATATTATTGTAAAGTATAAGGCGATGACGGGGTATCAGGCACCTTATGTCCCCGGCTGGGACTGCCATGGGCTTCCGATCGAGCTGAAGGCGCTCAAGCAGATCGGCGCGGAAAACGGGGCGATCGATCCCGTAGAGCTTCGGAAGTGCTGCCGTGATTTCGCGGTGTCCTGCCTTGACGGTCAGAAGGAGCAGTTTAAGCGGCTCGGCGTATGGGGCGATTTCGACGATCCGTATCTTACGATCAAGCCCGAATTCGAGGCGAAGCAGGTCGAGGTATTCGGAAAAATGGCGGCGAAGGGGCTGATGTATAAGGGCTTAAAGCCGGTTTACTGGTGCGCCGACTGTCATACCGCACTCGCGGAGGCGGAGATCGAGTACGAAAACGACGAGTGCCATTCGATTTACGTGAAATTTAAGTTTACCGACGACAAGGGGAAGCTGAAGGCGGCGGGGATCGATCCCGACCGCGCGTACGCGGTGATCTGGACGACGACGACATGGACGCTCCCGGGAAACCTCGCGGTTTGTCTCGGACCGAACTATGAATATACTTTTGTCAGGGTGGAGGACGCCGGGAATCCCCACTGCGGCGATTATCTTCTGATGGCTTCGGAGCTTGTTTCGACGGTCATGAGCGCCGTCGGCGTATCGAGCTATACGACGCACGGAAGCTTCCTCGGAAAAGAGCTTGAGCTTACCGAGACCGCGCACCCGTTCATGAACCGCAAGTCGATCGTGATCTGCGGCGACCATGTCACGCTCGACAGCGGCACGGGCTGCGTTCATACCGCGCCCGGCTTCGGCGTGGAGGACTACGAGGTCTGCAATTCCTATAAGGGAATGTTCGAGATCATCGTCCCTGTCGACAGCAACGGGAAAATGACCGCGGAAGCGGGCGAATTCGCGGGTCTTACGACGGACGAGGCGAATAAGGCGATTGCCAAAAAACTGGAAGAAACGAAAAGCCTGCTCGCGATCGAGAAGATCGTTCACCAGTATCCGCATTGCTGGCGGTGCCATAAGCCGATCATTTACCGCGCGACGGAGCAGTGGTTCTGCTCGGTCGAAAAGTTTGCGGACGACGCGGTAAGGGCGATCGAAGAGGTTCAGTGGATTCCCCCGTGGGGCGAGGAGCGGATTAAAAACATGGTGCTCGGGCGGAGCGACTGGTGCATTTCGCGTCAGCGCCGCTGGGGCGTTCCGATCCCGGTGCTTTACTGTAAGGACTGCGGAAAGCCCGTGATTACCGACGAATCTATTCACGCGATCTCGGAGCTGTTCCGGAAGGAAAGCTCGGACGCTTGGTACGCGAAGGAGCCTTCGGAGTTTATCCCGAAAACGGTAAAGTGCGAGTGCGGCTGCGGCGAATTTACGAAGGAAATGGATATTTTCGACGTATGGTTCGATTCGGGCTGTACGCACGAGGCGGTTCTGGAGGAGCGCGAGGAGCTGACCTCTCCCGCCGATATGTACCTCGAAGGCTGCGACCAGTACCGAGGGTGGTTCCAGAGCTCGCTTCTGACCTCGGTCGCCTGCTACGGGCGCGCGCCGTATAAGGCGGTCTGCACGCACGGCTGGATCGTAGATGGGAAGGGCGAAAAAATGTCCAAATCAAAGGGCAATTTTATCGTTCCCGAGGAGGTCATCAAACAGTACGGCGCGGACGTTCTGCGCCTTTGGGTAACGTCGCTCGATTATCACAGCGACATTCGCGTATCGCAGGATATTTTAAAGCAGCTTTCCGAGACCTATCGGAAGATCCGCAACACCGCGCGGTTCATTCTCGGGAATCTCTGCAACAAGGGCGGATTTAACCCCGATACCGACATGGTCGCGCTCGACGAGCTTACCGAGATCGACAAATGGGCGCTTTCGAAGTTCGATACGCTGATCGACAAGGTGAAAAAAGCCTACGAGGATTTTGATTATTATCACGCGTACCACGCGATCAACAGCTTCTGTATCGTCGATTTGTCCAATTTCTATCTCGATATTATCAAGGATCGGCTTTACTGCGAAACGGAGAACGGGAAGGACCGCCGCGCGGCGCAGACGGCGATGTACCTGATTTTAAGCGGGCTGACGCGGCTGCTCGCGCCGATCATTACCTTTACGGCGGACGAGATCTGGCAGGAGCTTCCGAAGAAGAGCGGCGACGACGGGAGAAACGTTGTCTTTAACCGTATGCCCGAAAAGACGGGGATCGCGGTTGATACGGCGAAGTGGGATCGGATTCACGCGATCCGCGACGACGTGCTCGGCGCGCTTGAACAGAAGCGCAATGAAAAGCTGATCGGAAAGTCGCTCGAAGCGAAGGTAACGCTTCATACGAAGGAGGATCTTTCGGCGCTTCTGCCGGAATTCGCGAAGGCGTTTATCGTTTCCGAGGTTGCGCTCGGCGAGGGCGAGGGCGAATATCACGGCAATGTCGAGGGGCTCAGCGTGACCGTCGAGAAGGCGGCGGGCGAGAAATGTGCGCGCTGCTGGACGTATTCCGAGTATGTCGGAAGAAACGCGCTTTATCCCGAGCTTTGCGAGCGCTGCGCGAGGGTGCTTTCGGAGTCGAAGTAAAACAGCAAAGAGCCATACACGCTCTGTGTATGGCTCTTTATAAAAGGAAGGAAAATCGCCATGCCGATCAAAACGGTGATTATACACGGTCAGAGCCATAAGGGCTCCACCTATCATATCGCGCACGGGTTAGCCGAAAAAATCGGGGGCGAAATTACCGAGTTTTTCCTTCCGAGAGATTTTGGCGGCTTTTGTATCGGCTGTAATCAATGCTTTACGGTAAGCGAGAAAAACTGCCCGCATTATAACGCGCTTCTGCCGATCACGACCGCAATGGACGAAGCGGACGTGATTATTCTGGCGAGCCCTGTTTACGTATATCACGCGACGGGTGCGATGAAGGCTTTTCTGGATCATTACGGGTATCGTTGGCTGGTGCATAGTCCCGAGGGCTCCATGTTTACGAAGCAAGGGGTTTGTATCAGCACCGCGGCGGGCGCGGGAATGAAGCCGACCAATAAAGACATGGCGGACAGCTTGTTTTTCTGGGGTGTCGGCAGAATTTATAAATACGGAAAAGGAGTCGCGGCGGTTGACTGGAGCGGCGTCAGCGATCGGAAAAAGCGCGCGATCGGAAAAGCGACCGATTCTCTGGCGGGAAAAATCGTCCGAAGCTACGGAAAGGTCAAGCCGGGGATCAAGACCCGGATCATGTTCTTTGCCATGCACCTGATGCAGAGAAATGGTTTTAATCGGAGAGACGCGGATTACTGGAAGGAAAAGGGCTGGACGGAAAAAAAGCGCCCATGGAAAGCGTAGAATATCCATGTTGATACGCGGGAAAACACGGGGTTGATTAAAACGGAGAAATTATGCGTTATGTTTATTGTCCGCAGTGCGGAATGAAATTGATAGAAAAAATGGCGGGCGACGATGGATACGTACCCTTTTGCGAACAATGCGATCACTATTGGTTCGATACGTTTTCAAGCTGCAGTATTGTATTGGTTGCGAATCAGTATCATGAAATCGCGCTTTTAAGGCAGTCTTATCTGTCCGCCGATCATGCCTGCTTTGTTTCAGGGTACATTACGCCCGGCGAAACCGCGGAGGAGACCGCCGTCAGGGAAGTGAAGGAGGAATTGGGGCTTCGGATCGAATGGCTCGAATACGCGGGAACCTATTGGTTTCCTTCCAAGGAGCTTTTGATGCACGGATTTATCGGTTTTTCCTCAAAATCCGATTTTGTTCTTTCGAGCGAAGTGGATTCGGCGGCGTGGGTTCCCGCGTTAAAGGCGCCCGAAACAATGTTTCCCGACAGACCGGGTAACGCGATGCACCCGATCTATCGAAAATATCTGAAAATGATCGGATTATCCGGGGTATCGTCTTCATGAACAGACTAGGAGAATGTATGAACGAAATTGACTTTTCCGGAATCACCGCCTGCGGTGAATGCTGCGACGGCTGCCCGAAAAAAATGAGCGGGCTTTGTAAAGGCTGTATCGAGGCGGACGGCTTTGTGCCCGAATGGGCGGAGTCGGGAATATGCAAAATTCATGCGTGCGTCCGCGAACACGGGGTACGGTTCTGCGGACTTTGCGGCGAATTTCCCTGCGAAAGGCTTCCGTCCCTGATTTACTGGAATCCGGATATTACCGGGGATTTAAAGGCGCTCGCGGAGAAATACCGCGGCTTGCCGGAATAAGTTGTTGTCTGTGCGGAAAGGAGATCGAATGAAATGGATCGCGGTACTGGTCAGCGTCATACTCGCGGCGATCGACCGGCTTACGAAATGGCTTGCGGTTACGTATATTCAGCCCGCCGGCTCGATCTCGCTCCTTAAATTCGGGGAGACGGAGTGGCTGAACCTGACCTATTGTGAAAATACGGGAATGTCGTTCAGCCTGCTGGAGGGGCAGCGGCTGCTGCTTACCGCGCTTCCGTTGGTGCTGATCGCGCTGATCGAGTGGTATATTTTTTCGGGGCGAGCGGATACGAAGGCGAAGCTTTTTTCACTCGCGGCGGTCGCGGGCGGCGGGCTCGGAAACCTGATCGACCGAGTTTTTTTCGGGTATGTGGTGGATTTTATCGATGTGCGGATCATTCATTTCGCGATCTTTAATTTTGCCGACATCTGCGCCGTTTGCGGCGGGATCGTTTTCGCCGTGCTGATCTTTCTCGAGGATAAAAAGAAGGAGTCTTCCGATGAAAAGCTATCTTCTTGACGTTTCCGTCGCGGGAGAGCGGCTCGATAGGTTCCTTTCCGACGGGACGGAGGGAGCGGTCACGAGAACGGCGGCGGCTCGGCTGATCGAACAGGGGCAGTGCCTTGTGAACGGCGAACCCTGCCCCAAAAATTATAAGGTAAGGGCAGGCGACAAAGTCGAGCTGACCGTTCCCGAGGCGCGGAAGGTCGAGCTTCTGCCCGAGGAGATCCCGATTGAGATCGTCTACGAGGACAGCGACCTGCTCGTCGTCAATAAACCGAAGGGAATGGTCGTTCACCCCGCCGCGGGGCATTCCTCCGGAACGCTCGTAAACGCGCTGATGGCGCACTGCGGGAGCGGTCTTTCGGGGATCAACGGAGAGCTTCGCCCCGGGATCGTTCATCGGATCGACAAGGACACGAGTGGGCTTCTGATCGTCGCGAAGAGCGATTTCGCGCACCGCAGTCTGGCGGAACAGATCGCCGCGCACAGCTTCACGCGGGAGTATGAGGCGGTCGTCTGCGGCGCGGTGGCGGAGGACGGAACGGTTGACGCGCCGATCGCGCGGCATAAGATTGACCGAAAAAAAATGTGTGTGACCGAGGGCGGTCGCGAGGCGCGGACGCATTATTTTGTGCAGGCGCGGTACGCGGGGTACACGCACCTTCGTCTTCGTCTGGAAACGGGGCGGACGCACCAGATCCGCGTTCACATGGCGTATATCGGACACCCCGTCGCGGGTGATCCCGTATACGGAAACGGAAAGCCGAAATCTCTCGGCGGGCAGTGCCTGCACGCGAGGAAGATCGGATTTCTTCACCCGCGGGACGGGCGCTATCTCGAATTTGAGCGGGAGCCGCCCGAATCCTTTCAAAAATTTTTGAACAGTATCAGGTAGCTTATGGATTTTAAAAACGTGATTTTAATGACCGATCTCGACGGAACGCTTTTGACGGACGACAAGCGGATCGACGAGCGGGATCTCGAAGCGATCGGACGTTTCCGCGAGAAGGGCGGGCTGTTTACCGCCGCGACGGGACGCGGGATCGCGATGGCGAGAAGCGTGATCGAAAGGATCGGGATCGATATTCCCTGCGTGATCTTTAACGGGGCGGCGGTCTACGACTTCCAAAGGAAGGAATTCCTCTGGCATAGCGATATGCCGTCTTGCGCCGCCGATTATATCCGTATGCTCGAAAGGGCGTTCCCCGACGTCGGGATCGAGATCCTCCACGCCGAATCGGTTTATGTGACCGACTACAACCAAACAGTCGCGGAGCACATGGCGATCGAGGGGATCGATCCGATTCGCTGTACCTTAGAGGAGGCGCCCCGGGAAAACTGGCTCAAGGTTCTGATCGCGTACCCGCCCGAACGGATTCAAAAAATCATCGAATTCACGCGGGAAAACTGCGCGGACGGGGTCAACTGGGTGCATTCCTCTCCGATGTATTACGAAATGCTTCCCGAGGGGATCAGCAAGGGCTATGGGTATCGGCGGCTGCTGGAGCTGCTCGGGCGGGACGATCTGTTCACCGTCGCGGTCGGCGATTTCGGGAATGATTACGACATGGTACGCTCGGCGGATTTCGGCGCGGCGGTCGCGAACGCGCAGGAGGACGTAAAGCGGGCGGCGAAGGTTGTTCTGCGGGACAATAACCATGCCCCGATCAGCCAGCTGATTGAACTGGTTGAGAGAATGTAGGAATTTTTTCGATTCAAAAATAAACCGTCTCATTGCACAGCGCCTTTCCTTGTGATAAAATGGGGGCATGGAGGTTTCAGTGCCTCGGCAAAAGCGGCGGGAATGCCGCACGGGGCAAGCACAAGCTTCCTCCATAGGAAAGGAGTGGTTTTATTTATGGCAAACGAGGAGAAAAAGGATTTCAACGCAATGCTTCGCGATCCGAAGGATATGCCGAAAATTCAGGTCATCACGGACGAAAAGAGCATTCAAAAATACGGCGGGGATCGAATGTATTTCGCGCCGCCGATCGACTATGACCGCGTCATGCGCACGGTTCCGTTTGGAAAGCTTTTGACGGTCGGGGCGATCCGCGAATATTTCGCGCGGGAAAACGGCGCTGATTTTACCGAGCCGATCACGGCGGGGATTTTCGTTTCCATTGCCGCCTGGGCAAGCTTTCAGCGGTCGGAGGATCAGACCCCGTATTGGCGGACGCTGAAGGCGAACGGGGAGCTGAATCCGAAATATCCCGGCGGCGCGGAAGCGCAAAAGGAAATGCTCGAAAAAGAGGGGCATACGATCCTGCAAAAAGGGCGGACAAATTTAAAGTATTATGTAAAGGATTATGAAAAAGCGCTTTTTACGCTTGAATGAAGTTTAACGGAGCGAAAATCGGGCGCTTTTGCTTGATTTTTCGTCCGCTTTATGGTAAAATTTTAGTATCATAGGATTAGTATCATAGGAAAGGAATGGTTCAAAAATGGACGCAACACTGAAAAAGCAGCTCGAGATCACCGCGGTAAAGGTCAGAATGGGCATTATCGAGGGCGTTTACCAAGCGAAGGCGGGACACCCCGGCGGATCGCTTTCCGTCGCGGATATGCTGACCTATCTTTACATGGCGAGAATGAACGTCGATCCGAAAAATCCGGAAATGGCGGATCGGGATCGGCTTGTCCTCTCCAAAGGGCATACCGCTCCCGCGCTGTATTCCGTTCTCGCGCAGCGGGGATTCTTCCCCGTGGAGGAGCTGAAAACCCTCCGGAAGATCGACTCCCGCTTACAGGGGCACCCCTCGCTCGGTAAGGTTCCGGGCGTGGATATGAGTACCGGCTCGCTCGGGCAGGGCGTTTCCGCCGCCTGCGGCATGGCGCTTTCGGGGAAAATCTCCAACGAGACCTATAAGGTATACGCCATTCTCGGCGACGGGGAGATTGAGGAGGGTCAGGTCTGGGAATCCGCCATGTTCGCGGCGCATTATCAGCTTGACAATCTCGTTTACGTCGTGGATAACAATAATTTACAGATCGACGGTCCGATCACGCAGGTCATGAATCCTTACCCGATCGACGAAAAGTTCGCGGCGTTCGGCTGGCATGTCATTTCGATCAACGGGCACGATTTCGACGAGATCGAAAAAGCGCTGAACGAAGCGGAAACCGTCGCGAATCAGCCTACTGTCATTATTCAGAAGACCGTAAAGGGAAAAGGCGTTTCGTTTATGGAAAATAACGTCGCGTGGCACGGAACCGCGCCGAACGAGGAGCAGTACAATACCGCCATGGGTGAGCTTCGGGCAAGCCTCGAGGCGCTCGAATCGAAGTAAGAAGGGGGACGAAATCAATGGAAAAGAAAGCAACGCGTGAAAGCTATGGCGAGGGGCTGGTTCTGCTCGCGGAAAAGCGCCCCGATCTGGTCGTACTCGACGCCGATCTCGCCGCCGCGACGAAAACGGGAATTTTCAAGAAGGCGTACCCCGATAAGCATTTCGACTGCGGAATCGCCGAAGCCAATATGATGGGCGTCGCGGCGGGGATCGCCTCGACGGGAAAGCTTGTGTTCGCGAGCTCGTTCGCGATGTTCGCGGCGGGGCGGGCGTTTGAGATTGTCCGGAACAGTATCGCGTACCCGAAGCTGAACGTAAAGATCGGCGCGACCCACGCGGGAATTTCCGTCGGCGAGGACGGCGCTTCGCACCAGTGCAACGAGGATATTGCGCTGATGACGGCGATCCCGAATATGACGGTCATCAATCCCGCCGACGACGTGGAAGCGAAGGCGGCGGTACTGGCGATGGCGGATTATGAGGGACCGACCTATATGCGGTTCGGGCGGCTTGCCGTTCCGATCTTCAACGCGCCCGATTACCGTTTCGAGGTCGGGAAGGGCGTGACGCTCAAGGACGGAAAGGATATTACGATTATCGCGACGGGGCTGATGGTCGCGGAAGCGATCGAAGCGGGAAATGCCCTGAAGGAACAGGGGATCGACGCGCGGGTTATCAATATCCATACGATCAAGCCGATCGACCGCGAGCTGATCGTGAAGGCGGCGAAGGAGACGGGGAAGATCGTTACCGTCGAGGAGCACAGCGTGATCGGCGGTCTCGGCTCCGCGGTCGCGAACGTCGTAACGGAGGAATGCCCCGTTCCCGTGCATAAGATCGGGGTAAAGGACTGCTTCGGACATTCGGGACCCGCGGCGGCGCTTTTAAAGCAGTTCGGTCTTTGCGCGGAGAACATTGTCGCGGTGACAAAGGCGGCGCTTGGGAAATAATCCGCGAAAATGATGATTCTGATAAAAACGGGGAGTGTTTCGATTTTCCGAAATACTCCCCGTTTTCTTTTTGTGCAGGACTGCGGTTCGCGCCGATCTCCGTATTATACTATTTTCCGATCAAACTGTAGACGTTGTCTACAGTTTGATCCTGACGCGCAAGGCGCGTCAGGGCGGCGAAGCCGCCGGAAAAGCCGTACAATACTAATTTCTGTCAAAATCTTTGATTTTGACAGCCGCCTTTCAGGCGGAATCATGCTATAGACAAAGTCTATAGCATGATTAGAAATTAGTATTATCGGCTCACTTCCTTTCGGTCGGTTCTTCCGAGGAGGTAATCGATCGACACGCCGTAGTAGTCGGCGAGCCGGATTAACGTCTCGGTCGGTATGTCGTGACCGCCGGATTCATAGTAGCTGTAAGTGCGCTGGCTGCAATTGAGAATCGCCGCAAGCTGTGTCTGGGTCATATCCCGATCCTCCCGTAAATTTCTGATCCGTTCGTACATTTTGACCGTCCTTTCATAAAATATTACTTATATTTTATTCCAGAACGTTTTGTTCTATTGACTTTTAGAATAAAACATGCTATAATGTAGAAAAGCGGTTATATTGGATTGATTTTGTTGAACGGGAAACCGTTTTTACAAAAATTTTAAATCAGGAAAGGGGGGATTTTAAATGACTCATTCTGCACCCCAAAAGAACGGTTATGTCGGCAATATGTGTGCTTTTTGCCATTATTGGGAAGGCAACGTATCATTACATAGCCGCGGAACAATGGTCGAGTTTGATGAACACGAAAAGGGAAGATGCATAAAAAGTGGTTCGACCCGTTTTGCTGGGAATGGCGCTTGTCCTAAGTTTGAATTGAGTAACGAAGCAAGCAGATACGCGAGGTAATATTATGGGGGTGCGAAAGTACCCCCATAATATCATGATGAAACGCAGAGGGGGTGAAGCTTTTGTTAATATGGGTTATATTCATTATATCTATTGTCGTTTCAAGTGTAATCGTTAATAAAGCGCAGCAATTGTTTATGGATTTTATGGGCGCCGACGGAATGTTCTTCAGTGTTAAAGTAAAGCTAATTGCCATTTTGGTGCTTGCTTTGCTTCTTGCGGCGATTGTTTGCAATGTTTTTGGAATAGAAATTCCAAAAACCTGAACGATTGCTTGGTATCTGCTCATATGCAGTCTGTTCGGGATCGGCGTTTTGATCGATTTTATCGTGCTTTTGTTTAAGCCGAACCCGTATTTTGTCTGACAGAAAAATAAAAAACCACGGCTTGCGGGTTTTCGCGAGCCGTGGTTTTTCATCATGGAGTATTCCGTTCGGATACCGCCAGAATTTCGAGCGCCTGCGTGAGCTTTTTTTCGGAGATTCCGCCGTTGAGAATTTCGGCGGACGAGAGGTCGGCGTGGAAGGAACCGTCGTTTTCGAGAAGCGCGTTCAGCTCGATCACGGCGAGATTTCCGCCGCTGTCACGAAGCTTTAAGCTGCACCGGCAATAAAATTCGTCCGTATCCTCTCGGTAGAGCGGCGCTGAAGCGAAAGCGCCTACCACTTCGGAGCCGTCCGTCGAAAACAGGCGGTATTTTTCCGTTATTTCCGTAAGACAGCCCCACCCGAAAACAGAGAGAAAATTTTCGGCTTTTTCGCCGATCAGCGCGGCACGTTCACGGATTCGGTCGTAAGCGCCGATAAAACCGATCGTCTCGGCGATCCGAAGTCCGGAGGAACTGTCCGCGTAAATTCGGTATTTTGAATTCGCGCTTTCCTGAAATAAAACGGTAATGCTCCCCGCCCGTTCAAATTCAAAGGTGACATAGCTTCCGAAAAGAGCGGTTTCTCCGAGCGACGTGCCGGTAGACGTCCGAGCGATGATTTTGCATTTTTGTTCCGAAAGCTCGTCGCGATAATCGGATTTCAGCCGCGCGAGAAGAATTTCGGAGGCTTCTTCGGGGAGGTCGAGAAATTCCGAAAATCGGTCGATTTCTCCCTCGGCGAAGTAATTGGCGATTCGGTCGATTTCGATATTCCGCGCGATCTCGGAAAAACTAAGCCATCCGCTTCTCGGGTGAAGCTCGCCGTATCCAAGCGCGCAGACCGTCGCGAGGGCGACCGTCAGCGTCAGGCAAAGCAGTATGATCGTAATTTTACTTCGTCGGATTTTCTTTCCGATTTTTTGAAACGGATCGAATTTCAGGCGGCTTTCTTCCGCGTTGTCGGGTGGAGAAAAGCCCTTCTTTAAGGAGCGGCACTCTTCACAATCGGAAAAATGCTTCTCCAGCTCGCGCACGGTTTCGTCCGAGCATAAGCCCTCCGCGTAAAGCGGGATCAAATCCTTTGCGATACTACACCTCATAGCCCTGTTCCCTCGCTTTCTCAGTAATTTTTTGCTTCGCTCTGTAAAAGATGACCCTTGACCAGTTTTCGGTTTTTCCGAAGAGATCGCCGATCTCTCGAAAGCTCAAAGCGCCGATAATTCGCAGTTCAAACACTCGTCGGTATGGATCGGAGAGTGTTCGCAGGATCGAAAGGACAGCGGACGCGGCTTCGCGATCCTCGACAATTTTTTCAATTTCACGCGTATCGGAAAGCGCTTGGTAATCGTCGAGGTTTAAATGAGCATTCTCTTTTTTTCGGAGAAAGTCAAAGTACTCGTTTTTTGCAATCCGGCAGAGCCAAGTGAGAATTTTACACTCGCCTTTAAATTTCCGCGCGTTTTTAACCGCCTTATAAAATGTTTCCTGAACAATTTCTTCGGCGATCATCTCGGATTGAGACAGGCGCAAAACATACAGATACAACGGTCGGGCGCAGGTTCGGTAAATTTCATCAAAATCCTCCATCTTCTCGTCCTCCTGTTTATTAGACGCTCGGGAACGGATTTTGTTACAAAAAATTTTTTATGATTGGTATATTTCCTCCTCATTTTCAAGCATGGTTTCATCGACGTATCCAATCAGCCAGCCGGCTTGGTGCGACTGAGACCACCCATAGCCCCAAAGCCGCTCCGTATCGAAATGTCCGTTCTCGTCAACGTAGGGAAAATCCGTTCCTTCCTCTATGTTGACAGCCCGAAACACAAAAGCGGCGGCGGTGCATTTATCTCCGAGAATATACGCCCGCGCGGCGGCTTCCTCTTTATTTTGAGCGAACGCCTCGGCGAGCCGTTCGGCCAGCGCGTTTTCTTCCTCCTCGGTAAAAAGTGCATCGAAAGCGGGTTGTCCGATTACGTGTTGTTCGGTTACGAGAATTATGTAGGAGTTTACCGATACGCGGCTTCCACGCAAGGAAATTTCAACCACGCCGAGCCGATCGATCGAAATTCCGTCATTGATGACAAGCTCGTTTATGGCGGTCATGATCGTCTTCGAGTTTTCCTCCGCCTGCCGGAGCAGCTCCTTCCGTTCGGCTTCCTTCGCCTTTTGCTCATTCCACCTATAGAGACATACGCCCCAGCACAAAAAGCCCGACTTGAACGGGAGGATTTCTTCTTCGATCGCCATATCCTTCACGAGCGTCCAAAGCTCCTTATCGCTCATTCCAGCCGTATCCTCGGGGCGATCCGCTTTTATTTCCTCCCACGTTTTTCCCCACGGAACAAATTCCTGATCCAGCAGGATCAAATTGAGCAGCAGCAGGATCACCCCGAGAATTTTCAGGAAGATCGTAAGCCCCCGCCCTTGTTTTTCGAGATTTTTCGCTTGCTTTTCGGTTTTCATCTTGCCGCTCCCCTTCCTTGAGTAAGTATCATTTACTTTATTTTACCATAATCTGCCCCTTTTGTCAATACGATTGCACAAAAAAAGACGCCCCAAGGCAAACGCCCGGGACGTCTTTTCTTGTATCGTTTGGAATTAAAGCTCCGCGAAGTACTTGATAGTTCTTACCATCTGAGAGGTGTAGGAGTTCTCGTTGTCGTACCAGGAAACAACCTGTACCTCGTAAAGATCGTCCGCGATCTTCGCAACCATGGTCTGGGTCGCGTCAAAGAGCGAACCGAAACGCATGCCGATTACGTCGGAGGAAACGATCGGATCCTCGTTGTAGCCGTAGGATTCGGAGGAAGCTGCCTTCATCGCCGCGTTGATCGCTTCCTTCGTGATGTCCTTGCCCTTTACGACAGCGGTAAGGATTGTGGTCGAGCCGGTCGGAACCGGAACTCTCTGCGCCGAACCGATCAGCTTTCCGTTCAGCTCGGGGATAACCAGACCGATCGCCTTCGCCGCGCCGGTGGAGTTCGGAACGATGTTCGCCGCGCCCGCTCTCGCTCTTCTGAGGTCGCCCTTTCTGTGCGGACCGTCGAGGATCATCTGATCGCCGGTGTACGCGTGAATGGTGCTCATGATACCGCTCTGGATCGGCGCGAAATCGTTCAGCGCCTTCGCCATCGGAGCTAAGCAGTTCGTGGTGCAGGAAGCGGCGGAAATGATCGTGTCGTCCTTCGTGAGGGTGTTTTCGTTTACGCTGTAAACGATGGTCTTGAGGTCGTTGCCCGCAGGGGCGGAAATAACAACCTTCTTCGCGCCCGCGTCGATATGTGCCTGAGACTTTTCCTTCGAGCAGTAGAAGCCGGTGCATTCAAGAACAACGTCAACGCCGATCTCTCCCCAGGGAAGCTCGTTCGCCTTCGCCATTGCGTAAATTTTCAGGGTCTTTCCGTCAACGGTGATCGTGCCCGCTTCGTCGTCCGCGGTTACGGTGTGGAGCTTTTCGCCCATCTTTCCGCAGTAGCCGCCCTGCGCCGTATCGTACTTTAACAGGTGCGCGAGCATGGAAGGCTTGGTAAGATCGTTGATCGCAACGATTTCATATCCTTCCGCGCCGAACATCTGTCTGAACGCGAGACGTCCGATTCGACCGAAGCCATTGATAGCAACTTTGACTGACATTTGTTTTGTCCTCCTGATATTGATTTGTAAATGGTATTCTCGTACCTTCTATTATTATACAGGATAACCCCGCGAATATCAAGTGTTTTAAAAAAATTTTCCGTATTTTTTTCCGAATTCTCCCGTAAAATTATGGACATTTTTTTTGTGCAGTTTGACGGTTCGCTTGACTTTCCCGGAAAATATGGTACAATATATTGTGGAGAATTCCCGTTTTACGGGGGATTTGCACCTTCTCCAAAGCGAGTGTCATAAAATTTTATTCTTTAACAAATCGGAGGCGCTATGACCTTATATGTGAGCGATCTCGACGGTACGCTTTTAAACGGAGCGAAAAAGCTGAAGCCGCGCGCGGCGGAAATGTTGAACGACCTGATCGGAAACGGAACGCTTTTTACCTATTCGACCGCGCGGCGGATCCATTCGGCGGGCGTGATCATGAAGGACGTAAAGCTGAATCTTCCCGTGATCCTGATGAACGGTGTTTTTCTTTACGACACGGCGAAGGGCGAATATATCCGAAAAAACGTGTTCGGAGAAAAACAGCGGGCTCTTTTAAAGGAAGTCGTTGTTCGGCTCGGGGAAAGGCCAATGATTCATTCGTTCATAGACGGCGAAATCAGGAACAGCTATCTGACAGGCTCGAAAACGCTGAAAAGCTATGTGGAGGATCGGCGGGGCGATCCGAGTATGCGTCCCGTTGAAAATTACGATGAGCTTTTCGCGGGGGAGACGGTGTACGCCGTTTTTATCAATCCGCAGAACAAGGCGGAGCTGGATCGGGTCTTTACCGAGGAAAACGGTTTTTCCTCGGTGTATTACGCGGACGTGTACCATGATGACGAATACTGGTACGAGGTGTTCGACCGAACGGCGAGCAAAGCGAACGCGGTTTTACAGCTGAAAGAGATCGTCGGCGCGGACGAGGTGGTCTGCTTCGGCGATAACGGGAACGATCTATCGATGTTTCGGGTAGCCGACCGCTGTTACGCGGTCGAGAACGCGATCGCCCCGGTCAAGGCGGCGGCGGACGGGATCATTCCGTCCAACGAAAGCATGGGCGTTCCGCGTTTTATCGAGCGGGAGCAGATCGAGCGCTTCGAGTATACCCGTCCCGAAAATGGGGCGATTGACGAAGTGCGGTTTTCCGAAGCGGTAAGGGCTGCGCTTTTCCGTGAAGCAAGCACGATCGGCACCCTGAACGAAAAGGCGGTACATAACGCGCTGAAACGCTATTACTGCGCTTCGGACGAAGTAGAGGTGAAGATCGGCGGATTTTATGCCGACGGGGTAGGGGAAAGCGGGATCTACGAGATTCAGACCGCGTCTTTTTCCAAATTGAACAAAAAGCTGTCCGCCATGCTCCGCGCCTGCCATGTTACGGTCGTCTATCCTTACGAACAGTTCGTTCGCGTTTTTTTAATCAATGAACAAACGGGCGAGATTTTGTCCTCCTCCAAAAGAAAAAACAGCTCCTTCAGCGATTTTTTTCTGGAGCTGTATCGGATCAAGGCGTTCCTGACCAACCCGAACCTGACGATCTGCGTCGCCATGCTCGAAACGGAGCGGCGGAACTACTTCCGCGACGGAACAAAGCGCCGCCGGAAGGGAATGCGAAAGGAGAAAATCCCGCTTCGCTATCTGGAGGAGATCCGGCTCGACGGCGCGGCGGATTATCTGCGCTTTCTTCCCGAGGGGCTGAACGGCGCCTTTACGAAAAAAGAAGCCGCCGCGCTCACGAAAACGACGGACGCGGGGCTTCTTCTGGAAATTCTGGAATACGTCGGCGCGGTTCGGCGGATCGGAAAGCGCGGCGGCGCGATCCTGTATGAACGCGTGCCTCTTGCGGAGATTTTCTGAAGTCGAAGAATCCCGTCACACGTTTGCGGACTTCGATTCTCGGAGGACTTCTTCGGAACCGCCCGAGGCGGCTCGCCTCAGTAGCCGAAGCTTCCGTCTACGAAGATCACCTTGATCCGATCCTTTTTCCGCTGCTGCGCGAGACGGACATAGGAACAGCAGATTCGGCTCGGGCTGTGACAGTGGCGGCATTCGCCGCTTTCGGCGCAGGGGGTCGGAAGCTTCAGCCGCAGGGTATTCGCGGGGCAGGCGAATTTTTCGAGCCGCTTTACCGCCTCGTCAAAATCGGCGGTGATTTTATTTGTACCCGCGACGAGGATCACCTGCTTCGGTCCGAAGATCATGGCGGAAACGCGGTTCCCGTTCCCGTCGATGTTGTACAGCTCTCCTTCCTCGGTCACGGCGTTCGTGCTCGCGAAATAGGTATCGCTGACATACGCCTTCCGATAGACCTCCTCGACCTCTTCGGGCGTTTTGCAGTCCGCGCGGTCGGCGAACACGCTTCCGTATTTTTCCTTGAGGTGCGCGGTGACGCCCGTTTCCGAGAGCGTCATCGAGCCGCCCGCCGTAATAAGCCGATCGTTTTCGGTCAGTCGGTCGATCAGCGAGAAAAGCTCCTCCTGCGACCGCGCGTAATACCCCGCCATGTTGTTATGCTCGAGCGCCTTGATCGTTTTCGCGACGCGGCGGTCTATAACCAGCTGTAAATTTTCGTCCATGTTCTCAGTCCTCCCGTTTGATCCTGCGGCTTTCCACATAAAACCGTTTGTCCTCGGCGTGTCCCATGGAAAAGGTCTTTCGGGGAAGCGCGCCGTCCTTGATCACGGTCGGGAAAAGCTCCGATTTTCTCATGTCGGGGAGCAGGAATCCCGCCGCGTCCGCGCGCGCGGAAAGGCGGCGTACCACGTCCGCGCCGTGTATGTAGTCGATTTTGCAGGGGTGCTTTTTCGCAAACTCGTCGAGAAAATTCTGTAAGCTCCCGACGGTAAGCGCTGAGGTCGGTTTATGAATAAAGCATTCCCGCTCCCCCTCGGCGAGAACGAGCGTAAAGCGCTGTTCGGACGGCTCGTCGGTCAGCCCGAGCGCTTCTGTCATTTCCGAAAGGAGAAGCTTTGGGTCGGTGCGCTTGACTATCCGGTGGATCGCCTCGAATTCGAGCGCGGGGCTGTGGAGATTGACGATCTCGGCGAGCGCGTACCGCGCGGGGTGATCCGAGAGGTCCTTTCCGGGATTTTCGCGCTTGAGCTGCTCGTAAAATTCCTTTGCCGCCGCGAGGGAATGGTTCCCGTCCCCGACCGCGAACAAGAGCGGAGCAGCGCCGTTCAGTCCGTAACGGCGGTTAAACGCGCCGCTTTCCGAAAGTACGCTTAAATTGTCAAAAATCCGTTCCGTTTCCTTTTCGGGGATTCGGTAGGCGCGAATCCTTCCGCCGTTTTCCATGAGAGGAAAATCGTAGAGCGGCGTTTCGGACGAAAGCGCGGCGCAGGGCTCGATCACGGTCTTTTCCGCGTCGTCGATCAGCATTAGGATATGCGGAAGCTCGAGCGCCGCGTCCCGGCGGATACGAATCCGCGCGGGAAGGCGGGATTCGACCGTCGCCTCCGTCGCCCGCACCTGCGAGGTACTCCCCTTATGATAATCGTATTCCTCCAAGTCGATCTTTCCGAGGATCCCCTGCCGAACCGCCCCGTCCGAGAGCATCCGCTCGATATATACGAGGGTATCCTTCTGCTCGCCGAGAAGGTTTTCCGAAAGCAGGCGGTTCATTTCGCCGTGAATGGCGGCGATCCGCTCGTCCGCGTCCGATTCCTCCAGATAAATCTCGGGGAGGATCAGCTTCAGCGTCGAATCCGCCGCGCCGACCTCCTTTTCGACCCTTTCCCAGTATTCGGGCTGTCCCGTGTACTGGTCGCAGGCAATCACTGCCCATTTTCTCATGTCCGCCTTTTGCGGAAGAAGAATGTCCGCCGGTTTTAAAGCGATGTTCATGGATTTTCCTTTCTTTCGTTCCGATTTTTCTTTTGCGCGGGATTTATTATACCACTTTTTCCGAAAAATGGCAAGGCTTTGAGCTTGCCCTATGCGGTTAAGCTCCTTACGGCTCAAACCCGTCGTAAAGCCGAAAGCCGTCATAGAGCCGAAAGGCGGCGTCGTAAAGAACGGTACCCTTCGGAGCTTCTCGGGAACTACTGAACCGATACAGCATAAAATTTTCGTCGGGCACCTTTTTCGGCGGCTTGATCCCGTAAAGGCTCGCGGGGAGATAACCCGTTCTTCCGAAGAAAAAGGGGCTTCCGAGAACGGCGGAGCAGGTAAACCCGAGCGCTTTGGCGATCCGGTGTCCCTCGCGGATCAGCGCCGTACCGATCCCGTTCCGCCGATACGCGGGAAGGACGCAGACCGGCGCGAGCGCCAGCTCGGTCTGTCCGCCGATGTCCGCCTTGGTGAATAAAATATGCCCGACGACCGTCCTGCCCTCGACGGCAACGAGGGAAAGCCTCGGGAGAAAGGAGCGGCTTCCGCGAAGCGCGTTCACAAGCTCCTGCTCCTGTCCGCTCCGCCCTTCCGTATCCGCGAACGCCTCCCGAATGACTTCATAGACGACGTCGCGGTCGCTTCTTTTTTCCTGACGAATCTGCATGACGCTTCCTCCCTTCGGTTCGCCCGAATGCTTTCCATACCGCCCTCCATTGCAAACTGAACAGTTTGCAATAGCGCCGAGTATATTATATCACTCCTTTTCGGAGAAGTCAACTTCGCAGGTACAAATGAAGGCGCTCCCGCACCCTTTCGGGTACGGGAGCGCCGCGTTTTTATATTCTGACAAAAACATAGTAATCGGTATCAAAGCCGCCGTAGCGGTAGTCGCCGCTTTTCCATTCCATGATCAGGAAATCCCTGCCGTTTACGGTGCGGATCTCATAGGCGCAGGCGGTGCGGTTCCATTTCCGAAGCACCGCGCCCTTTGTCCAGGTCTGCGCGGAATCGCCTTGGATCGTTTCTTCTCCGTACAGGCTGATACACTCTCCGTTTTCGCGGAACTCGATCTCCTTAAAGTACAGCCGTGATTTTTCGCGGCGGGGATTTTCGGCGGAGAAGTCCCCTTTTGTACGGATAAAATCATAGACGATCTATTTCCCGATCACGCGCGGGTCGTTCTCGAACGGGAGATCAATCCGATCCGTCCGCGCGATCTCGTCCCTTGTGTAGCGCTTGTTGTCGATCTGACGGAGCGTGACGGGCTCGGTTTTTCCGCTTTTGAGGTAGTCGTAGGATTTCAGGTCGATTTTCATGTACAGTCCGTCCGATCTCCGTTCGGTGGTATAACGGCTGACGAGGGTGTCTCTCCCGTCGTCATACAGAAGCTTTCCCTTTGTCCATGCGTAGCACCAGTATCGCTCCCCGTTCGGCAGGAAGAAAATGCGGCGGTTTTTGTCGCCGATTTCGGCGTTCCCGTCCGAGACGATCTCCCATTGTCCGAGAACGGACTCGTCGTTTTCAAAGGGGAGGTCGATGTTCTCCCGGATCGGCTGAATTGTTTCGTTTTTCATTTTAAGTCCCTCCAATATCGTTTTTTCGGTTTCCGAAAGCTCCGCCAGCGTTCTTTCGAGCGCGGCTCGCTTTTCCGCGAAGATTTCGCGGATCGTTTCGTCTCTCCCGGTGTTCAGCAGCTTTGCGATCTCCGTCAGAGAAAACCCCGCGGCTTTCAGCCGTCCGATCCTGCGGCAGACCGCGACCTGCTCCTCCCCGTAAAACCGATAGCCCGTGAAACGGTCGATAAATACGGGGGAGAGAAGCCCCTGTTCGTCGTAATAGCGCAGGGCGGAAACCGAGATCCCGCAGCGCTTCGCGAATTCTCCGATCTTCATACGGTAACTCCTTTTGTTTTGTGCAGGCTTCGCTTTTTCGGGCGAAGTGCGTTTTTTGGAAGGCGCGCACCCTCTATTTTGCATTATAAACCTGAAGTACGGTTGAGAGTCAAGGGGGGGTGAAAATTTTTTTGCAGTTTTTCAAAAACGGGTCTTCCCAAAAACGGTCAACGGGTTTATAATATCATTGACCGATACGGACAACAACATTTAACAACGGGTGAAATATGAACGAGAAATTCTATTCGCTGCCCGAGGAAAAGCAGCGGAAAATCATCAACGCGGGATTTCGGGTGTTCTCGCAGAATTCCTATAAGAAAAGCCCGATGAACGAGATTGCCGACTGCGCCGGAATCAGCAAGTCACTGCTGTTCCACTATTTTCACAACAAGCGCGAGCTGTATCTTTTTCTGTGGGATAAAGCCTGTAAAATCACCATGGAATATCTTACCGAATACGGCTGCTACGAGCCGAGCGACCTGTTCGAGATGATGGAGCGCGGTATGCGGGCGAAGATACGCATGATGACGAAATACCGCTGCATGACCGCGTTTGTGATCAAGGCGTTCTACGAGAAAGATCCCGAGGTCAATTCGGCGATTCACGACAGCTATCGGAAATATTTTGATATAAAGGCGCAGGACGCGCTGGCGCGTGTCGATCCGAACGATTTCGCCGAGGGCTTCGATCTCCAAATGATGTACCGCGAAATGTATCTCGCTTCCGAGGGTTATCTCTGGGAAATATTTCAATGGGACGGGGAGCTTGACGTTCCGAAGCTCGAAAAGGATTTCGAGAATATGCTGAACTTCTGGAAGAAGATTTATCTGAAAAAGGGGGAGTAAAAATGAACGCCGTCGAAACGGTTTCGCTGACGAAATTTTACGGCAAATCAAGAGGGATAAACAATGTCGATCTAACGGTCGCGGAGGGGGACTTCTTCGGGTTTATCGGTCCGAACGGCGCGGGAAAAAGCACTACGATCCGAATCCTTACGGGGCTGATTTCCCAAACGAGCGGAACGGCGAGGATATTCGGCAGGGACGCGGGTAAACCCGATACTCTTGCCGATATGGGCTATATGCCGTCCGAGGCGAATTTCTATCACGGAATGAGCGTCCGCGAGACGATCAGATATTCCGCGGAGCTCCGAAAACAGAACTTCGCGAAGGAAGCCGCGCGGCTTTGCGAAAGGCTGGAGCTTGACGTAAGCAAAAAAATATCCGAGCTTTCGCTCGGCAACCGCAAAAAGGTTTCGATCGTCTGCGCCCTCCAGCACAAGCCGCGGCTGTGTATTCTCGACGAGCCGACAAGCGGGCTCGATCCGCTGATGCAGCGCGAATTTTACGCGATCTTGGAGGAGCGCAATGCCGAGGGCGCGACGGTCTTTCTTTCCTCGCACATTCTTTCCGAGATTCAGAAGTACTGCAAGCGCGCCGCCGTGATCCGCGAGGGTAAAATTCTGGTTAGTGATAAGGTGGAAAATCTCGTACATACCAACGCGAAAAAGGTCGCGCTGTCGGGAATTTCCGAGCCGCCGAAGCTGAATGGAATAGGGAATGCCGAAATCGACGGCGATACCGTTAAATTCCTGTACAGCGGTGAGCCGCGCGAGCTTTTGAACGCGCTCGCGGCGTTGCCGATCACCGATATGAGCATTACCGAGCCCGATCTTGAGGAAATTTTTATGCACTATTATGCGGAGGGTGAAAATGACAATTCTTAAACATGAAATGCGGCAGGGGCGCAATTCGCTCATAATCTGGACGGCGGTCACCGCGTTTATGCTGGGCGTTTGCATTCTTATTTACCCCGAAATGTCCAAGCAGATGGACGGCATAAGCAAGGCGTTCGCGAACATGGGCGGATTTTCCGCGGCGTTCGGAATGGACAAGATCAATTTCGGCGAGTTTATCGGATTTTTCGGTGTGGAGTGCGGGAACGTTCTGGGACTCGGCGGCGCGTTCTTTGCGGCGCTGACAGGGATTTCGGCGTTGTCCAAGGAGGAGCGCAATCACACCGCAGAATTTCTGCTGACGCACCCCGTGAGCAGGCAAAGCGTTGCTGCGCAAAAGCTGATTTCCGTGGTCGTACAGATCGTTATACTGAACGCGGCGGTTGTCTGTGTTACCGCGTTATCGACAATGATGATCGGCGAGGAGCCGGAGGTAAAGCCGCTTGCGCTGATGTTCGCGGCGTATCTCGCAATGCAGCTCGAGACCGCCGCGATATGCTTCGGAATTTCCGCGTTTATCGGCAGGGGCGGACTTGGCTTGGGGCTGGGACTTGCGGCGGCGTTCTATTTTTTGAATATCATCGCGAACCTTACCGAAAGCGCGGAATTCCTGAAATACATCACGCCGTTCGGCTATACCGACAGCGCGGATATTATCGGGAGCGGAAGCGTTGAGATCAAGTATCTTGCGGTCGGGATTGTGTTTACTGCTATCGGGATCGGCGCGGCGTTTTGGAAATACGGGCGGAAGGATATTTCGTGACGGACGCGGTTTGATACAAAACCCACAAAAAAGACGGGCGCGGTGCTTTTCAGCCGCGCCCGTTTCACGTTTCGTACGTTCCGCGAGAGCAAAGCGGCGCTCCCGCACGATCGAAAAAACAAACCTTTCCGATTTTTGCGCGGTTACTTGCCAAATCGGAAAAAATATGGTATAATACCTTATAATTATCGAAAGGAACCATGCGCATGGAGATTCGTGTCGGCGATGTGCTGCAAATGAAGAAACCGCACCCCTGCGGCTCCGACCGCCTTTGCGTTCTGCGGATCGGGGCAGATTTTAAGCTGCGGTGCGAGGGCTGCGGGCATGAATTTATGACCCCGCGGAGCAAGTGTGAAAAAAAGATCAAAAAAATTTTACGCGCGGAGGAGACAGAATAAAAAATGCTTGAAAAATTAAAGCTGATGGAGGCGCGCTTCGGCGAAATCGGCGAAAAGCTGACCGATCCGTCGGTCGTAAACGATCAGGAGCAGTATAAATCCCTGATGAAGGAGTATAAAACCCTCTCCCCGATCATTGAAAAATACCGCGAATACCGGAAGGCCTCCGCCGATTTTGAGGAAGCGCGGGAAATGCTCGAGGAGGGCGGGATCGACGCGGACTTTAAGGAGATTGTGCGGCTTCAGTATGAGGAAAACAAGGCGCTGATCGAGCGGGTGACCGAGGAGCTGAAGATCATGCTTCTCCCGAAGGATCCCGACGACGACCGCAATGTCATTATCGAAATCCGCGGCGGCGCGGGCGGAGACGAGGCGGCGCTTTTCGCGAACACCCTGTACCGTATGTATACGATGTACGCGCAGCTCAAGGGGTGGAAAACCGAGCTTGTGAACGCGAACCCGACCGAGCTCGGCGGCTATAAGGAGATCAGCTTTTCGATCGAGGGCGAGGGCGCTTACGAACGCCTCAAATACGAAAGCGGCGTTCACCGCGTTCAGCGCGTTCCCGAAACGGAGGCGCAGGGGCGGATTCATACCTCGACGATTACCGTCGCCGTTCTTCCCGAGGTGGAGGAGGTAGACGTGGAGATCAACCCCGCCGATCTCGAATTCCAGACCTACCGCTCGAGCGGCGCGGGCGGTCAGCATATCAATAAGACCGAATCCGCGATCCGGATCATTCACCACCCGACGGGTATTATCGTCGAATGTCAGGAGGAGCGGAGCCAGTATAAAAATAAGGACAAAGCCATGAAAATGCTGTATTCAAAGCTTTACGAGGCGAAGCTCACCGAGCAGAACAACCGGATCGCCGCCGAGCGGAGGATTCAGGTCGGGACGGGCGACCGCTCCGAACGGATCCGCACGTATAATTTCCCGCAGAGCCGCGTGACCGACCATCGGATCGGCTTGACGCTCTATAAGCTGGAGCAGGTGCTGAACGGGGACTGCGACGAAATTTTCGACGCGCTCGCGATCGCGGACAGAACGGCGAAGCTTTCGGGCGCGGAGGCGAACGCGCAGTGAAAACGTTCTTGCTTGAAGCCGGTGATGAACATTTAGATCGGGCGGCGGAGCTTTTGCGGAGCGGAGAGATCGTCGCCGTTCCGACGGAAACGGTGTACGGGCTTGCCGCGAACGCGCTGGACGTTTCGGCGGTTCGGAAAATTTTTGCCGCGAAGGGACGTCCGCAGGACAATCCCCTGATCCTTCATATCTGCGGGCTTTCCATGCTTTATGACATTGCGGAGCGTGTGCCGAAGCTCGCGGAAGCGCTCGCGGCGCGGTTCTGGCCGGGTCCCCTGACCATGATCTTTCCGAAAAAGGATCACGTCCCCGCCGAGACCTGCGGCGGACTTCCGACGGTCGGCGTTCGTATGCCCCGTCACGATTTTACGCTCCGTCTGATCGAACGGTGCGGCTTTCCGCTCGCCGCGCCGTCCGCGAATACCTCCGGGCTGCCCAGTCCTACCTCCGCCGATCATGTCTTTCGGGACATGGACGGAAGGATTCCGCTGATTATCGACGGGGGAGAATGCCGGTGCGGGCTGGAAAGCACGGTGATCTGCTTTGAGGGGGACGGGATCCGCGTTCTTCGCCCCGGGGCGGTCACGGCGGAGGAGCTTTCCGAATTCGCCGAGGTTCGGATCGACGGCGGCGTTTTGTCGGCGGTCGGATCGGGAACGCCCGTTCTTTCGCCGGGCATGAAGTACAAGCACTATTCCCCGAACGCGCAGGTTTATCTGGTCGAGGGGGACGGGAAGCGGTTTTTCGATTTCCTGTCGGAACGGACGGAGACAGGGGAGAGGATCGGCGTTCTCTGCGCCTCGGGCACGGCGATTCCGCCCGAATGTATCCGCCTTCCCTACGGGGACACGGCGGAGGAACGCGCGGCGAAGCTGTTCGGGAGTCTGCGCGGGGCGGACGAGCTGGGCTGCGCGGCAGTGTACGTGGAAAAGCCGTCGGCGCGAGGGCTGGAGCTGGCGCTGTATAACCGCCTCTTACGAGCCGCCGCGTTTCGGGTCATAGACTTAGGAGGAAATTCGTGATTTTTCAGAACGACGCGCTGATCGTCGGCTTAACGGGAATGTCGGGCGCGGGAAAAACGACCGCCTGCGGGGTCTTTCGGGAATGCGGCTACGCGGTCGCCGACTGCGACCGGATCGCGCGGCGGGTGACCGAGAAGGGAAAGCCCGCGCTTCGGGAGATCGTCCGCCGTTTCGGCGCGGAATATCTGGATTCGGACGGCGCGCTGAACCGAAGGGCGCTCGGAAAGCTGATCTTCTCGTCCGAAGCCGACCGGCTCGCGCTGGACGAGCTGATCTACCCGTATATTTCGTATGAAATGATCTCCCTTGTCATAAGCTATATTGACCGGGGCTTCCGCTTGATTCTGCTGGACGCGCCGACCTTGTTTGAAAGCGGAACGGACACGCTTTGCGACCGGATCGTCGCGATCGTTTCCGACCGCGAAAAATGTATCGAACGGATCGTCGCCCGCGACGCGCTTCCTTTAGTGCAGGCGCGGGATCGGCTGTCCTCTCAGTTTTCGGCGGAGTTTTACCGCTCCCGCTCGGATTTCTGCGTGGAGAATAACGGGACGGAGGAGGCTCTGAAGGAGCGCGTCCGCGAGATTGCCGCGCGGATCGGAGAGGGGAGGGATTGCCGCTGAAACGCAAGACAAAGCGAAGCCTGCTCCTGCTCGGATTTTTCCTGCTGATCCTCGCCGCCGTGATCGCGGCGATCTGTGCGTGTCGGAAATGCGAGCATGAATTTCGGCTTTCGGCGCACCCGCTGGAATATACGGAATATGTCGAAGCCTCGGCGGAGGAATTCGGGCTGGATTCCTATCTGTTATACGCCGTGATTAAAACCGAAAGCAGCTTTGACCCGTCGGCGGTTTCGGGGGTCGGGGCGCGGGGGCTCATGCAGATCATGGAGGAAACGTTCGACTGGATTCAGTTCCGTTTGGGGGAAGAAGGGCTTACCGTTTACGACGATATGTTTGACCCGAAGCTCAATATTCGTTACGGCGCGTATCTGATGAGCTATCTTCTCGAAAAATTCGGGGACGTGCGCGAAGCCGCCGCCGCGTATCATTCGGGCGCGGGCCGCGTGAGCGAATGGCTTTCGGACAAGGCGTATTCCTCGGACGGAAAGCGGCTCAATACGATCCCGAGCGACAGCGCCGAGCATTACGTGAACAAGATTGAAAACGCGTACCGAAACTACCGTGAGCTGTACGCGGAGGAACAGCGCTGAGCAGCTTTGATCCGCCTGAAAATGCAATTAAAATTTTTTACCGAAAGGAAGGAACAAAAATGGAAGAAAAAAACAAAGCGAAGGAATTAAAGGAAGCCCTCTTTTTAAAGAGGGAAAACGCGTATGCCGCGATGTCGGAGGAGGCGCTCCAAAAAGCGGACGAGTTCTGCGGCGGGTATCGGAAATTTCTCGACGCCGCGAAGACCGAGCGCGAAGCCTGCGCGGAGGCGGTTCGTCTCGCGGAGGAAAAGGGATTTCACGCTTTTGAAAAGGGAAAAGCGTATCGGAGCGGCGAGAAGATTTATCTCAATAACCGCGGAAAGTCGCTGATCCTCGCGGTGATCGGGAGCGAGCCGCTCGAAAAGGGAGTGCGGCTCACCGCGGCGCACATTGATTCCCCGCGTCTCGACCTGAAGCAGAATCCGCTGTACGAAAGCGAGGAGCTGGGTTATTTTAAAACGCATTATTACGGCGGGATCAAGAAATATCAGTGGCCGACGACCCCGCTCGCGCTGCACGGCGTGATCTGTAAAAAGGACGGAACGGCGGTCACGGTCACGCTCGGCGAGGACGAGAACGACCCCGTCTTCGTTGTGACCGACCTGCTCCCGCACTTGGCGGAGGAGCAGTATAAGCGCCCCGCAGCAAAGCTCATCAAGGGAGAAGAGCTGAATATCCTGATCGGCTCGAGACCGTTCCGGGACGAGGAAGCGAGCGAGGCGGTAAAGCTGAATCTGCTCTGCCTGCTGAACGAAAAGTACGGGATCGTCGAGGAGGATTTCCTGTCCGCCGAGCTGGAGTGCGTTCCCGCGTTTAAGGCGAAGGAGATCGGCTTCGATCGGAGCATGATCGGCTCTTACGGACAGGACGACCGCGTCTGCGCGTATACGGCGCTCCGGGCGATCCTCGACCTGACCGAAACGCCGAAGCTCACCGCCGTTACGATCCTGACCGATAAGGAGGAGATCGGGAGCGAGGGGAACACCGGCTTAAAATCCGCGTATCTCGAATATTTTATCGACGATCTCGCGGAAACGGCGGGGATCAAGGGGCATACCGTGCTTTCCGCGTCGAAGTGCCTTTCCGCCGACGTAAACGCGGGCTTTGACCCGACCTTCCCCGACGCGTTCGAGAAGCTGAACGCCGCGTATCTGAATCACGGGGTTGTCGCGACGAAGTATACCGGGTCGCGCGGCAAATCGGGGACGAGCGACGCCTCCGCCGAGTATGTTGCCGAGATCCGCCGCCTCTTTAACGAAAACGAGGTGGTATGGCAGACGGGCGAGCTTGGAAAGGTCGATTTCGGCGGCGGCGGAACGGTCGCGATGTATCTCGCGAACCTCGACATCGACGTGATCGACATCGGCGTTCCCGTGCTTTCCATGCACGCCCCGTTCGAGATCACGGCGAAAAACGACGTTTATATGGCGTATCGGGCGTTTACGGTGTTCCAGAAATAAGACAAGCAGTTCCGCCGCGCCTTGCCGCGGCGGATCATTCGGACGACGGAGGACGGCTTTGAAGATCACAACCTATGGAGATCGGGAAAAGGAAGCGCTCCTTTTGCTTCACCCGATGATGACGGGCGCTTTCTTTTTCGATTCTTTGGCAGGCGCTTTAAGCGGCGGATATTTTCTCGTGATCCCGACCTTCAGCGGGCATTACGAGGGTTCGGCGTATCATTCGTCGGATGCGGAGATCGCGGAGATCGAACGGTTCCTGAAAGAAAATCGGATCGGGCGCCTGAAAGCGGTCGTCGGCTTTTCCATGGGCGGGAATATCGTGTTTCGCTTTTTCTGCCGGAACGCGGATCGGATCGACCGCGCCGTGATCGACAGCGCGCCGCTGTTCGATTTCCCGAAGTGGATCGGCGGATATTTTTTGAAGCGGTACAGCCGCTGTCTGCAAAACGTGAAAAAGGATCCGAGCCGCGCGGCGGCGGAGTTGAACCGCTGTTTTAACGGAATGGGGGAGGTACAGTCGCGCACCGCCCCGATCGTGACGGAGGAGAGCCTGAAAAACATGGTGACGGAAAGCTGTTACCGTGTAAGGCTTCCCGCGCTCGATCCCGCCGCACAGCGGAAGATCGTTTTTCTGTACGGCTCGAAGGACGTCGCGCGGCTTTGCGTCCCGCGCTTGCGGAAATATAAGGAAAGCCGGATCGTGCGGCTCCCGTCTTACGGTCACTGCGGCTGTTTCATGGAAAACCCCGCGGAGTACGCGGAGAAATTTGTACTTTGATGAAAAAATAAGCCTGTCTATTATCATTTTCCCGTTCATAAACATAGGATAAAGAACGGGGGTGAGGGTATGCGGGCGGTGAAAAAAGGAAAAAGGGCGCTTCGGATCATCGGGCGGGTGCTGATCCTGCTCGGGGCGGCGGCGCTGGTCTTTCTGTTCGGGTTCGATCTCTGGATCAAGCCGACGATCGAACGGGCGACGTTTTATCAGTGCGAGCAGATCGCCGACCGCGCGGTCAGCCGCGCGATTTGCAGCCACATGCCGGATACGCGGGAATATTCCTCCTCGCTCGTCAGCTTTTTGTACGACGGGAGCGGGCGGATCAGCGCGCTTCAGACCGATCCCGTCGGAATCAACCGCCTGAAGGCGATGGTCACGGAGTTTATCAATACCGAGCTTTCCGCCGCCGAGGCGGAAACGGTCGCCGTTTCGCTCGGGACGTTAACGGGAATCAGTTATCTGTACGGGCGCGGGGACGACCTTACGTTTTCGGTAAGACCGATCGGCGCGGCGCAGACGCGGCTTCGCTGTACGTTTGAGCACGCGGGGATCAATCAGACCATGCACAGCATTATCCTTGAGGTCTCGACCGTGATCTCTCCGCTGATCCCGGGGCTTACCGAAAGCGTTGCAGTGACGACCGAGTTTGTGCTCGCGCAGACGGTTCTGATCGGCGAGGTCCCCGATACCTTTTCCAATATTATTCTGGACGAACAGCATTTCAGCGAGCTGGCGGATTTTAATCTGACCGGATAACGGTTTTTATACCGATCTCAATTGCAAAATAATTGTTTTGCAATTGTGCCGAGTATATTTGGGCAGGAGCAAAAAGAAAGGAACTTCCGAAGATGGAAAAAAATGAGGCGAAAAAGCGGCTTGAGGAGCTGTATGAAACGGTGGAGGGACATAATTACCGTTATTACGTGCTCGACGATCCGACGATCGACGATTATGAGTATGATCGGCTTATGCGCGAGGTAAAGTCAATCGAGGAGGAATATCCCGATCTGGTTTCTCCCGCGTCGCCGACGCTCCGGGTGGGCGGGGCGGCGCTTACGACTTTCGAGAAGGTCACGCATACGGTTCAGATGGGGTCGCTGCAGGACGTTTTCGGAGAGGAGGAGCTGTACGCCTTCGACGAGCGGATTCGCCGCGAGGCTTCTCCCGTTTACGCCGTCGAGCCGAAAATCGACGGGCTTTCCGTTTCGCTCGAATACCGTGACGGGCTTTTCGTCCGCGGCTCGACGCGCGGCGACGGCTTTGTCGGCGAGGATATTACCGAGAATCTTCGGACGATCCGAAGTGTTCCTCTAAAAATAAAAGAAGCTCTCCCGTTTCTGGAGGTTCGCGGCGAGGTCTATATGCCCCGCGCGAATTTTGCCCGTCTTGTCGCGGAGCAGGAGGAAAACGGGGAACAGCCCGCGAAAAATCCTCGGAATGCGGCGGCTGGCTCGCTTCGCCAGAAGGACAGCGCCGTGACCGCGAAGCGGGGACTGGATATTTTTGTTTTTAATGTGCAGCAGATTGAGGGACGGACTCTTTCCGGTCATCACGAGTCGCTCGAATATCTGAAAACGCTCGGCTTTAAAACGGTGGACGACCGGCTTTACGGAAACATTGACGAGGCGGTCGCGCGGATCCGCGAGATCGGGACGGAAAAAGCGGACTATGAGTACGATACGGACGGTGCGGTGATTAAGGTGGACGATTTCGCGCAGCGGGAGCTGATCGGCGCGACGAGTAAGGCGCCGAAATGGGCGGTCGCGTTCAAATATCCTCCCGAGGAAAAGGAAACAACCCTGCTCGATATTGAGGTGAACGTCGGGAGAACCGGCGCGCTGACCCCCGTGGCGGTCTTTGAGCCGGTCACGCTCGCGGGGACAACCGTTTCCCGCGCGTCGCTCCATAATCGGGATATGATCGCGCAGCTCGGCGTGCGGATCGGGGATCGGATTGTCGTCCGGAAAGCGGGGGAGATCATTCCCGAGGTCGTCCGTTCGGTCGCGCATGCGGAAAACAGCAAACCTTATACGCTTCCTTCCGTTTGTCCCGTTTGCGGGCACGCGGTCACGAACAGCGAGGACGAGGCGGCGGTACGCTGTATCAATCCGAACTGCCGCGCGCAGCTTCTGCGCAGGATCGAGCATTTTGCTTCCCGCGACGCGATGAACATCGACGGGCTCGGGGAAGCGATCGTGGAACAGTTGACCGAAAGCGGGCTTGTTTCCGGGATCGCCGATTTGTACAGGCTTACGGAGGACGAGCTTTTAAAGCTGCCGAATTTTCGCGAAAAATCGGCGGCGAATCTGCTCGGCGCGATCGGGCGCTCCAAGTCGAACGAAGCGGATCGTCTTGTTTTCGGGCTTGGGATCCGCGGGATCGGACGGCGCGCCGCCACGCTCCTCTGCAAAAAATTCGGGAGCGTCGAGCGGATCATGACCGTCTCCTTTGATGAGATCACCGCGATCGACAGCTTCGGCGAGCAGCTTGCCGAAAACCTGACCCGCGCCTTTTCGGACGAAGCGCTTCGCGCCCTGATCGGACAGCTTCGGGACTGCGGCGTGAACATGACGTACAGCGGCGCGGCGGTCGGGGATTCCCTGAGCGGGCTGACCTTCGTGCTGACGGGGACGCTTCCGACGCTGAAGCGGGAGCAGGCGAAGGAAATGATCGAAGGTCTCGGCGGACGGTGCAGCGGCTCGGTTTCCAAAAAGACAAGCTATGTGGTCGCGGGAGAAGAGGCGGGGAGTAAGCTCACGAAGGCGAACGAGCTCGGAATCCCGGTTCTGGACGAGGAAGCGCTGATCGCGATGTGCGAAAAAGGAAGATGAATGATGAAAAAAGTGATCTTATTGCTGGCGCTGCTCTGCGTCGCCGCAGTCAGCGGATTTCTCCTCGGAAATTACGCGGAGCTTCAGGTCTCTCTTTCCCGTATTCTTACGGTCGATCCCGAGGAGCCGCCCGCCGAGGAGCGCCCGCTCGAGGTGTCCTTCTCGAAATCGCAAACCTTTTACGACGAGGATATTGAGGTCGAGCTTCAATGCGTGAAGCCTGGCGCGGAAATTTATTACACGACGGACGGAAACGATCCGACAACCTCCTCCAAGCGGTATACGGCGCCGATTTCGATTTCCGCGAAAACAAGGGTAAACGCGACGACGGTAAAGGCGATCGCCGTCTCGGACGGGGAGACCTCCGATATTTTTCTCAAAAGCTATGTGACGGGGAAAAACGTGTTCGAGCGGTTCGATCCCTCCACGCTTGTTTTCGTTTTATCGACCGACGAATATAACCTTTACGACTATTATTACGGCGTGGCGACCGAGGGCTTTAAGCGGGACGAATACCTGAATTCCGACGAGTACGGCGGCGGTGAGATCGAGTATAACGCTCCCGCGAACTGGTTTATCCGCGGAAGGGAAAGCGAGCGCCCGATGTATGTCGAGGCGTACGATTCCGCGGGGAATACGCTCGTCTCACAGGCGGCGGGCGGGCGCGTCGTCGGCGGGGTTTCCCGCGCGGTGGAGCAAAAATCGTGGCGGCTCATCGCCCGCAATCTGTACAGCGAGGGCAACGGGAAATTCAAGTACGCCTTTTTCCCCGGCGCGGCGGACGCTTACGGGAATTTCCTTACCCGCTTCGACCGGATCACGCTTCGCAATAACGCGAACGACCGGGAATTCGCCTCGATCCGCGACGAGCTTTCCATGACGCTCGCGGCGCGGGCGGGATTCCCCGACACGCAGAGCGTAAGACCCGCCGCCGTCTTTTTAAACAGTGAATATTACGGCTTCTCGTGGCTTCATGAGGCGTACTGCAACGATTATCTCGAGGCGGTCTACGGCGGAGCGAAGGAGAATTTCCGGATCGTCGGGACAAAAGAACAGGAGGTTGAGGGCGACGACGAGCAAAGCGTGAACGACTGGAACCGCGTCCTCGAGCTGGCGGAGAGCGGGCTGACGGACGAGCGGAATTTCGGCGAGTTTTGCGAACGGGTCGATCTCGACAACCTCATGCTTTATTACGCGATCCAGATCTACATAGACAACAAGGACTGGCCCGGAAATAATTTTAAGGCGTGGCGCTATTACCCCTCCGAGGGCGAGACGGCGGCGAGCGAATATCTGGACGGAAAGTGGCGTTTTCTCCTGTTTGACGCGGAATACGCATGGGGACTGTACGGAAACGGATTTCGCGATAATACGCTCTCAAACGTTCTGACGGGGAATCATATGCAGGGCGGTTCGATATTGCTGGCGGCGCTTCTGGAGCGCGAGGATATGAGGGAAAAATTCGCGAATACGGTCTGCGATCTGATCGGCGGGGCGTTTTCAACGGAAAGCGCGCTGGAAACGGTCGAAGCGCTGATCGCCGCAAGCGATACGGAGTGTATGTACGCGCTGGAAAACGGCTATACCTCAACGTGGGCAAGACCCGAGACCTTTGCCGACAGCCGCGACCAGATCCGCGATTTCGCGCGGAGACGTCCGGAAATTATGATGAAATGCCTGAGAAAGCAGTTCGATTACGGAGAAAAAACAATCACGGTGACGCTTCACAATCCGACCGGCGCGGAGACGGCGCTGAATTCGCAAAGGATCGACTCGGCAGGAAGCCTTTCCGCAAGCTATTTTTCCGACTGCTCCGTTCCGATTTCGGCATCCGCATACCCCGGGTACGAATTTGATCACTGGTCGGTAAACGGGATCGTTTATGACAGGAGCGCGGTTCGGCTCGATTCTTCCATGGCGGACGAGAGCGGCTCGATCGAGGTTTTTCTGTATTTGAGGAAAGCGCCGAGAACGGACGGGGTCTTTGTGAGCGAGGTTTATACGGCGGGAGAGGGAGACTGGATCGAGCTTTATAATCCGTCGGATTCGGCGGTCACGCTTTCGGGCTGTTTCCTTTCCGACGACGCGCTCGATCTGAAAAAATGGGAGCTTCCGCGCACGGAGATCCCCGCGAAGGGGACGTTTACCGTTGCCTGTAAGAATAATGAGCAGCTTTCCGCCCTGAAAAAATACCGCGCGAATTTCAGTCTCAAAACAGGGGAAACGCTTTATTTTACCGACGCGGACGGAGCGCTCCTTTCAAAGGTTCCGATTATTGATACGGAGGAAAATCAGTCGCTCGTCCGCCGCCTGAACGGCAGATATGCGGTCGGGACGGTTTCCGAAGGCTTCCACGCGGAGGAATAAAAGCGAAGCCGTTCACGGAGGAGAAATGTTATGCTGTTTTCGTTCGCGATTATTTTTCTTGTCGGAATGTCGGTCGCCGCGATCCTTCAGAAGCTCGGGCTTCCGCGGATTATCGGAATGCTCAGCTCCGGGATCGTAATCGGACCGTATGTGCTCGATCTGATCGATCCGTCCGTACTCGGTATTTCGGCGGAGCTTCGTCAGATCGCTCTGATCGTCATTCTGATCCGCGCGGGGCTGTCGCTCGAGCTTTCGGATCTGAAAAAGGTCGGAAGACCCGCGGTCATGATGTCGTTTGTTCCCGCGTGCTTTGAAATTCTCGGGTATTTCTGCTTCGCGCCGCTTCTGCTCGGAATCGACTATACGGAAGCGGCGGTCATGGGCGCGGTGCTCGGTGCGGTATCGCCCGCTGTGGTTGTGCCGCGAATGATCGGTCTGATTGAGGAAAAACGCGGTACGAAGCGGGGGATTCCGCAGATGATCCTCGCGGGCGCGTCCTGTGATGATGTGTTTGTCATTGTGCTGTTCAGTACCTTTGTCACCATGGCGCAGGGCGGTTCGGCGGATTGGATCGACTTTTTGAACATTCCCGTTTCGATCGTTCTCGGGATTTTATTAGGCTGCATGGCGGGATTCGTGCTGCACGCGTTTTTGAAGATTTCGGAAAAGAAGGGGTTCGCGATCCGTGATATTTCGGTTACTCTTTTGATCCTTTCGGCGGCGTTTTTGTTGATTTCCGCGGAAACGGCAGTAAAAAATTACGTTGCGGTTTCGGGACTGCTCGCGGTGGTCGCCATGGCGTGTGTTTTGAAGAGAAAGCTGGACGGGAGCGCACTCAAAACGCAGTCCGGGAAATTTAACGGGCTATGGGTCGCGGCGGAGATCATTTTATTCGTACTGGTCGGCGCCGCCGTGGATATTCGCTACACGCTTGACGCGGGACTTCCCGCAGTGGGAATGATCCTGACCGCATTGGCATTCCGCGCTGTCGGCGTTCTGCTCTGCTTGATCCGGACGGAGCTGAATGTAAAGGAACGGTTTTTCTGCGTGATCGCGTACCTTCCGAAGGCGACGGTACAGGCGGCGATCGGCTCCGTTCCGCTGTCGCTCGGTCTGCCCTGCGGAAAAATCGTGCTGTCGGTCGCCGTACTCGCGATCCTCATTACCGCTCCGCTTGGCGCGATCGGGATCGACAAGGGCGCGCCGATCCTGCTCTCCGACTGAAAAGCGTAAAAACACCGGGCAGAGGTGGTTCCGCCCGGTGTTTTGTTTGTACTTTTATTCGATCCCGAAGGAGAGCGAAGCCTATTTCCAATAGGGAGCCGTTGCCCCCGTATCCTCATACCCGATCAAGCTTCCCGAGCTGTCGAAGGCGTATCGGTATACCTTACAAATCCCGCTGATGGAATAGGCGCTGGTATAGGGGGAAAAGGCGGCGGAAGCAACGCTGTTCACATTCCATTGAAGCCGGTCGTTCTCTGCGCGGATCGCGCCGCCCAGTGATCCCTTCACGGAATAGAAGGTTTGTACCGAACCCTCGTTCGGGTCGCACAAAAGCAATACGGCGGTATAATTCCCGCGCATGAGCGGAGTGAGTTCCTCGTCGCTGATCAGCCAATCGTCCTTTTCGAAAATATGCTCCAGAATACCGTCGATCTCGTAGGGACTGCCGTTTTCTTCCCGGTGCGGCACGGCGTACGCGGATAAATAAATACTGCCCTCGAACTCCGTCATGTCCGTGATATAATAGTCGCATTCCTCGCTTTCGTAGATGAAATTATCGGTCACGTTTCCGTCGCGGTCGAGCTTGGCAAGGTGCGCGCTGTTACCGTCGGTCGTGTTTCCGAGCTGTACCAGATAGCCCTCTCCCAACCGCGCGGCGTTCCAAATTCCTTCGTTGCCGACCTGCGTTTTTCGGAAGCTCAGCTCACTCCCGTTTTTGTCCCATTGGCTCAGGCACAGATATTCGAGATCCCCGCGGCTGATGACCGCCCAAGTACCGTCCCCGTTGTCCAGTACGGCGGCGATGTACTCGTGGCGGAATCCGTGATCGAGCTGCCGCTCCCAGAGCATATTTCCGTCACTGTCCAGCCGCGCGAGCCATGCGGGGGACGGCTGCTCGCTCGACCATGTGTATGTGTATCCCCACGCGGCGGTACCGTCCGTCGTCAGGGCGCAGTCCGATAAGAGAAAAGACGAAATCTCGGCTGACCAGACCGCTTCGCCGCCGCTGCGGCAATCCACGACGCTTTTGTCGTAAACGTCGAAGCCCAGCGTTTCATCAAGCCTGTATTTTATATACACGGCGTAATCCGTTCCGACGCTTGCGGCGGCGTTTTTCGCGCTGCCGTTCCACAGCGCCGCCAGCTCCTCCGGCGTGATTTCTTTTTGCGGAATTTCCGTTCCCGGAACGGAACGCCGGATCACTTCGGCGGTTTTCCGGTTGGTAAATCGCTGCGTTGTGATGTCGCGGTAGACCGCCTTTACGTCCTCGCGGCTCAGTCCCTCCGCCGACAGTCCGTTTTCCGTAAAGAAATTCATCGCGGCACCGTATTCCTTTGCCTCGGCGGCAGCGGCGAAACAGCCCGTCAGGATCAGACAGGCTGCGGCGGACGCCCACGCGCGGTAATGAATGCGGCGTTTTTGTTTGTGCAGTCCCGCTTTTTTCAGCGCCTTTTTTTCGATCCGGGCTAAAGCCTTTTTCGGCAGCTTTGAGTCGAGGGTACTTGGCAGCAGCTCGTCAAGCTCGTTCGGCTCAAGGCTGTCAAGCATTTCCTCCAAGGTATATTTCATCGTCATTTTCTCCATTCTCCGAGATTTTTCCGCAGCTTCTCAACGGCGCGGGAGGTTCTTGTATCCACATTGGACACCGACAGCCCCAGCCGCGCGGAGATCTCCTTTGAGGATTCTCCGAAATAAAATTTTCGCAGCAGGATTTCACGGTCGGGTTCGTTCAGCGCTTTTACCTCCGTCAATACCGCTCTGCGAAATTCCCGCTTTTCCAGCTCGTTTTCCGGGGAGTTTTTTTCGGAGGTAAGATCGTGCGCTTCGTCCAGCGAAAAGGCGGGCTTGTTTTTCCGAGCCAGATCGACGGCGTTGTGCCGCGCGATTACGCACAGCCACGCCTTGAGACTTCCCTTGGAAGGGTCGTACCGATCCATGCCGAGGTAGAATTCGCTGAAAACGTCCGCGGCGCACGCTTCCGCGTCGGCGGTATGAGGAAGGATTCGCCGGATCACGGCGTAAACCAGTCCGCCGTATTGCGACACCAACGCTTTAAATCCTTTTTCCGGGCTGCTTCGGAGCAGGCTCAGCAATTCCTCGTCACGGAAATTCGTGCCGCCTTTTACGGCTCCGTCAAAGCTTTTCGGAAGCGCGGCTTGAATTTCCTCCGTGTCGTTTTCCATTGAGCGGGGTACCTCCTTCTTTTTCGTTTTCATTTATTTATGCGTGCGAAAAAAGGAAATCTTACGTATCCGAAAAAATTTTTTCGAGAATGAGGAACCGAAAAGAAAGCCGATCCCGAAAGAAGAACTTATCCTATGCGGTCAGGTTCTAAAATCGGGGTCGGCATATTTTTTCTTTTTTCGGATTGCGGCGCGGTCGGTTCGCTTCAGCGATCCTTTGGGTTTTTATTCGTGTTCAGCATATCGTCCAGCCAGTTTTCGATCGCGATCTCCCGTTCCTCTTCCCGCTTTGCCCGTTCGGCAAGAGCGGCTTCGCTGTTCGGATTTTGCTCGAGATATTCGCGTTCTCGGTCCTTTATCAGCTCCTCGGCGGTTTTCTCGTGGTAGCGCACCTGTTCCCGCGCTTCGAGATCGGGCTCGATGTCCTGCATGAGCAGGGGATCGAATTTCGGATAGCCGGGGATCTTGGAAAGAAGCGCGTCGTCCGCGTCCGCCCGCAGGCAGCCGATTGTTACGGCGAGCGAAGCGCCCGAAAGAAGGATCGCGCAGACATATGAGGTCGAATCGTAGCCCAGCGCGAGCATGACGATACAGGCGGCGAAATACACGATATTGAGCAAAAAGAAAATGATTTTTACGACCCGCATTCGCCGGTAAAAGGAGCAGTAGCTGAGAAACACGCAGAGCGGCGGAACGCCGTAGATCAGCGGATCGGGGAAGAAAAGCCGCCAGCTGATATTGGTCGGCGCGTTCGTAAGCTCGCGCATATACGCGAAGGACATCGCCATCAGCAGCAGAATATTATAAAAGAACTGCATTCCCGTGATCAGCAGCGCCGCGTAAAAGGTGAAGCGGAACGCGAGCCGATACGAGCGGTCGATCTGCTGCATTCGCTCGCGCAGCTTATCGACGTTTTTCTGATAGAAAAAATTCGAGATCATCGTTCCACCCCCGTTTTCCTTAGAACCTGTATTCATTGGATACTGCACTTATATTATAAAAAGATTTTTCGGATTTGTCAATCTTTTTTTCGCCCGATCCCGAATCCGACAAATTTTACGCGGCGGCGGCGTTATAATGGGGACAGACTTCGATGAGGATCGGGGTGAAAAAATGGTCGTTTATCTGGACGTGCTGATCGTCGTAAATGTTTACATAACCTACTTTGCGCTTCGGGCGGCGGCGCGGCTTCTCCGTGTTCGGCTAAGGGCGGGGCGGCTGATCCCCGCGTCGGTATTCGGGGGGCTTTCCTCCGTGACGGCGGCGTTCTCCCTTCCGTTTTTCGGGGCAATGCTCTTAAAGGCGGGGCTTACGGTTCTCCTTACGCTCATCGCGTTCGGATTCTCGGAGATCAGGCGTTTTCTGCTCCGATTCTTTACCGTACTGGCGATCGGAATGCTGATCTGCGGGGCGGCGGTGCTGATCCGCGAGCGGACGGGGATCGGCTTCCTTACGGCGTCGGGCGGGTATGTCTACCTCGATGTTTCGATCCCGATCCTTGTCGGCGCGACCACCGCGTCTTACTTCGCCGCCGCGCTCTTTCGGCGGATTTTAGACCGACCCTCGTCGGACGCGCGCCTGTCCTTAAAAATAAAAAACAACGGAAAAACCGTCGTTTTAACCGCCTGTCCCGACAGCGGGAATCACCTCCGCGACTTTTTAACGGGGCTCCCCGTCATTATCTGCCGCGCGTCGTCGGTCGAGACGGTTGCGCCCGAGGGAATCGCCGCCGCGAAAACCGATCCGCCCGCGGGGGTAAGGCTGATCCCGTACTCGACGGTCGGGAATTCGGGCTGTATCGCGGCGTTTCGCGCCGAGCGGATCACGGTCACGGACGGGAGCTTTCCCGATAAGGAGATCGAGGCGCTGATCGGCGTGGGGGAGCGGGAGTTCGGCGGCGGGGATTTCGACGCGGTGATGAACCCGAAGCTTTTAATTTAATTTTCAGAAAGGAAGAACGAAAAATGCAGGCACTGGATCAACGGCTTTCGGCGATCCTGGAGCGGCTGCTCCGAAGGGAACGTCCGCTCGGGATCTATTATATCAACGGGGCGGACTCGCTTCCCCCGCCGCTCACGCGGGAGGAGGAGGAAACGGCGTTCGCGCTCCTTTCCACCGATTTCGCGAAGGGGCGGGATATGCTGATCATTCATAATCTTCGGCTCGTCGTTTACATCGCGAAAAAATTCGAGGCGACGGGGATCGGGATCGAGGATCTGATTTCGATCGGGACAATCGGGCTGATCAAGGCGGTCAACACCTTCAGCCCCGACAAGAACATCAAGCTCGCGACCTACGCCTCGCGGTGTATCGAGAACGAGATCCTGATGTTCCTTCGGAAGTCGAACCAGTACAAATCCGAAATTTCGATCGAGGAGCCGCTTAATATCGACTGGGACGGGAACGAGCTTCTGCTTTCCGACGTGCTCGGAACGGACAGCGACATCGTGAACGAAAATATCGAAAACGAGGCGGAAAAAAAGCTTCTTCTCGATTCGGTCGCGAAGCTCGCGCCGAGGGAGCGGTTTATTATGGAAAAGCGCTTCGGGCTTGTGGACGGGAAGGAGCTGACGCAGAAGGAGGTCGCCGACCTGATCGGGATTTCGCAAAGCTATATTTCCCGTTTGGAAAAGCGGATTATTAAGCGGCTGAGAAGAGAGCTGGAGAAAATTACATAGGGAAAAGCGATCCCGCCCTTCGGAGGTTTTCCGAAGAGCGGGGTTATTCTTTTATTTTGCGCGGAGTGAAGGGAATATATTACAATTGCAACAAATACGTCGTTTCATCTTCTCCGTGGATCAGATTCCCGAACGGTCGGCATTCGCCCGTATCGGTAAATCCGAGAGACTTGTGCAGGAGGATCGACGGCGTGTTTTCCTTTTCGATGTAGGAATACACGAATTCGCCGCCGCTCATTTTGGAGCGGATCTGATCCAGCCCCCGTTCGATCAGCCGCCGCGAGATCCCCTTTCGGCGGAAATCGGGCGCGACCGCCAGATCGCCGAGATACCAGTTCAGCGGATCCGCCGAATTTCGTAAAAAATTCACCCAGCCGACGAGACGACCGTCCGAAAACGCCGCGAGGGAGAACCATTTTCCGGGCGCGGCGTTGTGAATGCGGAGGCGCTCCAGATACAGGGTTTTTGCGGGGTTCGGGTTAAGAGTAAGTCCCCACTGAAATTTTACGTGTTCGCGGTGAATCCGGTCGGGGACGGGATTCGCGCGGTCGAACCGCTCAAAATCCACCTCCGAGGGCGTATACGCCGCGTAAACCTTGGTCGGGCGTCCCCACGCGTCGATGTCCAGCCCGATCTCCCGAAAGCCGTATTTTTCGTAATAGCCGATATGGTCGGTGGTAACGTACAGCCTTTCATAGCCGAGCCTTGCCGCCTCGTATTTCGCGTGAGAGATCAGCAGCTCGCCCCATCCGCCCCCGCGGGTGGTCTTGCCGATAAAAAGCGACGTGAGAAAGGGGGAACGGTCGGAAAAGTGAGTCAGATGGTCGTGTTCGGCAAGCTGATAAAAGCCGAGAACGATGTCCTCTTTTTCTCCGCCGAGCATGACCCATGTTTGAGGGAGCGCTTCGGCGGAAACGCTTTCGTCTGCGGTTTTCGAGAAAACCTCGGAAATTTTGCTCCAGTTTTCCGTGCAGTACGCCTTGACCCGTGAGCACAATTCGGGATTGCCTTGAAGGGAAACGATCTTCATACCGCCGCCTCCTTCCATTCTTTAACCAGTACGGTCATTTCGTTTTTCGCCTCGATCGTTTTCACGATCCGATAGCCTCGGTTCAAGTAAAAGGGCTGTTCGCTTTCGTCGGCGGTCAGAATGATCCTATGAATGCCGCTGTCCTTAAAATACCGCTCGGTCAGAGAAAGCAGCGCCGTTCCCTGTCCCTGCTTTCTGAATTTTTTATCGACCCAGAATTCGCGGATAAAGCCCAGCCTTTCTTTGAAAAACCAGTTTTCGAGCGTGACGGGCTTAAACTGAATAAAACCCGCGGGTTCGTCCCCGCAAAAGCGAACATACGCCAGATTTCCGCCGTCATGTGTGTTCATTTCCTCGAAAAGCCCGTCCCAATTCTTTACGGGAACGTTCAGCTCGGCAAAATACCGTTTGAACATTTCTTGGAATGCGGGATCGGAAAAATCCGAGATCAGATTGTCCTTTGTTGTCATAGTAATACTCCTTAACGCGGCCACGGTATTGAAACCTCATAAAAGCGCATATATGAAAGCTTTGCTTGGTTTTTTCGCGCTTTTTCATGCGATTTCAATACAAAAAAGGTGTTCCCAAAACGGGAACACCTGAAATTTGTCATATACGCAAAGAGAAACCCGACCGCGTTAAGCTTCCGAATGTGAATGACAGAAATTCTCGTTCTGGACGGTTAAATTTTTCATATCATTCACCTGCCTTTCGTGATTCTGCGTTTATTTTAGCATATTTTTCTCCCGAAGTCAAGCAAATTGCGAATTTTTTTGAAATTTCTCTTTCTTTTAAAGAAAAAGTGTGTTATAATAGCTTGTACATGGTGAAAACAAAACGGAAACGGGGAAAGGAACCGGTCAATGACGGAACTTGAAATTGAACTTTATAACTTGGAGACGCTGCATTCGATTTTCGGCGATTTCGACGCGAACGTGATCATTATCCAGAAGGAATACGGGGTCTCAGTTTTCTGCCGCGACGAAAAGATCAAAATTATCGGGCAGGAGGATCGTGCCGAGTGCGCGCGGCGGGTCATCATGGGTCTGCTCGAGCTGCTCGAAAAGGGAGAAAAAATTACCGAGCAAAGCGTCCGCTATGTCATCAGCCTTGTGAACGAGGGCATGGAGAATCAGGTCGCGGAGCTCGGCGGGGATACGATCTGCGTGACCTTTACGGGAAAGCCCGTAAAAACCAAAACGATCGGGCAGAAGCGCTACGCCGACAGCATTAAGGCGAATACGATCGTGTTCGGCGTCGGACCCGCGGGGACGGGGAAAACCTATCTCGCGGTCGCGCAGGCGGTGCGCGCCTTTAAAAATCACGAGGTCAACCGCATTATCCTGACCCGTCCCGCCGTGGAGGCGGGGGAAAAGCTCGGTTTTCTCCCCGGGGATCTTCAAAATAAGGTCGATCCGTATCTCCGCCCGCTTTACGACGCGCTGTTCGATATGATGGGCGCGGAAAGCTATCAGCGCAATCTCGAGCGCGGCGTGATCGAGGTCGCTCCGCTCGCGTATATGCGCGGACGGACGCTCGACGACAGCTTTATCATTCTCGACGAGGCGCAGAATACCACGCCCGAGCAGATGAAGATGTTCCTGACGCGCCTCGGCTTTAACAGCAAAATGGTTATTACCGGGGACATTACGCAGATCGACCTGCCCGATTCCAAGAGGTCGGGCTTGGTGGAGGCGGTGCGCGTTCTGAAAAATATCGAGGACGTCGCGATCATTCGTTTCTCGGAAAAGGACGTGGTGCGGCATAAGCTGGTGCAGGATATTGTCAAAGCGTATGAACGCTACGCCAACCAGAAAAACGTATAGGCGAAAATTCTCTAAAATTCGGAAAGGAAACGGTTATGGTAAGTATCAGAGTTTACGGCGAAAATCATCAGAAGGTCGTTCCGCTCACAAGGGAAATGCGGACGGTCGTAAAAAAATGCTGCCTTCAGACGCTGTTTGAGGAGGGGTATCACGATCACTTCGAGGTTTCGGTTACGTTCGCGGATAACGCGGAGATCCGGGAGATCAACCGGGCGCACCGCGGAAACGACCGCGAAACGGACGTGCTGTCCTTCCCGCTGTTCGGCGAGGAGGGATTCCCGGTGAATCCCGATACCGACTGCTATATGCTCGGGGATATTGTGATCTCGCTCGAAAAGGCTTCGGAGCAGGCGCGGGAGTACGGTCACGGCTTTGTGCGGGAGCTCGCGTTCCTGACCGTTCATTCTATGCTCCACCTGCTGGGCTACGACCATATCCGCGAGGAGGACGAGAAGGAAATGTTCGGGAAGCAGGAGCTGATTTTAGACTCCCTCGGGATCACGCGGTGAGCGGGAGGAAAAACAGCCTCCGAAGCGTCGGAAAAAGCTTTTTCTGCGCGTTCCGGGGGATCGTCTACTGCGTCCGCCACGAGCGGAATCTCCGCTTTCACCTCGTCGCGGCGGCTTATGTGCTGTATTTCTCGACCTTTTACGGCTTCTCCAAGGCGGAATACGCGGCGCTGGCGCTCGTCTGCGCTCTTGTGATCGCCGCCGAGCTGATGAATACCGCGCTTGAGGTCGTGATCGATAAAATTTCGCCGCGTTATAACGTTTTCGCGATGATCGGAAAGGATATTGCCGCGGGGGCGGTTCTCGTGTCGGCGATCGCGGCGCTGATTGTCGGCGCGATCCTGTTCTGGGATATTCCGGTTTTCGTCCGTATTTTTGAATTTTTTATTTCAGGGTGGCTCCCGCCGCTTCTTCTGCTTGCCTCCGCCGTTCTTTCCTTCCTTTTTGTTTTTTCCGCGAAGGAACGGGGCGGGAAGCCGAAATAAATGCCGTTCAGCCAACGAGCGAAGGCGCAGTCCTGCCATTCAAGAATTATAAAAAATAGAAGAATTTCGTCACACGTCCGGAGACTTTGGAATCCGGAGGACTTCTTCGGAACTGCCAAAGGCGGCACGTCTTAGAAAGGTTTATTTTATGACAAAATCCGTATTTGCAGCCGTCGCGGGAAGACCGAACGCGGGGAAATCCTCGCTGACGAACCTGCTTGTGGGGGAAAAGGTCGCGATCGTAAGCGAAAAGCCGCAGACGACCCGCACACGTATCAACGGCGTTTTAACAAAGGGCGAGACCCAGTTCGTCCTGATCGATATGCCGGGTATGCACACCCCGCGCACCAAGCTTTCGGAGCAGATGGTCAGGACGATCCGAAGCAGCCTTACCGACATAGAGGTCGCGGTTCTCGTCGTGGACGCGACGAAGAAGCCCTCCCCGATCGAGGAAAAGCTGATCGCCGACCTGAAAGGCGCGGGAACGCCCGCGATCCTTCTGATCAATAAGGTCGATCTGATCAAAAACAAGCCCGATCTGCTGAAAATTATCGACGGGTATTCAAAAATGCACGATTTCGACGAGATCGTTCCGATCAGCGTCAAAGACCGCGTTAATACCGACCTGATCCTCCCGATTCTGGAGCGGTACGCCGTCGAGTCTCCGCATTATTTCGACGACGACCTCCCGACCGATCAGCCGGAAAAGGTCTGGCTGTCCGAGCTGGTGCGGGAAAAGATTCTGAACGAGATGTACGACGAGATCCCGCACGGGACGGCGGTACAGATCGAGAGCATGGAATTCTCGGAAACCAACAGGGGCGAGCCGATCGTCGATCTCGGGGTTCTGATCGTCTGCGAAAAGCAGTCGCACAAGGGTATGCTGATCGGGAAGAACGGCGCGAAGCTCAAAAAGATCGGCGCGGCGGCGCGGGAGGAAATGGAAGCGTATTTCGGGCAGAAGGTCAACATGAAGCTTTGGGTAAAGGTAAAGGACGAGTGGCGCAATAACGCCGCGCTGATCGCGGATTTCGGGCTTTCGGCGGAGAAATGAGGCGAAACCGCCGCGGCACTCCTGCCCAAAAGAAAGGAAACGTCATGCTGGTAACGGTGGACGGGATCATTATCGGGCGGCGGACGATCGGCGACAACAACTGTTTTCTCGACGTTCTGACCGACGAATACGGCGTGATCGAGGCGACCGCGCACGGGATCCGAAAGCTTACAAGCAAAAACGCGGGCGCCTGCGGGCTTTTTTCCTACGCGCGCTTTTGCTTCTCGAAAAGCGGCGTGAAATATACCCTGAACAGCGCGGAGCCGAAGCACAGCTTTCACGCGGTTTCCGCCGATCTCGAGGCGCTTTCGCTCGCCGTTTATTTTTCCGAGGTCTTAAAGGATACGGCGGTTTCGGAGCAGGCGGAGCGGGGGATTCTCCGCTTTCTCGCGTTCTCGCTTTACGAGACGGAAAAGCGGCGGATCCCGCTTTCACAGATCAAGGCGGTTTTCGAGCTTCGGCTCGCCGAAATACTCGGGTTCTCGCCCGATCTCCGAGTCTGCCGCGAATGTATGCGGTACGAGCACGAGGAGATGTATTTCGGGCTGAACGACGGGCTGCTTTTGTGCGGAGACTGCGCCTCGGAGGGGGAGAAGCGTTCGGACGGCTTCTTTCGGCTTACGCCGCCGCTTCTGTACGCCATGCGGTTTATCGTTTATTCCCCGCTCGAAAAAATCTACCGCTTTACGCTGAAGCGCGAGACGCTCGACCGCCTGTCCGAGGTGTGCGAGCGGTATCTGCTGCTCCACCTCGGGCGGGGCTTTAAAAGCCTCGATTATTATCATTCCATAAAAATTTAGTTTTTCTTTTTGTGCAGGCGTGCCGTGCGGCGGGTTCGCGCAAAAAGCCGGGATAGGTGCAATATGAAAACGGAATACAAAAAACTTGAACTCGATAAAATTCTCGAATTTTTAAGCGGCGAGGCGTGGAGCGGGCTTGTGAAGGAACGAGCGCGCGGGGTCGAGCCGTCGTTCGACATTGACGACATCAAAAAGGAGCTGGGCAAGACCGACGCCGCCTTTGTGCTCGCGTCGAAATACGGAACGCCCCGTTTTTATAATATCAAGGACGTTTCGTTCAGTATCCGCCGCGCGCAGCAGGGAGCGGCGCTTTCCCTGCGCGAGCTGCTCGACGTCGGGCTGGTGCTGCGGGAGATTGACGGGCTGGCGGCTTGGTACGGCGGGTGCGGCGGCGAGGATCGGGCGCTTCACGAATATTTCGCGGTATTAAAGCCGGAAAAATCGCTGGAGGATCGGATCTCGAACGCCATATTAAACGAAGAGGAGCTTTCCGACGGCGCGAGCGCGGAGCTTTCCCGCATTCGGAAGGCGATCCTCCGACAGGGCGCGAGGATCAAGGATCAGCTCGACAAGCTCATCAAAAGCCGGGAACACCAGAAATACTTACAGGATTCGCTCGTGACCCAGCGGGACGGACGCTATGTCGTTCCCGTAAAATCGGAGTACCGCGGGCAGATCGGCGGGCTGGTGCACGATACCTCGTCGAGCGGCGCGACGCTTTTCGTCGAGCCGATGAGCGTGGTGGAGGCGAATAACGAGATCCGTATTTTAAAGCGGGAGGAGCAGGAGGAGATCGAGCGGATTATTCGCGATCTTTCGGAGCAGGTCGGCGCGTGCGGCGATTCGCTTCTTCTCGGGATCGAGAACGCGCTGATTCTCGAGCTTTATTTCGCGAAGGCGAATCTCGGGGCGAAGATGAAGGGAATCTGCCCGACGGTAAGCGAAAGGGCGGTGCTTCGGCTGAATAAGGCGCGGCACCCGCTGATCCCGTCCGAGCGGGTCGTTCCGACGACGATTCTCCTCGGCGAAGATTATACGAGCCTGATCATTACGGGACCGAATACGGGCGGAAAGACCGTTGCGCTGAAAACGGCGGGGCTTCTGACGCTGATGGCGATGTGCGGGCTGATGATTCCCGCGGCGGACGACAGCGTAGTCGGGGTGTTCTCGAGCCTGCTTGTGGACATCGGGGACGAGCAGAGCATTGAACAGAGCCTTTCGACTTTTTCGGCGCACATGACGAATATCGTCCATATCATGAAAACGGCGGACGAGCGCTCCCTGATCCTGCTCGACGAGCTCGGCTCGGGGACGGATCCCGTTGAGGGCGCGGCGCTCGCGGTTTCGGTGCTGTCGTATTTTCTGGACGTCGGGAGCCGCGTTATGGCGACGACCCATTATCAGGAGGTAAAAATGTACGCGATCGAGCGGGAGGGCGTTGAGAACGCCTCCTGTGAATTCGACGTGGCGACCCTGAAGCCGACCTATCGGCTCGTGATCGGGATCCCGGGGAAGTCGAACGCGTTCGCGATCGCGAAGCGGCTCGGACTTTCCGAGGACGTGATCCGCGAGGCGGAGACGCTCGTCGGCGACGAAAACAAGCGGTTCGAGCGGGTCGTGGAAAGCCTTGAAAAAACGCGGCGTGAGTTGGAGGAGCTGAAAGCCGCCGCCGAGCGCGACGCGAGGGACGCGGCAAGACTGACCGAGGAGCTTCGCGAAAGGGAGGAGACACTTGAAAAGCAGAAGGAATTCGAGCTGAATAAAGCGCGTTCGCAGGCGATGAGCATTGTCGAGCAGACCCGAAGCGGCGCGGAGCAGCTGATGAGCGAGCTGGAGGAAATGCGGCGGGAGAAGGAGAGATCCGACTTCGTCGAAAAGGTGAAATCCTCGCGCTCGCAGATGAACAGCGTGCTGAATAAAATGTACGACCGCGCGAATCCCGTCGTGGAAAAAAAGAAGACGAAATACGTCCTCCCGCGCGAGCTTCGCGTCGGGGATACGGTGCGGCTCATGGATCTCGGCAGCAAGGGGACGGTTATTACGCTTCCCGACGCGGGCGGGAACTGCGTCGTACAGGTCGGCATGATGAAAACGCGGACGAAGCTGGAAAACCTCGAGCTTGTGACCGAGCAGGCACCGCCCCGCAGGAAGCAGAGCGGGCAGAGTATCAAAAAATCCGTTCAGTCGAACATGACCCGGAAATCGTCGCTGGAGCTGGATATTCGTGGTATGCTGACGGACGAGGGGATCATGGAGGTCGACCGCTTTATCGACAACTGTCTGATGGGCGGGATCGAGCAGATCACGATCATTCACGGAAAGGGAACGGGCGCGCTCCGCGCGGCGGTTCATCAGTTCTTAAAGCAGCATAAAAACGTGAAATCGTATCGGCTCGGAACCTATGGCGAGGGAGAAGCGGGCGTGACGGTCGCGGAATTGAAATAAAACATTATCAATAGGTGACAAGGAACGGATATTGACAGAGCTTGCAGGCGTGGTGTTTTGGTCGGCGGAACGATCCGTAAAAAGGATTCCCGGATCGTGGCTACGGTTTAGAACTTGTTCTTAATTGAATCCGCAAAAGCCTTTCGATTTTGAAAAAATCGGAGGGCTTTTTTTGTTCTACTCCCTTCGGGACGGGCATACATTTAAACACGGGAGACGGGAGTCATTTTACGGGACAACCTCCGTGGGAAAGGACTGATAAAAATGCGAAAAGAAAAAGGATATTATGAGGCGGCGGAGCAGGTTTTGCCTTTTCGGGAGCTTTTGCTTTCCGTGCCGCGCGCGGTCGCCGAGACTGCCGTTGAAATACGAATTCGGAGCGGACGTCCCATTGTTGTCGAAACGCGAGACACGAGTTATCTCTGCGGAACGCGCGCGGCGCAGCCGTCGGAGCTGGAAGCCTGTGTGCAGGGCTTTTGCCGCGATTCCGTGCAGAGCTGTCAGCGGGAGCTTTCCGAAGGGTGTATCACGCTTCGCGGCGGTCACCGCGCGGGGCTTTCGGGAACGGCGGGACAGTCCAGCTCGATTCGGGAATATACCTCGGTCAATCTTCGGATCGCCCGCGAGCATATCGGGATCGCGGACGACCTGTTTGAGAAAACGGCGGCGCGCGGCGACTTTCAGGGACTGCTGATTCTCGGTCCGCCGCTGAGCGCGAAGACGACGGTTTTGCGGGATCTTTGCCGGCGGATCGCTTCGTCGAAAAAGACCGCCGTGATCGACGAGCGGGGGGAGCTTGCCGCCGTGTATCACGGGATCCCGCAAACCGAGATCGGCGTAAACGCGGACGTCCTGACGGGATTTTCCAAGAGCGAGGGGATCGAGCGCGCGATCCGCCTTCTTTCACCCGAGTATCTGATCTGCGACGAGATCGGCGCGGATTACCGATCGGTGCTTCGCTGCGCGAACCGCGGGGTAAGACCGATCCTGACCGAGCACTGCGGGAGCGCGGAGGAGGCGGGAAAAAATACGGCGGTCCGTTCTCTCGTCCGCTCGGGTATGGTGAATTATCTCGCCCTGCTCGGCGGGAGAGGAGAGCTCGGGCAAGTGAAAAAAATATGGAGGGCGGACGATGGAGCGAGCGATCCTTTCCGTTTTGATGATCCTGCTGTCCGGGAGGATCGGTTTTGCGATGTCCGACCGGCTCAAAAAAAGAACCGAGCAGCTTCGCCTTTTGATCTCGATGCTCGAGGAAATGTCGGCGCTGATGAAATACCGCGCGGTATCGACCGACGAGCTTCTGAAAACCCTCTCGGAGCAGCCCGCTTTTCGTGATTCGGAATTCCTGAGCCTTTTTTCGCGCGAGCGGGAGCTTCCCTTTCGGGAGGCATGGTGCGTGGCGGTGAAAAAAACCGTTTTCTTTTCGGAGGACGACCGAAGAATTCTCTTGTATCTCGGCGAACGGCTCGGGACGACCGATCCCGAGGGACAGCTTTCGCTTTTTTCGATCAGCCGCGAGTTCGCCGAGCGCGGGCTTGCCGAGGCGGAGGAGGAATACCGCGCGAAGGGACAGCTGATCCGGAAGGTCTCGCTTCTTTGCGGCGCGGCGATCGGGATATTGATTTTATAGAGGAACGAAAAAATGGACGTGGATTTCATTTTTCGGATTGCCGCAATCCGTGACGGAGAATCGGCGGGAAGAAAAAGAACGGACGGGGAGCGAAGGAATGGACGCAGATTTCATTTTTCGGATTGCCGCAATCCGTGACGGAGAATCGGCGGGAAGAAAAAGAACGGACGGGGAGCGAAGGAATGGACGCAGATTTCATTTTTCGGATTGCCGCAATCCGTAACGGAGAAGCGGCGGGAAGAAAAAGAACGGACGGGGAGCGAAAAAATGGACGTGGATTTAATTTTTCGGATTGCCGCAATCCGTAACGGAGAAGCGGCGGGAAGAAAAAGAACGG
>CAZKKZ010000001.1:151623-171013 GCA_964553625.1 uncultured Ruminiclostridium sp.
ACGGGGAGCGAAAAAATGGACGTAGATTTAATTTTTCGGATTGCCGGGATCGGGATCATTGTCGCGGTCTTAAATCTGCTTCTCCAGCGGTCGGGACGGGACGAGCAGGCGATGATGACGACGATCGCGGGGCTGATCGTGGTGATGATGCTGCTTGTAAACGAGATCGGGGCGTTATTCGAGACGATCCGAAGCGTATTTAATTTGTAAAAATGAATGTGTTTGCGTTAACGGGAGCCGGGATCGCGGCGGCGGTGCTTTCGGCGGTGCTTCGGCAGTATAACCGCGAGTACGGTCTGTATATTTCGCTTGCGGCGTGCGCGCTGATCCTCGGGGCGGTTTTAAGCGCGGTCTCCCCGCTTTTGGCTCTGATCGAATCGCTTCGCGAGGCGGCGGGGATCGACAGCGCGTATATCTCCGTTTTGCTGAAAGCGCTGGCGGTGTGCTGCATGACCCAGCTTGCCTCGGACTGCTGCCGCGACGGCGGAGAAGCCGCAATCGCCTCGAAGATCGATTTCGCGGGGCGGATCGCCGTGCTTCTGATCTCGGTTCCGCTTTTTGAGCGGCTGCTCGGACTGATAAAGGATTTGATTTTGTGATGTGGAAAAAGAAGGCTGTACTTTCGGTATTACTACTGATTTTTTCTTTTATTTTTTTGGGCAGGACTGCGTCCGCCGAGACCTACGACTACGGGACGGACAGCGTGTACGGGGCGCTTCCCGGCGAAGCGCGGGCGTACATGGACGAAAAGGACATCACGCCCGAAAATAACGGCGCGATGCGCCTTTCGGTGGGCGAGATCCTTTCGGATCTGTGGGAACTGGCGGTCGAGAACGCGGAAAAGCCGCTGAAAATGTTCGCGTCGCTGGCGGCGGTCATTCTCCTGACCGCGCTTCTGAGCGGACTGAAAAACGGAGTGGGGCAGCCGAAAACGGACTATGTGTTTACGCTCGTTTCCTCTCTTTCGGGAACAATGATCGCGGCGGGGTTTTTAAGCGGCGCGCTGAGCGGGATTGACACGGCGCTTACCGCGGCTTCGGATTTTATGCTGACCTACGTTCCCGTTCTCGCGGGGATCATCGCCGTCGGGGGACATACCGCCTCCGCCTCGGTCTTTACCTCCGTGATGATGGTCGTAATCGAGGTGATGACGCAGGTCGCTTCGCGGCTTCTGATTCCCCTGAGCGCGGTCATGCTCGGCGTGTCGGCGGCGGGCGGGCTCAATCCCGAGCTGAAGATCGAGAAGATCGCCGAAGGAATCCAGAAGGTCATCATCTGGGCGCTCGGGCTGATCATGACGGTCTTTATCGGGATATTGACGCTCCAGAGCTCGATCGCTTCGGCGGCGGATTCGCTCGCGCTCCGGACGGCGCGGTTCGCCGTTTCCACGGGAATTCCGTTCGTGGGAGGGGCGGTATCCGACGCGCTCGCGACGGTAAAAGGGAGCCTTACCCTCCTGAAATCGGGGGTGGGGAGCTTCGGGATCATCGCCGTTTCCTGCCTCCTTCTGCCGACCCTGCTTCACGCGCTTTGCTACCGCCTGTTTTTGTACGCGGCGGAGATTTTAAGCGAGCTTTTCTCGGCGGACGCGCTCGGAAAGATCGTTCGCTGCGGCGAAAGCGTGATGTCGATCCTGATCGCGATCATCGTCTGTATGTTCCTGTTCGCGTCGGTATCGACCGCGCTTCTGATCACTCTGACGCGGCAGTAGCCTGCACCAAAGGCAACACCGCACAATGACCGCCTGCGGCTTTGGCGTCCGCTCGTACAACATCTTTGCCGTCATACTGCACAGATTTTTCTTGAAATCCGTCAGGATTCCTGCGAAAAATCTGTACAATCTGACGAGCAAATCTGCAGCACGATCGAACGCCAATCATTGTGCGGTGTAGCCCAAAAAAGAAACGGGAGGGATCGTCATGCGGGAAATTTTATTTCAGATCAGCGCGGCGGCTGTTCTTACCGCGGTCGTAAAGGCGCTGATCCCGTCCGAGCGGTATGAAAAGCAGTTCAAAATTTTACTGACCTGCTTTTTTCTGTCCGTCGCGATCGGCGCCTTTCGGGATCGTTTTTCCTTTTCCGAAATTTCCGCCGCGTTCAGCCCATCGGGCGGCTATTACGATTACACGGTACAGCTTGAGCGGCAGACGGCGGACGAGATCGCGGCGAGCCTTCGCGAGGGGATCCGAAGCGCGCTCGAAGCCGAGAATATTTTCCCCGAAAAAATTTATGTCGACGTTCATATTTCGGGAGAGTCGGACATATCTATTAGTGAAATAAGGCTTGTTTTCAAAAAAGCGGACGAAGCGGAGCAAAGGGCGGTGAGGATCACAAAGGGACTGGTGGGAGCGCAAACGGCTGTAACGGTGGAGGAAATCTGAAAGATGAAGGGAATTTTAAGTCTGAAGGAGCTTCGCGGCTTTCTGAAGGACGATAAAAAGCTTACCGTCGCCCTGATCGTCGGCGCGGCGCTGATCCTTTTTCTCTCGCTCGGCGGGCTGAAAAGCGGGGATTCCGGGACCGAAGCCCGTCCGTATGAGGATCGGAGCGCTTACGAGGCGGAGCTTGAAAAAAGGCTGACCGATATTCTTTCCGAGATCGAGGGGATCGGCGAGCTGAGCGTGATGGTGACGCTCGATACCTCGGAGCAGACCGAATACGGAAAGAACGAGAATATGCTTTTAAGCGTAAAAATGCCGCAGGTGCGAGGCGTGATCGTGGTGTGCGGCGGCGGCGACAGCGTGGTTGTCCGGGAGAAGGTGGTGCGGGCGGTCACGGGCGTATTCGCGGTCAGCTCGACGCGCGTCAGCGTCGTAAAATAGGCTGCAAAAGAAATGACTCTTACAAAGGAGAAACGACTTATGAAAAGACTGAATTTGATTATCGGGAAAAAACAGCTGATCCTTGCGGGACTGACCGTTCTGCTCGGCGCGGCGGTTTATGTGAACTATCTGTACGCGTCGCCCGCGCCCGAGGCGCAGGCGGAGAGCGAAACGGCGAATTACGGGGACGTGCGCTTCGTTTCCTCAAAGCTTTCCGGGGAGGATCCCGCGATTGCCGTTTCCTCGACCGACTCGGACGAATATTTTGCACAGGCGCGGCTCGATAAACAGCAGAGCCGGGACGAGGCGGTCGAAATGCTCCAGAGCTTTTATTACGGCGGGGATTCGACCGGCGACGAGCTTGCCGTAATCGCGCAGAACGTCGCGGACGTCGGAAATTACATAGAGACCGAAACGAAGGTGGAGAATCTCCTGAAGGCGCAGGGCTTCGCGGAAGCGCTCTGTTACCTGTCCGATTCGAGCGCGAACGTGATCGTAAAGACGGAAGGACTCGATACTGCGCAAGCTGCACAAATTAAGAGCACGCTTTTAGGTGAAATTGCCGTACCGGTAGAAAATATTACCATTGTCGAAATAAAATAAAGAGAAAAAGGTTGTGCATTTCGGAAAAATGTGGTATAATGAAATTCAGAAGTACATTCGGGTTTTTATTCCACGGAAAGAAGGAAATGCACATGATAAAGCCGAACGGTTCCGCGCGGTCCGGCGCGCTTAAAATTTCGGGAAACGCCGTTCTTCGGATCGCGGAGACCGCCGCCGCGGAGGTTTCCGGCGTGGCGCTTACGGCGGAGAATAAGATCGCCGTACCGAAGGGGGCGCTTCCTTTTTCGGACGTTTTCTCTCCGCCCGTGAAGGTGCGGCTTTCCGCGTCGGCGGCGGTGATCGACATCAGCGTGGTCGTTTTACAGGGGTTTCAGGCGCACCGCGTCGCGCAGGCGATTCAGGAAGGCGTAAAATCCGCCGTCCAGAACATGACGGGGATCGCCGTTTCCAAGGTGAACGTAAAGATCGCGGGGATCTTATTTACAAAAAAAGAATAGCGAAGCCTGTCTGCATGGGCGGCGAGCGTTTTTCGCCGTTCCGCGCGGACAGTTTTCCGTACCCTCCGGGCTTCGGAGGGTCGCTTGGCGTTATACCGCCCTTTGCCGCGGAACGATCGGTTTGCGGCAGGATCGGTATACGGATCCTTATCAATTTTTGGGGGACAGGCTATGACCAGAAGAGAAACGAGAGAAGCGGTTTTTTTGCTGCTCTTTCAGAATGAATTGAGCAAGAGCGACATTGACGAGATTTCCGACGCTTGCGCCGAGGCGTACGATATGGAGCTGAACGCCGAAGTGAAGAGGCTCGCGGAGCAGGCGAGCGGGCATTATGAGGAGTTCGACGCGATCATCGGGAGGTACAGCGAGACGAGAGAGGTTTCCCGTATTTCGGCGGTTAATAAAACCATTCTCCGCTTGGCGCTTTTCGAGATTCTATACTGCCCGAACGTACCGAATAAGGTCGCGGCGAACGAGGCGGTCGAGCTTTCCAAAAAATACGCCGAAAAACAGGACAGCGGTTTTATCAACGCCGTTCTGGGGCATTATTTAAAGGATTCGGGCAATGGAGCGTAAGCCGTTCGTCGTCACCGTCTCTCAGCTCAACCGTCGGATCGCGACGCTTGTAAAAGGCGACCCGACCCTTCTGGGACTTTCCGTGCGCGGCGAAATATCGAATTTTAAGCTCCATTCCTCGGGACATATGTTTTTCTCGCTCCGCGACGAGGCTTCCGTCGTCCGCGCGGTCATGTTCCGCGCGAACGCGGGGCAGCTTTCCTTCCTTCCCGAGGACGGAATGTCCGTGATCGTGACGGGGAACGTGCAGTGCTTCGAGCGGGACGGCGTGTATCAGATTTATGTGAGCCGGATCGTTCCCGACGGCGAGGGGGAGCGGGCGGTCGCGCAGAAGCAGCTTCGGGAACGCCTGCAAAAAGAGGGGCTTTTTACGCGAAAGCGCCCGATCCCGGAAATGCCGAAAAAAATTTGTCTGATTACCGCCGAGACGGGCGCGGCGATCCGGGATCTGCTGAATATCCTCGGGCGGCGTGACCCGCTGGTCGGGGTCGTTTTTATTCCCGCGCTTGTGCAGGGGGAGAAAGCGCCGGAATCGATCTGCCGCGCGTTTCGTCTCGCGAATGAAACGGACGCGGACGTGATCGTTTTCGGGCGCGGCGGCGGAGCTTCCGAGGATCTGTCCGCGTTCGACACCGAGCAGGTCGCGCGGGCGGTTTACGAGAGCCGGATCCCGACGATCTCGGCGGTCGGGCATGAGATCGATTTTTGTATCGCCGATCTCGCGGCGGATCTTCGCGCCTCGACGCCGAGCGAGGCTGCCGAGCTTGCCGTGCCGGATATGCGGGAGCGCTTTGAAGCGCTTGATCGGCGGCTTGCGCTTGTGAAAAAAAGCCTTGGGGCATTGCTGGCGCGGCGCGAGGGAGAGGTAAAGCAGACCTTTCTGCGGATCGCGGCGAACAGCCCCCGAAACCGCCTTGTCGCAAACGAGCGGCTCCTCGACGTAAAGCGGATCGAGATTCAAAGCAGGCTGAAGCGGCTTCTTTCGGAAAAGGAGCACCGGCTTTCGGAGCGTGAGGCGGTGATCGCCGCGCTGAATCCGCTCACGGTGCTGACGCGCGGGTACTCGATCGTTTCCTGCGGCGGCGAGGCGGTCTCGGAAAGCGGAGCGCTCGCGGCGGGGGACGAGGTTCTGATCCGTTTTTCGGAGGGGAGCGCCTCGGCGGTGATCCGCGAGGTTTTTCCCCCGGACAAGCCGCGAGAGAAGCGCAGTAAGATAAAAGGAGAAACAACCGTTCATGAAATTTGAGGAAGCGTATCGGAGACTTGAGGACATTTCCAAGGAAATGGAAAAAACGGATCTTCCGCTTGAAAAGGCGGTCGCGCTCTATACCGAGGCGGCGGGGCTTGTGAATACCTGTAAAAAAGAGATCGAAAACGCGAAGCTTGAGATCGAAAAGATCGAAAACGCGTAAACGGAGGAGCCATGGAAGATTTAAAGGAATATACGGATACCGTCGAAGAAGCGCTGTGCCGCTTTCTGCCATCCGAGACGCTGAGGCAGGGGCGCGCGGTTCGGGCGGCGCTCCACAGTCTCGGCGCGGGAGGAAAGCGGCTCCGCCCGGTTCTGACGCTGATATTCTGCGAAATGTGCGGGGGAGCGCGGGAAAAAGCGCTCCCGACCGCCTGCGCGATCGAATATATGCACACCTTTTCGCTGATCCACGACGATCTGCCCTGTATGGACGACGACGACTTCCGCCGGGGAAAGCCGAGCTGTCATAAGGCGTTCGACGAGCCGACCGCGCTTCTCGCGGGGGACGCGCTCGCCGTTCTTCCGTTCGGGATCGTCGCCGATTCGGCAAAAGCGGGGCTGATCTCCGCCGAAGCCGCCGTAAAGATCACGTCCGAGCTTTCGGCGCGGGTCGGCTTGTGCGGAATGATCGGCGGGCAGCAGATCGACACCGAGAAAAGCGAGAAGGAGCCTTCGCCCGAGGAGATTTTACAGATGTACTCGCTGAAAACCTCGGCGCTTTTAAAGGCGGCCTGTCTTTGCGGGGTATACTGCGCCGAAAGCGCGGCGGAGGAAGCGTACCTGAAGGCGGCTTCCGAGTACGCGGAAAATCTCGGGCTGGCGTTTCAGCTGGTGGACGATCTTCTGGATATTACGGGGAATGCCGAGGTCTTGGGGAAGCCCGTCGGGAGCGACGAAAGGGCGGAAAAGCCTACCTACGCCGCCGTGTGCGGAGTGGAAAAAACAAAGGAAAAGGCGGCGGAATACACCGCGCTCGCGCTTTCGTCGCTTTCGGCTTTTCCGGATAACGGACTGATGATCGCGCTGACGCGTTCGCTTCTGGAGAGAAGCTTTTAGGGGAGCTTATTTTTCGTTTTCGGAAAGGATTTTCAAGGATTCATGAGAACCGATCAGTTTAACGTCGTGCTGATCGCCGCGGTCGCGGCGTGGCTCGCGGCGCAGATCATCAAGACGATCTTATTCGTCGCCAAAAATAAAAAATTCAATGCCGAACGGATCGTCGGGGCGGGCGGAATGCCCTCCTCACACTCGGCAATGGTGTGCTCGCTTGCCATTATGACCTCGCGCGTCTGTAAGGCAACCTCGCCGGAGTTTGCGCTCGCGATGGCGCTGGCGCTGATCGTGATGTACGACGCGTGCGGGGTTCGCCGCGCGGCGGGGCAGCACGCGCGGGAGATCAACCGCCTGCGGAAGATCGTCGATCAGCTTGATGACGAGGTAATCGAGCTGATCAATGACGAGCTGGACGAGCAGGAGGATTCCGAGGCGGACGAGGAGAAGGATCTGAAGGAGCTTCTCGGGCATACGCCGTTTCAGGTGATCTGCGGCGCTTTGCTCGGAATCATTATCGGTATGGCTCTTCCGGTCGTTGTGGTTTAGCTTTTTGCGCGGGTCGGCACCCTGTAAAAAAGGAAAAGGATTTTCCGCCCGAACGGGACGTAAAGGAAAGGAGGGGGAGCAATGCTTACGGAGAATTTATCCTCGCGGGCGGTCGGTGAAATGACCATGCAGGAGCGGCGGGAGCTTTGCGCGCAGATCCGGAGCTTTCTGATCGAGTCCATTCCGAAGACCGGCGGGCATCTCGCCTCGAATCTCGGCACGGTAGAGCTTACCGTCGCGCTTCACAGCGTTTTTACCACGCCCGAGGACAAGATCCTTTTCGACGTCGGACATCAGGCGTACACGCATAAGATCATTACGGGGCGGTATCGGGAATTTTCCACCCTCCGGAGCGAGAACGGAATTTCGGGCTTTCCGCGCGCGGAGGAGTCGGAGCATGACGCGTTTATCGGCGGTCACAGCAGTATTTCGATCTCCGCCGCGCTCGGGATCGCGAAGGCGATGGAGCTGCAGCAAAAAAAGGGGAACGTGATCGCCGTGATCGGGGACGGCGCGCTTACGGGCGGCGAGGCTTACGAAGGGCTGAATAACGTCGGAAAGCTTTCGAGCAATTTGATTATCGTATTGAACGACAATCAGATGTCGATTTCGAAAAACCGCGGCGTGATCGCGGAGTATCTGACGAAAATGCGCTCGTCGAAATCGTATTTTGACAAAAAGGAAGCGGTAAAGGATTTTCTCGCGCGCTCCGCGATCGGAAAGGATCTCTCGAAATCCATCAGCGGGACGAAGGATCTCATCAAGTTCGCCATTTATCAGAGTAATATTTTTGAAAGCCTCGGATTTAAGTATCTCGGTCCCGTAAGCGGGCATAATGTAGAAAAGCTGATCGAGGCGTTTACGGTCGCGAGGCTTACGAACGAGCCCTGTATCGTTCATGTCAAGACGAAGAAGGGGAAGGGCTATGCCCCCGCCGAGGAGAATTCGGGCGCGTATCACGGCGTGCCGAAGGGCAAGGGTACGGCGCGTCCCGCCGCGCTCAGTTATTCGGAGGTCATGGGGCGGGAGCTTCTGCGGCTCGGCGGGGAGGACGAACGGATCTGCGCGGTCTCGGCGGCGATGAAATACGCGACGGGGCTTCAGCATTTCGCGCGGGCGTATCCCGAGCGGTTTTTCGACGTCGGGATCGCGGAGCAGCACGCCCTGACCTTCAGCTGCGGGCTGGCGTCGCAGGGCATGATCCCCGTTTTCGCCGTGTACTCGACGTTTTTACAGCGCTGCTGCGATCAGGTCATTCACGACGCGTCGATCGAGAAAAAGCACCTTGTTTTGTGCGTGGATCGGGCGGGCTTTGTCGGGGAGGACGGCGAGACGCACCAAGGACTGTTCGACGTATCCCTGCTTTCCGCCGTTCCGAATATCCGGATCTATTCCCCTTGGGACACGTCGGGGCTGGTTCACGACCTGCGCAGGGCGGTCACGGAGGACGACGGCGTTTCGGTGATCCGCTATTCGCGCGGATTCGGGCATAATCCTTCGGCTGACGGGTATCGGGATTTTCTGTACTCGGGGAAAAAGCATGAAAAAATCGCGGTTTCCTACGGGCGGGTCTGCGGGAATCTTCCCGGCGCGGAGGTATGCGACACGCTCTTCCTGAATCGGATTTTGCCGCTTCCGGGGGAGGCTGTCGAAATTCTCAGGGGCTATCCGAAAATTTACTTTTTTGAGGAAGGTATGCGGTGCGGCGGGATCGGCGAGCATTTGCTGTACGAGCTGAATCGGGCGGGATTCCGCGGCGATTTTCGGATCACGGCGGTTGAAAATCAATTTGTCGGCGCGGCGGAATGCGAAGCGCAGCTCAAAAAATACGGAATGGACCGCGAGTCGATCCTGAGGCGGGTTCGCGATGAAGGGTAGGTTGGACATCATTCTCGCGGAGCTGGGGCTTGCGAAAAGCCGTACCGCCGCGCAGGCGCTGATCCGTTCGGGCTGCGTCGCGGTGAACGGGAAAAAGGCGGAAAAGCCCTCGGAAACGGTCGATTCCGATACCGACCGCGTGGAGGTAAGGGACGCGGAGAGGGTGCTGAAATACGTCGGACGGGGCGGGTTTAAGCTGGAGCACGCGATCACGGAATTCGGACTTTCGCTGAACGGTCTTACCTGTCTCGACGTCGGCGCTTCGACGGGCGGATTTACGGATTGTATGCTGCAAAACGGCGCGAAGCGGGTGTACGCGGTCGATGTGGGACATAACCAGCTCGCGGAAAGCCTCCGAGCCGATCCGAGGGTGATCTCGCTCGAGGGACTCGATATTCGTCACGCCGATGAAAACGCGATCGGCGAACGGGCAGATTTTATCGGGATCGACGTTTCGTTTATTTCACTTCGGCTGATCCTGCCCGAGCTGGCTCGGTTCGCCGCGGTGGGCGCGGAGGGCGTCGCGCTCATTAAGCCGCAGTTCGAGTACGGCAAAGGGGCTGTCGGGAAAAGCGGCGTGATCCGCGACGGGCGGGTACACCGACGGATCGTGGAGGAGATTTGCGCCTTCGCGGAAACGATCGGACTTCGGGAGCTTCGCGTGACTTCCTCTCCGATCACGGGGGGAGACGGGAATCGGGAATTTCTCATGCTCTTCCGCTTTTGAGAAATGGCATACATCAGCAAAAAAGAAAAGGAGAAACCGTTCTTGAAGGTATTTATTTGCGCAAACTTTCATAAGGAAAAAAGCCGCGAGGTTTTATCCGAGTCCGTCGGACGCCTGATCTCGCTCGGGATTACGCCGATCCTTCCGCTTGTGCTGAAGGAGGAGTTTTTTCACGAATCGGCGGAGTATACGGACGAGGGCTTTCCCGCCGACTGTGACGCGGTTCTGACGATCGGGGGAGACGGAACGATCCTCAAATGGGGAAAACGGGCGGCGCTTCTCGGGAAGCCCCTTCTCGGGATCAATACGGGGCGGCTCGGGTTTATGACAGCCCTCGAGACGGACGAGCTTGAGCGGCTTTCCGCGCTGAAAAACGGGAATTACCGTCTCAGCAGGCGTATGCTTCTCGAGCTTACGACGGCGGCGGGGAAGCGGCTTTTGGCGCTTAACGACGTGGTTTTATCGCGGCGGCTTACCGCGAAGCTTCCCGAATTTTGCGTGAAGATCAACGAGATCGAGCTTTCGAGGATCCGCGCCGACGGGCTTATTTTCAGTACCCCGACCGGCTCGACCGCTTACGCGCTTTCGGCGGGCGGTCCGATCATCGAGCCGAGTGTGGAATGCGTGGAGATGACGCTTCTTTGCGCTCATACGCTTTGGAACCGTCCGATGATCTTCAGCGGAAACGACGTGATTACGGTTTCCTTCGGCGGGAACGGCGCCGAGGAGGTGGACGTCTGTACGGACGGCGACGGGGGGATTTTTCTCCGCGAGGGGGAATCGCTTACGATCCGGAAAGCGGACGTGGACTTGCGGCTGATCGATATTGAAAATAACGGATTTTACAGCGCGGTGAACCGGAAGCTGATCCAGCCGATCAAGTAGCCTTACGGGAGGAGGTTCGTTTTTATGAAAAAGCAACGGCAGGCGGAGATTCTTGCCATTATCGCCGAGGAGGAGATCGAGAATCAGGAAATGCTGCTCAGCCGGCTTCGCGCGCGGGGATTTCAGGCGACGCAGGCGACCGTTTCACGCGATATTAACGAGCTGAATCTCGAGAAAGCCGTTTCCGAAAACGGCGTAAGCTGTTATATGCGGGCGAATCGGGCGGGCGGCGTTCATTTTGAGAACATTTTCCGCCAGTCGGTCGTGAGCATTGACTACGCGGGAAATATCCTTTGCGTAAAATGCCGTTCGGGGCTTGCGAACGGGGCTTGTATCATGCTGGAAAGCATGAATCTGGAGGGCGTCGTCGGGACGATCGCGGGGGACGATACCTTTTTCGTCCTCGTCCGCACGGAAACCGACGCAAGGAATATTACCGCCGTGCTGAAAAAATCAATGCGGCAGGGCGAGGACGGGCTTTGGGGAAAGTAAGATCATGTTAAAGGAACTGTATATTGAAAATCTGGCGGTGATCGAAAAGGCTTCGATCTCGTTTTCCGACCGCTTTAACGTTTTCTCCGGAGAAACGGGCGCGGGGAAAAGTATCCTGATCGGGGCAATCAACGCCGTACTTGGCGGACGCGTTTCAAAGGAGCTGATCCGTACCGGCGCGCCGAAGGCTTCGGTCACCGCGCTTTTCGATTTTATTCCCGAATCGGCGGCGCGCAGGCTGGAGGAGTACGGCTTCGAGCCTTCCGGAGAGCTTTTGCTCCAGCGGGAGTTTTCCGTGGACGGAAAGGGCGTGGTACGGATCGGGGGGAAGCCCGCGACCGCCGCGCTTCTGAAAGAGATCGCGGCGGGGCTGATCGACATTCACGGACAGCACGACAACCGTATTTTGGTGGATACGGCGAATCAGCGGGAGCTGCTCGACAATTACGGCGGTCTTACGGAGGAGCTGCGGGAGTACGGCGAGGTGTTTCGGAGCTTTTCCCGCCTTTCAAGGGAGATTAAGCGCTTAGAGGAGGAGGACGCGGCGAAGGACGAGAAAATCGACCTCCTTTTGAAAAAGATCGGCGAGGTAGAACGCCTGAACTTAAAAAAAGGGGACGAAAGCGTACTTTCGGAGCAGCTTCGTCAGGCGCAGAATTTTGAGGAGATCACCGAGGCGGTCTTTCTCGCGCAGAGCAGCGTCAGCGGTGGAGACAATGGAGAAAGCGGCGCGGCGGACTTTCTTTCGGCGGCGGCGGACGCGCTCGATAAGATCCGCGATCTGGTGCCCGAGGTCGGGAACGCCGCCGACCGCCTTTCCGAGATCGTGATCGAGCTTCGGGACATCGGCGCGGAGATCGGCGGGTTTTTCCCCGAGGAGGGCGGCGCGGAGGAGCTTTCGGCGCTTGAGGAGAAAATGAGCGAGGTTCTGCGCCTGAAACGAAAATACGCGCTTGAATTCGACGAGATTCTCGACCAAAAAGAACGGTGGCGGGAGGAGCTTTCGGCGCTTTCCGATGCGGATAATACGTTAAGCGAGCTTTCGGAGGAAAAACGGCGGCTCGGCGATCGGGTAAAGCAGCTCGCGCTCGGGCTTTCCGAAAAGCGGCGGGCGGCGGCGGAGCGGCTCACCGAGGAGATCGCGGAGCAGCTTCGGTTTTTGAACATGCCCGACGTGCGGCTCGAATTTTCGATCCGTCAGGGGAAGGTAACGGTAAACGGCATGGACGAGATCGAGATGATGATCTCGGTCAACAAAGGGGAGACGATGCGCCCGATCGGAAAGGTTGCTTCGGGCGGCGAGCTTTCCCGGATCATGCTCGCGATCAAGAGCGTTCTCGCCGAGCACGACGATACGCCGACGATGATTTTCGACGAGATCGACACGGGGATCAGCGGCTATGCGGCGCAGAAGGTCGGGAAAAAGCTGTCGGAAATCGCCGAAAAGCGGCAGGTCCTTTGCGTGACGCATTTGGCGCAGATTGCCGCGCTTTCCGACCGTCATCTGCTGATCGAGAAGCAGACCGACGAGACCCGTACTTTCACGACGATCCGTCCGCTCGATCATGACGAAAAGGTGCGCGAGCTGGCGCGGATCATTTCGGGCGATACGGCGAACGAAGCCTCGCTCAAAAACGCGGAGGAGCTGATTAAAAGCGCGGCGGCGGGAAAGGCGAGCGTTTTATGATTAAGCTGCGCGCGGAGGTTTATACGCGGGAACAGCTTGCCGAGGCGCTCGGCGACCCTCGGGTTACGCTGATCTATACCCCGATTTCTTTTTTGTGCCATTCGCTTTTGCCCGAATCCGAGCGCCTTATTGCGGTTCCGCCCGTTTTTCTCGGGGATTGTGAGGAAGCCGTCTCCGAGCGGCTTCGCGCGATTCGGGAAATGGGGTTCACCAAAGCGCTTGCGCATACGGTCGGGCATATTGAGCTTTTGCAAAAAACGGGCTTCGAGATCTTCGGCGGAGCGCGCTTAAACTGTCTGAACAGCGAGACGCTTTCTTTTTTGGCAGGGTGCGGGCTTCGGGATACGGTGGTTTCGGCGGAGCTGACCGCGAGGCAGATAAACTCCCTGAAAAAGCCCCTCCCGATCGGCTTTCTTGCGTACGGATTTCTTCCGCTGATGATTACGCGGCGCTGTCCGATCCGGGACGGAAAACCCTGCGGGACAACGTGCTGCGGAAAATCCGTAACCGATCGAACGGGACGGAAAATGCGTGTGATCTGTTCGGAGAATACGGCGGAGATTTTGAATTCCGACGCGCTTGATCTAGGGGATCGGCTTGACGCGTTTCAAAACGCGGATTTCGCGGTACTGAAATTTACGGCGGAAAAAAAGATCGGACCGATCCTTTCGGCTTACGCGGAGGGACGGCGGACGGGAAGCGTGCCTGTTACGCGAGGGCTGTATTTTCGGGGACTCGATAACGGTACCGAGGGAAGGGAGAAAGCATAAATGAACATCAAGGTAAAAAAAATCAGGGAAAACGCGCGGCTCCCCTTCCGCGCGACGGCGGGGAGCGCGGGCGCGGATCTTTTCGCCTGTATCGGGGAAAGTGTTGAGGTCGGCGCGGGGGAGCGCGTACTGATCCCGACGGGGATCGCGATAGAGCCGGACAGCCCCGATACGGGCGCGTTTATCTTCCCGAGAAGCTCGCTCTCGACGAAGTATGGGCTTTCGCTCGCAAACTGCGTCGGCGTGATCGACAGCGACTATCGCGGGGAGATCAAGGTTCCCGTAATCAATCATTCCGACTGCCCGTACACGGTTCATGACGGCGATCGGATCGCGCAGATGGTGATTCTTCCGATCCTGCTTCCCGAATTTACGGAGTGCGATCGGCTCGGCGGGACGGAGCGCGCGGAGGGAGGATTCGGCTCGACGGGGGTGTGAAAAAGTGCCGAATACTTGCTGTTATGCGGCTTGAAAAAGAGAAAACACAAATTTTACCGAAAAAATCCTCCGAAACCTCTTGACATTCGGTTGGGTTTATAGTATAATAATAACATTATGAATCCCGTTTTCCGATAAGGGGATCGGTTGAAGTATGCCGCTGTGGTGGAATCGGCAGACACGAGGGACTTAAAATCCCTTGGTAGCAATACCGTATCGGTTCAAGTCCGATCAGCGGCACCAAACGGCGCAAACTCGAACCAAAAGTTGCAACTGTATTTTATCAAGAAAGCAGTCGCCGTGGTGTTCAGATTTGCGAAAACAAGGTAAAACAAAAAGCCCGCTTCGGACAACCGAGGCGGGCTTTTTGTTTTATTCTATTATTGAAATTGCAAAGCCTAAATTTGTGTCGAAAATCGCATTTACAAGGTTCTGAACCTCTTTTCTTACGTTGCCCCTCACAGAATACCCGTAAGCCTTGCCAATGCTGAACAGTTTGCGGAATGTCTTGTCGCCCTCGGTCATTCTGTATTCGGTGCTGTCCGACTCGCCATTGATTAAAACCTCAAAGTCCATTGACTTTATAAACCTTTTGTCGTTTTCTCTTGAAATAACTTTAATTGCTACGTTCATTGTGCGCCTCCGTTATAATCGTTGTAATGGTGCGCCCGCTACCCTCGTGCAGGTTTTGGGCGATATGTGGGGCGGCGGTGTGCCGCCCTTTGATTTAAACAGCCTTTTTCAGTTTAAAAATATCGTATAAAAGATAACCGTCACTGTCCGTAATCATTTCATAGTCCGTTAGCTTTTCCACCGCTTCGCTCATTGCCGAACCATAAGTCCCTCTAATCCACAACCCGGACTTTTCAGCAAGCTCCCAAAACAACCCGGTATAAATACCGTTGATAGGTTTGCCACCAATAGACTTTTTTGCAAACAGTGCCTTGATCCAGTTTTCACACCATTCCACCTTGATTTCTTTTTCCATTTTTAAATCCTCCTGCCTTTCGGCGTTTTATTTGATTTTGGGTGTTTCCCCGTTCCTTATGTTTATATCATACCATATAGTCGACTATATGTCAAGCAGCTTTTGGAACTTCTCCGATCCGCACAAATATAGTCGACTATATTTGTGCAATTTTCATATAGTCAACTATATATTAAATGTGGTATAATAGTATAAAAGGAGGGCTTTCTTATGTATGACGAAAAAGCAAAAGACCGCACAATGCGGTATATTAAGGAAAAGCGGGAAAAAATCGGGCTTAACTTGCCGATCGGCAGTAAAGAGCGTTACAAGACCCACGCCGCCTCAAGGGGGATGAGCCTGACTGCCTTAATAGTAGAATTGCTTGAGGCAGATATTAAAAAAGCTGAACAGTACAAAACAAATTAAACAAAAAAGCCCGCCTCGGCAGAACCGGGGCGGGCTTTTGGTGTTGTATTACTTTTGGGTGTCGCTGATATATGCGGAGAGTTTCGGGTTCTTTTCCCACCGCTCCTTTGCGTCGGCAAGGACGCGCTCGATCAGCTTTTCGATCTGTGCGGCTGAAATGAACAGCCGGATCACCGCCGGGATTTTGGGGTATAGCTGCTCAATAACCGCCGCCAGTTTCGCCGCACCCGTGCCGCCGCCGTATTTCTTCTCGGCTTCGGTAACGAGTGAAAAAACGATCTTGTCAAGGATGGCGTACTGCTTTTTTGCGATCAGGATAATAAGCACCGCCACGAACAGCAGGACGACGAGAACGCTGTCCCAGTTTGCAAGTAAAAAGTTTAAAACATCCATTGTGTGCCTCCTATGCCAAAGTCAGGTCGTTTGTTTTTACGGCGGAAACGACTACGCCGCCGAATGTGATAACCGCACGGTCGCCTTTGAGTTCGCTGACGATATGCGGACGGGTATAAACGAACGATGCGAGGCCGCCGCCGTTGTAGTCCTTTGCGCCTTTGCGGAGCATTACCGTACTGCCGACCTTGATTTGGGCGGCGGTGCTTTTCACACTGCCGATGTCGGCAGTATTGACCCACCCGTACACGGTCGAGCCGCTGCCGCTTTCGGCGATCAGGTGGTAAGGGTGAGCCGCACCCGCCGCAACGATCGTCACTTTCGCCCTGCCGGGCTTTGCCGCTGTTCCGCGCGTCCCGGTGCTTGAGGTGTAGTGGGTGCGCCCCTTAAATTCAACCACATCGCCGACCTTGAACGCTGTGGGCGCGGCGGGCTTGCTTGTCGTTGCGGGTGTGGTGTCCTTAATCTGAACAGGCGGCAAAATAAAGCCCTGAAACTTATACGCACCAAAGCTGTAACCCGCGCTTTTCTTGTACGTCTGCGTGTAAAAGCGGCTGCCGCCGTATGCGCTGTTTGAGGTCACGATGTCGCCGTTCGCCTCGATACGCTCAACGACTGCGACGTGTCCCGCACCGTCTGCCTCGTTACCAACCGCGCCCTTGCTCCAACAAGCGATCGCACCGAGGGCGGGGGTGCTTGAACGTTTGTAGCCGTCGGCGGTATTTCCGTACCACATCTCGGCGTTGCACCTGCTTAATGCGGGTCTTTCGCCGATAATCTCATAAAAACGGCCCCACGCATAGCCTACACAGTTTGGCAGGCAAGAGCCGCCGCTTATATGTATGCACTCGTTAAAACCGCCTTTTGAAGTGTGCCTCCAGTATTTGTCGGTCGTGGACGGAGCGATCAGGCGGGGCGTGAAATTAACGGCTTTCTGTGCAGGCTGCGAACCTGCCGAACCGATGCCGCGCTCCCTGCGCCACTCGTTTATGCGCGCGGGATAATCGATAAAGCACAGGTCGCCGTCAACGTCCATATTTCCGACTTTGCCGATCCCCCACTGCCACATTTTTTGCCCGTAGTTGTAGCGGGATTTCTGCGCCGGGTTTTCCGTCCAGTGTGCTAACCAAATATCGTGGTATCGCATAATGCGCTCTTTATCAAAAGCGCACTCCATAAAGTTTGGATTGACATACAAGCCGGTGAAAATTCCCGCGCGGTTCAGCCTTACCTTGAACTCGTCAGCCATATTGGTAAGTACCATTTTGCCGACCTTGAGGTGCTTTTGTTCCTCAATATCGTAAAAAACGGGGTACGCGAGTTCGTTCTGCAGCTGATACTTTTTAATTACCGCTACACAGGCATCCGCCTCTTTTTGGGTTTCGGTCATAGTGTAAGCGTAGGAATACCAATACAGACCGAAAGGGATGCCGACCTTTCGCAACCCGTCAATATGCGTTTTCAGCAGCTTGTCCTCGGTTTCGGAAAATCCCGCACGGACGATGGCGAATTTCACGCCGTCCGCTTTCAGCTTGTTATAACGGACATAGCAGTGCGCCCGCAGTTCCCGCTTTATGTACTGATCCACGTCGTTCAGGTACAGGTTGGCGAACATTTGACTTGTAAGGTTTCCGATCGGCATTCCCACGCCGAAAATGCGCTCCGCTTCTCCGGGGCTTGCACCTGCGGGAAGTCCGAAAGGTACGGCTGACCGAACGGTGCGCTCCAACAGATCAAGCAGTTCACGGTCGGCGAACCATTTATGGAGCATTTCCATAAGCACATCGTGGTTTATGCGGTAAAAGTATTTGCTTATATCCAGTTTAAGCGCATACCCGCCGCCGTTTTGGTGGGTCACGAGCTGCGCAAAATACCGGATGCGTTTTGCGGCGGCGTGAATACCCCGCCCCTCGATGCAGGCGTAGCTGTCCTCAATATACTTTTTGGCAAACAGCGGGTTCACTATTTTGTAGATCGCCCACTGTGCTACTCTGTCACGAAAGGGCAGGGCCATAATTAGCCGCTTTTTGGGTTCATATACATAAAATTCGCGATACCCGCCGACCTTGTAAGTGCCTTGCAGTAAGTCCCTTTGCAGGTCGAACAGGTTCGCCTCCAAATTATCAGAAAAAGCAAGCACTTCTTTTCTGAAACGCTTGCCCTTTGCCGCTGCCCGATAAGCCGCGTAAAGGTTTTCAAAAGAGGTGATCTGTTCCCATAATCCTTTTATCGGCTTCATCGGACACTCCTTTCAAATTTGCCGCACTTGACGGATTTCGGCTTTAACCGCCTACTTTCGGCTTCGCGGCGGTTTTTATTTTTCGCCCGCACAACTGCCCCGCCACTATTGCGGCGAGGCGTCGAACGCCGGCGCGGAGGTAAGCTCCTTTTTCTTCCCGTACTGAAAGCACACCCGTAGGTATGCAATATCTGACTGCGAGAGAAAGCGGCGCGGAAACCGATGTTCGTGTTGACGTTCGACCGCGCATTATTGAGGTACAACGCGAACACACCCGCAGATGCGGCATTGCTCCAGTTGCCACCACGGATCGGTTTACAGCTTGCCCCCAAAACAAAAGCGATTTGTAAATTTATCGTTTGTTTTGCATCGGATTTTCGGCGGTGTATTTTATCCAACCGCCAAGCATTCTGCCGATCTCGTCCGTCATTCTTGAAAGAATTTCGTACTTTTTCGGCGGCAAAAAGCCCAGTTCGTGCGACAACCGCAGGTAGTGGCGCAGTTTTTCAAGTTCTACGTCCATTTCCTGCAATGTGGTCTTTTTGTGGTACTGCTTGCTTGCCTCTATCGCTTTTTCCATCACGGCGTCCATACACCGTTTTATATCAACGACGATTGCGAATTTTTCACTTTTCGGGAATTGCGCCAAAGCGGGGTAAGCGTACTTTGCCATATCGTGGAGTTTAGTCAAGATGGTAAGCTGTGTATAGTCGCTCACGGTCATTCTCCTTTATTAAGACCCTCACCCGCCTTTCGGCGGGTGAGGGTCAAGAAACAAGTTTCAAGTTACAGGGAACAAAAAGCGGCGCGGAAACCGATGCTCGTGTTGACGTGCGACCGCGCATAAGAGAGGGACAACGCGAACACACCCGCAGACGCGGCATCGCCCCAGTCGCCACCACGGACCGGTAATCTTTCGTCGGTAATATTTGCCCATACCGCATCGTCGCCGTAGTCGGCAGAGGTTGCGTCTGCGTGGGGTATCAATCCGAGGGACTCCAACAGGGTAATGCCCGCGCCCGTTGCAGCGGGGGTGGTGACGATGCTTGAAAATTTTGTGTTGCTCCAAGCTGTGCCATATTTCAGTGTTCCCGCCGTGCCGGGCGCAACCAGTGTGCCGTCGGGCTTGATCGCTCTCCAGAGGGTGCTTGTCGGGGTGAGGGGGTTGTTCCAGT
>CAZKKZ010000002.1:0-119416 GCA_964553625.1 uncultured Ruminiclostridium sp.
TGCGCCATATATCCGTTTCTCATGTATGCGCGATATTCGTCGCGCAGCCTTTGCAGCTCGATCTTTTCCGAATCGGAAAGACCTTCCGTTTTGGACTTTTTTGCGAGAAAGTTAATTCTTTCAATTTTTTCTTTTTCCATGACTGAACCTTTCGGGCTTCTTTAATTTTTATATCAGCGCAAGCCGTTCTCGTTTGAAGAGAACGTGAACACAAAAAACTTATCCCGCGTTTTCTCTTGTCGCATTAAAATATAACTCGGTCAAGCATGAAAACAAAGCCTGTTTATCCTCCGGATTCAGCCCGGAACATTCAAAGAGCTCCTTCCCTTTTTCAAGGTATTCGGCTGCCTCACGGACGGAGCTGGCATTGGATTTGGAATGATAAATAAAACGTTCCTTACTGTCAAGAACAAGACTTTTGCTGTCATTCAGCAAAAACTCCGCCGTACAGCCCAACTGTTCGGCGATTCGGTTCAAAACATCCCTTTTGGGCTTTCTCGTCCCGTTCAGATAGTTGGCCAGCCCGCGGTATGTGATCCCGACCGCTTCGGCAAAATCCGTTTTACTGATTTCTTTTCTCTCGATCAGGATTTCCAATTTTTCACTCAAACGCATTAAAAGAACCTCCGTCGTGTGTTCATAAATATATTATACGCATGAACGGACAAATTGTCAACAGTTTTTGACAAAATTTCATTTATTTCTGCTCGATGAACAAATTGGAGATATTCATAATATTCAATAAATATTCAGTAATTTACGAATATTATTCATTTTATTGGATATTTTTACTTGACAAACTGAATATTTGGTGTATAATGTATGTATGATTTATTTTTGATTCAAAAGGAGCTAACATTATGGAAAAAGAAATTAAAAAGGTTGTTTTGGCTTATTCCGGCGGGCTGGATACTTCCATTATTATCCCGTGGCTGCACGAGACCTATCCCGGCTGCGAGGTAATCTGCGTTGTGGGCAATGTCGGACAGGACTCCGAAATCGTGGGGCTTGAAGAGCGCGCAAAGAAAACGGGCGCCTCCAAGCTTTATATCGAGGATATTCAGGACGAATTCGTCAACGATTTTATTTTCCCGACGCTGAAAGCCGGCGCTCGTTACGAGGGGTATCTTTTGGGGACGTCCTTCGCCCGTCCTCCGATCGCAAAGCGGCTGGTCGAAATCGCCAAAAAGGAAGGCGCAGACGCGATTTGTCACGGCTGCACGGGAAAAGGAAACGATCAGGTTCGTTTTGAGCTTACGATCAAGGCGCTTGCGCCGGGCTTAAAAATTATCGCTCCGTGGCGGATCTGGGATCTCAAATCGAGAGAGCAGGAAATCGAATACGCCGAGGCGCACAACGTTCCGATCAAGATCAACCGTGAAACAAACTACTCAAAGGATATGAACCTTTGGCACCTTTCTCATGAAGGTCTCGATCTGGAGGATCCCGCAAACGAACCTCTTTATAATAAGCCCGGATTTCTGGAGCTCGGCGTTTCGCCCGAAATGGCTCCCGATAAGCCTACTTACGTGACGATCTCGTTTGAAAAAGGGATTCCGGTAGCGCTGAACGGCGAAAAAATGGACGGCGTAAAGCTGATTAAGGCGTTAAATAAGCTTGGCGGTGAAAACGGGATCGGGCTTTACGATGTCGTGGAAAACCGTCTGGTCGGAATGAAATCGAGAGGTGTTTATGAAACGCCCGGAGGCACGATTCTTTATCATGCGCACGATGTGCTTGAAACGATCTGTCTGGATAAGGAAACGCAGCACTATAAAGCCGGATTGGCTCAAAAATATGCCGATCTGGTATACAACGGACAGTGGTATACTCCGCTCAGAGAAGCAATGGACGCTTTTGTGGATAAGACGCAGGAGACCTGCACGGGCGAAGTGAAGCTGAAGCTTTATAAGGGCAATATCATCAACGCGGGCGTTACTTCCCCGTACACACTTTACAGCGAGGATTTCGCGTCCTTTGGCGAGGATCACGTATACGATCAGAAGGACAGCGCGGGCTTCATCAATTTATTCGGCTTGCCGATCAAGGTGAAGGCTATGCTGGACGCCGAAAGAAACAAGTAATAAATAAAGGGTTCTCGCCGCGCTCTGCGGCGGCAGCCCCCTAAGGGCTTTTGCGAAAAAGCTTTTAGGAGACTGTATAAAATCAATAGTGAGGTTTGTTTTATGGCAGCAATGTGGGCAGGAAGATTTTCCAAAGAGATCGACAGCGGCGTAAACGCGTTCAATTCCTCGATTTCCTTTGACGCCGTGATGTTTCGGCAGGATATTGAGGGCAGTATCGCGCACGCGAAAATGATCGGAGAACAAGGGATCATTCCCGAAGAGGACAGCGAGCAGATCATTGCGGAGCTGCGCCGGATCCTGACGGATCTGGAAAGCGGCGCGCTCGAATTTGATCCGAACGCCGAGGATATTCACATGTTCGTTGAGGCGGAGCTTACAAAAAGGCTTGGCAGCGTCGGAAAACGGCTTCATACCTCGCGTTCCCGGAACGATCAGGTTGCGCTTGATCTTCGGCTTTATCTGCGCGACGCCTCCAAGGAAATCAAAAAGCTTCTGGTGAAGCTGACAACGGTTCTTTGCGATACGGCAGAACAGCACACTGAAACGATCATGCCCGGCTACACGCACCTTCAGCGCGCCCAGCCGATCACCTTCGCGCATCATCTCATGGCTTATGCGCAGATGTTTTTGCGGGATCTGGAACGGCTGAACGACGCGGTGAAGCGCATGAACGTCTGCCCCTTGGGGAGCGGCGCGCTCGCCGGTACCACCTATCCGATCGATCGCTTCCGCACCGCTTCCCTGCTCTCTTTTGACGCGCCGATGACAAATTCTTTGGACGGCGTTTCGGACCGTGACTTTTGTATCGAGCTTTGCGGCGCGATTTCTCTGATCATGATGCACCTTTCAAGGTTTTCCGAGGAAATTATCCTTTGGTGCAGCTGGGAATTTAAATTTATCGAGTTGGACGACGCGTTCGCTACCGGCTCCAGCATTATGCCGCAAAAGAAAAATCCCGATATTGCCGAGCTGATTCGGGGAAAAACCGCGCGCGTTTTCGGAGATCAGATGACCCTTCTTGCGATGATGAAGGGGCTTCCGCTCGCGTATAACAAGGATATGCAGGAGGACAAGGAGAGCATTTTTGACGCGGTCGATACGGTAAAGCTTTGTTTATCCACCTTTATTCCCATGCTTGAAACCATGTCGGTTTATAAGGACAATATGCGAAACGCCGCAGCGCGCGGATTCATAAACGCGACCGACTGCGCGGATTATCTCGTAAAAAAGGGTATGCCCTTCCGCGACGCGTATAAGATCACCGGCGGGCTGGTCGCGGAATGTATTTCAAAGGGTACCGATCTTGAACATCTTCCTATCGAGGCTTATCGTGAGAAATCGGAGCTTTTTGACAATGACGTATATCGGGCGATCAGCTTGGAAACCTGTGTAAAAGAAAGAAGGTCCTACGGCGGACCGTCTCCGGAAAGCGTAAAACGGCAGATCGAAGATACAAAGCAAAGGATCGAAGCTTATCGGTCGGAACCGGATGAGGAGTAAAGCATGGATTACATTTATCTGTACGGTATGGTCATGTCAACCGAAGCGTTTTTACTGAAGGGAAAATTTCCCGCGCCCGACGGTTATGCCGAGATCAGGGAAAAGCACAGTCACGTTGGCGGCGAAACGGGAACCGCCGCAGCGGTACTGGCTTCTCTCGGCTTAAGGATAAAGCTTGGCGGAAGTCATCTGGGAAACAGCAACCGAGCGCTTATCCGAAGCTATTTCCGAAATAAACAGGTTGATTTGTCCGAATTACGGGACGAGGATTTCGACGGGATCGTCGATTACGTTCTGATCGACGCGGATACAAGAACCTGCTTCGGTGAATGGGAGAAGCACTTCGGCAGAGAAAAGCCTTTTTACGAGCCCCCCTGTGAGGAATCGGTCAAAAACGCCGTTTGCTGCGGCATTGACCCGTTTTTCTGTGCCGAGGAGTCTGCGGAGCTTTGCCAAAAATACGGTAAGCCCTATGCGACGATCGACTGCGCGTATGACAGTGTGATAAACCGATACTGCGCGGTCAACGCGGTTTCTCATCAATATCTGGAAAGCTATTATCCCGATCAAAGCCTTGAGGAATTATTTCAGCTGTATACCGAAAATACGGACGGACTGGTTATCTTTACCCGCGGTGAAAAGCCGCTGATATACGGCAGAAAAGGACAGCCGCCCAAAACCTTTTCGCCTTACCGCCTGAACGTTGTTTCAACGCTGGGCGCTGGCGACAGCTTTAAGGCGGGAACGGTTTACGCGCTGTATCGAAACATGAACGATTTCGATACGGTAAGGTACGCGTGCGCCGTGGCGGGAATCGCCTGTACCAAATTCCCGATCGCAAAATATCCTCCCACATTATCGGAGGTCGAAAAACTGACAGAAAGCGAGAATCAGAACATTGACAAAGGTTTTCATTGACGGTGAGGAAGGCACAACCGGACTTAAAATACTTGAGAAATTTCAAGACAGAAACGATATTGAGCTTCTTCGGATCGATCCGGAGCTGCGAAAGGATCCGAAGGAACGAAAAAAATGGATCAATCTTTCGGATTTTACAATTCTTTGCCTCCCCGACGCGGCGGCGCTCGAAGCGGTATCGCTGGCGGAAAACGATCATACCCGTATTATTGACGCCTCGACCGCGCACCGTATTCATCCGGATTGGGCATACGGCTTTCCCGAGCTTTCACCGCGGTATCGCGAAAAAATTATAAATTCCTCCCGCGTGGCGGTACCCGGCTGCTACGCGAGCGGATTTTTATCCATTGTTTTTCCTTTGGTACAGGGCGGCGTTCTCCCGAAAGACTACCCCGTGACAGTACACGCGGTTTCGGGGTACAGCGGCGCGGGAAAAAAAGGAATTGCGCAGTACGAAGCCCCGGCGCGCGGCAAGGAATTCGACGCCCCGCGCCAGTACGCTTTGCCGCAGGCGCATAAGCATCTGCCCGAAATGCAGGTTCATTCGGGATTATCGTATAAGCCGATGTTTAATCCGTATGTATGCGATTACTTCGCGGGAATGGTCGTTTCCGTCCCGCTTCATACAAGGCTGCTTTCGCGAAGGGTTACACCCTCGGAGGTCAAATCGCTTTACGACCGTCATTACAGCGGATCGAAATTCATAAGAGTGACCGAGCTGAACGGAGCGGACGTTCTTCGGGACGGCTTTCTCAGCGCGAATACGCTGGAGGGGACGAACAGCATGGAAATATTCGTCTGCGGAAACGAGGAACAGATTCTCGTTTGTTCAAGGCTCGATAATTTGGGAAAGGGCGCGAGCGGAGCCGCGGTTCAATGCTTAAACCTGATGATGGGGATCGACGAATCGGTCGGACTGAAAACCATGGATTACAGCGAAAAGGACGAAGGAATATGAAATTAAAACAAGCGTATCAAAATATAAAATTTATTGACGGCGGGGTCTGTGCCGCGAAAGGCTTTCGGGCGTCGGGCGTTTACTGTGGAATCAAAAAGCCTTTGATTGACAATCAGGATCCGAACCGTCCGCATAAAAACGATATTTGCCTTGTCGTAAGCGACGTTTTGGCCAATACGGCTGCGGTTTATACGCAAAATAAAGTGAAGGGCGCGCCGATCCTTGTGACAAAGGAAAATCTTTCCAAAACGGGCGGTAAAGCGAGAGCGGTCATTGCCAATTCCAAAAACGCGAACACCTGCAATGCGGACGGCGAGGAGAAAGCGCGGGAAATGTGCCGGCTAGCCGCAAACGGGCTCGGAATCCTTCCCGAGGAGGTCGTTGTCGCTTCTACGGGCGTGATCGGACAGATCCTTCCGATCGAGCCGATCGCCGCGGCAATTGAACCGCTCTGCGCTTCCCTTTCCTATACGGGAAACGAAGCGGCGGCTGCCGCGATCATGACGACTGATACTGTAAAAAAAGAAGTCGCGGTCGAATTTGAGATCGGCGGAAAAATCTGTCGGCTCGGCGGAATGGCAAAGGGCAGCGGCATGATCCATCCGAATATGGCGACAACGCTGAATTTTATCACGACCGACGCGGCGATCACAACCGAGCTTCTCGCCAAGGCGCTCGGTCGTGTGGTCAAGATTACGTATAACTGCCTTTCGGTGGACGGCGATACGTCTACCAACGATATGGTCAGCGTCATGGCGAACGGAATGGCGGAAAATACGGAAATCACCGAGGCAGACAGCGGCGAGTACCGTTTGTTTGAAAACGCGCTGTACACGGTCATGATGAACCTGACCCGTATGCTCGCCAAGGACGGAGAGGGCGCGACAAAGCTGCTTGAATGCACGGTAAGCGGCGCAAAGGATACGGATACGGCGATCACGGTCGCGAAAAGCATTATCCGCTCCCCTCTGCTGAAATGCGCCATGTTCGGCGCGGACGCGAATTGGGGAAGAATTCTTTGCGCGATCGGGTACGCCGACGCGGATTTTGAAATTGACCGCGTCAACGTTTCTCTCACTTCCGAGGCGGGAAGCGTTCGGGTCTGCGAAAACGGATCGGGTTGTTTCTTTTCCGAGGAAGAAGCGAAAAAAATTCTGCTGAAGGACGAGATTTCGATCCTTGTTTCCATCGGTTCGGGAACCGGTGAGGCGACCGCGTGGGGCTGTGACTTAACCTACGATTACGTAAAGATCAACGGGGACTACCGCAGCTGATTTGAAAGGAATAGAAATGATTCAAATTGAAAATGACACAAGAGCGTCCGTTTTAAGCGACGCGCTTCCCTATATTCAAAAGTATAACCATAAAATCGTGGTGATCAAGTATGGCGGGAACGCCATGACGAACGATTTCCTGAAGCAAACGGTTATGTCCGATCTGGTGCTTTTAAGCATGGTCGGGATCAAGATCGTTTTGGTACACGGCGGCGGTCCCGAGATCAACGCCATGCTGGATCGCGTCGGAAAAGAAAGCAAATTCGTAAACGGATTAAGATACACCGACGAGGAAACGGTCGATATTGTGCAAATGGTTTTGTGCGGAAAGGTAAATAAGGCGCTTGTCGATATGCTTCACCGCAACCACGGAAGGGCGATCGGGCTTTGTGGGCTTGACGGGCATATGATCGAGGCGAAACAGCTCGACCCGGCGCTCGGACTGGTCGGAGAGATCGTAAAAATTGATCCGACGGTGATTCATGACGCGTTAAATAACGGGTATCTCCCGGTGATCTCCACAGTGGCAAGCAGCAGCGACGGCACGGTATATAACATCAACGCGGATACCGCCGCCGCGCGGATCGCGGCGGAGCTAAAGGCGGAAAGCTTAATTTTAATGACGGATATTGTGGGGCTTTTAGAGGACAAAAACGATGAATCCACTTTAATTCCCACGGTCGGCGTGAGCGAGGTTCCCTATCTGAAAAAACAGGGCATTATTTCGGGCGGCATGATTCCGAAGATCGATTGCTGTGTAGAGGCGGTTCGCCGCGGGGTAAAGCAGGCGAACATTATTGACGGACGGTGTCCTCACTCTATTTTGATCGAACTGCTTACCAACGAGGGCGCGGGCACCATGATTATATAAGGTATGAGGTACGGATAAAAATGAATACGATCAATCAATTTAACGAACACGTTATGGGAACCTACGGGCGTTATCCGATCGTTCTGGACAGCGGAAGCGGAAGAAGCGCGATTGATGAAAGCGGAAAGCGCTATATTGACTTCGGAAGCGGGATCGGAACAAATTCCTTGGGCTACTGCAACGAAAAGTGGGTCGAAGCGGTTTGCGCGCAAGTAAAAACTCTCCAGCACACCTCCAATTATTATTATACAAAGGTGCAGGCGGATTTTGCCGAAAAATTAGCCGCGGCTTCGGGCATGAAAAAAATGTTTTTCGGAAATTCCGGCGCCGAGGCGAACGAATGCGCCATTAAAATTGCCAGAAAATACAGCTTCGATAAATACGGTAAGGGCAGGCATACCATTATCACGCTGGTCAATTCGTTTCACGGACGAACCCTTACGACGCTTTCCGCTACAGGACAGGACGTATTTCATAACTACTTCTTCCCCTTTACCGAGGGCTTCCGATATGTGGAAGCAAACCGACCGGACGATCTCCTTGCCGCAATCGACGACAGCGTTTGCGCGGTCATGTTTGAATATATTCAGGGAGAGGGCGGCGTTGTTCCGCTTTCCGGGGAATTTGTCGATCGAATCTTTGAGATCTGTGAAAAAAAGGACATTCTTACGATCGCCGACGAGGTTCAAACGGGCGTCGGACGGACGGGAAAATTTCTGGCAGGCGATCATTTCGGGAAAAAAGCCGATATTATCACTCTTGCGAAAGGGATCGCGGGCGGTCTTCCGATGGGAGTCTGCTTAGCTGGCGAAAAATGCGCCGAGGTTCTTACCGCGGGTACGCACGGTTCAACCTTCGGCGGAAACCCGATCTGCTGTGCGGGTGGACTGGCGGTTTTGGAGCAGGCGGCTTCTTCCGAATTTTTAGAAGAAGTGCAAAAAAAGGCGGATTATCTCCGTGATCAATTGAAAAAGATCGACGAAGTGGAAAGCGTGAGCGGACTCGGTCTCATGATCGGAATTCAACTGAAAACCAAAAACGCGGCGGAAATCGTAAAAAAAGCGCTGGAGAAGGGCTTGCTTTTACTGACGGCGAAAACAAAAATTCGGCTCCTCCCTCCCCTGACGATCACAATTGACGAGATCGACGAGGGCGTTAAGATTCTGTCGGAGCTTTTAGACGAGCCGTCATAAATTTGTTCCGAATCCGAACAATGAATCAAGAAAGGAAAACAACTCATGAAACATTTACTCAAAATGCTCGATTTAAGCACGGAGGAGATTATTTCGATCCTGAATTTGGCGGATCAGCTGAAATATGAGCAAAAAAACGGAATCCCACATAAAAGACTTGAGGGAAAAACACTCGGCATGATCTTTCAGAAGGCTTCGACAAGAACGCGGGTTTCTTTTGAGACGGGAATGTATCAGCTTGGCGGACAGCCGCTTTTCCTCTCCTCAAACGATCTCCAGATCGGAAGGGGCGAGCCCGTTCAGGATACTGCGCGTGTTCTTTCAAGGTATTTAGACGGGATCATGATCCGGACCTTCCGCCAGGAAGAAGTGGATAATCTCGCGGAATACGGAAGTATTCCCGTCATCAACGGCTTGACCGATCTTTCACACCCCTGTCAGGTTTTAGCCGACCTCCTGACGATCCGTGAATATAAGAACAAGCTGGACGGCTTGAATTTCTGTTATATCGGGGACGGAAACAATATGGCGAATTCGCTGACGGTGGGCTGTCTTAAGGTAGGAATGAAGGTATCGCTCGCCTGTCCGAAGGGCTATTACCCTTCCGATTCCGTTATGGAATTTGGTAAGCAGTATCCCGATCGGTTTAAAATCGTAAACGATCCCTTGGAAGCCGCGAAAAACGCCGACGTGCTTTATACCGATGTCTGGGCGTCTATGGGACAGGAGGGCGAAGCCGAAATTCGGAAAAAAGCGTTCCAAGGCTACCAGATCAACGATGAGGTCATGTCGGTAACGAATCCCGAATGCATGGTTCTTCACTGTCTCCCCGCGCACAGAGAGGAAGAGATCACAAACAAGGTCTTTGAAGAGCACGCAAACGAAATCTTCGATGAAGCGGAAAACCGGCTTCACGCGCAGAAAGCCGTTATGGTCATGGTTATGGGAGATAAGTAAACGAGCCGTTTGGGGCAATTTCTCAAAAACCCGCACATTCGCAAATGTGCGGGTTTTTATCCGTATTTTGTCGTGTCGGTATACCAATGCGGGATTACGGTTTTCATATTGTCATACCAAGACAAAACGTCCTTCGCCTGATTTAACATGACGGTAATTTCCCTCTCCCCGAACGGGATCGCCCACGGTACGGAGCCGAGCGCATTACTCCCGATATAAAGCGCGAGCAGCCGCCAGAATTCGGTCGGAATCCGATCGTTAAAGTATCCGTCTACGATCCCTTTCGCGAAGTGCGGAGCCTCCTGCGCACACCAGACAATCCGGTTAAATTCCTCCCAAGGATCTCCGAAATCATATCGGTCAAAATCAATAATCACGATCTTCCCATTTTCAATCATCATATTTCCGATATGATAATCCCCATGCTGAAAGCATTGCGGTCTGTTTTTGAGCAAATGACGGTTTTCGGCAAGATAGCGCAAAAGATGTGCGTCCCCTTCAAATCGGATCGGACAATCGTGATACATTCGGATCTTGGTGTCAATTTTTCGATTGAACCGTTCCTCCCAATCCGGCTGCGATTCCGGCGCGGGGATCGAGTGCAGCTTTTTTAAGATCATTCCCGCTTTCCGTCCATAGCCGTATTGTTCGGAAAGGGAAAGCCGGGGCATTACCGTTCGCGCGTCCTCTCCGTCGATCCACGTAAGGAGCATATACACACCCTCGGAGCAAGTCCCGAATTCGACGGGACGGCACATCGGGATTCCAAACGTTTCAACCTGTTGAAGAAGCCGAAAAAGCGGTTCCCTTGTTCCGCTTTTTTCTTTTGGCGTAATCCGCAGGAAGTAGCTTGTCCCTTCCTCGGCGATCGCACGATATTTTTGATCGCATGACCAGCCTCTTTCGATCGGTTCTTTTGCAATGATATTTATCATAAGCTAAGATTCCCTTCCCGAATGAAAAACCTCTTCCGTTAAAATCTGAAGAACCCTGATTTCGCGCTCGATCATGACCGCACCGTGCGCGTCGAGACCCTTTTCACTGTGATTTGAGTTTCGGTTGACGTCAATTGCGTGCTGCGGCGTGACAAATTCAAGTGTAAAGCGTTCATCTTGTTCATAATCGTCTAATTGCTGAACGCTTGTTTCTTCCTCCGCCTCGCAAAGGTAATAAAAGTTATCCTGTATGAAAATATCTTCAATGTCGCCCTTCTGAATACGCCGGACATAACCGAATTCACGAACGGAAGATCGGATCACCTTTAATCCGCTTTCTTCTCTTACCTCGCGGATCAGGGTGTCGATCTGTTCCTCGCCCTGCTCCATCCCGCCGCCGGGAAGCTTGTAATAATCATATTTCAGGCTATGAATCATGGCGATCTTGTCGTCCCTGATGATGATCCCGCGCACCGACGGACGAAAACCGACCGTTCCGCCTTCTTTATAGCCTTTTTTGTCAATTTCAAAAAGAAGTCTCATTTTTACTTTCTTCTTTGCCGTCGTCCAATAGCTCGTTATTTCGTTTTTTCGGTATTGCTCAAAATTACGTCCGTCAAAATCGGCACATTCTTTTTCAGAAGCAAATCATACTCATACGAATCCCCCTGATAACACTCTTGTTTTCGCGCAATTGTCTCCGTAAATCCGAATTTTCGGTAAATATGCTTTGCGATCATGTTATCGTCCTCGACGCCGATCGTAAATTCCGTATACCCTTTTTCTGTCAGATGATCCAGAATCCGGCGAAGCAGAAATTTCCCGAATCCCTTATTCTGATCTTCCTGCCGTATGCGATAGGCATACAGATAAGCGCGTCTGCCCTTCACAGCCTCCGACGGATCATCGCTTACATATTTAACGCGAATCTCCCCAATCAGCTCTTCCTCGGAAAGCAGCACAAAAATATCTGTACAGCCGCTTTCAATCCCGCGTGTATTTTCCTCAATCATTTCCGCCAAATCGTTATATTCAAAAAGACGAGCTAACATCGGAAGCTCACGCGGTTCCATTTTCCTGACAGAACAACGCTTTAAATCCATACTTCCCCCTAAAAATGGCAAATTGCCATGGGCACCGCGCCCTCTTCTGTCTGAAAATTCATTTTTTCGTAAAAACGAACAACCTCTTTATTTTCCGAGATCAGGATCAAATACAGATAATCTTTATATTTTTCTTTTGTTATAAAAATCCTGCGCAGAAAATATTCCGCGCAGGATTTCATAAAAACCGAAAAACTTACTTCACAAGCTTCGACGCCTTATAAGTGGTATGAAGAAGTTCGTGAGCCTTATGACCGCCGACTTCGCCAAGATATTCATAAGCCTTCTTGATGTCGTCGCTCTCGTGAGATTTTCTGAGTGAATACTGCTCGTCGAGATGATACAGCGCCTTTGCGCGCTCCGCGCGAATATCGGTAAAGTTCCGAACGTCCGCAGGAACGATCACCTGTCCGCCGCCGTTGACACAGCCGCCGGGACAAGCCATGATCTCAATAAACTGAACGTCCACTTCCTTCGCCTTTACCTTTTCAAGCAAAGCCTTCGCGTTGGAAAGTCCGGAGGCAACCGCAACCTTTACGGTCGTGCCGCCCGCCGTATACTCGGCAAACTTCACGCCCTCGATACCGCGAACCTCTTTAAATTCAACGGGAGAATCGTTCGTCTCGCCGGTCAGCTTCCAAACGGCGGTTCTTAACGCCGCCTCCATTACGCCGCCCGTCGCGCCGAAGATAACCGCAGCGCCGGTACCGCTTCCCATCGGGGATTCAAACGTCGCGTCCTCCAGCTCGTTAAAGCGGATTCCCGCCTTATTGATCATTTTTACAAGCTCTCTGGTAGTGATCGAAATATCAAGATCGGGAACGCCTGCCGCGGATTGATCTTCCCTTCCGATCTCGAATTTCTTCGCGGTACAAGGCATAACCGATACGCTTACGATGTCCTTCGGGTCAATTCCGTTCTTTTCCGCCCAGTAGGTCTTGATCATCGCGCCCGTCATCTGCTGAGGCGATTTACAAGAGGAAAGATTCGGAATAAATTCGGGATAGTACGCTTCGCAATAGCGGATCCAACCCGGCGAGCACGAGGTGATCATCGGAAGAACGCCGCCCTTTGTGACGCGTTCCAGCAGCTCGTTGGATTCTTCCATAATCGTAAGATCCGCGCCGAAATTGGTATCAAAAACGTGATCAAAGCCAAGCTTATAGAGCGAAGCCGCAAGCTTTCCTTCCACGTCCGTTCCCATCGGATAACCGAACGCCTCGCCGAGCGAAGCGCGTACCGCGGGAGCCGTCTGAACCACAACAGTCTTTGTCGGATCGGATAATGCCGCCCAAACCTTATCGGTATCGTCCTTTTCGCTCAACGCGCCGGTCGGACATACCGCAATACACTGACCGCACGATACGCACGCGCTGTCCGCCAAGTCCATATCGAATGCGCAAGAGATCTCGGTCTTGAAACCGCGGTTGTTCGCGCCGATCACGCCGATTCCCTGCGTTTTGGCACACGCGGCAACACAGCGGCGGCAGCTGATGCACTTGTTGTTGTCTCTGTACATATGCTTCGCGCTATTGTCGATCTCGTATTCGTTCATAACGCCGTCGAACGCGTTTTCATCGTCTACGCCAAGCTCGCGGCAAAGCGCCTGAAGCTCACAGTTTCCGCTTCTCGAGCAGGAAAGACATTTCTTTTTGTGGTTGCTCAGCAAAAGCTGAAGCGTGGTTTTTCTGCTCTCCAGAACCGCGGGAGAATGGGTAAGGATATTCTTTCCCTCGTCAAATTTTGAAAGCGGGTACACACAGGAAGCGACCAGGCTTCTCGCGCCGGTCATTTCGACAACGCAGATTCTGCAGGCGCCGATCTCGTTGATTTCCTTGAGCCAGCATAAGGTCGGGATTCGGATTCCGTTCATGCGGCAGGCTTCCAGTATGGTCGTTCCCTCTTCAACGGCGTAATCCGCGCCGTTAATTTTTATATTAACCATAATTAGACAATTCCTTTCTGAAATTACTGTTAAGCTTTTACGACAGCGCCGAACTTACATTTTTCCATACAAGCGCCGCACTTAATGCACTTCGCGGGATCAATGTGATGCGGCTGTTTAACGGCACCGCTGATCGCGCCGACAGGACAGGCTCTCGCACACGCCGTGCAGCCCTTACACTTATCCTCATCGATCCGATAGCGAAGGAGCTTCTGGCATACTCCCGCGGGACAGGTCTTATCCTGTACGTGCGCGATATACTCGTCCTTAAAATACCGAAGCGTGGAAAGAACGGGGTTCGGAGCGGTTTGTCCAAGTCCGCAGAGTGAATTGTTCTTTATGTAATGGCAGAGACGCTCCATTTTATCGAGATCTTCCATGGTTCCGTTTCCGGAGGTGATCTTTTCGAGCATTTCATAAAGACGCTTTGTACCGATCCGGCAGGGCGTACATTTACCGCAGGATTCGTCAACCGTAAACTGTAAGAAGAATTTCGCAATATCAACCATACAGTTGTCTTCGTCCATAACGATCAATCCGCCCGATCCCATCATGGAACCGATCGAGATCAGGTTGTCGTAATCGATCGGAATATCGAGGTGCTCGGGAGGGATACATCCGCCCGAAGGTCCGCCGGTCTGCGCCGCCTTAAACGCCTTGCCGTTCGGAATACCTCCGCCGATTTCATATACAACCTCGCGAAGCGTCGTCCCCATCGGGATCTCGACCAATCCGGTGTGCTTGATCTTTCCGCCGAGCGCGAATACCTTCGTGCCTTTGGATTTTTCCGTTCCCATTCCGGCGAACCAGTCGGCGCCCTTTAAAATGATCTGCGGAATATTCGCATAGGTTTCTACATTGTTCAGAACCGTGGGCTTTGAGAACAAGCCGCTTTCGGCAGGGAACGGAGGACGGGGTCTCGGTTCGCCGCGGTTTCCTTCAATGGAGGTCATTAACGCCGTTTCCTCACCGCATACGAACGCGCCCGCGCCAAGACGAACGCCGAGATCGAAATCGAAGCCTTTTCCGAAAATGTTCTTTCCTAAGAAGCCCGCTTCGCGAGCCTGATTGATCGCGATCTGAAGTCTCTGAACGGCGATCGGATATTCGGCACGAACATAAATATAGCCCTGCGTAGCGCCGATCGCGTAGCCCGCGATCGCCATCGCCTCAATAACAACGTGCGGGTCGCCCTCTAATACGGAACGATCCATAAACGCGCCGGGGTCGCCTTCGTCGGCGTTGCAGCATACGTATTTCTGATCCGCGTTGGGTACGAGCTTTCTGGCGAGATCCCATTTACGTCCCGTCGGGAATCCGCCGCCGCCTCTTCCGCGGAGACCGGAATCGAGAACCGTCTTAATAACGTCCTCGGGAGTCATTTCGTTCAGGCACTTATAAAGCGCAAGATAGCCGTCCTTCGCGACATATTCCCTAACGTCCTCCGGACTGATAACGCCGCAGTTTCTGAGCGCGACACGCTTCTGCTTCTTATAAAACGCGGTCTGATTGTAAGGAATGATTCCGTCGGGCGTAACCGTCTCCTGATATAAATATTTTTCGACAACATTTCCCTTTAAGAGATGCTCCTCAACGATTTCGGGAATCTGTTCGGGCTTTACCATGGAATAAAAGCTTCCTTCGGGATAAACGATCATGATCGGACCGAGCGCGCAAAGACCGAAGCAGCCGGTTTTTACCACTCTGATTTCCTGATCGAGTCCGTTTTTCTTGAGTTCTTCCTTAAGCTTAGCGATGATCGCCGCGCTGTCCGACGACGTACAGCCTGTACCGCCGCAAACCAGAACGTGACGGCCTTCCATAACCGGCGCCATTTCCGCCTTAATCGCCTGAAGCTTTTCTAAGCTCATCATAAGTATATTTTTCCTTTCGTATTAAGATTCGTAAAGCGGATTATTCGGAATAGTTCGCGAGAATATCCCGAATTTCCTTTTCATCGCCGGTCAGTCTCCCGTAAACGTCGTCATTGATCGTCATGACGGGAGCGAGACCGCAGGCACCGATACAACGGCAGTCATCAAGCGAAAACAATCCGTCGGGCGTAATTTCGCCGCCCTTGATTCCGAGAACCTTCTGAAGCGTATTGAATACATCGCCCGAGCCCTTTTCATAGCAGGCGCTACCCAGACTGACGGAAATTCTGTACTTTCCCTTCGGATTCAGGGAGAACTGAGAATAAAACGTCGCGACGCCGTACACTTTTTCAAGCGGAATTCCCATTTCTTCGGAAATCATGGTCTGTACTTCAATCGGCAAATATCCGTACAATTCCTGCGCCTTCTGAAGTACAGGCATCAGCGCTCCCTTATCGTCCTTGTGCGCGGCAATCGTCGCTTTAAGCGCCTGTTCCTGTTCGGCAGTACCCTCGAAAGGCACAACGCATTTCTTAAATGCCATACTTGATCCTCCTTAAAATCTGTTAAGGCGATACCGCGCGGACGCAGTATCTCCCCAAATAAAATCATGAAATAATTATATCACACATTTCGACAAAAATCTATACCAAACCTCAACTTCTTTCTTCTTCCGAACGTAAAATTTTTTGTGTTTTTTTTGTGCAATATATCAAAAATGATCATTGCTTATGCCAAATTTGGCAATGTCGGTAAAACGCCGCAGCCGGACGATCCCATATTCATTATATTATGCCATACCCGCATTTACTCCTTTTTTGGAACACGAAAAGCAGGCTTCCGTAAAGAAGCCTGCCGGATATGGGACGCCGCAAAAAAACGGTAAAAAAGAAGCCCGGCGGAACGAACGCCGCCGCACGCTTCACGTACTACGCGGTCTTTGTTTCGGTATAATACTGCGCCTGCGCGGCGAACATTTCCGCGTAGATCCCGCCGGTTTTTCCTACCAGCTCGTCGTGCGTTCCGTATTCCTTGATCGTATCCTCGGCGAACACCGCGATCTTATCGCAGAATTTACAGCTCGACAGCCGATGAGAAATATAGATCGCGGTCTTTCCGCCGACCAGCGTGTTGAACTGGCGGTATATATCGTATTCCGCCACGGGATCGAGCGCCGCCGTCGGCTCGTCGAGAATCACGATCGGCGCGTTTCGGTACAGGGCGCGGCTGATCGCGGTTTTCTGCCGCTGACCGCCCGAAAGCTCCGTTCCCTTTTCGTCAAAGCTCTTGAAAAGCGGTGTGTCCAGTCCGCGCTCCAGCTTCTGCGCGTCGTCGTACAAGCCCGACTGCTTCAGAACCTCGTTGATCCGCTCGTCATCCGGCGGTTCCGAAAGAGCGATATTCTCCCGAAGGCTGAACGCGAAAAGCTGAAAATCCTGAAAAACCACCGCGAACAGCTTCCGGTATTCCTCCTCGGAATACTCCTTGATATTTACCCCGTCGATCAGGATCGCGCCCTCGGTCACGTCGTACAGCCGGCACAGCAGCTTGATAAAGGTCGTTTTTCCCGCGCCGTTCAGCCCGACGATCGACAAGTGCTCCCCCGACTTGATCTTGATATTGATATTTTTCAGCACGAAATTCTCCGTGCGCGGGTATTGAAACCCGACATTCACAAATTCAATGGTATGGTCGCCGTCCTTTACGGAACGTTCGCCCTTCGTCATGGCGGCGGGATATTCCGTAAATTCGATATACCGATGTGCGTAAGCGCATTTTTTTGAAACCTCCTGAAGCCCCGTCACGATATTGTGCAGACTCCAATAAAATGTCCCCGAGCCCGAAACGCACATGGTAAAATCACCGACCGTAATCGCCCGCGTAAGCGCAAGACAGCCGATATAAAAATAGCTCAGTCCGTCGCGGAGCGCGTTCACTATATCCATGACCCATGAATTCTTACATTGCTTCCGACCGCGATCCATCCTTTCCGAGATCTGAAAATCGGCGTAAGTGTCTCCTTTTTGGCACATCATGTCCGCGCTTTCATAAAGCCGAATATCCTTTCCGAGCTTGTAATGCGCAAGGCTGTACATCACATATCCGAAAACACGGTTGAACTTCGCGAGCCGCAGAAAGAACTCGTTTTCCAGCTTGTTGTTTTTCGCGTTAAAGATTGTGATCAGGAACAGCGAGACCAACTGAATCGGAAGAAGCCAAGGACAGGTCAGGAAGATCAATATCGACACGCCGCATAAAATTGCCGCCTGATGAATAATTCCCGTAAAGGCGTCCAGCACGCCGCAGACCCCGCCGCTGTACCAGCTCATGCCCTCCTTCGCCTTTTGCAGCGCGTCGAGCGCGTCGGGATTCTCGGTGTGTTCAAAATCCATCGCCATCGTGTGATCGTTGATCTGTATGTCGATATATTCCTTAAACCACTCGTCGATCACGGAAATCACCTGAGAGATCAGGTTGCTCAGAAAATTACTAAACAGCGTTTTTAATCCCACGAAAACAATAACATAAAGAACCGCGTTTTTTAAGTGCATCTCTGCGTCCCCGCCGCCGAGGATCGCGGCGACCTCGTCGATGACAAATTTCGGCATAATAACGTCCAGCATGGAATAGCAGAAGGTAACGATAATTCTGCCAAGATACAATGCGAACAGAGCGGGCTTTTCCCGGCGAACCAGCCCGAACATAAACCGCAGCGTTTCGCCGGTCACGGACTTTTTCTTGTTTTTACGCATGAACCGCCACCTCCTCGGGATTTTCGATATAGTATTGCGCCTGAATTTTAAACATTTCCGCGTAAGCGCCGCCCTGTTCGAGAAGCGCGCGGTGCGTTCCGAGCTCGACCAGCTCGCCGTCCTTGAACATGGCGACCGCGTCGCAGAATTGGGTCGAGCTTAACCGGTGGCTTATGTACACGGCGGTCTTCCCGCCGATGAGCCGGTCGAAATCGCCGTATAGCTTGCTCTCCGCGAGCGCGTCCAAAGCCGCCGTCGGCTCGTCCAGCACCACGACGGGCGCGTCTTTATAAAGAGCCCGCGCGAGCGCCAGCTTCTGACATTCCCCGCCCGAAAGATTTGTCCCGTCGTCGCTGATGACCTTTGTGATCTCGGTATCGACGCCCGCCGAAAGCTCCTTCAGCTTTTCCTCCATGCCCGCGTCAATCAGGCATTTTTCCGCAAGCGCCTTGTCGGTCCGTTCGGGCGTCTGCATGGAAATGTTCTCGGACAGCGGAAAGGCGAACAGGTTCACGTCCTGAAACACGGGAGAAAAGATCCGGTAATAGCTCTTTTTACTGTATTCCTTTACGTTTACGCCGTTCAGGAGGATCTCGCCCTCGGTCGGCTCGTACAGGCGCAGCAGAAGCTTGATAAACGTCGATTTTCCCGCCCCGTTCAAGCCGACGACCGCGAGCCGCTCTCCCGCGCGAAGCGTCAAAGAAAGATTTTTCAGCGCGTAGTTTTCCGCCTTCGGATAGCGGAAGGACACGTTTCTGAACTCGAATTCATAGCGGTCGTATTCCGGGACGGGCTTTCCCTCGTCGGGATCGCCGCCCTCAAGAGCGAGGAAGCTCCGCCAGTCGTCCACCTCGCGGCTCCGCTGCATGAGATCGGCAATACTGTCCATGATATTCCAGACATGAGAGTAAAAGGTCGCGGCGGAAGCGACGTAAAGGCTGAAATTTCCGAGCGTGATCTCGCCCCGCGCCGCCGAATACAGCAGCCAGCCGTATACGAGAAGCTGAGACATAGCATAGAAAAGGTTTGACAGCGTTCCCGATACGAGCCAGATCTTCGCGTTTTTGACCTGCGCCCGATACCGTTCCTTTTTGATTTCACGGTATTTTTCCGTCAACCATTTTCGTAAGCCGAACATTCGGATATCCTTTGCCGCGGTAAAATCACAGACGGTATTGCACATATAATCGTTTCTCCGCCACCAGCTTGCGAGCGGATCCCAGACCTCCCTTTTCGCTTTCGCGTTCGCATAATTCTTCGTCGCGAAAGCGACCGCCGACAGTGCGATCAGGATCAGCATGATCCACGGATTCATTGTTCCGATAATCGCCAGCCCGACCGCCGCGACCGCCGTGGCTTCCAGCAGATTTACTGTCCCGTGCATCATTCCCTCAAGCCCCGCGTTGTTGCTGTTCGCGGCGTTTCCCGCTTTTTGGTAGCAGTCCATAATATCGGGGTCTTCTATGTTCTGAAAATCCATCGTCATGATCTTCCGATTTTTTTCGATCATCATTTTCAAACGGGCAAAAACGTAATATCCCCACTTGCTGCCTCGCCACGTACTTGCCATCGTGGAAACAATCTGGATCGCCGTAATGACCGCCATGAGGTACAGCAGGCTTTCCCAGCCGCTCTCTCCCGTGATCATATCGATCACGAATTTCGAGATAAAGGTCCAGAGATAATTCAGCAGCGGCGCGCAGACGATCCCGACGGGAATATAGATCCAGAATTGCGGCACGAGCCGGAGCATATTCCCAAGCACGTACTTCATATTGGAAAGTAAACCGTACTCCTTATGATACGGATTTTTGTTTTCTTCTTTTTTCTTTTTCATTTGCTTAATCTCCCTCCTTCTTTAAAAATGGCAGGTCTTTTCTTTGAAACCAAGGTTTTGTGTTGGTACCCATCTGAAACTGAAATCCGCTCGGCATATCCAGAAGTGAATCCGCGATTGATAAAAGCATTAACACTATAACCGTCAAAGCTCCGTGACAGGTATAAGCTTTTTCCGTGCCGTCGTTTTCGTTGATTACGGACAGCTCAATAAAAGGTTTGTTTCCCCCTCCGCCGATACCGCAAAGATAGTCGAACGCTTTTTCCACTTTTTCTTTGGACAGATTCAACCGTTTCGCCGCCACGGATGCCTTTACCACGTCCCCGTCCCCCAAGGAAAGCATATAGAACAGTATTTTCAGATTCCCGACATCACCCAGAAACGAAAACAACGGCGCAAACCGTTCCGCGTCCCCGAGCCGCTTCGCAAAGCCGTCGGGCGGATTTTTAAACAGGCTGAAAAAGCGCAGGTCCTCGTTCAGCCGAAAATAGCTGAACCCCGCGTTATCGCTGATCTCCGAGATCAAATGCGGCTGAAGGGTTTCATACTTCGGAAGCGGATACCAGCACCCCGTTCCGTCCCAGGATGAAATATGCGCCGCCCAAGCCAACTCAAAAATCTCATCGAAAAGCGCCTCTCTGGAAAGATTTTTTTCCCTTACTTCATCAAAAACCCTCTGCTCGATCGAACGCGCCCGCTCCGCCCTGCCGTAAAGGTAATCGATACTGACGCCGAAAAAATCCGCAATTCTCGGGAGAAGATCCCCGTCGGGAAAGCTCCCGTTTTCCCATTTCGACACTGCCTGCGGGCTTACCCCGAGATGCGCCGCAAGCGTTTCCTGAGTAATGCCGCGCTCCTTGCGGAGATTCTGAAGCTGTGAGGAAAATACGCTCGGCTGTGACATTCAAATACCCCCTTTACCGTCCGACCTGCCTTCGGCGGCGTACCTTCTTATTCGTTGGTCACAGTATATCACAATTTTCGGTTGTTGTAAATCGCTGATTTCTACTTTTAATTTGCATTTTGTGGTAAAATCTCGATTTTTCTACTTACGGTTGAGTTTCGGGCAAATTTCAACCGCTGATCTACCGCGTTATTTCCGGATCATTCATAATATAAGTGCGGCTTTTTCCGAAAAGGTTGGCTGTTTTTTAAAAATTTTTTTGTATACAACGAAATCGTAAGACAACCCGGTGAACGTTTTATTTCCGAACGATTCCTCCTTCTTTCCCCCATATTTCGACAAAAATTCGATTTTTCTCAAAAAGCCGGATTGACGAAAACCGCATTATATCGGTGTTTTCGGTTCCTTTTTCTTCTTCGTTTTCCGAAACCGTAAAAATTTCGGAATTTCTTTCCGACTTTTTTCACGGAAAATATTGCCAAATTTCGAAATCGGTGATAAAATAAAATTTACCGACTTAACTCGGCAATATATGCGGGTCGTCACAATACCCGCGAAATGAATGGAAGGTATAACAATTGTGGAAAAAATGAAGGTTTTGATTGGAGACGACAGCCGTGAATTCGGGCTGAACTGGGCTAGTCTGCTGAAGGCGGAAGGAATGTACGCGATCGCACGACAGAAAAACGGACGCGTGATTCTGGACGCGGTAGAGACGGAAATGCCCGATCTGCTGGTCATTGACGCGCGTATGAACGACATGAACGCGTCGGAGCTTTTAGACGAGATCCGTCGGAATCTCGGGAGACTTCCGCTCACCGTAGTCGTATCCGATTACTCTTCGCCGTTTCTGGAACGGGAGATTTTAGAAGCGGGCGCGGATTCGTTTCTCGCCAAGCCGCTCGCCGCGGAGGAGATCGTGAGAAAGTGCAAATCTCTTTGCCGCTTCCGAAGCGGCGCGCTTGGCGATCGAAGCGGACAGAGCCGACGAAACTTTGAAATGATCGTGACGGATCTGATCCGACAGTTCGGGATTCCCGCACACCTGAAGGGTTATCACTATCTGCGCACCGCGATTCTGATGACGCTTCAGGACGAAAATATGCTGGAATGCGTTACGAAGGAGCTGTACCCGTCCGTTGCGGAATATCACGGTACGACGGCGGCGCGCACGGAACGCGCGATCCGCCACGGAATCGAGATCGCGTGGGAACGCGGGGACGAAACCGCGATCGCCTTATTCGGCGGAAAGGATCGGAAAAAACCGACCAATTCCGAATTTATCGCAATGATTGCCGATCGCCTGAGGCTTGAATACCTCCCCGGTATGAGGATATAGGGCAAAAAAGAATATAACATGAGGAATCACCCGCCCCCGCCGCAGTAATTTGCGGCGGGGGCGGGATTTAAAATTGCCTTCGTTTTATCGTGTATATATGACAATTGACAAAATTCCGAAAGCGTGGTATACTATAAATAAGCAATTTTCGGGAGAAAATTCATCCGAATAAATTCTGAACGAAGGGATCGTTTATACTTATGGAATGGTTTAAAACAGCTTCTTTTTATCACATTTATCCGCTCGGCTACTGCGGACAGCTTCAGCCGAACGACTTCACAAGCGCTCCGACCGGAAGGATCCTGAGCGTGATCGACCAGATTCCCGCAATTAAAGAAATGGGATTTAACGCGATCTATTTCGGTCCCGTTTTTGAATCGGTAAAGCATGGGTATGATACCGTGGATTACCGCGTGATCGACCGTCGTCTCGGCACAAACGAGGATTTCGCGAAGGTCTGCAGGGCGCTGCACGAAAACGGAATCAAGGTTGTTCTCGACGGCGTATTCAATCATGTCGGGCGCGAATTCTGGGCATTTAAGGAAGTTCGCCAAACGCAGCGTAAAAGCGAATATCGGGATTGGTTTCATCTTCGCGACGGAAATTCGGCATATAACGACGGATTTTATTACGAAGGCTGGGAAGGTCATTACGATTTGGTAAAGCTCAACCTTTACAATCCGCAGGTGCGTCAGTACATAAAGGACAGCATCACGCAGTGGGTAAAGGAATTTGAAATCGACGGACTCCGGCTGGACGTTGCGTATTGTCTTGACCAGAATTTCTTAAAAGAGCTTCGCGGACACTGCAAATGGCTGAAAGAGGATTTCTGGCTGATGGGTGAAACGCTTCACGGCGACTATAACCGATGGATGAATCCCGAAATGCTGGACAGTGTTACGAACTACGAATGCTATAAAGGCTTGTATTCGAGTTTTAACGATATGAATATGTTTGAAATCGCACATTCAATCAACCGTCAGTTCGGAAGCGAAAATTGGTGCCTTTATCGCGGAAAAAACTTATATTGCTTCTTAGATAATCACGATGTCAGCAGAATCGCGACCATGCTGAAGGATAAAAGTCAGTTAAAACCGATTTACGCCCTGCTGTTTACCATGCCGGGAATCCCCGGGGTTTATTACGGAAGCGAGTTCGGATGGGAAGCGGATAAACACGACGGAGACGACGGACTTCGCGCTCCCTATGTAAAACAGGAACCGACCGAGCTTACCGAATTTATTTCAAAGCTTTCAAAATTCCATACGGAAAGCCTTCCGCTGTGCGTGGGGAGTTATCGTCAGCTTCATCTTCAAAACCATAATTACGCCTTCGCGCGGGAATATGAGGGAGAGACCGTCGTTTCCATGATCAACGCGGGAGAAGACTTTACCTTCAACGTCGGGATCGGCGGAACTTACGAGGACATTCTGACCGGAGAAACCTTTGATCTGTCGCAGGGCGTTCCGGTACGCGCGCATCATGCCCGCGTATTCCGAAAGGCATAAAAACTCGGTATAAGGCAATTTTTACCGAAAAGACGCGCGCCGCTTTCTTTCATAAAAGACAAAATGCCGTGGCGATTCTTCCGTAAAGGAACGAATCGCCGCGGTATTCTTGATTTTCCCGGATCAGCCGTACTTATGTAAAAAAAGATCAACCGTTTTCCAGTAAAGCTCCGGATCGACGTCCATACATTCCGCATGACCCGCCCCGTAAATAACCAGCTTTTCCTTCGGACAGGAAGCCGCCTCAAATAACTCGTCCTGCATATAAAACGGAACAAAGGTGTCCGCGCTCCCGTGAATGAACAGGATCGGGATCTCGGCGTGACGAACCGCGCGGACGCAGTCGGCGTCCCTGCGCAGACTCCAACCGTCCTTCAATCGGGTGATCCGATCCACAATCGGCAGGAACGGAAATGACGGAAGCCGAAAAAGCTGTTTTAAATTATATTTGAATTCATCATACACCGACGTATATCCGCAATCCTCGATAACCGCCGTCACATTTTTCGGAAGAGCTCGCCCTGCGGTCAGTAGAACCGTGGAAGCGCCGAGCGATATACCGAACAATATGATCCGATCGGGATGCTCGTTTTGATTCAAAAAACGGATCCAGCTCAGCACGTCATATTGCTCCTTATGCCCCATGGTTGTCTGTCTCCCCTCGCTCAGACCGAATCCGCGCTGATCCGGCATAAGGACGCTATATCCGTTCCGATAAAAATGCTCGGCATATTCCGACAGGTTTTTTCCTTCCGAGTCGTAGCCGTGTACTAGGATAACCCAGCGTTTTCCGCCGTTTTTAACGGCGGTTCCGTGAAGATATAAGCCGTCCCTTGAAGTAATGTAGCAGTCGCGGCTTTCCGTTTCTCTCAGCCATTTTTGAAGCTTTTCCACATTACCCGAGGGGAATTTACGGATATCCGTATAGAGGTAAATCTTATATAACAAGGCGCAAAGCGCCGTCACCATTCCGAAAATAACTCCCGCGGCGGCAATAATTTTTTTCAATAAACCCCATTCCTTTCACTGAAAACATATTCCTGCAATCGAACCGTATGTAATCATAGCATAATTTTGTATTCCTGTCAATCCGTCGGATTCCGGAAATCCCGCTGCCAGATTTGCTTTTGTATGGCAATATCTCCTTTCAGCGTAACCCGAGCGGTCAGCGTCACGCCCGTATCGTCGCAGTTTGCTTGCCGCTCGACATTTAAAATTTCATATTCTCCAAAAATATTCGTACAGTAATCGTCCAGCTTTTTTTCAAGCAGCCGGATAATATCCTCTGTTTTTCTGGTGACGGAAAGGTCCTCATATTCCGTAAAAGTATACGTCCTTACCTTCCACGGAAGCTGAAGATTCATCAGATAATACGCTTCCGTGTACTCAGTACAAATCTTATTTTTGTTTGAATCGGGCTTTTCCGATATCGGAATCACAAATCCGAACAGCATGAGCTCCTTTGCCGTTTCTACCGTTCCGGTCCTTTGCTTTTCGATCGTCGTATAGGGCATAGAGAAGGAAAGCTCCTCCGTGAATTCGGCAATGATCTTTGCGTTCGCGTGCGTCATCAGGATATGCTCGGCGCCGTCGTTTACCACTCCGCTGACCACAACGTTCCCTTCCGAAACGCCGCTTCCGATCGGATAAAGGAGAGTTCCGGCGTAAACCTGCGTTTCAACAATCTTCCCCGTTCTTGCCGCGATAACGTTACACGGCGTTTTCAGCGGGATCTCTTCGGCTTTGCTCATATTCGTTTCGTTTAAATAAACATGGATCGTGCTTCCCCGGCGGCTTACGCTTACCCATGAAAGCTGCGAGATCTGCTGCTTTAAGTGAATTTCCGCCGCGTTTACGTCAAAGGACGAAATAGGCGCGCCGAGAAAGATTCCGTCCTCGATTAAAAGCTCGAGCACCTGATTTTCCGAAACGATCTCCGCGCCGTGAACCTCGATTTTCCATACAAACCGTTCCAAAATCAAAAGAAGCAGAACCGATAGGATTCCGCCTATAAAAAGTCCGATCCGTTTGCGGTAAGGGAAAAAGCGGGTATACAGCCCGTTCTTTTTGGAAACGCGCGTTCGTATTCCGTATTTTCGGGCAGTTTTCGCAATTTTCGGATAGCTTTTTCGCTTGGTTTCCGCGTAAAGAAGCCCTTGCTCCGTACGGATATTTTTTAAAAAAACATTCTCACGGATCAGCTCGGAAAGAAATTCTTCATAATAAACGCCGATCGCGGCAAAAATGACGGTATTGCGCAGGATATTCTTCATTTTCCTTCCGACCCTTTCCTTAAAACATTCATCATAAAATTTGCCTGTTGTTTATTTTAGGATATATTTTTATTTTTCGGATTTTCTTCAAACGCGATGGAATGAAAGCTTCCGCTGATAAATACGCCCTCCCTGCTGTAATTTTTCATGGAAAGGTTCAGCCCCGTAATGGTAACGGTACACTTCGCAAGCGTTAATCGGATCATATTTTCATTCATCACCAGCACTCGCCTGCAGCATTCGATCTGCATATGCTCCGCGTCCTTAATCTGGATCAGGGAATGGCGGTTTCCCTTGCTTTTTAACGCTTCAAGGCTCTCGGCAATGTCATAAAAATTCATTGAATCACCTTCCCGCTAATATATATGTAGAAAAACGTGCCTTAGAACAGTATTCCTCAAGCGAAAAGCTCGGCGAAACGTAAAAGAAAGGAAATTTTATGCGGCGTATCCTCCTGTTTTTTAAAATTTTCGGTATCGTTCTTCTGGGAATTCTCCTGATCTTTTTTTCGGAAAATATTGCGAAAAATATCGCCGGAAGCATTCAGATCTGTATTTCCGATATTATCCCCTCGATGTTTGCCATGATGGCTGTTTCTACCTATGCCGTCTCATCGGGATATTACCAAGCAATTTTTCGTCCGTTTTATTTTCTGCTTCGTCCGTTTTTTCGGCTGGACAGACATACGCTCGCGGTTTTTCTGATCAGCATGATCGGCGGTTATCCGGTCGGGATCAAGCTGCTTCGGGAAAGAGCGTCTCAAAATAAAAATGATATCGCGGCGGCGGAAAACGCTTCCGTTTTCTGCTGCTGTATTTCGCCTCCGTTCGCGATCAGCATGATCGGAGTCGGGATTTATCACAGCGCCGAGATCGGGATCATCGTTTATTTATCAAACGTGTTATCCTGCATGGTTTTAGCGGCAGTTTATTCGCGTTTCACCGAGATCACCGACGAATACCGCCCCAAGGTATGCGGCGGCGACCTGATCTCCGCGGTCAATTCCGCTTCACGCGCTCTTTTTACCGTCTGTACGGTACTGGTCGCCTGCAATGCGGCTCTCGAAGCGGTCTGTTCCCTGCTGCGGCTGTTTTCCGTTTCGATCGATCCGCTCTTTTTGGGCGTTTTTGAAATCAGCAACCTGCTAAAGCTGAATTCACCCTCCCTTTCGACGCTCCCGTTTGTAAGCGCGATTTCGGCATTCGGCGGGCTGTGCGTTCTGATCCAGTGCGCGGCGATCTGCGGCAAAGCGTTTCCTTTAAAAAAATTTTTTCTCGGGCGTATTTTATCCGCTTTGCTGAGCGCGGGATTCTGTAAGCTGATTTTATGGTCGTGTAATATCACTCTCCCCGTTTTGTCAGGGGAAGCTTTCCGTTATCAATTCAGCGCGCAAAAGGGCGTTTGGATTTTATTGGTGCTGATGGCAATTATATTTTTTGAAAAAAATGAAAAATTTTTAAAAAAGGGGTAGAAATTTTGTTCAATTTATGTTATATTATAAGTATATGATAAGCGTCTGCCTGCCACGGCGCGGAAAGGAACATCACTATGAAAAAAAAGCTTTTCGGAAACAACATTAAACCGGCGTGCAAGTATTGTGAGCTTTGTACGGCATTGGAAAACGACAAATTTCAGTGCAGCAAATTCGGCGATGTAAAATCCTATGACTCCTGTAAGAAGTTTGTTTACAATCCTTTAAAGCGAATCCCGAAGAAAGAAGTTCTTCTCGCCAATTCCGATGTAAACAACATTGATTTTTAAGGCTTCACCGCACAAGGATTGCCTTAAGTGTTACATAAAAAATCCCGTGAATAAACCATTCACGGGATTTTTTTCGATTAAATACAAAGACATATTCGAGTGTTATGCGTTTATTCAAAACGGAACCAGCGAAAATCAAACCGACAACCGGGCAAAAATACAAAGCTTACGTCATTCTTTCCGAGGATTGTTTCGTCAAGCGGGAAAGTTACAGCCGTATCTTCGTCGGAATGGAAGAAATTCAGCTGCTGAAGCTTCCGATTTCCGTTTTCATCGATGAAGCGAATCTGAATCGCGTTTACCTCGTTCGGCGTTCTCCCGCAGATGGTAACCCGATTTGCTCCGTCCTTAAAGTCCAGCGCGTTAAAGGAGATCAGGACGTTATTTCCGATATTGAAAATTCCGTCCTCTTCCGCCCGATACTCGTCGCCGTATATACTGTCGCCCTCCGCGGCGTTCAGCTGTTCATATGCCCGATTTCTCGGTTCAAACTCAAAGCCGCCGAAAATAATCGGTTCGCTGATCACAAAGGTGATCTTCTGAACACCGGTAATTTGTCTGGAAAGCGTAAATTCCTGCGGCGCAAAGCCGTCCCACTGACCGTTATGCTGAAAATCCAAAATATCAAGAATTTCTCCGCCCTCGCCGGGATCGCCAAGCCACACCTCGATCGGCACCGGAACACTTCCGCCACTGTGACCGCAGCTTAAGATCAGCCGATTGCTTCCGCTTTCGCCAAAATCGATACGATCAAATCCGATCACGGTACGATGCCGAATCCCGCTGATCGCTCCCCGGGCGACAACGTTCAGCGGCTCGCTTCCCGAGGAATACAGACTCGCGGAGATAAAGCCATACGGATTTTGAAGCGCGCTCCCGAATCCGCTGTTGGCGAAAACAAGCTCGGAAACGACCTGCGGAACACCTCCGCCGTTTTTACAGAAAGCGCGAACGCGGTAATTCCCGTCACCGACGGCTGTGACGGCCGCCCCGTCCCGCGTCGGCTCAATTTCGGAATATCCGATTGCAACACCGCTGTCAAGAACGCATTTCCACTCCACGTCGGAATAGGTGGCATTCTTCGGATAAAGCTTCGCGCGGATCCGCGCCGTCGGGTTTCCCGGATCAAGCGATTTTCGATCGGCAATCAGCTCAATCTTCCGAACGGGAATATCGGACTGATTTTCCTCATTTTCTTCCAAATAATATCTTTTCACGACCGAAACCCCGATCGGTTTTTCACATTTTAGGGCTTCCAGCACGACCGTCTTTGTGGGAAGTCCCTCGCTTTCCAGCGTGACCCTGACCGTTCCCGTATCAAAGGCGGACTGAATGATCGCAAGAAGCTTCCCGCCGAATAAACGGCGGCTTCTTCCCTTATAGCTGTCATAATCGGTGCTGTCGCCGTTATCGAGCCCGACAAGTCTCGCCGGACCGTGAACCGATACATGGATTCGATTCCGCGCATTTTCGACCGGAAATCCCATTTCGTCCTTAACGGAAATTTCCAGAAAAATCAGATCGCGTCCATCGGCATAAAAGGCGCTTCGATCCGGCACGGCGGCAATTTCCGCCGCGTCGCCGAACGAGCTTGCCGAATCCTCCGCGGCAAGCGCTCCCTCCTCGTCATAAGCGCGGGCGGTAAGCGTTCCCTTTTTATACGGCACTCGCCATTCTCCGTGAAGCTTTTTTCCGTGTTTCAGATCAATCCTTTGCCGTCCGAGCGAATGATCGTTGAAGAAAAGCTCAATTGTTTCAACATTGGAATAAACATATACGTCGATTTCTTCGCCGACGTTGAAATCCCAATACGGAAGAATATGAACAAAAGGCTCCTTCTCTCCGTCCGTCCATACCGCTTTGTAAAAATAATAAGCGTTTTTCGGAAATCCCGCCGTATCCACAATGCCGAAATAAGAATTTTTGGTGCTGTAAGGAGTCGGCTCACCAATATAGTCGAATCCCGTCCAAACGAACTGTCCGCCGCAGTAGTCACGGTCACGGTCGTCGATCCATGCCTGCTCCTGGCTTTTCCCCCACCCTACGACGCTGTTTCCGTAATCGGAGCACTGAAGATCGTCATACGTCAAAAGCGGTACGGACGCGGGCATATGATAAATGCCCCGCGAACGCACGGTAGACGCGGTCTCACTCCCGTAAATGAACCAATCGGGGTGAAGCGCGTGGTGCTCGTCGTAGACCTCTTCCGTATAATTATAGCCGGAAAGCTTCAGATAATCGGCGACCTTCTGCGCGTTTTCCCAGCGCATATAATTCGACCCGATCGTACAGCGGGCATTGCCGTATTTATCGGAGCGGTATACCGCCTTGCAAAGCATTTTCGCGACCTCGAGCCCGCGCTCGCTCTGGTTTGTATCCGCGATCTCGTTGCCGATGCTCCAGAGGATCACGCACGGCGCGTTTCGGTCACGTTCGACCCAAGCCTTCACGTCCCGTTCGTACCATTCGGGGAAAAACCGCGCATAGTCCATGCTGTTTTTGGGCAGCTCCCACATATCGAATCCTTCGTTTACAACAAGAAAGCCCATATGGTTACAGAAGGAAATCAGTTCTCTCGCGGGCATATTATGAGACGTGCGGATTGCGTTCACGCCAAAGCTTTTGAGGATTTTCAGCTGACGTTCCAGCGCGGCGGGATTCATCGCCGCGCCCAATGCCCCAAGATCATGGTGCATACACACTCCGTGCATTTTGACATGTTCGCCGTTGAGTAAAAAACCTTTCTGCGGACTGAATTCGATCGTCCGAAAGCCGAATTCGTTCTCTACGCTGTCCAGCACCACACCGTCTAAAAGAAGCTCGGTCTTTACCATATAGCAGTACGGCTCCTCAAGACTCCACAGAACGGGATTTTCCGCCCGGATCTGTAAAGCGGAAAAGCTTTCCTTCGCTTCCTCCTCGACGATCGCGATCGGGATCCCGCGGCGGTTTAAAACCGTATGACGGACGGTGCAGCCCCCGTAGCTCATTTCCGTTTCAAGCCGCATCAGCCAGCTGTTTCCGATCTTTTTTGAGGAGATATAAACGCCGTTTTCCTTCACATGAATCTTACTCGTGACCCGGAGCGTTACATTACGGTAAATCCCCGCCCCCGAATACCAGCGGGTGTTTGGCGATTCATGACAGACCTTTACGTGAACGCGGTTGTTTCCCTCGCGAAGATAAGCCGAAATATCAAAGCTGAAGGACGAATAGCCGTATTTCCACGAGCCGATTTCGGTACCGTTGACATAAACGGTGCTGTTCATATATATCCCGTCAAAGCGAAGAATATAGGCTTTGCTTGTTTCATAGCCCGTAACCGCGAACTCTTTTTTGTACCAGCCTTCTCCCGTTTCGTACAAGCGGTCGGTATTTTCGATCAGCCAATCATGCGGAAGCTCAACATCGCTCCAGGAATATTCCCGTTCTATATCATAAAACGGGGTTCCGACCTCTTTAAGAACAAACTGCCAATTGTCATTAAATAAAATTTCAGACATAAAGCACTCCTTCTTCGTTATCGTGAATCAATTCCGTTCGCGAACAGTCAACCGGATTCAAGATAATAACCGTCCTTTTTTTCCGCATCGCGTAATGAATCGTAAACAGCGTTCCGCCCTTTTTTCCGTCAAATACGGAGATCAGGTACTGTGCCGTATCCACTAAATAGCGATCCCTTTTCAGCATACACCCTTTCGAGTAATGCCGATCCGTAACCTGAACGACGCCCGTTGCCTCATGAAGAAGCCGATCATAAGCGCCGCGGTCTTCCTTCTCCCAGCCCATGCACTGATTCAGGCAAGGGATCACGCATATCAAATTGATGTCATATCTTTCCGTCAGTTCGAGAACGATCTCTCCGCACATCAAATCAATTCCGCGCGCCATGCCCGTCTGAAAATAACGAACGCCCTTTTCCGCAAGCTTCGCGATCTCCTCGCGGATCAGCCCGCGAAGCCGCCGATACGCGCAGCAGCTTTTATCCCACGGAAAAGGAAGCTTTGACGGACGGTGACCGGTAAAAGAGCATACCTCCGGCGCATTTCGCCCGAAATACCCGGGCGGAACGCCCTTCTCCAAAGCGAGAGCGGAAAAATCGGAAAATTCCTTATTACTCAATCCGGTATACACCGCCCTTTTCGGTTTGAAAACGCAGAATTCCATCGGTATAATCGGAGTCGACCGCTCCGCTTAAGTCGGAAACGCGCCGAAGAGACGTAAGGATCCGGCATTCTCCTCCCGCGCCCGAAACGACGGTAAGGCGCTCCGCCTTCCCCCCGCTCCACCGCGCGGAAATTTCAAATCCCCCGCGCGCGCAAAGTCCGTCGTATGCGCCGTCCTTCCATGCGTTCGGAAGCGCCGCGAGCGGGACGATCACGCCCTCGTGACTTTGAAGCAGAATTTCCGCGATCCCCGCGCTTCCGCCAAAATTTCCGTCCAGCTGAAAAGGCGGGTGAAAATCAAATAAATTCGGGAACGTACAGCCGGCAAGAAGTCCGTGAAGCAGCTTATACGCCCGATTTCCGTCCCCCGTTCTTGCCCAAAGGTTAAGCTTATACGCTCTCGCCCAGCCCGTCGAATCGTCTCCGCGCTCGTTCATCGTAACAATTGCGGCTTTTAAAAGCTCGGGCGTTTTCCTGCCGATCGCTTTTCCGGGATAAAGTCCCATTAAATGCGAAATATGACGGTGACATTTTTGAACCCGGCTTTCGTCAAAATCCGGCTCGTCCTCCTCAAACCATTCCTTCAGCTGTCCCCTCCGTCCGACCGAAAACGGCTTCAGACGCTTCGCCTGCTCCGAAACAAGCGCTCTCAGCTCGGAGTCCGCTCCGAGAATCTCGGACGCCGCGATAAAATCGAGATAAAGCTGTTCAATCAGGCTCTGCTCGTAGGTATTCCCGACGGAAACGGGTCCGTGCTCGGGCGAATAAGTCGGCGAGGATACAAGCCGATCCTGCCGCTCGTCATAGATCAGCCACTGTGTATAAAATCGGACGCTTTCGCGCATAATCGGATAAATTTCCCGCTCAAGAAGCGCTCGGTCTAACGTGAATTCGTAATATTCCCATAAATTCTGCATGAGCCACGCGACCGCGGCGGTAGACCAGCCCCAGTAAAAATCCCACCCGGGCGACGTCCAGCCGAACGGCGTTGCCTGCGTATGGGCGATCCAGCCGTTTTCGGGCTTTTCCCCGTCCGAAGCGATGCCGTAATACTCCTTCGCGGTGATTCTTCCCGGCTCGCGCATTTGGTTCAGATAACGGATCAGCGGCTTTGCCGTTTCCGCAAGATTCGTATTGTAAGCGCCCCAGTAATTCATCTGAAGGTTTACGTTGATATGGTAATCACAGCTCCACGCGGGCGTATTGCTTTCATTCCAGACGCCCTGCAGATTCGCGGGCAGCGAGCCCTCCCGCGACGAAGAGATCAGCATATACCGCCCGAACTGGAAATAAAGCGGCTCAAGACGGGAGGCGGCTTCCTCGGAACCGTTCCGGTAATCCGACAAAAGCTCATCGGTCGGCGGAACTTCGCCGTCCTTCCCGTTCAGACTCAGCTTTACGCGTCCGAACAGGGCGGCATAATCGGAGAAATGCCGTTCATACAGCCGATCAAAGCCCAGTCCGCGGCTTCGCTTCAAAATTTCCGAAACCGTATCGCTCGGCGAAACGCCGCTGCGGTACGCGGGATATTCGTCCGAATAGTCGGTTGCCGCGCAAAAATAAAGAACCGCCTCGTCCGCGTGCTCGATCAAAAGGAAATCCTCCCCGTCGATGATCTCTCCGCCCGAGATTTCCACCAAAAAACGCCCGCAGTAGCGAAGTCCATTATCCTCCACCTCGCCCGCATATATCAGCTCCGAACCGTCCGCACGGACCGTTCCGCCACTTTGAAGCCGATCCAGGGACAGCCTTACGCTGATCCCTCGCGGTTGGTCGCTTTTTAGGCGAATACAGATCACGCGGTCGGGATAGGAAGCGAACGCCTCGCGCACATGACGCGCGCCCTCATACTCAAACGAGCAGGTATAAAGAGAACGGTCAAGATCCAGCCCTCTCGAATAATTTACCGCCTTTTCGGGATCCATATTCGGGAAATACAGCTCCGCGTTGCACAAAAGCTGATAGGAGCCATAGCCGTTCCCGCTGTCGTCGCAGGTCAGGTTCGGGAGAAGCGCAAGCGCCTCCTCATATTTCCCGTCCCGAAGAAGCTCCTGAACCTTTTTTACGGAATGAACGGCTCCGATCCGATTGCCGCCGTTGTACGCGGGACGGTTCGGCGACGATCCGCCTGTCCAGAGCGTTTTTTCGTTTAATACAATGCGTTCCCGGTCGAGTCCGCCGAAAAAGCTCGCGCCCATGTACCCGTTTCCGATCGGGAGGCAGGTTTCTTCCCACTTTTCAAAATCTCCCGGAGCCGTAAAATGAATCAAATTGTGAATGGTATTCATGAAAAAATCCTTTTAATCTCCCGTCGTTTCACGCAGGATCAGGCTGTGCGGAAGCATATAAAGCGACCGATCGGGCGTTTTCGATTTCATATTCTCAATCAGCTTTTCCACGACAAGCTTCCCCTGCAAAAAGCAAGGCTGCTGCACCGTTGATAAATGCGGGATAAAAATACGGGAATATTGAATATTGTCAAAACCGAAAAAAAGTACGTCGCTTCCGATCTGAATCCGATTCTCGATCGCGTAATTCATCGCGCCGATCGCAATCATATCCGAAATCGAAAAAATCGCGTCGGGAGGCTCCTTCAGCTTCATCAGCCGCTCGCAGCCGCGCATTCCCGCGTCGGAGGAATAATCGCCGTAATAAACGAGATTTTCGTCATACCTTAATCCGTTTTCCGCCAGCGCCTCCCGATACCCCTGTTCCCGATCGACAGAGGACTGGCTCCTCTGCTGCGTCGTCAGCAGCCCGATCCGCCTTCTCCCCTTTCGGATCAGATAATTTACGGCGTCCCGCCCCGCGCTTACGTTATTGATCGTTACCGTAAGCACCCGGCAATTTTCCAAGCGCTCGAGACAAATAGCGATATTATGATTTTCGGCAAGAGAGGAAATCGTCGCGGCATCGAGCTTCGGTCCGAGCAGCACCGCGCCGTCTACCGAACGTGAAAAAAGCATTTCCAGAAGGTGCATTTCATGCTTCGGGTCATCGCGCGTCGTCGCGATCAGGACGTCGTATCCCCGCGCGATCGCGCCTTCCTCCATTCCGCGCAAAACCTCGGAATAAAAGCTTTGCTCCGTAGAAGCGATGATCGCAAGGATTCGCCGCGTTTCGCTTTTCCTTAAATCCCTGCCGAGAAAATTCGGACTGTATCCGAGACGCTTTACCGCCTGCTGCACAGCCTCGATCGCCTCGTCGGACACATTATTCTTTTTATTTAAGACACGAGAAACGGTCGCTACCGAAACATTCGCGGCTTTTGCAACATCTTTGATTGTTACGCTCATGCTTGTGACCATTCCTTTCCCGGATTTATACTTATTTTCTATTATATCATATCATGTAATTGTTTACAATGTACAGTTTTAACAAATTTAAGAGTTTTTTTTTGAAAATCACGCCGACAAAAACAGATGAAGAAAACCGCGTCATATCCGATCAATCCAAGCAGTCCTCCCTATGCGCGGCTTCAGCCCTCTTTATCCTTTTTTCTTATTCAGCAATTGAAGAAAAATCGGCTCGATTGTACAATGTTCACAAATTTGATTTTATCACAAGATAATATTTATTCATTTTGTTAATTTACAAACCGACATTTATAACTTAAAATAGAATTTGAATCAGCGAAACCGTTCCCGAACGAATGATCATAAATAGGAGCCGGCAGCACGATGACAAAAAAAGCAGTTACCATGAGCGATATTGCTTCGCAAATCGGAGTAAGTACCGTCACAGTATCAAAGGCACTCAGCGGAAAAGACGGCGTAAGCGCCGAGCTTCGCGAGCGCATTAAGCAAAAGGCAAACGAAATGGGCTATCGCTTCAGCGGCTCCTCTAAGCTGCCCAAGGACAGCCCGACCTATAATATCGGCGTCATTGTCGCAAAGCATTTCATTCATGACGCGAGCGCGTTTTATTGGGTCGTATACCGTTATATTGTGGAGCTTCTTCAAAAGCAGAGCTATTACGGGATCCTTGAGGTTGTATCGGAAGCGGACGAGCAGCTTTGCGAAATGCCGAGCTCCGTTTTGAACAAAAAAGTAGACGGCATTATTATTTTGGGGCAGTTTCAGGACGCGTATGTATCCGCGCTTTTATCTATGGAAATCCCGACGGTATTTCTCGATTTTTACAGCGGAAAAAACGATGTCGAAACCGTACTCGCGGATAATTTTTTCGGCGCGTATACGATTACGAATTATCTGCTCCGGAACGGACATCGGAAAATCTGCTTTGTCGGTACGATCAGCGCAACGTCCAGTATACAGGATCGTTTTTTGGGCTTTTGCAAATCACACATTGAGCACAATCTGCGGTTAGACTCGATCCAAATTGTTGACGACCGAAAAAAGGACGGGACGCTTTTACCGGAATTTACCCTGCCCGATGAGCTTCCCACCGCTTTTTTCTGTAACTGCGACGAAACCGCGTATCAGCTGATCAATCAGCTGAAAGCGGCGGGCTATCGCGTTCCCGACGATATTTCCGTCGCCGGCTACGACAATCATATTTATTCCACCATTTCTACCCCGAGAATCACAACCTTTGACGTGAACAGCTATTATATGTCACACGAAGCCGTAGAGATCATTATTCGGAAAATCCGCGACAACAGCTACCGCTGCGGACGGGTTCTTGTGACCGGAAAGCTTGTGGAACGCGACAGCGTGAAAAAAATACACCCATCTCCAAAAGAAACGGACTGATTTTATGAAAGTAATTGATACGCACGCGCACTATGATGACGAAGCGTTCGACAGCGACCGTTTCGCCGTGCTGGACGAGCTGTTTCAAAATAAGGTCGATCGGATCATCAATGTGGGCTGCACCTTATCGAGCAGCGCAAAATCGCTGGAATTCACAGCCCGTTACGAGGGAATGTACGCCGCCGTCGGGATTCACCCCGAGGAGACCGATTCCCTTCCGGACGATTATCTCGATCGGCTTCGGGAGATGAGTAAAAATCCGAAAACGGTCGCGATCGGCGAGATCGGACTGGATTTTCACCGGGAAACGCACGATAAGGAGACGCAGCGTCTGCGTTTTCGGGAACAATTGTCTCTCGCGAAAGAACTGAACCTTCCCGTCATCGTACATTCCAGAGAAGCAACCAAGGAAACGCTTGAAATTTTAAGCGAATTCAGACCCAAGGGCGTGGTACACTGCTTCTCGGGCAGCGTGGAAACGGCGCGGGAGATCCTCAATCTCGGCATGATGATCAGCTTTACGGGCGTTCTTACCTTCAAAAACGCCAAAAAAGTCGTGGAAGCCTGTAAGCTCATACCGCCGGAACGGATCATGCTTGAAACGGATTCTCCTTATATGGCTCCCGTTCCGTACCGCGGTAAGCGCTGTGACAGCGGCATGGTTTACGAAACCGCAAAAAAAGCGGCGGAGATTAAAGGAATACAAACGGAGGAGCTGCTTCGGATTTGCAACGACAACGCGGTTCGATTCTTCGGACTGTAACAGAAAGGATTCAAAAGGCATTTTTATGGATACGGACGATCGAAAACAAAATAAAGCGGCAAAAATTTTATTATCACCGCTGATCCTGCTGAATAAAGGGCTTACCGCGCTTCTGCGGAAAGCAATCGGAGGAAATTACGGAGAAAGCATTACCGAAGACGATATTCTTTCTTTGGTGGACGCGGGAAACGAAACGGGAGCGATCGAGGATACTTCTGTCGAAATGATCAACAACGTTTTTGAATTTAACGATCTCTGCGCCTCCGACGTTATGACACACCGCGTAAATATTACCGCGATCGAAGCGAACGACTCGCTCGACGATATTATTTACTTGGCGCTTGAAAAGGGCTTTTCGCGGCTTCCCGTCTTTGAGGGCAGTCTCGATAAAATCATCGGGATCGTGATCGTAAAGGATCTGCTATGCTTGATCGGCGACAAGCATCTCGAACAATTTCAGCTGAAGGAATTTATCCGCGAAGCGGTATTTATACCGGAAAGCTGCTCCTGCAGCGATACCTTTACCTTCCTGACCAGTCAGAAAACGGGCATGGCTGTTGTGATCGACGAATACGGCGGTACCGCCGGGATCGTGACCCTGGAGGACCTGATCGAATCCGTCATGGGCAATATTCAGGACGAATACGACGACGAAGATCTGCTGATCAAGAAAATCAACGACGATAAATACGAGATCAACGGAGAGGCGGATCCCGACGAGGTTCTCGAGCTGTTCGGCTATTCCCTGCCCGACGAGCATGAATACGACACAATCTCCGGATTTGTCACCGATCTGCTCGGCTATCTCCCCGAAAGCGCCGAGGGAGCTCCGCACGCGGATTATAAAGACCTGCGGTTTGTGATCGTCGAGGTTTGCGATAACTGCGCGGAAAAGATCATCGCGTTTCGCAACAAATCCCCGGAGGAAAAACCGAATTTTACCGAATAACCGTCCGTTTTTCGCATAAGTTGATACAAAGAAAACACCTTTTGGGGAGGTATCGGCTTTGAGAAAAACGATCGTATTATTTTTAAAAGGACTCTGGATCGGTGCGACCATGACGGTTCCGGGCGTAAGCGGCGGGACAATGGCGATTGCTTTAAATCTTTATGACCGGCTTCTTTTATCGGTCGGATCGATCCTGAAAAAACCGAAGGAGAATCTCTCCTTTCTGCTGAAATTCTCCCTTGGCGCGGGAATCGGAGTTTTTCTTTTCTCGAAGCTGATCGGTATTTTATTTACGACTCCCGCACAGCTTCCGCTTCGCTTCTTTTTCTTCGGAGCGGTCGCGGGCGGAATCCCGATTCTTTTCCGCAAGGCGGGCGTCCGAAAAATCTCATGCGCGGTTTTCCTTTATCCGTTGACGGGCGTTTTGATCCTTCTTTTTTTCCTTTATATCATTCATCGGCTTGGCGGGATCGAAACCGTAAACGCGGGATTCTTCACACAGCTTCTGATCGGAATTTTTATTGCCGCCGCGATCATTCTTCCCGGAATCAGCGCTTCGCAAATCCTCTACATAACGGGGATGTACGAAACCACGCTGGAGCATATCCGAGAGTTTCAAATCATTCCGATCCTGCCCGCGGTATTCGGTGTTCTGGTCGGAATTCTCCTGCTCTCCTCCCTGCTGAATCGCTGTCTGATCCGCTACGCGGAGCGATCGTACCTGATTATTTTCGGTTTTATGCTCGGTTCGCTTCCGGAGCTTCTGCCCCTGTCCGAAATCTCCGCGCTCCCTGCCGATCCTGCTTTATTTTTTTGCAGTATCGCTTCCGCCGTAATCGGGTTCCGAATCCTGTTTCAATGGACAAACGAAGAAAAAAGTACGGGTTCGCACGAAATGATTCATACGTAAACTTAAAAATGTAAAAAAGGAGTGTTCCTTCTTGTGGAAACAATGAACAGTACGCCGCTTTCCGACGGATTCTATATGCCTGCCGAATTTTCGCCGCATCACGGCTGTATCCTGATTTTCCCCGAGCGCCCGGATTCGTGGCATTACGGCGGATACGCCGCTCGAAAAGCGTTCGTTCGGGTCTGTGAGGCAATCGCGGAAAGTGAAAAGGTAACCGTCTGCGCAAGCGACCGTCAATACGAAAACGCGCGGCGAATGCTTTCGGATCGGATCCGCGTTGTGGAAATGTCCTCAAACGACGCTTGGGCAAGGGATTACGCACCGACCTTCGTAACGAACGGCGCTGAAATCCGCGGGATCAACTGGGGATTTAACGCGTGGGGCGGGCTGACGGACGGGCTTTACTTCCCGTGGGATAAGGACGACCGCATGGCGCGAAAGCTCTGCGACCTGTATGAAAAGGATCTGTACGACGCGGGAGATTTTATCCTGGAGGGCGGCTCAATCCACGTGGACGGCGAAGGAACCTGTATCACCACCGAAGCCTGTCTGCTGAGCGCGGGACGAAATCCGAATTTATCGAAGGCGGAGATTGAAGAGAAGCTGAAAAGCTATCTCGGCGTCAAAAAGATCATCTGGCTGAAAAACGGGATCTATAAGGACGAAACGAACGAACACGTCGATAACATCTGCGCGTTCGTAAAACCCGGAGAGGTCGTTCTTGCCTATACCGACGACCGGAACGATCCGCAGTACGCGCTGAGCCGCTCTTGTCTCGAGATTCTCGAAGCCGAAACGGACGCGCGCGGACGGAAGCTCAAGGTGCATAAGCTCCCGCTTCCGAAGCCCGTTACCGTTACCGCCGAAGAGTGTGAGGGACTGGATTATATGAATTTCGAGCCGACAAGAACTCCGGGAGAACGTCTCGCCGCTTCTTACGTCAATTTTTATATTTCCAACAGCGCCGTAATTATGCCGTTTTTCGGAGATGAAGCGGACGAACAGGCACGGGAAATATTAAGCGGATTGTTTCCGAGCCGAAAAGTTGTGCCGATCCGCGCGCGCGACATTCTGATCGGCGGCGGGAATATTCATTGTATTACACAGCAGATTCCGATATTTTAAAAACGATTCTTTGGAATGGAAATAAAAAGGAAAACAAAATGTGCATAGAATGTTACACCGATGAACGAAGAAAAACTCCTCTGCTGAATCCCGTCGATTGTTTGAAAAATCACACGCAGTACATCTGCGGAACCTGCGGACGCTGTATTTGTATCGAACGGGATCCGAAACGGGGATTACAGCGTTGGAATTTTCCTTTCCGCTCCTTGGAAAACGCAAGGCTTTACCTTCGAACCGCCGATTATACCATGAAAAAACCCTGCGGCATTTATGAAATCAAAAATAGCGGAGGAAAAAAGTCCTATAAAATTTTTCCGGATTTAAACAGCTTGCAGACATACTTGGCAAAAAATACCGATAAAATCTGTGAAAATCCGACGCCTTTATTGAAGCAAACGGAATATCGGGAATACCCGAAAACACAGGTGCGAAAGCTGACCCGATCGGAAGCGGAATTGTACATAAAAGAAAGGAATCAGGAAAAATGAGAAAAGTAAAAGCGGCGGCGATACAAATGTCAATCCCGGATACAAGGGAAAAATCGCTGGAAAAGGCGGAACTATATGTCCGAAAGGCGGTCGCGGACGGCGCGAATATCGTTCTTCTTCCCGAGCTTTTTGAAACGCCGTATTTTTGCCAAGAACGAAAATACGAGCATTACGCGCTGGCTCAGTCCGCCGATCGGAACGAAGCGGTTTGCCGCTTTTCCGCATTGGCGCGGGAATCGGAATCCGTTCTTATTATAAGCTTTTACGAACAGGATGAAACGACCCTTTTTAACAGCGTCGCCGTCATTGACGCGGACGGAAGCCTTTGCGGAATCTATCGGAAAACGCATATCCCCGACGATCATTTTTATCAGGAAAAATTTTATTTTACGCCCGGAGACACTGGATTTCGGGTTTTCGAGACCCGTTACGGAAAAATCGGCGTCGGGATCTGTTGGGATCAATGGTTCCCCGAGGCGGCGCGCTGCATGGCGCTGATGGGCGCGGAGCTGTTGTTTTACCCGACCGCGATCGGTTCCGAGCCGATTCTTGAATGCGACAGCATGCCGCACTGGAGACGGTGCATGCAGGGGCACGCGGCGGCAAATCTGATCCCCGTGATTGCCGCGAACCGGATCGGAACGGAAACGGTAACGCCCTGTCCCGAAAACCAGAATCAATCCTCCTCCCTTCGCTTTTACGGAAGCTCTTTTCTGACCGACTGTACCGGCGAGATCATTCAATCCGCCGACCGGGAAAACGACTGCGTTCTGATCGGCGAGTACGATCTGGACGAAATTCGGGATTTCCGAATGAGCTGGGGCGTTTTCCGCGACAGAAGACCCGAAATGTACGGAAAAATTACCGAAACAAAAAGTGTTCATTTTTAAAGCGAATATGAATTTTTTTCAAAAGTATTGACAAAACGAAAAAACGGTGCTATAATGCGTGTAAATTAAATATTTCTTCCCAAGAAACCGATGATGTGGAGATAAAAATGTTTGTGCACTCACAGAGAGCGGCAGGTGCTGAGAATGCCGCAGAACGCAGTTCATTAAATGGACCACTGAGGGCGCGGTCAAAGGATCTCATGATCCGAGTATTCCGCGACGCGGCAAGCGTTATTTGCAAGGATATGTCAGTATCCGGTGAGGTGTTCGGCTTTGTGCCGTGAATTAAGGTGGCAACGCGATTTTATCGTCCTTAAGTTTCAGTTTTTTGCTGTAATTTAAGGGCGTTTTTTATTTGCAAAAGAAAGGAATGTTTTTATGTATCCTACTTTAGAACAGGCAAAGGAATACCGTGACCGATACCGGATCGTTCCGATCAGCCGCGAGATCATGTCCGATATCCGAACGCCGAACGAGGTTCTTCGGATCCTGAAAAATTACAGTCGGCACTGCTACATTCTCGAAAGCGTGGAAAATCAGGAAAAATGGGGACGGTATACTTTTTTAGGATACTGTCCGACGCTTGAGATCAGCTGTACCGACGGAAAAACGACCGTAAAAAATGTTACGACGGGCGAAATACAAATCAGCGGGCATTCCAAGCCCGCCGACGCGATCCGGGCTCTCCTTTCGGAATACACCAGTCCGAAAATCGAAGGTCTCCCCTCCTTTACGGGCGGACTGGTCGGCTATTTTTCCTACGATTATATCAAGTACAGCGAACCGTGCCTGAAGCTGGACGCGCTCGACGCGGAGGGCTTCAAGGACGTGGATTTAATGCTTTTCGATAAGGTGATCGCGTTTGACAGCGTAAAGCAAAAAATCGTTCTGATCGCCAATATCCGAACGGACGACCTCGAAAACAATTACCGGATCGCCGAAAAAGCCTTGAATGAAATGCAGCTTTTGATTGAGCGCGGCGAGCAGGCAAAGCACGAGCGCGCGGCGATTACCTCGGATTTCCGCCCGCTCTTCAGCAAGGAAGAATACTCGGCGATGATCGAAAAAGCAAAAAAATATATTTTTGAGGGCGATATTTTTCAGGTCGTTCTTTCCAACCGCTTAGAAGCCGATTTTGAGGGAAGCCTTCTCGACGCTTACCGGATTCTTCGCACGACAAATCCTTCCCCTTATATGTTTTATTTCAGCAGTGACGACATGGAGGTCGCGGGCGCTTCTCCCGAAACGCTCGTAAAGCTTGAAAACGGGGTTCTGCACACCTTCCCGCTCGCGGGATCGCGTCCGCGCGGAGAGACCGACGAAGAGGACCGACGGCTTGAAAAAGAGCTTCTTTCCGATGAAAAAGAGCTTTCCGAACATAATATGCTGGTTGATCTGGGCAGAAACGATCTCGGCAAAATCAGTAAATTCGGAACGGTTACGGTCGAAAAATACCTTTCCGTTGAACGGTATTCCCATATTATGCACATCGGTTCGACCGTTCGCGGAGAAATCGCGGACGGAAAAACCGCGCTGGACGCGATCGACGCGGTGCTCCCCGCGGGAACGCTTTCGGGCGCGCCGAAAATTCGCGCCTGTGAGATCATTAACGAGCTTGAAAACAACAAGCGAGGAATTTACGGCGGCGCGATCGGTTATCTCGACTTTACGGGAAACCTCGACGCCTGTATCGCGATCCGGCTGGCGTTTAAAAAGAACGGAAAGGTGTTTGTCCGCTCGGGCGCGGGGATCGTCGCGGACAGCGTTCCCGAAAACGAGTACAACGAATGTATCAATAAAGCGAAAGCGGTCATGAACGCCCTTCAGTTTTCTCAGGACGTAAAAATATGACGGCAAGCGCGGAAAGGAGCGGCTTATGATTTTACTGATCGACAATTATGACAGCTTTTCTTATAACCTTTACCAGCTGATCGGCGAACTGAATCCCGACATTAAAGTGATCCGAAACGACGAGATGCGCTGTGAAGAAATACTGGCGCTGAAGCCCTCGCACATCATTCTCTCTCCGGGACCGAAAACGCCCTCGGAGGCGGGAATCTGCGAAGAGCTTGTCTTAAAGGCAAAGGGCAGCGTTCCCATTCTCGGCGTTTGCCTCGGACATCAGGCGATCTGCGAGGCGTTCGGCGGAACGGTAAGCTACGCCAAAAGGCTCATGCACGGAAAAAAATCCATGGTAAAGCTGGATCGGAGCTGTCCTTTATTTTCCGGACTTCCCGAGCGGACAGAGGTCGCGCGGTATCATTCCCTCGCCGCCGTCGGGGAAACGCTCCCCGATTGTCTTACCGTCACGTCGGAAACCGAGGACGGCGAGATTATGGGAGTTCAGCATAAGATTTTCCCGATTTTCGGAGTTCAGTTTCACCCCGAATCTATTTTGACCCCTCGGGGAAAAGAAATGCTTAAAAATTTCTTAAATTTTCATTGAAAGGAAGAATGAACAATGATCCGCGAAGCATTAAGAAAAGTTGGATCAAGCGAGGATTTGTCTTATGAAGAGGCTGCCTCGGTAATGAAGGAGATCATGAGCGGCGAAGCGCTCCCGACACAGGTTGCCGCCTTTTTGACCGCGCTTCACATAAAAGAGGAAACCGTCGACGAGATCAGCGCAAGCGCCTATGTCATGCGCGAATACGCCGATCGGGTTACCTATGACGGCGATCTTCTTGAAATCGTCGGGACAGGCGGGGACGGTACGAATTCGATCAATATTTCCACTATTTCCGCAATTGTCGCCGCTTCTGCGGGAGCGAAGATCACCAAGCACGGAAACCGCGCCGCTTCGAGCAAGTGCGGAGCAGCCGACTGTCTCGAGGCGCTCGGCATAAATTTACAGCAGGAGCCGCGGCAATGCGTAAAGCTGCTTGACCGGGTGGGAATCTGTTTTCTGTTTGCTCAGAAATATCATTCGGCAATGAAATATGTCGGTCCGGTACGAAAAGAAATCGGAATTCCTACCATTTTCAACATTTTAGGTCCGCTGACAAACCCCGCTCACGCCAATTTACAGCTCCTCGGCGTATACAGTGAAGAGCTGACGGAGAGTATGGCGCGCGTTCTTTCCAATCTCGGCGTAAAACGCGGTATGGCGGTATACGGACAGGACGGAATCGACGAGATCTCGGTAAGCGCGCCGACGACCGTTGTCGAGATCAGCGGAAATGAACTGACCAAATACGAAATCTCACCCGAGCAGTTCGGAATGCAAAGACATTCGATGAACGAGCTGCGGGGAGGCGAGCCGAAGGAAAACGCCGCGATCGCCAAAGAGATCCTGAGCGGAAAAAAGGGCGCGGGACGGGACGCAGTTCTTCTGAACACGGGAGCGGCGCTTCATATCGCCAAGGAAATCGGAATCGACGATGGAATCCGTCTCGCGGCGGAAATGATCGACAGCGGAAAAGCGCTCCAAACGCTGAATAACTTTATTGGCGTCTCGAACGAAAAAGAATAGGGGAACGATCGCAGCGATGGATATTTTACAGAAAATTGCCAAAAAAACAAAAGAACGCGTCGTCGGCTTAAAAAAGGAAATTCCTCTTTCCGCCGTAAAAGAGGCGGCATCCCGCCTAAGCGTTTCCCCGCCCTCTTTTTATGAAGCGCTTCATAACGATCCGATCGCGCTGATCTGTGAGGTCAAGCGCGCTTCTCCCTCCAAAGGAATGATCAGCAGGGACTTTCCTTATCTGAGCATTGCGAAGGAATACGAACGGGCGGGCGCGTCCGCGATCTCCTGTCTGACCGAGCCGTTTTACTTTTTGGGGAAAAGTCAATATCTGCGGGAAATTACCGCCGCAGTAAAGCTTCCGACGCTTCGGAAGGATTTTACCGTAGACGAATACATGATCTACGAGGCAAAAATTCTCGGCGCGTCCGCCGTTCTCCTGATCTGCTCGATCTTATCGGAACGACAGCTCAGGGAATACCTCGAGATCGCCTGTTCGCTCGGGCTGGACGCATTGGTGGAAACGCACAGCGAGGAAGAAATCGATCTCGCCGTCCGTTCGGGCGCGCGGATCATCGGCGTCAATAACCGTAATCTCCGGGATTTTACGGTCGATCTGAATCACAGTATCCGTCTGCGGGAAAAGGTGCCGAAGGATCGGATCTTCGTTTCGGAAAGCGGGATCAGAACGCCCGAGGATATACAAGCGCTTCGCGAAAACGGAGTGGACGCAGTTCTGATCGGAGAGACACTGATGAAAAGCGGAAATATTACCGGGGAAATTCGCCGCCTGAAAAACGGAAATAAGAAGGTGGATCGGATTGACGAAAATTAAGCTGTGCGGGCTTTATCGGGAGCGCGACATTGATTACGCGAACGAAGCCGTGCCCGACTATGTCGGTTTCGTCCTGCTTTTTCCGAAAAGTCACCGCTGTATCACTGCGGAAACAGCGGAAAAATTCAAAAAAAAGCTGAACCCCGCGATCCAAACGGTCGGGGTGTTTGTGGACGCACCGCCGCAGCGCTGCGCGGAATACGCAAACAATGGGATCATCGATCTGATCCAGCTTCACGGAAGCGAGGACGCGGATTATATCGGGTCGCTCCGAAAAATCTGTCGGGCGCCGATCATAAAAGCGGTCAAGGTTTCCACGGTATCGGATCTGGAACAAGCGGCGAAGCTTCCGGTCGATTTCCTCCTGCTCGACCATGGAACGGGAACGGGAAAGCCGTTCGATCACCGTATTCTCGACGGTACATCGCTCCCTCTCCCCTACTTCCTCGCGGGCGGGCTTTCTCCTCGGAATATTTCGGAGGTCATTCAAAAATACCGTCCCTACGCCGTCGATCTGAGCAGCGGGATTGAAACGGATCGAAAAAAAGATCGGAAGAAGATGATCGCGGCGGTACGGGCGGCGCGGGAAGCGGAACAAACATTCGGATTTCCGAAAGAATGAAATCATAAAAGAAAGGAACCATCTAAAATGTCAAAAGGAAGATACGGCGATTTCGGCGGACAATATATCCCCGAAACGCTTATGAACGAGGTCAATAAGCTTGAAAAAGCCTATGAGCACTATAAGAACGACCCCGAATTCAACCGGGAGCTGGATCAATTGAATCGTGAGTACGCGGGCAGACCTTCCCTGCTCTACTACGCGAGAAAAATGACCGCGGATCTCGGCGGCGCGAAAATTTATTTAAAGCGCGAGGATCTGAACCATACCGGCTCGCATAAAATCAATAACGTGCTCGGACAAGTGCTTCTGGCGAAGAAAATGGGAAAAACGCGCGTGATCGCCGAAACGGGCGCGGGTCAGCACGGCGTCGCGACCGCAACGGCGGCGGCGCTTCTCGGAATGGAATGCGAAATTTTCATGGGAAAAGAGGACACGGTTCGACAGGCGCTGAACGTCTACCGAATGGAGCTTCTCGGCGCAAAGGTAAATCCCGTCACGACCGGAACCATGACGCTCAAGGACGCGGTAAACGAAGCCATGCGGGAATGGACAAAGCGTGTAGACGATACGCTTTACGTACTCGGCTCGGTCATGGGACCGCACCCGTTCCCGATGATCGTCCGTGATTTTCAGAGTATTATCAGCAGGGAGGCACGGGAACAAATTCTCGAGAAGGAAGGAAAACTCCCGACAGCGGTCATGGCTTGCGTCGGCGGCGGAAGCAATTCCATGGGAATGTTCTACAACTTCATCAACGATAAGGACGTTCGGCTGATCGGCTGTGAAGCGGCGGGAAAAGGAATCTCGAGCGGTCAGCACGCCGCGACCGTCGCAACGGGTACGATCGGAATCTTTCACGGCATGAAATCCCTGTTCTGTCAGGACGAATACGGGCAGATCGCGCCGGTTTATTCGATCTCGGCGGGACTGGATTACCCGGGGATCGGTCCCGAGCACGCATACCTGAACCGGATCGGACGGGCGGAGTACGTTCCCGTAACCGATGAAGAGGCGGTCAGCGCGTTTGAATACATTGCACGAACGGAAGGGATCATCTGCGCCATTGAAAGCGCGCACGCCGTTGCGCACACCATAAAGATCGCGCCGACCATGAGCAAGGACGACATTATTATCGTTTGCCTGTCCGGCAGAGGAGATAAGGACGTAGCGGCAATCGCAAGATACAGAGGAGTTGATTTACATGAATAAGATTCAAAACGCGTTTCGGCGCAAGGCGTTTATCGCCTTTTTAACGGCGGGCGATCCCGATTTTAACACGAGTGTCGAAAATATAATGGCTGCGGTTCGCGCGGGAGCGGATCTGATCGAGATCGGGATTCCCTTTTCCGATCCGATCGCCGAGGGTCCCGTGATTCAGGAAGCGAATATCCGCGCACTTTCTGCGGGAATGACGACCGACCGCGCCTTTCTCTTAGCGGAGGAGGTTCGGAAACAGACCGAGATTCCGATTTGCTTTATGACCTATCTGAACCCCGTTTTTCATTACGGCTATGACCGATTTTTTCAAAAATGCGGCGAGATCGGGATCGACGGGCTGATCTGTCCCGATTTACCGTATGAGGAAAAAAACGAGGTTGCCGACGTCGCCGAAAAATACGGGATCGACGTGATCTCCCTGATTGCGCCGACAAGCGAGGAACGGATCAAAACGATCGCCGAAAACGCAAAAGGCTTTTTGTATATTGTTTCGTCCATGGGCGTTACCGGCGAGCGGAGCAAGATCAAGACCGACCTTTCCGCCATTATGGACACGGTAAAAAAATACGCCAAAATTCCCGCCGCGATCGGATTCGGGATCAATACCCCCGAGCAGGCGGAAAAAATGGCGTCAATCGCGGACGGCGTGATCGTCGGAAGCGCGATCGTAAAGCTCGCGAAAAAATACGGAAAGGACGCTCCGCAGAAAATTTACGAATATGTAAAAAGCATGACGGACGGAATGAAGCGCACCTAATCGAGGCTTTCCCAAAAGCGACGATCGCGATAAACGGAAATAATCTCGTCGCTCCACACCTGTACCTCCACATAACGGGGATAACCGATCTCCTCCATAGGCGGCGTATCCTGCGGGAGTCCGTATCGGTCAATGATTTTTAAAATATCGTCGTACAGATACAGCTTTTTTCGATATTCCCTGCCGTCCGTTACAATCGGGCTGAAGGTCGGGTGAAGATCGCCGTAGGTAAAGGACAGGGTTTTTAAATCGAACGCTTCGAGCGGAATCCGAACAAACGACGGTTTTTCATACCACGAATAAAGCCAATCGCAAGCCTCTACCACCATTGTATGCGGCGTTTTCCGCTGCGGCTCCCCGCCCATTTTTACAAACAAATCGTAAGCGTGCCGCTCGTACGCCGCGCGCCGATCCATATATTTCTCGTCCCGCGACGCCGCTTGGCTGCGCGGGCGTTCTTTTTGGATTTGATGAAGGACGGTCTTTGCTTCCTCGAGAGAAAGGTCGGACAAATTCCGAAACGGTCCCGTCGATCGGTCGAAATAGTGAAATAAAGTCATTTCCCCCTCCGTATCCGTTATTTATACCGATAAAGCGAAATCTGCTCAAAACCGTCCAAAAGCTCATCCGAAAGATGAAACGCCTCGGAAATTCCCCGCGCGACGCACTCCAGCGCGTGATCCGCCACATGACAGGGAACGCCAAGCTCTTTCGACACGAGCGGCGCAAGACCGCCGAGAAGCGCGCCCCCGCCGGTAAGCGTAATACCGTTTTCGTGAATGTCGCCGACCAGCTCCGGCGGCGTTTTTTCAAATACTTTTTTAATACTGTCAATAATATCGACGGTCAGCTCCCTTACCGCTTCCTCAATATCAATTTCACTGATTTCTATGGAAGCGGGAAGCCCGCGCAGCAAATGACGACCCTTTACCGTCATTTTCCGTTCGGGACTGGGATCAAATACGTTCGCAAGCCGGATTTTCGCCTGCTCGGCGGACTTTTCACCGATCAGCACCTTATATTTTTGAGAAATATACCGTGAAATTGCCGCGTCAAATTTATTCCCCGCGACTTTTACGGATTCCGATACGACGATCCCGTTAAACGAAACGACCGCAACATCGGCTGTCCCTCCCCCGATGTCCACCACCATCATGCCGTTCGGCTTTGAAATATCATATCCCGCGCCGAGAAGCGCGGCAATCGGTTCTTCAATAATATATACCTTTCGGGCGCCTGCCGTAAGCGCGGCTTCGACAACGGCGCGGCGCTCGACGTCGGTCACGGAGGACGGCACGCAGATCAGAACGCGCGGCTTTAAAAGCATGGTTCCGCTTACCTTATGAATAAATTCGATGATCATTTCCTCCGCCATTTCGTTATCCGAAATAACGCCGTCGCGAAGCGGCTTTACGGCAATGATATACTCGGGCGTTCTTCCGAGCATACGGTACGCCTCCGACCCCACCGCCAGCACCTGCTTCTTTTTCTTGTCATAAGCGACGATACTCGGCTCGTTTACGACGATCCCCTTCCCGCCGACGGTAATGATGGTATTTGCCGTCCCTAAATCGATTCCAATATCAACCGAACTCATTCGTTTTTCTCCTTGTAGCTTTTTGCCGCCTCCAGCAAGGCTTTTTTCCGATTTTCGTATTTTTCGTCTATTACCCTGTCCAGCAAATGCCGCAGCGTATCTCCGACCGCCTTCCCTCTCAGCCCGAGCGCCAGCAGGTCGTTTCCGTCAACCGCGAGATCACGGATCCGGAAGCACTGTTCCTCTTTTAATATTTCATGAACAGTTTCCGCCGCTTTTCGGTATTCTTGAATGCGCTCCCGAAATTCCGCCGCCTTCGCCGTATCGTCCGCGATATGAACCTGGATCAGCTCGAGCAGCAGCTCGGCGCCGAATCGGTTCAAATATCTTTTTAAAAGCGGAACACGGTTTTCGATCGTCATATCGTGATATTTTACAAGCGCGCATACCCGCTCCGCAAAAGCCGAATCCGTTTTCAGCTCTTTCATGACCCGCTCGGCGATCGCGACGCTTCCCTTCGCGTGTCCCTTAAAATGCCCCGTACCGTCCGTAAGCGTAAAAAAATCCGGCTTCGCGAGATCGTGAAGCAGCATGGCAAGCCGCAAATGCGGCTTCGGTTCGATCGCTGTCACAGCGCCGATCGTATGCTCGTAAACGTCGCGGTCATGATACTTGGTACGCTGTTCAAAGCCGACGCACGCGCTTATTTCGGGAATGATGACCGCGAGAACGTCGGGATATTCCCGCAGAACCGTTTCACAGCCCTTTCCGCAAAGCAGCTTTGTCAGTTCGGCGTAAATGCGCTCTCCCGAAATATTTTTCAAAAGCCCGGCGCAGCGGTGAATCGCCGCGGAAGTCTCCCTCTCAATCCGAAAATCCAGACACGAAGCAAACCGCAGCGCGCGAAGGATCCGAAGCGCGTCCTCCCGAAAGCGATTCTCGGGTTCTCCGACCGCGCGTATGAGCCGACGAGTCAAATCCGTTTGTCCGCCGAAAAGGTCGATCAGACTTTCGGCAGGCGCGAACGCCATAGCATTGATCGTAAAATCGCGGCGCATGAGATCCTCCGAAAGCTTTTCCGAGAAGGTGACACGATCGGGACGCCGATGATCGGAATACCCTCCGTCCCGGCGATAAGCGGTGATCTCGACAGTCTCTCCCCCGACCGATACGCCGACCGTGCCGAACCGAATTCCGCAGTCGAACGTCCTGCAATCGGAAAAGATTTGCTTTATCTGCTCGGGAGAAGCGTTCGTCGTAAAATCGTAATCCTTCGGCGTCTCTCCGAGCAGCAGATCGCGCACGCAGCCGCCGACCGCATACGCGTCGTACCCGCCGTCATTCAGTCTTTTTATGATTGTTTCAGCATAATCCGGAAGCTTCATAGCCTCCCCCTATTTCATTTTTGATAATTCCTCTGCCGCTTTTTTGTAAATATGCTCGGGCGTTTCTCCGACAAAAAAGCTTCCGTTTTCATACAGAATCTTCCCGTTTACGACCGTTCTCTTTACGTTCTGCTTACTGCCCGCATATACGATATTTTTCGTGATATGATTTTGCGGCTGCATATTCGGCTGCTGTAAATCAATTTCGATAAAATCCGCTTTTTTTCCTTTTTTCAGGCAGTCGCAGTCGTTCAGCCCCATCGCGCGGGCGCCGTTTACCGCCGCCATTTTTAAGACCTCCCCCGCGTCGCAAGCCGAAGCGTCTTCCCGTACCGTTTTCTGAAGCCCCGTCACGAGGAACATCTCCCGGAACATATCGAGACAATTGTTGCTCGCCGCGCCGTCCGTCCCGATCGCGACGGGGATCCCGTTCTCCAAAAACGTGCAGATCGGCGCGATCCCGCTCGCAAGCTTCAGATTCGACGCGGGATTCGTTACGGCGTATAATCCGCGCTTTTGAAAGATCCGAAGATCCTCCTCGGACATATACACACAATGATAACCGCCGCCGCCGTAATTATACATTCCGATACTTTCAAGATATTCCGTCGGGGTCATGTGATAACGTTCCCGACAGCCCTCTACCTCGGCTTTTGTTTCGGAATTATGAACAAAAACAGGAAGCTTTCTTCGGTTCGCGAGCGCGGAAAGCTCCTTCATAATCTCCGGACTGGTCGTATATTCCGCGTGAAACCCGAGATGATACGAGATCCGTTCATGGATCGCCCCGAATCGGTCGTAATCCTTTTCCATCTGCTCAACCGTTCCGCCGAAATTGTTGATCGAATCGCAAAGAACCGTGCGGAATCCGCTGTCAATACTTGCCGATACGATCGCGTCGGTTTTCATATACATGTCAAAATTCGCGGTCATTCCGCTCGTCAGATATTCCAGAATCGCAAGCCGCGAAAACCAGTAAACCGCGTCGGGCGTAAGCTTCGCTTCCATCGGGAAAACCTTATCGTAAAGCCAGCTTTGAAGCGGAAGATCGTCCGCGTACGAACGCAAGAAGGTCATCGCGGAATGAGTATGCGCGTTTTTAAAGCCCGGCATAAGCAGGTTTCCGTTTACGTCAATTTCACGGTCAAACGACCCCTCTCCCTTTTCGGTTCCGATATACGCGATCCGATCGTTTTCAACATGAAGCTCGCCCTCGACGATCGAACAGTCGTTTTCCATGGTCATGATTTTCGCGTTGTAAAATCTAAGTCGCATTTTTGAATTTCCTTTCCGTTAAATGATTCTTGAATTGCTGTATATATAAAATAATTCCTGACTCGGCTGATATTCCTTCGGCATTTGCTCAAACGACAAATCGAATTTTTCCGCGTCCTTTTTGTCGAAGCGATAAGCGTCACTTTCTCGGTAAATCCAATTTTTCCCTTTAAGCGTATCCTTTTTCAGCTCCTTAACCAACAGCGGAACGGGATAAACGCCCTCACCGACCGATACATTGTATCGTTTGCAGCTTTTAAACCCGCATGTGATATAATTTTCGGGATTTCCAAAGATTACAATCGTATCGTATCCAAGCTTTACCGCCCGTTTAAACGAATCCTCCAAAAGCTTTTTACCGTATCCGACGCGCTGATATTCGGGAAGAACGGCAAGCGGTCCGAACGAAAGGATCTTTTTTCGGCTCCGGTCTCGTCATAAAGCTTCGCTTTTACATACATAACGCTCGCGATAATTTTTCCATTCTCTTCCAGAACAAGATCAAGCTCGGGCAGAAAGTCCTCGTGTTCGCGTAAAATATGCGCTAAATAATGCTCGTCACAGCCGGGAGCGTAAACGTTCCAAAACGCCTTTTTGATCAATGCTTCAACCGTTCTGTAATCCTCGGGACATTCATTTCTGATGATCATTTTCGTTCCCTTCCATGAGCCGTTCCGTCAAGGATTCCGTATACGGATACCGACAAATCCCCTTCTCGGTAACGATCGCCGTGATCAGCTTCGCCTCCGTAACATCAAAAGCGGGATTGTAGCAGCGGATATTTTTTGGCGCGGACGGGGAGAAAAAGAACTTTTCGCGGATCTCCGACGGGTCGCGTTCTTCAATGGTAATATCCGCGCCTGTCTCACATCGAAAATCCACGGTAGACGATGGACAGAACACATAAAACGGAATCCCGTAATAATGCGCCAGAACCGCCACGCTGCTTGTGCCGATCTTATTCGCCGTATCGCCGTTTGCCGCGACGCGGTCACAGCCGACAAAGCAGGCGTTGATCTTCCCCTGCCGCATGACAAGCCCCGCCATATTGTCGCAGATCAGCGTAACGTCGATCCCTGCCCGATCCAGCTCATACGCGGTCAGCCGCGCTCCCTGCAAAAGCGGACGCGTCTCGTCCACATACGCGTGAAAACACCGTCCGCGCTCCGCCCCGAGAATCAGCGTCCCAAGCCCCGTACCGTACACCGAGGTCGCGAGCGGACCCGCGTTGCAGTGCGTCAGAATTCCGTCGCCGTCCCGAACGAGCGTTAAGCCGTATTCCGAGATTGCGCGGCACATCTCAATATCCTCGTCCTGAATCGCAATGCTTTCCCGCTTCATTCGCTCCAGAATTACCGGAATCTCCGAAGCCCTTTCGGAAAGCGCCGCCCGTTCCACCCGATCGAGCGCGTGACATAAATTGACCGCCGTCGGTCTCGAGGAAGCGAGATAATCCTTCGTTTCGGAAAGCTGTTCAAAAAAAGCCTCCTTTGACGGCGCGCGAAAACAGCTCGCCAGAACATACAGCGCATACCCCGCGCAGATTCCAATCGCGGGCGCGCCGCGTACCTTCAACTCACAGATTGCGTCGTAAAACTCCTTTGCCGTTTTCAGCTCTAAAAATTCGACAATATTCGGAAGCTTCGTCTGATCCAGAATCACAACGCTTTTTTTCGACTCGGAAAGGCGAACATTCTCCACCCGATCCCGCAATTCTTTTTTCTTATCCATTTCCTTACACATTTCACATCTTTTCCGCAATATGAACAATCGAAGTCCGGATCAGCTTTTTAAAGAGCGGCGCGGCTTTATCGGCGGCTTCCATGACTTCTTTATGTGTCAGCGGATTTTCCGTCAGACCGCAGCCTAAATTCGCCACGCACGAGATCCCGCAGACCTTCATTCCCGCGTGATTCGCAGCGATCGCTTCGCAGGCGGTACTCATTCCGACCGCGTCCGCACCGAGCGTCCGACACATACGAATCTCCGCGGGGGATTCAAAGTTCGGACCGGTAAGCTGAATATAAACCCCCTGTTGGAGCTTGATATTCAGCTCCTTCGCGGTGTCCGCGATCACGGTACGAAGCGTCTTGTCGTAAATTTCGCTCATATCGGGGAATCGTGTTCCGAACTGCTCGAGATTCGGACCGATCAGCGGACTGGGTACGAAATTCGAGATCTGATCGGTAATCAGCATAAAATCTCCCGCCGAAAAATCGGTATTGATCCCGCCGCTCGCGTTCGTTAAAAAAAGAACCTCCGCCCCCATCATCCTCATCAGCCGTGTGGGAAGCACAACATCCTGCATGGCGTAGCCCTCGTAATAATGCACCCGCCCCTGCATGATTACCACCGGAACGCCGTCCATCATGCCGAAAACGAATCTCCCCTTATGCCCGGGGACGGTAGAGGTCGGAAAGCCCTCAATTTCGCTGTAATCCACGATCGCGGCGATCTCGATCTCCTCGGCAAGCGCGCCGAGCCCCGACCCGAGCGTCAATGCGACCTTCGGAACAAAATCCGTCTTTTTCCGAACGCTTTCCAGACATTTTTGCAGTTTTTCACTGTAATTCATGGCTTACTCCTTATTATTTGATGTATTGGATTGATTCTGGGACAGGCGTTCGCGCGGCTCGTCTCTTAAAATCGAATAAAAACAAGCGTCAACGATTCCCTGATTCGAGAATCCGCGCCGGCGAAGCGTTCCCTCGTACTTCATACCGCATTTTTTCATGACCCTGCCCGAATTGGGGTTATTGCTGTCGTGAAAGGCTTCGATCCGCTGTACGTCCGTTTTGGCGAAAAGATAAATCGATCACCGCGTCCAGCGCTTCGGAGGTAATTCCCTGCCGCCACCGGGCTTGTCCGATACAGTAACCGATCATCATGCACCGAATGTTTTCTCTGATCTCGACAACACTGATTCCGCCGATCGGTTCCTCTTTGTCACCTTTCGGAACAATGATCCAGTTATAACAGTCGGGCTTCTCATAAGCGGCGACCCACTCGGTCAGAAGCGCTCTCGTCTCGTCCTCGTCCTTATGCGGCTGCCATGTCAGGAATTTGGTCACAGCCGGATCGGAAGCCCAATTCCGATACATCGCTTCCGCGTCCGAAACTTCAAATCGGCGCAGGATCAGCCGGTTTGTCTCAATGGTTTGCGTTCCGCAGTGCTTCAAGGGACTCATCTCCTTTTTTGCGTGTTTTTGTTAAGCGGAAACGATTTCGCAAATACAAGAATTCCGCCGCGCCGTATCCGGAATTTTTGCCAAAGATACAACAGCGCGGCGGGTAAACTGACAGACTCGCTTATAAAGATTTTATAATTTCGCCCATAAGGTTCGGCACGGCAGCAATCGCATTCGATTCGTCGGTATCAATGTGCATCGCGTCCGCGAACTGATCGCTTACGCGAATCACAACATCGCCGAGGATCGCGGTTCTTCCGTCCGTTTCCGCCTTTACCCATACAATGTCCTTATTTTTTACCCCGAGCTTCTCCGCTGTTTCGGGCGTAAGGTGTACATGACGTTTCGCGACGATTACGCCCTTGTTAATTTCAATTTCGCCCGCGGGTCCGACGATCTTACAGCCGGGCGTTCCCTCAATATCTCCCGATTCGCGGATCGCGATCGGAATCCCGACCGAACGCGCGTCGGTTGCCGAAAGCTCCACCTGTGTCGCGGAGCGGACAGGACCTAAAATCGAGACGTTCTTCAGCTCCTTCTTCGGTCCGACGATGGTAACTCTTTCCTCGCAGGCATACTGCCCCGGCTGAGAAAGATCCTTTTTCTTGGTAAGTACGGCATCTTTTCCGAACAGCGCTTCAAGCGCTTCCTGCGTCACATGAACGTGACGGGCAGAGGTTTCGATTAAAACTTTTTCAGACATTTTGAACTTCCTCCATGATGAATATTATGAAATTATTATACATCTTTTTCCGCAAAAAATCAAGTCGTTTTGTTAATTTTTACAAAACGGTTTTTATACGATAAACGCCTGCAAAATAAACGCCAGCAGAATCAGCGCGGCAAGCACAAGCGCCCCGATCCTCGCGGCGGCGGAAAGCTTTTCTCGATCCTTCCTTTTCATCAAAACCGCTCTTCCCTTCCTTGAACCGTCCTCCGTAAAAAAGCGGAGGGTAACCCGAACCCTCCGGAACCTGTTTTCTCACCGAATTAACTACTTGGCACAAAATAGTAGATCTTTTCGTCCGCGTAGGAATATTCAAGCTCCTCGCGCGCGATCTCCTCAATATAATCGATCCGATACTCGTCGCTTGAATACCGTTCCAGCTGCTCGTTTTCCGTTCTGACCTGCGCAAGCTTTGCGGAAAGCTCTTCGTATTCGGTAGATTTCTGGGCGATTTCCACTTGAATCGAAACCAAGGTAACTACGGCATACACCAAGGCGGCGGCGCACAGCAGCCCCATAAAAAAGGAACGTCTATGCTTTTTTTCTGACTTCCGCTTGAATAACATGCCGTTCCTCACCGCCCGTTTCATATAATTTCCCTATTTTAGACTTATTCTTATTATACAACAAATCTTTCCCTTTTTTCAAGTAAAAATACAGATTTTTTAGCATTTCTCTGATTTTTTGGCATAAAGCGCCAAACATTTTATGAAAAATTTGGTGAATTAAGCGATAACAACCATATAACGGCTTTTTCAGCAAACAAAACAAGAACCGAAAAAGGCGGCGAACCGCTTTCGCGATATATTGGGTGACCTGTCCGAGCGTCAGCAGATAAACCGCCGCCCCGAATACCGGGGCAAGGAGGTGATAAAACCGAAGCTCGCCCTTTCCGTATTCCACCACGCAGCAGAAAATCAGAAACGCGCAAAAAGGCAGATACAAAAGATCCTCTATATGAACAAGCGCGGGACTTTTCTTCCATATAATACGAAAGAAACGCAAAACATCATATCCGAACCCCAGCACCGCGCCGATCAGCGCAAAAATCCCGATTTCCGCCAGAATCTCCCGCGTCGTGTCATACATAACGATAACCCTTCCTTCAGCCGAACCGCCGATCTCACCGAAATAATCTGCTGATAAAATTGTCGGGGATATGCCTGTCCTCCGAAAGGTATCGAATTCCGTCGATCCTCCCGTTGACGTCAAAATCACCCGACCCCATATCAAGCTCGCTGACGGACAGTCCGCTTCCGTAGATCGCAAGATCGCCGCACTCGGTGTGAAGCACAACCTTTTCGTCCCGGAAGCTTTCCGTGCTTTTCACACCGGTCGCGTGAAGAATCTCCCGATTTTTCAGAATAATATGATGATTGTTCATAAATACGACCGCACCTTTCCTTTTTATACCAAGGAACAAACCGAGCCTTGACCGTAAACATATTACACAATCATTTTTATGCGGACACGCCGAAAAATAGAACCGCAGCCTGACCGCGCGGGATTTTCGCTCCCGTCTCGCGGACGCGTTAAGATAAAACCTCGTACAGCTCCGAAGCGCCGTCCTTTCCGACGACCTCCGCCACCTTCAGCACCTTTACCCGAAGCGGCGTTTTTCCGATATTGATCTCAATCACATCGTTCGTTTTTACTTCGTAGGAAGCGCGCGCCGTCTTTCCGTTCACCGTAATTTTTTCCGCGTCACAAGCCTCGTTCGCGACCGTTCTTCTTTTGATCAGACGCGAAACCTTTAAATACTTATCCAGTCTCATCGGATTTTCCTCCTTCGTGAAAATAAAAAACGGATTGTTCCGAACACCGCAGCAGCGCCGACATCGCAATCCGTTTATATTTAAAATAACCGGTAAAATTACTTCGCAACAGCGTCCTTTAACGCTCTGCCCGCCTTAAAACCGGGGATATTGGCAGCTTCGATCGTGATCTGCTCCTTTGTCTGAGGGTTAATGCCCTGACGAGCCTTGCGCTCACGTACTTCAAAAGTACCGAAGCCCACCAGCTGAACCTTATCGCCCTTCGCAAGCGTGTCGGTAATTGTGTCAATCACTGCCGTAAGCGCGGCGTTCGCGTCCTTCTTGCTGATACCAGCCCTGTCGGCCACTGCTGTAATAAATTCTGCCTTTGTCATTTTTAACCTCCAATAAAATAAATGCTTTTCGTACCGTAGCCGATTCCGATTAAATCGAGCAATCCTGAATCCCCTCCCAATAGGCGCGCAGCTCGCTTTGGGATAAATCCGAAAAAGCCTTCCTCTCTTTTTCAATCAAATCTTCCAATCGGCTAAATCGTATTATAAACCGATTTATCGCAAATGTCAAGGCTTTTTCACTATCTTTTTTCAAAAATCTTGCCAAGTTTGTACATGAGAACAAAATATTGCCTAATTCCTCCTCCGTTTTTATGTCGCTTTTCTCAGAAACGGAGTGTTCCAGCGACGAAACAGCCTCCTTCAGCTCCCGCATGATCTGCGCCGCGTCCTCGTAATCGAGTCCCGCGTTCGCCGCTCTTTTTGAGACCTTCTCTCCCCGCATAAGAGCGGGAAGCAGCTTCGGCACACTGTTCAGCCGGTCGGTCACGCTTGTTTCCTCCTTCGACTTGCTTTTGAGCGCGTCCCAGTTCCGGAGTACCTCGTCGGAATCGGAAACCCGAACGGAGCCGAAAACGTGCGGGTGACGGTAAATCAGCTTTTTACAAATTCCGTCCGCCACGTCGTCCAGATCAAAAACGCCCTTTTCTTCCTCCAGCTCACTGTGAAATACAACCTGAAGCAGCAGATCGCCCAGCTCCTCCTTCAAAAGATCGCTGTTCCCGCTGTCGATCGCCTCGGCGACCTCATACGCTTCCTCCAGCACGTCCTTTCGGATCGACACGTGATCCTGCTCCCTGTCCCAAGGGCAGCCATGCTCGCTCCGAAGCTCCTTCATGATCTCCCGCAGATCGTCCACGGTGTACCTTTCCTTAAACGCAAACATTCTTTTTTCCTTTCTTCCGATCCCGTGTACATTTTTACCGCGCTTTTCGGATCGGGTGTCTGATGACGGTTTTTAAACGGCTCGGCTCGCATTTCCCCGGATCGCTCAGATAGATTTCGTGATGAAGCCGCGTGTCCGTAAAATCGAGCGCATAACCGTTTTCCTCCATATATCGGTGCATGATCTCTACCGTAGCGGGTTCGTCGTCATAGCTGCCGATATGCATACACTGAACGCAGGTTCCTTCCTCAACGGGAAGAAACTCAACGCCCGAAAAATCCGTCTTTTTCTTTTTGGAGACTTCTCCCACTGCCCAGCGGAAGTCCTCCTCCGTCACAAAATCGGGAAGCCGGATCACGGAGATAAAATTCAGGTCTTCCTTCCTGCCGTAATCCATTCCGGCGAAATCCCCCTGCCGCCAAAAGCCCTCCAGCGGCGGAACGACATATTCAAAAAAGCCCGCGATCCGGTGATCGCTTTTATAGCTCATTTTAATCGTATAGGCGATCCCGTATAAAAGCGGGATCGAATTTTTATATTCCCCGCCTTCGTCGTTCGGATTGCCCTTTCCCCGAACGGCAATATAGTTCATTTTCGGAATTTCGACGATCCCGGGCTTATTCTTCGGCATATAAAATTCCTTGTATTCTTTTTTAAAATCAAAAACCATGGCTTCCTCCCTTCGCCGCCAAACGGGCGCGGACGCGACCGCCGAAATTTCAATTTCCTTCCGTATTATACCATATTTTCTTCCAAATTTCAACCCCGGACGCCGCTTCTTTCCGTGTGATCATTTTGTGAAATTTTGATTGCCTTCTCTCTTCCTCTTGACAAATCATTTTAATGCGGCTATAATAAAACTATCGTTTTAAAACGTTTGATTCAGAACAGGAGGTTTAAAATGCCGCCCAAGGCAAAATTTACACGGGAAGAAATTATCGATGCCGCTTTGGAAATTGTTCGGGAAGAGGGATTCACGGCGCTGACCGCAAGAGCGCTCGGGAAAAAGCTGGGCAGCTCGGCAAGACCGATCTTTACGGTGTTTCAAAGCATGGAGGAAGTACAACAGGCGGTCATAGAAGCCGCCAAGGCGCTGTATAAGGAATACGTCGATCGGGGATTGACGGCGGAGATCGCTTTTAAGGGCGTGGGAACGCAGTACATTCTGTTTTCGATCAATGAGCCGAAGCTGTTCGGGCTTTTGTTTATGTCGGAACAAGCGCAGATTCCGAGCCTGACCGGCGTACTGCCGCAAATTGACGAAAGCTATTCGGCAATTCTTTCGTCGATCACAAACGCCTATCACGTCGAACAATCCGACGCCGAAAACCTCTATCGTCACCTCTGGATCTACACCCACGGGATCGCGACGCTGTGCGCCACGAAAATGTGCCGTTTTACCGGCGAAGAGATCAGCGGCATGATGACGGAAGTATTTAAAGGTCTTTTAATCCAAACGAAAGCAGGTAAAAAACATGATTAGCGTAAAGGACATCACGAAATCCTACGGAAAAGGCGAAAGCCGCGCGCAAATATTAAAAGGGATCAGCCTTACGATCGAGGACGGCGATTTTACCGTGATCCTCGGCGCTTCGGGATCGGGAAAATCCACCCTTCTGAATACAATCTCGGGACTGGAGCGCCCCGACAGCGGGAAGATTTTTTATGATTCGGCAGAGCTTACGGCGCTTTCCGACAGCGAGCTTACCGATTTTCGGAAAAAGACGATCGGATTTATTTTTCAGCAGTATTATCTCCTCCCCAACATGAGCGTGGAGAAAAACGTAAAAATGGGCGCGGATCTCGCAGGAAACAAGGATTACCGATCCGTGATCGATGCCGTAGGGCTGGGAGAAAAGCTTCATAAATATCCGAGTGAGCTTTCGGGAGGCGAGCAGCAGAGAGTTTCCATCGCACGCGCCCTCGCCAAAAACCCCAAAGTATTATTCCTGGACGAACCAACCGGCGCACTGGACGAAGAAACGGGCAGATCGGTACTTGATTACATAAGCAGACTGCAAAAAGAACATGGCTTTACAACGGTTATGGTAACGCATAATCTGAACATCGCGGAAATGGCGAATACCGTAATGAAGATGAACAGCGGAAAGCTCTCCGAAATCAGCCGTAACGAAACGCGGAAATCCGCTTACGAGATCGGGTGGTAACGCTTCCCCGCCGATATTGATTTTCATAAGAAAGAAAGGAAAAATTTCATATGATCGTAGGAATAAAGGATTCGGCAAAGCTTTTCGGGATTTCGATCATTGCCTGCTGCGCGGTGCTGGTTTGCGCCATGTTTACGAATTTTCAAATGGATTTTGCCGGAATAAAAGACGAGGTCACGTCCGAGCCTGCGGCAACCTTTTACGAGGCGCAGCTTTCCACGGCGAAGGTCGTTGTCGCGGTAAGCGGCGGCTGCCTGCTGATTACTTCGGTCATTATGCTGATCTTTTACGTGAAGCATTATATCGACACGCACAAAAAGGAACTGGGCATTTTAAAAGCGCTCGGCTATTCCAACATGAAGATCGCCAAGCACTTCTATGTGTTCGGGATCAGCGTCCTGATCGGCGCTCTGATCGGATTCGGCGGCGCGTTTCTGCTCATGCCGCTTTTCTACGAGGTTCAGAACGAGGATAAAATTCTGCCCGAAATCACAATCGGCTTTCACCCGTCTTTGTTTTTTTGCTTTGTCCTGATCCCGACCGCCGCCTTCGCGCTTCTCGCGGTTTTATACGCGCGGTATAAATTAAAAAAGCCCATCCTAACGCTCTTAAAGGACATTCCGCAGCCTGCCAAAAAAATCAGAAACCAAAAAGACGCGGAAGGAAAAGAGCGGACGTTTACGGACGACCTGAAAAAAAGCACTCTGAAAAGCAAGAAATCGCTGGTGTTCTTTATCCTGTTCGCGGCGTTCTGCTTTTCGGCAATGACGCAGATGTCATTCAGCATGAACGATCTTGCAAGTGAAATGATGGGAATCATGATTATTCTGATCGGACTGGCACTGTCCTTTACGACGCTTTTTATCGCGGTCACGACCGTCGTTCACGGCAATACGAAAACGATCGCCATGATGCGGGTATTCGGCTATTCAAGGCAGGAGTGCGGGAAGGCGATCCTCGGCGGCTATCGACCGTTCGCGTATATCGGCTTCGCGATCGGAAGCGTTTATCAATACGTGCTGCTCCGGATCATGGTGGATGTTGTGTTTAAAGACATCGAAAACGTTCCCGAATATCATTTCGACTTCCCCGCCATGCTGGTCTCTCTCTCCGTCTTTGCCGCGGTTTACGAGCTGATCATGTATGTTTATTCCGAGCGGATCAAAAAAATTTCCGTCAAGGAAATTATGCTGGAATAAGTTCTTACTGCCAAAGCAAAAAGGTTCGATAAGCAAACGAATTTATCGAACCTTTTCTTCTCGGATAAAATCCGAATTAACCGCTTTGCTCCATCAGCTTTTCCGCTTCCGCGGCGGTAAAGTGATATTTTTTATCGCAGAAATGACAGCAGACCTCAATCGTCTCCTGCTCCCGGATCAGGCGGGAAAGCTCCTCCCTGCCGAGACTGATCAAAATTTGCTCCGTCCGCTCGCGGCTGCACCCGCAATAATACCGCACCTCCCAATCGTCGAGAACGGCGCCGTTCAATCCCTCCAAGCCCATCAGTGCGATTTGCTCGCTCGACAGACCCGATTCAATCATGGCGGTAACACTCTGCATTTTTTCGATATTGCGCTCGATAATATCAATCGCGCCCTCGTTGATCGGCGGAACAAGCTGGATCAGATACCCGCCCGCCGCCTTAATGCTCCAGTCACGGTCAACCAGCACCCCAAGCGCGCAGACGGTCGGAATCTGCTCGCTTACAGCATAATAGCTCGTGATGTCCTCCGCAATCTCGCCCGAAACGATCGGCGTCTGGGTCGCGTACGGCTCCTTCAGCCCGAGATCCTTAATGACGCCCAGAAAGCCGTTTGAACCGACGTAGCCCGAAACATCGAGCTTTCCGTTCGGCTTCGTCGGCAGGTCAACCTGCGGATGCTCGGCATAGCACTTTACATTGCCCATGTAATCCGCCGCCGCGACCAAGCCGCCCGAGGGTCCTCCGCCGTTGATCCGAAGCGTAAGGCGGTCGTCCTTCCCCTTTAACATCGCGCCCATAATACTCGCGGCGGTCGCGAGCCGCCCGAGCGCCGCCGAAGCGACGGGCGTCGTCCGATGAACGCGAAAAATTTCATTTACAATATCCGTTGAATTAAGCGTCGAACAAAGGACGCTCCCGTCCGCCGATAAGGCTCTGACAATTTTTCCCATTTTCCCTTTTCCCTTTTATTTTTATGCACTCGTTTTCTATAAAACGGGTGTTCTTGTTCCTGTTTGATTGCTTGCAAAAACGCGGATTGATTTACAGTTTCACCGTTTTCTTGCCGCAAAGGTCAGCTTTTCGCTGTCCTCACGGGGCGGATTCTCCGTGAGATAATCATAAACGGCACAAACCTCAAATCCCGCCCGTTCCAGCAGCGCACGCAACTCTTCCTCGGGATATGCCGTTTCGGAAAATTCCTCCGAACAGCGTTCATATAATCCCTCCCGATTTTCCGAAAAGAAATCGAGCGTAATTTCGGTCTTCCCGCCGCCGAGGTATTCGTTCTGCCACACGCAATAAACCGAATCTGTTTCATAGACAAAGCATTGATTTCCCAGAACCCGCTCATGCTTATAAACGGTATTCACATCGAACAGAAACAGCGCCCCCGGCTCGCAGAAAAGCGAGACGCGCTCAAACGCGCGGAGGACTTCCTCCCGCCCCGAAAGATGATTGATACTGTCAAGCGAGCATACGGCCGCGCCGATCGTTCCGTACAGATCAAGCTCCGTCATGCTCTGGCAAAGATACTGGATCGAGCTGTGCTCCTTGGAAAGCGCCCGATTCAGCATTTCGGGCGAGCTGTCCGTTCCGATCACGTCGTACCCCATTTTGGAAAGCAAAACGGAAAGGCTTCCCGTTCCGCAGGCGAGATCCAGAAGGATTCCCTTCTTTCCGCCGAACGCGCGGTTCAGCCGATCGTAATATGCCGCGATTTCCGTATAATCGACATTTTCCGTCAGCGCGTCATAGAATTCCGCAAACGCGGCATACCCCATTTCCCGATCATTCCTTTCCCGAGAGACGGTTCACAACGGTCTCGTATCCGCCCGTCCCATAGCGGAGCGTACGGTTTACACGGCTGATCGTCGCGGTGCTCGCGCCCGTTTTTTCGACAATATCGACATAAACCTTATCCTCCGACAGCAGCTTCGCAACGACGAGACGCTGAGAAATGGCTTCAAGCTCGTTGATCGTACAAAGATCCTCCAAAAACGCCCGACATTCCTCTTTCGATTTGAGATTCAACAGCGCCTCATAAAGAAGCTCGCGATTTTCCTCGTTAATTAACGGCTTATTCATAACCGCACCTTCCTTGCTTTTTAAAATTTCCGATGATTCGGCTTCTATTGACAGTTTATCATGCGAAAGCAAAAAAGTCAAGAGGGAAAACGCGAATTTTCAATCCGACTCTTGACAAAGGCCAAAAACTGTGATACCATATTTTATGGAATACCAAAGGTTTTCCGCGGGTATTTTTAGATTTTCATCACGGAAGCAATATTTTTCACGTTTTATCATAAATACCGCTCTGCAATTCTACGGCGAGATTCAAAAAACAGAATGGATCGTTTTATAAATACTAATTTCGAATCATACAATAGACTTTGTCCATTGTATATCAAAAAACAAAAGAAACAAAGGAAGGACAAATGAACATGAAAACAGCTTTCAAACCCGTTCCGATCACGCTTCTTACAGGCTATCTCGGCTCCGGGAAAACGACCTTGATCAACCACGTTCTCCGCAATCAGGAGGGCTATAAATGCGCCGTAATCGTAAACGACATCGGCGAAGTCAATATCGACGCCGAGCTGATCCAGAAAAACGGAACGGTGACCCAGAAGGACGAAACGCTTGTCCCGCTTTCTAACGGGTGTATCTGCTGCACGCTGAAGGTCGATCTCATTAACCAGATCACCGAGCTGATCAAAACGGGACGCTTCGATTATATCCTGATCGAAGCGAGCGGGATCTGCGAGCCGCTCCCGATCGCGCAGACCATCGCTTATATGGAAGAGGGCGAAGGAAGCCGGAAGCCGCCGATCTGCCGCATGGACAATATCGTTACCGTTGTGGACGCGCTTCGCATGGCGACCGAATTCGGCTGCGGCGACCGCCTTTTAGCGGACGGGATCGACGAGGAGGATATTGAAAACCTTTTAATTCAGCAGATCGAGTTCTGCACTACCGTAATCCTGAACAAAACCGATAAGGTAACGCCCGAACAGCTCGGACGGGTTCGCGCGATGATCAAAACGCTCCAGCCGACGGCACGGCTGATCGAAGCGACCTTCGGCGAGGTTTCCGTCGCAGATATTCTCAATACCGGCGCATATCGCTTTGAGGAAGCGGCGGTTTCCGCGGGCTGGGTTCAGGCGTATGAAAACGGCGCCGACGATGACGATGATGACCATGACGAACATCATCATCACGATCACGACCACGAAGAACACGGTCATGATCATAATCACGAGGATCATGAACACGAGCACGGACATCATCACCACCATCACCACGACGAGGGCGAAGCGGAGGAATACGGGATCGGTACCTTTGTATACCGCCGCCGCCGTCCGTTCAACAAGGAAAAGCTCATGCGCTGGATCGATAACTGGCCGAAGGGCATTATCCGTACAAAGGGAATGTTATGGTTCTCGGATAATCGCGACAGCGCGTATGTATTCGAGCAGTCGGGCGTTCAGATCACGGCGGACGAATCGGGAAAATGGTTTGCGGCAGCGCCGGAGCGCCAGAGAAAACAGCTTTTGAAGGAGTATCCCGAAATTGCGGCGGACTGGGACGAGACCTACGGCGACCGCGAGATCAAGCTTGTGTTTATCGGACAAAACATGGATAAAGCGGGGATCATCGAGACGCTGGACGAATGTCTTGACGTATAAACTTTCCTAAATTTTATTGAAAAAGCATAATTCCGTATGGTACACCCGAATCGAATTATGCTTTTTCGTTTTTACTTGTACTTTTTCAAAAAATATGCTATAATAAGAAAAGGGATACGATTATGAAAGACCGGACTCAAAAGCTCAAAAAGCTTTGTTTTGAATTTTTTCGTTATGCTGTTGTCGGGGGAATTTCTTTCCTAGCCGACGCGGGAACACTTTATTTTTTTCGGGAATGGGTCTTTCGCGCCCAAACCGACGTCGAGCTTCTTCTCTGCACGGCGTTCGGATTCCTCGTTGGTCTGGGCGTCAATTATATCCTTTCCATTCTGTTTGTGTTCCGAAAAAATGAAAACAAGAACAACGGACGCAGTCTGCGCGGTTTTTTGATTTTTTCCCTGATCGGTGTAATCGGACTCGGACTGACCGAGCTGGGAATGTATATCGGAACTGTTTTGCTGCATGGTTATTATCTGTTTGTCAAGCTCTTGGTCGCGGGCTTGGTGCTGATTTGGAATTATACGGGGCGTAAAATATTTGTTTTTGAGAAAAAGTAAACCTCTTTTTGGCAAATAAATAAAAACGGTATTGCAGAGCATGCCGAGTCTTTGGTGTTTGAAGAGCCTTCTTCCGGCTTACAAGGCGCGTTCTGAGAAAGGAAAACTGCATGAAAAAGGTTGTCATGATCGGGGCGGGTCCCGCCGGACTTACCGCCGCATATACGCTCTTAAAAAAAGAAAGCGGCATGGAAGTAATTATTCTCGAGGCGAGCGGATCAATCGGCGGAATCTCCCGCACCGAACGGTATCGCGGAAATCGGATCGACATCGGAGGACACCGTTTCTTTTCCAAATCCCCCGAAATTATGAAGCTTTGGACCGAAATTCTCCCTCTTCAAAGCGCGCCGGCGAAAGACGAGATCTTACTCGGAAAAACCCGGGAATATCCTAACGGCTCCGCCGATCCCGAAAAAACGGACAACGTTTTTTTGACGAGAAATCGCGTTTCCCGCATTTATTTCCGCCGTCGATTTTTCGACTATCCGATCTCGCTGAAACCCGCGACTTTTATCAATATGGGATTTCTCAATACCGTAAAAGCGGGTTTCGGCTACCTCGGCAGCGTGTTTCATAAGCTGCCCGAAACGTCGCTCGAAAACTTTTACATAAACCGCTTCGGAAAACCGCTTTATCAAATGTTTTTTGAGGATTATACCACAAAGGTATGGGGAGTTCCGCCCTCCGAGATCGCGGCGGATTGGGGCGCGCAGAGAGTAAAGGGGCTTTCGGTATGGCGGCTGATTACTTCCGCGCTCTCAAAGCCGTTCCGAAGGAAAAGCGAAAAGGTCGAAACCTCGCTCATCGAGGAATTTTACTATCCGAAATACGGTCCGGGACAGCTATGGGAGCGGCTCGCCGAGATCGATTGTGAAATGGGAGCGGTACTGCATATGCACCGCGAGGTAATTAAAATTCATGCGGAAAACGGAACGGTTCATGCCGTCACAGTCAAAAATACCGACGAAACGTCCCCCGAATTCGGAAAAACCGAAACGATCGAATGCGACGCGCTGATTTCCTCCATGCCGATCAAGGATCTGGTTGCCGCACTCCCCGACCCGCCGGCTGAGGTCAAGGAAATTTCGGATCATCTTCCCTACCGTGATTTTATTACCGTCGGTTTGCTGCTCAATCGTCTCGAGCTGACAAACCGAACCAAGATTCCGACCGTAAACGGGATCGTTCCCGACTGCTGGATCTATATTCAGGAGCGGGACGTGAAGATCGGTCGGCTTCAGATCTTCAACAACTGGTCGCCCTATATGGTAGACGATCTTACAAAACACGTCTGGATCGGGCTTGAATACTTCTGCAACGAGGGAGACGAGCTATGGTCCTTGTCCGAGGAGAAAATGACCGAGCTTGCCGCAAACGAGTTGGAAAAAATCGGAATCATTCAAAAGGAAAACATTTTAGATCGGTTTACGGCAAAGGTCAAAAAGGCATATCCCGCCTATTTCGGCGTTTATTCTCAGTTTGATCGGGTACGCGCTTATCTCGATTCCTTCCCGAATCTTTTTTGCGTCGGTCGAAACGGACAGCACCGCTATAATAACATGGATCACTCCATGCTGACCGCGATTCGCGCCGCGGAACAAATTCTTTCAAACAGTACAGATAAGGATGCCGTCTGGAATGTTAATATCGAAAAGGAATATCACGAATCCGCCGATTCAAAAGAATCGTAATTTGGGAAATTTTAACCGAAAATCAAAACCACCGGCTGAACCGGTGGTTTTGATTTTACGCATTTAATTTTTTTGAAAAATCGGACATAGCCTCCGAAATTTTGATCTGCTGCGGACAAACCGCCTCACAGCTTCGACAGCCGATACAAGCGGTCGGCTTCTTATCCTCAGCCACCGCCATCAGCGCCATCGGCGCGATAAATCCGCCGGATCCGGTAAAGCAGTGCTCGTTATAAAGCTCGATCAACATCGGAATATCAAGCCCCTGAGGACAGTGCGTCGTGCAGTAGCGGCAGGCGGTACAGGGAAGCGAATCCTTTCGGGTCATCGCGTTCGCAATCGCGAACAGCTCTTCTCTTTCCGCTTCGTTCAGCGGTTTTTCCGTTTCAAACGTCTTAATATTATCCTTTAGCTGTTCAAAATTCGACATTCCCGAAAGGGTCACAACAACGCTCGGGATCGACTGGAGAAAGCGGAACGACCACGCGGGAATTTCTTCCTCGGGGCGAAGCGCCTTTAAACGCTGATTCCGCGTTTCGGAAAGAGAAGCGAGTTTTCCGCCGCGCAAGGGCTCCATGACCCAAACGGGCAAATGATATTCCTCTAAAAGCTCTACCTTTTCCTTCGCGTTCTGGAATGACCAATCCACCCAGTTCAACTGGATCTGGCAGAATTCCATGTGCTTTCCGTAAGCGTCGAGAAAGCGCTTCATCACATCGCACGAGCCGTGCGCCGAAAAGCCGAGGTGCTTGATCCGTCCGTTTTTCTTCTGCTCCAGCAGGTAGTCGAGGATCCCGTATTTCGGGTCGAGATACTCGTTAATGTTCATTTCACAGACATTATGGAACAAATAAAAATCGAAATAATCCACCTGACATTTTTCAAGCTGCTTCTCGAAAATTTCGCTTACCTTGGTCATGTTCGACAAATCGTAGCCGGGAAACTTTGACGCAAGGCAGAAGCTTTCCCGCGGGTATTTTTTCAGGCACTTTCCCATTACGATCTCGGAATTTCCGCTATGATAACCCCATGCGGTGTCATAATAATTGATCCCGTTTTTCATCGCATAATCTACCATTTCGGCAGTACGAATCTCATCGATCCGCGAATCATCGCCGTCTACGGTAGGAAGCCGCATTGCCCCCAAGGCAAGCGCGGAAAGCTTCTTCTCTCCAAAGCTCTTATAAATCATCGCCGCTCACTCCTTCTGTTTATTTTAATGTATCCGTAAAGCGAAGGAACGCCGCCCTTCCGCTTTCGTCCCGCTTATATACGCCCGCGTCGGAAAGCACCTGTTCAAAGACTCTTCCGATCTCCGTCCGGATCACCTCGCGGACGTTTTCATCCGTAAGTGTATTCCGTGCCGAAAATTCCTCCGCCCAATCCGCGTGCTTTTCCAGCTCGGGATCGCGGCGAACGGCGGAAATCCCCTCACGAACCAGTACCTGCGCAAGCTTTTCCATTTCCGTCCGGAGCCGCGCGGGAAGAACCGCAAGACCCATAACCTCGATCAGACCGATATTTTCCTTTTTAATATGGTGCAGGGTGGGATTCGGGTGAAAAATCCCGAGCGGACGCTCCTCCGAGGTTATGTTGTTTCTCAGTACGAGATCACATTCGTACCGCTCTCCCGATTTGCGGACGATCGGCGTGATCGTGTTGTGCGGCACGCCGCCGGTCTCGCTGAAAATTCCCGCTTTCGGGTCGCTGTATGCCCGCCAGCGTGAAAGGATCATCGCGCACGCCTTCACCAGTTTTTTCCGATCGGCGCATTGCAGACGGATCACCGACATCGGCCATTTTACGATCCCCGCGGAAACCTCGGGAAATTCTCCCAAAGAGATCGGCGTCTCGACCGCCGCTTTCGCCATGGCGAAGGTATAATTCCCGCCCTGAAAATGCTCGTGGCTCAGGATCGAGCCGCCGACGATCGGCAGATCGGCGTTGGAACCGACAAAATAATGCGGAAGAAGATCAATCACATCAAGCAGCTTTTCAAAAACCGGCTCGTCGATCTTCATCGGGATATGCCGTTCGTTAAAAACAATACAATGCTCGTTGTAATACCCGTAAGGGGAATACTGAAACTGCCATTTTTCGCCTTGAATCTCCATAGGGATCGGACGAAGATTCTGCCGCGCGGGGTGCGAGAGATGTCCCGCGAAGCCCGCGTTTTCGGGACAAAGCTGGCACTTCGGATAAGCGGAAGCCTTTGCCGCCCCCGCCGCCGCAATATCGCGGGGATCCTTTTCGGGCTTCGAGCAGTTGATCGTAATATCGAGCGCGCCGTATTCCGACTCATAAACCCACTTCAAATCCCGCGCGATCCTTCCCGCGCGGACATAGTTCAGCTTTTTGCTGTAATCGTAATACCAATCGGTCGCGCTTACGGGAGACTCGTTTTTGTAGCGGTCGAAAAATTCGCGGTTCACCTCGTGCGGAAGCCGGGTCAATATCCCCATCAGCTTCGTATCAAATAAATCGCGCGAGGCTGCGGTGTCGGAAATGATCCCGCTTTCACAGGCGTCGGAAATCAGCGCCTCCAGAAGCTCGTCAACCGATTCGCTGCGGTACGCCGCTTCGCCCTCCTCCCAATCGGAAAGCTTCATCGCCTCCATCAGCTGATTGCGGATCACGTATTCGTCCTCCGCCTCAATCAGCTTGTTTTCCTTTGCGTAACCGATCAGACGGCGCAGATCCTGACAGACATTCATCGTGTCACACCTCCGGTTTATTTGACAATCCGATGTACTAGGGCATGTTGACACTACCGCTCAACGCCTGTCTTACAGCCATATTTTCCGTGTTTCGGCGTTGATTTTTCTTGACATACACCAGTATGCCTGCGAAAAATCGCCTTGAAACGCGAAAAATCTGACTGCAATCCGAACACTTTGGGTAGTATCAACAAGCCCTAAAATTAGGAACGCACAATATCGCTTGGCGGCGCAAACCCGAACGCGCCGTCAGGCTACGAAGCCGCCTTCACTTCCACCTCGGAAAGAAGCGCGTCATTCACGAAGGAACCGTCGTTATAGCGGCTGAGATGAAGCGTTTCAAGCACGGAACAGTATTTATCAACCAGACAAACGAGCCAGCTTTCCCGACACGTCGGGAGCTTCGTCAGCGTCAGCGGCCACATATGCTTACGGATAATGTCTTTTTCGAGCGGATTCAGCGAAAACTCCACGGAAGCGTTTTTGAGCGCGGTATACGGGTGCGCGAAGCCGTGAAGCCCGTCGCCGATATTTGAGGTCTTATGCCAGTCGTACAGAAAAAAATCATGTAAAAGCGCCCCTCGGATCAGGCTTTTCATATCGTGGTGAATTCTCAAAGCGCGCGCGAGCCGCTCGCTGTATACCGCGACGGCGACGGAATGCGCAAATACGGAGACGTTCCCATGCTGAATAAATTTCTTGGTAAGCTGCATTTTCTCATTCAGGAGAATCGGCAGAAGGATTCTTTGAAAATCCCGGTTATTTCTCATCGTTACGAGTCCTTTCGAGCATAAAGCTCCTCGGCGGACGGTTCCGTCTCATCGCCCCCGGCGTTTTCCATAATTTCGTCGAAATTATCCCTGTTTAAAATATTGATCCGCGAAAGATAGCGCACGATCTTTTCCCGACGAACCATTACCGAACCCCCGATCCGGATAAACCTTTCGGCGATAAGCTGCCGCGCGCGCTCCTTCGAGAATTTTTTCAGCTCCTCGCGGAAATTCACGTATTGCGAAATACTTACGATCGCGTCCCCCGTCATCAGAACCGCCGTCACAATGCTGTACACGAGGATCACGGGCGTCGGAAGCACCGCAAGAAGCGCTTCGAGAATCCCCGAAAGAACATATGCCATAAACAGCGACAAAATGCCCCAGAACATCGAGGACAAAAGCGAAATCCGATTCTTATAAGTAAACTTCATCATGCTGTAATCCCAGAACTGCTTATGAAAAAACGTCTCCATCAGCCAGCCGACAAAGTATTCGAGGATCGTACAGCCGATCGCCCCCGAAATATAGACGAGAAAACCGTTTTCCCGAAAAGGAATGCTGCAAAAAAGGAGAAGCATTCCGCCGAAGCCGTAAATCGGGATATACGGACCCTTTAAAAAGCCGCGGTTGATCCAGCGGCGATGATACAACGACTCGATCAGGGATTCCTGTACCCAACCGATATTGCAGAAAATAAAAAACAAAAAGATATAATGATATGGCTCATAGCTTGACATTTTTAATCCCCCGCCCCGTCTTCCAGATCTTCAATATCCGTCTCTTCCGAAACGCCCGTTTTTTCTTGCGGAGCAACCGAAGAACCGGTGTTCCGCGTCTGCTGCGACGTAATTTTTCCGTTGATCTTTGAGATATCCACCTCAACCCAAGCGGGCGATCCGATCAAAATTTCGCGGTGCGCCGCCTCGATCGTATCGGAATAATTTTTTAAAACACTCGCCTGTACCCGCGTCTGCGGATCGTCGCTGTTTTTCATATCGAGATACGCCTGACTCGTTTCGTCTACGGGATAATAAATATTGATAACGTTCGGCGTATTCCGATCAAAAACGACGCGGTAACGGGTCACGGAGACCGTATCGTTATAATCGATGATCGCGTAAAGGATACATTCCTCCGTCGTTCCCGCCTGCTTTACATAAGCCTTATAAACGCAGAGTTTTTCGTTCACATTCAGCTTGCTGTTTACGGCGTTCGCGGCAGTCACGGCGAATGACTCCTGCGCCGTGGGGAACAAATCGCCGAAAAAGAACAGCGCGGAACAGAACCCGAGCGCCGCCACCACAACCACGCAAAGAAGCGTAATCACAAACGCGGGAAGCGGCTTCTTTTCCTTCGGCTCCTTCGCTTTCTTTCCCTTCGGCTTTTTTTCTTTTTTCTTTTTGCCTGCGGGCGGCGAAGTCGGTTCTTCCTCCTCTTCGCCGACGCCCTCCGCTTTCGCGGGCTGCTCCTCCGACCGCCCGGACGCTTCCTCCTCCGGCTTCGGCGCGGACTTCTTCCTGACCGCGCGTATATTATTTTCCGCAGACGGTGTTTCTCCCTGCGAAGACTCGCCGGAATCCTCCCGCTCGCCGTCGCCGGAAACCTTTTGTGAATTCAGGAGCGCGGTGAGCTCTTCCTCCGCTTCCTGATTAAAATCTCTGAGATCAAACTGACAATTCGGACAGATAATCGTTCCCTCGGGAATCTCACTGCCGCATTTCGGACAAAATACTTGTGGCATGAGCGCCGCTCCTCCATATGTACACATTTTTCCGCGGCGTGATCCGAAAAATACCGCGTTTTCCGTCCAAAGGCGTATCAAGCGCCCTCGGACAGCTATTTTTAATTAGTATATCACAAATTTCGCCAAATGTCAATGGTACGAGTGTTATGTTACAATAGATGTGAGACAAAAAGTATAGAAAAAGTGGCTGAGATCTGTTAAAATAAAGTTACCACACAATAAATAACAGAAAGAAACTCAGTCACTATAGAATATTATAGCACCAAAAAGCGGTATTGTCCACACTTGCTTCAAACAAAAATAAAAATCTCACAAGACCACGTGTACTTTTGTCTCATATTATTGACAAAAGTACAATATGATATCGCAAAGCGTGTTTTTTCAAAATAAAAAAGTTGAATATTATTTATTTTTATGCTATAATATGAAAAAAAGAGACAGGAGGAAAACCAAATGCCAAACCCGTACCTTCCGTTATGGGAATATATTCCCGACGGAGAGCCCCGCGTTTTCGGAGACAGAATCTATGTTTACGGCTCTCACGATCAAGCCGGATCGGTCAAATTCTGCGATCACGTTTTAAAATGCTGGAGCGCTCCGCTTCACGATCTGAACAATTGGACCTGTCACGGAGATATTTTCCGCACGCAGGCTGCCGCCGACCGCCCTGCGGACACCGAATGGACGGATCATTCCAATTATCTTTACGCCCCCGACGTCGTCGAAAAGGACGGTAAATATTATCTTTACGCCTATATCATAAATTCTGTCGGGTGCGTTGCCGTCAGCGATCAACCCGAAGGGCCCTTTCGGCTTCTGTCGAAGTACAAATACACGATTCCCGATGAGATCTGCTGCAACGGCTGGTTCATCGACCCGGGCGTACTCGTCGACGACGACGGTAAGGTCTACATATACTGCGGCTTTGAACGCTCCTTTATGGCGGAGATAAACGGAGAAAATATGTACGAAATCACCGACGGAAGCTGTATCGAGCATATCATTCCCTGCGAACCGACCGAAAAAGGCGGCTTTACCGAACCCGACCGCCTGTTTTTTGAGGCGTGCTCGCCGAGAAAAATCGGAGACACCTATTATCTGATCTATTCTCCCAAGCGCGGCAGCAGGCTCGCTTACGCGACCTCGGATCACCCCGCCGGTCCGTTTACATACAGGGGATATATCGTTGACAACGGAATCGATTATCCGGGCGGGAACAATCACGGCTCAATCGTCGAAATCAACGGGCAATGGTACATTTTCTATCATCGCATGACAAACGGTACGATCATGTCGCGCAGAGGCTGTGTTGAAAAGATCAAGATTCTCCCGGACGGAACAATCCCGCCCGTGGAGATGACTTCGCTGGGCTTTGAGGATTCGCTCGATCCGTATAAAATTACGCCCGCGGAGCTCGCCTGCGTTTTAAAGGGCGGGGCGATCGTTACGGAAAAGAACGTTTTTGAACGTGTTATTACGGGCATTACCGAAAATTGTGTGATCGGCTACAAATATTTCGATTTCGGCGAGGATTTCGGAAGCAAAACCATGGAACTTTCCGTCCACGTCAACGCGATGGGCTGCGACAGCCTCCTTCACATTCTGATCGACGGCGAAAACGGCGAGGAGATCGGACAAATCCAAATAGGAAGAAACAGCGGCGTCGTCACCGACCGCGTAAAGGCAGTTACCGGCAGGCACAGCATTTTCTTCCGGATTGATACGGAATACCCGCATGACTGGTCGGGAGAATCCTTCCGAACCAGATACCTTTTTGAATTAAAAGCGTTTGTATTTATAAAATAAGAAAACCGCGGTTTCGGAAAAAAGACGGAATAAGGACTTAACAAGGTTTTCCTTTCGGGAAATCCGATCATATACGGCCGGTCTCGTTATTCCTTCGTACAAGCTTTACAGTAACGCCGAACAGAACCGCGCAGATCAAAAACATCAATCCGACAATGCCTATTCCGTCGGATCCGCCGGAAAGGATCAAGGAGTACAGCACCGGGGAAAAACTCTGCACTGCGCTTCCGACGACGCTCAGGACGGATAGCCCGCGGCTCGCGCCCATGCGCCTTACCGCGGGAAGATTCACATAATAATCGCTTGCCGCCGGAGTTCCGAAGCCGTCAAAAAGCCCGAGCGCGGCAGCGCATATCAGAACCGCCGCCGCCGGTAAGGGAATTTTCAAAACCGGAACGGACAACGCTCCCATCAGTAAGGCGGCAATGACACACGCCGCCTTACCGATTTTTTGGGAAAGCGCGCTCAGGAGCTTGGGTCCTATGTAGATTCCAACCAGTCCGTTGATAAGATAGCCGTAAGAGGTCGTGACCTCGGGAAGCCCAAGCGAAGATACAAGGCTCGGGAAAAAAGCAGAGATAAACATCAGCCCAAAATTCAAAGGGATCGCCGCCAGCAGCATATAGTGAAGGATCGCGGGATCGAGAATCGCCGCGATCTTTCCGGCTTTCTTTCCGCCTGCCGCGCTTCCCTTTTCCCCGCTCATATTCTCGGAGATCAGATTCCAAGGCATAAACGCCCACACGGTTATCAGAAACGCCGCAATGAATATTCCCGCAATCAGATACGACATTCGGACCCCCGCGGCGCCCGCAATGACGGCGCCGAGCGTTCCGCCGCAGGTAATCCCGCCGAGAAGCCCCGCGTTCAGCCCCGCAAGGTTATTCGTCGTATCTCCGTCGGCGACCGCCCCCTCCGAAACGATCGTGTTCAAGGAATACTTGATCCCCGAAAATCCCATACCGCACATAAATCGGCAGAGGATCAGCAGTCCGGGCGAGTCCGCAAAAAAGCACAGGAGATTCGCCGCGGCAGTAATAAGCGAGGAGAGCGTCAGTACCGCCTTTCCGTTCATACGCCGATAAACCGGAAAAAGGATCAGCGAGCAAAGCATGGCTGCCAGCAGCTCCGCGGTCATGGGCAGAGAGGACAGAAACGTCACGGGCAGTCCGAATATCGATTGATTCCACTGTGTGATCAGAACGCTTGAAAACGGAAGCGCGGCATACATTCCCGTGTACACGGCGAACGCCCCGAGACGAACGGCGGGAGCGACCAAGCCCGCCTGTGTTTTCCGAGAGGTTTTAAAGCTTTTGGAAGCCCTTGTAAAAATACCGTCGGGAAGCTTAAGCAGCTCGTATATCATAATAAGCGCCGCCGCAAATGTCGCAATAAACACAAGCAGCAGATCCGTCATATTTTCGTCAATATATTCCCGGGATATTTCCGCATTTATATACATATTCGCCGAGGTCTCCGCGTTTCCGATCGGAAACGATATGCTGTACTCCCCGGTATTTCCGAGAAAATCGGCGGTATCCGCGTAAACATTCACGACGCTTACATTCCGCAGCAGCGGCGATTCCTCAACCTTTCCCGCAAGATATTCCGCAAGTCCGTCCATTTTTTCATAAGGAACGCCTTTTTCGTTAAGCTCGTTTATCACGCTCCCGATATATTCGGAAATTCCCTCCGCCCCCTCAAGCATGACCTCCTTATACCGCAGGCGGTACTCGTTATAGGAAACGGCGCACTGCGCCAGAAGACCCGCCATGATCATGGCTGTGGGCACAAGAAACATCAGCCTGTTCCGACGGATTTTATGACCGATCCTCTCGGTTTCCGACCCGTTTTCACAGTCCTCGGAAAATTTTCTCGGGAGCAGTAAAAAATAGACGAGCAGAAAAAGGATCGTAATGCCGGCGCACATCATTGCCGCGAAATCGCTGCTCCGCTTCTGCGGGATCAATTCCGTATCAATATCCGCCGAACGATAAAACAACGCCAAGGAGCCGATCCGATTTTGTTCCGCACCGCGGATCGGCTGAATCATAATCTCGTATTCTCCCGAATTTACGACCCGATACGCCCCGCCGCCGTTATCGAACGTCAGATGACCGCGCACCGCGCTGTCGGCTAACACGGCGTTATATACGCCGCTGTGCCCGCTTGCCGCGTAAGAGGTATACAGAATCTCTCCGTCCGCGTCCGTGATCGCCGTGTGGATCGGAACCCGATCGGTGCCGATCAGCTTCAGCATATCGTTCAGTACGGCGTCGATACCGTAAAAGCTTTCGATCCGCTTTCCGTTTTTTACGGAATTTTCGATCTCCTCAATGATCTGCCTCGATACAACGGCATAGTACTGCTGCCTGATACCACGGTAGTTACCCGCAAACGCCGCGTACATCAGCCATGAAACAAACAGCACAGCCACCGTAATAAATACCGTGAACATTCCGAAAACCCATATCTTTTTTCCGATTTTTTTCAACGCACAGCCCTCCGTCAATTCCCGTAAACGATTTTCTCACACGCGATCAGCATATCGAACGAAGGTCGGTATCCGATCTCCTCGGCAACGTTCAGATTCAGCGTAAGACAGGGAGAGCTTACGTATACCTGTTCGAGGTCGCCGGGATCGGAACCGTTGAACACCGACCCAATAATGTTGGAAACAAACGGAGCGATTCCCGCCGCGTCGCGCGGATCGACAATCATCAGCGCGGCTCCCTCGGCAACATACGCGGAGCCTACCTGCGCGAATACAGGAATATTGGCATCAAAGAAAACCCGCATAAGCTCCCTCGCCCGCTTCGCGTCGGGAATCACGTCCGTATTGAGAATATACGCGTCAACGCCGTCCTCATCGATCATTTTTTCGTAAACGGCACGAAGCTCGGCGTAATATCGATCCTCGTCCATGCTTTCCCGATCCAGCCGATATTCGGTTATTTGAAAGCCGTTCTCCTGCGCTGTACGGCGGTATTCGGGCATACCGGAAACGATCTCGTCGCCGTAAACCGAGCCGATGTTCCGAAACGCGAAGGTATTATAATAGTACTGCATCTGCCTTGAATATGCCGAGGAATCCACGTGCGCCCAGTAATTCTTATTTCCCGAATTTTCAGCCGATTCGACCAGTCCCGAACCGACCGGATCCGAAACGGCGTACATCAGAAGGGGAATATCGAATCCGAACGCCTTAACCATTTCCGAAGGAGACGTTCCCAGCGTAAGAATCAGATCGACGTCCTTCTTTTCCTCGATATGCGCCCGAAGCCCTTCGTAAATTTCCGTTTCGGAGCTTGCCGCCGTATAATAATGGACGTCCCTGTCAAATTCCATATACTCGCTCACGGCGTTGTCCGCAAGCCAATCCAGCATTTTTTTCGTGTCGCTGTCCGTATCGGGATCAAACGGAAGCGTATCATACCCGATCCAGCCGTCCGCCTTCAGACTCTCGATCACGTAGTACATCATGCGAAACGTTTCGGGATACGGATCAATATCCACACACGCCATTTTAAATTTTCTGCCGTCCTCCCGCCTGATCGGCAAATGTGCCCGCATAACGCCGCTCGCCGCGCGATCGGCTTCCACATTGACCAGTTCCCCGCTTTGTCCGATCCGCATATCACAGCCGCATATTCCGACGCACACCGCAATCACACAGAATACCGCAGCCGCTTTTTCAATCCGTTTCCGTATCTTCATTGTCCGAACTCCTTTTCGCTGCCCCTGCGATAAACCCACATGACCTTTTCGTCAAGCGGCGTAAAGCATGATTTTTCCAGCATTCGCCGGGAGCCTTGATTATCGGGAAGCACAAAGCCGCAGCCCATGCTCGCCTGCGCCGCGTACACGGGTGTAATACGCTGCATCAGCGTACTGCCCACGCCCTTTCCGCGAACCTTTTCCGCGATCACCATTGAGCCGATCTCACCGTTCAGGTGGATCAGAACGTATCCCACACGTTCGCCGTCAAGGATCGCGCCGAACCCCGGATTGCTCTCAATGCACGCGTCTATGTAATCTCTGTTTCCGAATTCCCCGCTTTTATATAAGGCGAGAATAAAATCGGTCCAGCTTTTGTCCACGGGAACGATCTCGATTCCGGGATTGATCACCGACGGATCGGCTCTGAACATATCGGCTCCGATATTATACTGTATATACGCCTGCATTTGCGCGTCCCGCAGAACGCTCCTTATTTCTTCCCACGGCTCGACCGTGTTCACATAAAATGTTTTCAAGGGCTTCCCAAGAAAAGCCAGAAGCCGCGTAAAATCTCCCTCGTGTTCAATCCCGAACAGCCAGCTTCCCGACCTGTTTTCATAAACCGCCGCCGAGCCGTTGTAAACATACGCCTCCGTGCCGGGCTCGCGCTCAATCGTTCGGATCAGAAGCGCGTTTCTCATTTTCCTTTGATTCAGGAGACGCAAAGCAGTTCTATTTAACATCAACATACCGCCTTTCTTTATTTTTCAGCCTGTCCGCAAAAAATCCGAACAGGATCATAACCGCACCGACCAGAACGCACGCGCACACGATCCCGGCGAGAATCATTCCGTATCGGATCACCTGTTCCTTCATGTACTCCTCCGAAACGACTGCGGAGATTTTATAGTTCCTGTCATAGATCAAGCTCTCAATAAAAGGAACCCGCCGACCGCTTTCAAAAAGCCAGCTGTTCAGGTCGTATATTCTGCCGACGGAGACTCCCTTCGCCGCGACGGTATCGAGATCGTTCTGGAGCGTCATGGTGATTCTGCTCACCGACTGCTGAATAAGACCGTCGATCGTCGTCCAGAACTTGAGCAGGGTAATCGCCGCGTCGATCGCCGCTCCCGCGCATACCGCCGCCGAGACGGTCTTCGCGCTGTTTCCGACAAGCCGTTTCTCCCCGCGGCAGCAATGGATCATCGCCGCCGCGCCCGCGAGAAATGTCAGCGCGCCGATCACGGCAGCCTGAATACGGCTTTCACGATTGAACTCCGATATTGCGTTATCCGTAATGGCATGGCTTATCCCGAGCGTAAGATACCCCAAAGAAGCTCCGCCGTCCCCGCCGATCGCAACGGACAGAAAATATCCGTTTACACCGTCCTCATAAACCGCAAAAAAATCCTCCCGAACGGGTATTCTCACCGAGGACGGCGCTATGACGTCCTCGTCGTCGTAAAACGAATACGCAAGCCGCCGGTCTTCGGATAGGATATATACGCTGTTTATGTAGGAACTGCAGCGTTTCACGTCGGATAAGATCCGCTGCATATTATAGAAATTCTCAAGGCTTTTCCCGTTTTCGAGCCCGTATTCTATCTGACGGGTATACGGCTGCGTTTCCACCGCCAATCTGGTAAAGATGACATTGCTGTAAATATCGTTCAGCATGTCCGATTTCACGAAATACGCGCGCTGCGCCTCAAGCACGATCAGTAAGCCCATCAGAATCGTAAACAGCAGCTTCAGCTTGTTCATTTTCCTCCCCTTTTTCCTACGGAATCCGAACGGTCATTGCCGGCGTCATATTGATCGAGATTACGCCGCCGTAGGTACAAACGCATTTGCTTGAATTGTTGAGCGCGGGCTTACCGCCGACCAATACCGTCGGCGAACCCGGAGTCCACGGCGCGGGACACGCGGGAATACACGGCATAGGTGTAAGAACCCCGAACGCCGCCGCGGTCGCAGCCGCTACCGCGGGGTTTGCCGGGTTGGAGCACATTCCGAAGGTCATGGGCAGCTTCGGCAGATCCATGATCGTCGCGACCGGAAAATTCTGACCGGTCACGGTGCTTTGCGACGTTACGGTAAGCGGCGCGGGCGCCGCTCCGAAAATACATCGACATATCGCCGTTGTCACAGCGGGATTTCCCATAAGCTCACTCGCCTTTCTTTCGGTTCAGCTCTCCAAGCTCGGTTCTGCCCGAGCTTGGTACGGTCCATTCGCTTTCCTCGAATATACCGTCATATTCCGCAAGTACCCCGAATTTTATTTTTCCGTCCCCGGCGGGGTGAAACTCGGGCGGAACAACAAAGAAAAAATCTCCGTTCTCCGCGCATAGCAGACGAATCAGCGGAATTACCGCCGAACCGCGCGGATAGGAAAACGCGAGGGACTTTTCAATCCCGTATATCTCTCCGTCAACACAGCGCAGCATAACGATCTCACTGTGGGACGAGGTCTTGTCCACGATACGAAAAACCGAGGGAAGCTGCGGTCGAGCACCGCCGCAGAACAGCTTTACCGAAGTGCTTCCCGCTTCGGCGGTATCCTCCGCGATCTTGAGACCGCGCCTTGTACGCATAATATAAAGCCCGCCTGCGCCGACAGCCCGCCCCGCGATCCGCGGGGAATGAAACGCGCCGGGGTGCGCTTCGGAGGGATTGAGCGTCAGATACCGAACCGGATCCTCGGAACCGCCGACACGAATCGTCACCGACTCCGTCTGAAAAATCGGCGATTTTACGGTGACGGAGTATTCGCCCTCTTCCAAATCCGCAACGACAAAATATCCGTTCGGCTTATATTCGTGAGGATATTTCGCGCCGTCCACCCGGATCGACGCTTCGGAGCCCGTAAGCGCTCTGTTCCGAAAACCGTCCCACAGCCTCAAAACAAAAGACAGCCGTTTTATCACCGATCATCGCCCCTTCCCCGATATTTTTCCGCGTGTGTCAAATTCGGCGGTAAGAACGCGCGGCGCGATCTCTCTTGTTCTTTCGGAACGAACGGATACCTGTGAAATCTCCACGCCGAACGATGGACAAACGGTTTTCTGCGTATTGTTCCATATATGAGAAAGCTGTTCCGCGTCAAGCCTTACCGTTTCGAGCAACACGGGCTCGTCCTGCTCCGCGAGGGTTCCGCGAAGATATTCCGCCGGGATCGACGGATTGTCCCGTATGATCTGTAACGCGCGTCCGATCGTGCGGTATTCATCGGCATACCGCTGTTCCGATACCGCCTTGCTGTGCGCGGAAATCAGCGCGTGAAGCCGCAGACGCATGGGAGCGAAGCGTTCTGCCGCGGGATTTTCGGGATCGGGAAGATACCCCGCGGACGATCCGCTGTCCTTCTGCTCCTCGATATAATAGATCCAGACCGTGAGCCGAAAATCCTCGGGCGTCTGCGGCTCGCATAGTCCGATCTGCTCCTTCTTTTCGATCGGCTCGGGGGACATCTTCCCACGCAAAAGCTCCGTTAAAGATTCTCCCGCCTCATATATCGCCGTGTAATCCGACATGATTTTGATCATTCCTTTCTTTCGGAAGCGTAAAATTTTCCACCGCTATCCGATAAATCCGCCGTAAGGCGCAAAAATGTCCAGCCGATAAACTCCCGTCTTAACGCCGTTTCGGAAAAACGTTATCTCGGCGTAATTTTCCCCGTCCTCATAGGGGATTTCGGAAAGCACGCACGGCGCTCCCGTCGTCGCGGAGCCGATCACCTTTTTTCCGTACCTCACGGTATATCCGTATGCTGCCGTATCGTCCTCGTCGGAACGGTAAACTCCCGACGGGAGAGCCGCCGTACAAAGCATCGTCCCCTCCTCTCCGCGGACGGCGAACCATAACCCCGTACCCCGTCGCGCTTCCGTAAGCGTTCCGCGAAGCGTACCGACTTCTTCCCCGCTGATCCCATAGCCGAAGGTAAGCCCCCACCCCGCGCTCTCGTCCAACGCGAGCAGCGCCTTGGAAAGATCCGCCTTCGCCTGCGCCGCCGCTAAAAACGCGTTCTCCTTCGCCTCGGTCAATTCCGTAAGCTCCTCCCCGGAGATCCTTCCGAGCCGATGATCCTTTTCACCTTCCTTGACGTTCGCAGCGGCACTGAGATATTCCCGAAGTGCTTCTCCCAACTTGCGGTACGCTTGAACGGCGGAGGTGAATTCGGCGCTGACTTCGGGCGCTTCGTATTCCCCGAAATCCGATCCGACAGGCTGATACGGCGCGCAAAGCCGCGAACGGTCTCCCAAATCCGAAGCGTTTCCCGCAAGAACGTCGGCGATCAGGTAGACGCTGTCAAAATCGAAGCTGTCCTTCAAGGGCTCCCCCGTAATATTCTCGATCTCGGATTTCGCCGCGCTTATATCAAACAGCAGCGAACGGATTTCAAGGTATATCCCGTCGGCTTCGTCCCTCGCGGCGGAAAACGCCTTTTCGTCACATTCCCCCGTTCTGAACAATCTCTCCAGCACCGCGGCTTTTTTCTTTCTCGATTCATAGCGGGAAATCTGTACGCGAAGCTTTTTCAGCAAAACATCGTAATCGATCAGCTTTTCCGCAAGCTTTCTGCCGCTTTTTCCAAGCTCCGCCCGATACGCCCGCGTGATCGCGATCCGTTCGGCGTAAAGCTCCGACAGTACGGCGTTCCCGGACTGTTCAGACTCCGAATTCTCCGATCCCACGTTCGGGGACGATTCGGGTTCCGACGTCCCGGGCGGTTCAAGCGCCGCTTCAAACCGGCTGTTGATCTCGGACAGCTCCTCCGAATACCGTTCGTCAAGCGCCGCCGCGGACTTTCCCCGCGCGTACAGCGTATACGCGCCGCAGCGAACGGACGCAAGCGCGCATACAAGAATTCCCGCCGTCATTGCGGTCAGTTTGTTTTTCATCAATTTCAGCCTCCCTGCGGCGCGGTCGAAGCCGACAATCCCAAGCTCTCAAAATCCGCCATATCCAATCCCAGCTTCTCCAAAAGCTTCACGATCTCATCCGCGGAAAGTCCGGAAAAGCGATCGTTTTCCGACGCGCTTTTCCCGTGCGCTTCGGGAAGCTCCGATACCGATTTTGCCGATTTCAGCAGGAGACGCCCCGTCGTCTTATCCGTCCAAAAATTTACGGCAATCCCTTCGTATAACGCCGTAAAGCAATTTACGCTCTCGGCGGAAATCCCGAACTCCTCCTCCGCCCACGGCGGGAGCCGCTCCCCCTCCGATTCCGAAACCGAAGAAGCGTGCGGCGCCTTGATGTCCGACGGTCGGGATATTACGATCTCCGCGCCGTTTATCGGTCTTTCAAACACCTCCGCGATCGCCGCCGGGGCGCTGTCCGACGCGAAGGAGCACCGAAGCGCGATTCCGAACCTTCGGTCGGTCAGGTAGAAGCAGCTCTCGGCGACAGTCTGCGCAAGACTTGGCAGTATCTCCCTCACCGACGACGGCTCGGAGCCGATGATGTACGCGTAATCGAAATCATCGTCAAGGAACGCTCCCGAATAGGAAAAGCTTTCGGCAGCGTCGGAGAGCGTACCGCCGCCGTTCATCATGTAATCGGAAAAGCAGCCTTCGTACCTCATACCGTTGGCAAAGGTGCGCACCGCGGCTCCCACGATCTCGCCGCCCGAAAAATTTCCCGCGGTAACGCTCCCGTCCGAACCGTACAAGGCGCCGCTTCCGCTATACAGTCCGTTTTCAAACCCGCCCGTATAAAGCCGATTTCCGTCTTCCGCGTAAAGCGTTCCTTCGCCAGAATAAGCTCCCGCTTCAAAGCCGCCCGAATATCGCTTCTTTCCGCTTTCGGAATACAGTACTCCCGTACCGCTGTATTGTCCCGCGGCAAAAGCGCCGCTGTATTTTACCATTCCGTCGGGATAGTATTCCAGAGCCATACCGTTCGGCTCTCCGTCCGTAAAGCTTCCGCCGTACCGTACCGTTCCGTCGGGATAGAAGCTTTTTCCCTCGCCGTCGATCGCCCCATGCGAAAAATTCCCCTCGTAATAAAGGCTTCCGCCAACGGTAAGCGTTCCGTGTCCCGTGATGAGACCGTTTTCAAAGACGCCCGAATAAACGGCGTCGTCCTCGTCGGTATATTCGCCAACGCCTTCAAAACGACCGCCCGCGAATTCTCCGCGATATTCCACGGATCCGTCCTCATAATAAAGAATCCCTTCCCCTTCGTATGCTCCCTCGGAAAATCCGCCGACAAATCTGTATCCGCCGTTCTCGTAATACTCGATTCCCCTGCCGTCCGCTTTTCCGCTCCCAAGCCTGCCCTCGAACCGAACCCGCTCAAAATCCTCGTCATAATAGACGCGCACCCTTCCGGTATAAGAAGAAAGGAGAGCGTCTTCGGCATGAAAATCCCTGACCCAGAACCAAGCGGTAAGAAGCGGGCGAAGCAAAAACAGGTACAGCAGCGGCAAAGCGATTACAAGAGCCGCGGCGGTCAGCACCAGCGATTTCGCGACATAGATACTGCCCCAATCAAAATAGTCCGCGCGCTTTTCGGGCTTTCTCCTCAAAATATCGGGCAGCTTTTTTACCATGCCGGGAACCGCGCCGACAAGCTGTCTTCCGCTAAACAGCTCCTTTGCTTTCACGTAAGCTGTCCGAAAAGGGCTCAAAAGGATATTTTTCAGCACGCGTCCGATCACGCGGAAGCTTCCCATCAGATTTTTTATCATTTCGGCTCCCTCCTTTTCTTCGGGCTCCGCGGCTCGGAAACGTTCGGACGCGGAAGAGAGCCCGCCGCCTCGCTGTAAACCGTATAGGTAAGCTGCTTCCTCGCGGCTGAAATGTTATGCTCGGAAAGATACAGATAATTCCGGGAAACGCCGTCGTCCGGGGCGTATTTCACAATCTCCATAAACATATTCCGGGCATTTACATAATCCCCTTTTCGGAAAAGCCGCACGCCAAGCTCAAACCGCGTGATAAACTGCTCCTTAAGCTTTATGAGCGTATACGGGTCGCCGTCGAACATATCGAAAAGCTTTACCGTACCCTCCGAGGTTACAAAATCGCCGACGCAGCGGCTTCTGTATTTCCCGGAGGGCAGGGAGCGAAACGCGCGTTCCGTGCAGACGATGTACAGCCCGCTGTCCGAGAGGATTTTCTCAATATCCTCCGATTCGTTGATCGCAGTCGATACGACCGTAGGCTCCATGCGCTTATCGTCGCCGATAAAGCCCAGCAGCACCTCGCCCTCGCCGATCACAACGTGAACCTGTGCCGTACGGCGGTTCTGCGCTCGCTGAATTTCATTAAAGGCATGGATCGTTTCGCGTATTTTTATCGCCGCCCGCAGCGCGTTTTTGGTGCTGTCGGGAAAGATCGCGCTCAGACCGTTGAACAGAAAATTATATCCCGTTCCCCCGAACCTGCCGAGAATCGGCATAATCTGCTCATACACGGAATTGATACTGTCAAAAATGTCGCGGGCGTCCATGCCGGAAAGCGGCTGTGAAAAACGGAATCTCAGAAAAAGAACCGCCATACGCTTCCGTGCGTACAGAGATTTTTCGACCCGTTCGATCTGCGTTTCCCCGAGATTTGCGAGAAAGCTCTGCGGCACAAACCGATAATAGGAATGATTCAGCTTTTCAAGGCTGGCGGTCTTTTCAACAATATGCTCCGCAAGCGACTTTACCGAAACGGACAGATCCTCCACCTCGTCGCCCGTCCGGATATTGACGGGCGCGCCGTATTCGCCGCCCGCAATACGGTCAACGGCTCGCTTCAGCCGCCGCACGGCGCCCGCCGTAATATTTTCAATTACCATAAAAAGGACAACGATCAGCACGCCGCCCAGCGTCAGGAACCGATTCATTAAATCCCGCATATCGGCAACGGCGGTCGAAAGCTCGCCGACTCCGATCTCCACGATCATGTAAACCGGACCGTCCGTTCCCGAAAGCTCGGTACGGCGTATCAGGCAAAGTCTCTCTCCCTCGGGAACACGGGTCATTCCGCTGTATTCGCGTCCCGACATTCCGCCGACAATCGCGGATAATCTGTCATCGTACATCAGCAGATCCGCCGGATATCCGTTCGGATAAAGTCCGCTCGACGCAATAATCCCAAGCCGTCCCGCGTTTTCCCCGACAAGCGTTATCATCGGCTTTTCGTCGTCGCCCGAAAAATCGTTTTCCCGCGGCAGGGCGCAGGAGACTCCGTACCGAGCAAGATATTGCTCATACGCCTCGTACGGCTCGGTTTCCGAAGCCAAAACTGCGCCGTTTATACTGTGCTCAAAGGAATTCGCGATCAGCTCCGCCTTATGCGTATAGTGCTCTTGAACCATATCCTCAATATTCGGAATGATGATCAGGTACAACAGCGAATAAAGCGCCACAAACATCAGAAGCGCGATCAAAAGCGACTGGCGAAGTAGAATGGAAAGCCGCATTTTCAGAATGGAGCAGAAAAAATCCCATGTCAGTACGGCGAGCAGGAGAACGCCCGCACAGACCGCCGCGACCGCAAGCACGCGGTTAATCGCCGCGCTTCTGTCCGCAGTGTCGGCAATAATCCGCGACATTACGGAAAAGCTCCCGTAGTACAGCCGCTCCGGTTTTCCGCGCACGGTTCCCAGAAAATTACCCGTTATTCCGACGGCGACGTCGTTCAAATCGGCGGAGACAAGCTCCTCCTCGGCATTGATCCTTCCGCCGACAACGTTGGTCACGGAGCGATCCCCGGAGATGGAATAAATATTGCCGCTTGCGGAATCGAGCGCGTAAAAACATGAAATACCGTTCCAGAAACGGTCGAATACCGCGCCGTCAAAGCCGCCGAGCGTATATTCGCCGTCCGAATCGTAAACCGTGATCCCGTCAGGTCCGCCGACCGCAATTTTTTCGGACGAGACGGCGATTATTCTGTAAACCTCTTCCCCGACATTAAATTCCGCGATTTTCGCCGCCGGTTCGGCGTTGTTTTTCGGCGCGGAGAACAGCGCCGCTTTTCCGCCTGTTCTTACCGCGAAGTAAATATTGGCGTCATCCTCGCTCATAGAAGAAACGATCCTCGAACGCGCGTTCGGGTACACCGGGATATTGCCTGCGAATACCTCTCCGAAATAGCTCCCGTCCTCGCGGAAGGCATGAACGGATACCCGAACGATAAATCGGGTGCTTTTGTCGAATTCATACACGGTGAGAAATATATTCCGGTCATGCTCGACATAGATCTGATCCACATAGAAGTTCTCGCCGAAATCGTCCCGCTCAAGGCTCTTTTCAAAAAGCTTTTTTCCCGAGGAATCAACGGAAACCATTGTTTTTTCACCGTCAACATCGGAGATATAATAAATATCCCCCGCCCGATCCAGCGCGTAGGCGTATCGGATCCCGTTATCGTCCCCGCCGAAGCCCAGACCGAAATTCGACGTCCCGATCAGCGCCGCGCTTCCGATGATCGCATACGCCAGAAGGATTACCGCAAAGCTGACGATACGTTTTGCCACTAAATCCGCCTCCCTCCGCTTTTCATGTAACTGTCCGCCTTCTCTTTTGCCGCCTTTATTTTTCGCGCAAGATATTCCGCAGGGTTCTCCTTCAGGTATTTCTCGTGCGTTTTTACGGCGCTCTCGCATATCCCGCGCCATTTCGTGTAAACCGCCGCGCAGCCCGAGTATTTTCCGTCCAGCAGCTCCCCGATCAGATATTCGATTTCCTCGGGAAGATACCGGTCGGGCGGAAACATCGTCCGTAAGATCCCGCCGAGCCGCTTACTCCGGAAGCGGGGATCCGAAGCGGGGTCGGGCAGCATAATATAACGAAAGCCCGCGTCCCTCCCCGGTAAATCGATAAACACGTTTCTCACGGAAATTACCCTTTCCGCAATCCTGTCGTCCAGCAGATCAAGCTCCAGCGACGAGGAAAGCAGGCGGTCGGCAGCCGACAGACGCTCCTCGTATTTTCGGATCGCACCGTTCTCCATGTATTCGCCCAAAGCCATGCCGGCATGACGGCGGAATATAGCGGAAATACAGCCGTCGTCGGTAACCAGCTCGCGAAAATCACGCGGCACACGCTCCCGCTTCATATTGTAAAGCGCGGGAAGCAGCGTCCGTATCGCCGCACGATCCTTAAAGCTGTTGACAATCACGGGCTCCGAGCGGTTCACCGTCACCTCCGAGCATAGGGATACGTCCAGACCGGAATCGGAATACAGCACTTCCGTTACCTTATATCTCCCGCCGCCAATCAGCGCCCGCATTTTCAGCCCTCCCCGATCACAAAACCGATTTATTCTCCGACAATCACAAAAGCGGAGGCTCTGCTTTCCGCGTTGACGGCGCTTGCCGCGACAATCTCGTACGTACCGGGCGTTGACGGTGCCTGATACAGTCCGTTTTCGTCAATATTCCCGCCGTCCGCGTCGCCGACCGACCAGATCACGCTTTGGTCGGGCGTGCCTTTGACTTCGGCTGTAAAACGTATTCTTTCCAGCGGATCCGTTTTCCGAATATCGGGAGTAATCCTCACGACGATATTTTCCCTTGCGCGCATCGCGGCGGTATCCCTTGTCGGCTTGTACGCGAACCAGCGAACCCTTACCGAGTGACCCTCGATATAATCGCCGAGCCTGATCCCGATCTTAAACGTTCCCTTATCGGGATACAGGATCGCGGCAGCCTCAATCTTCGGAACGGTTTTGCCGTCGTTTTTGGATGAAAACACCTCCCCGTTTCCGAACAGCAGCCGACGCTCCCCGCTCTCCCCGTATTCCGCCGCGACCGAAACACTCACGCCCCCGATCCCGAGACCGTGCGCGATCTCATCGGAGATAAACCGCGCGTTTACGCGGATCGCTCCCGAGATCGGAATATCCGCCGTGCCGGAGGACGCGGCATAATCATACGCTTCTGCGGACGGGAACCCAAAACGGAAACGGAGACTTTTGCTTCCGCGGTGATAGGCGGCGGATACCTGCGGCTTCTGCCAGTATTCCAGCGTTTCGACGTCCGCCGAAACGCCGCCCTTCAGAAAATTTTCCGCGTTTTTCCTTACGGAAGCCTCGGACGGGTTATGCTCTCCGTGTATGGCAATTCGTTCTCCGATTCCGAAGGAAACGCGCTGTTCAAACGGAAGCGGGGTGATGTGACGAATAATAAAGCTCGTTCCGATATTCATACAGTCGATCTTGGCAAGACAGATCGGGGTGTTCTCCCCGCCGATATGCTTCTCGAGCGTACTCATGCGCGTGCCGCGCATAACGGACATGCTTTCCGCGCTGCCGCAAAGGTATATCTCGGGATTTTCGGTCACCTCGGTGTTGTCGGTAAAATCTCCCATCTGAACAGAAAGCGTCCCGCTCCCTTTGGCGAGCGACACAGCCATTTCGGAAACGGACGCCGCCCGGAGCGTGTAATCCGCGGAAAACACGTCCCTCTTTCCGTTCCGGTTCTCGTGAAAGGCAACGGTCACCGCCTTCCCGGAGTCATTTTGCGTGAAATATTCCGACTCAAACGTATAGGTGAAGGACACGGGACGGCTGTCGATCCCCTTCAGGATCACAAACCGCATATTCAGCTCGTCCCCCGCGAGCGCAAGGCGCGGGACAACGCGGATAATCCGCAGACCGCGCGAGCAGTACAGGATCGTTACGGTATTGGCGCCCGCGCTTCCGTATAGCTCGGCGGCATCGGGAATTTCGGCGCTCAGGAAAAGCCTAAAGCCCTCGCTGATCTTATTGAACTGCTCGCTCTCGCCGTCCGACGCGCCGATATTGTTCACGGGTTCACGGTTCTCCTGCTCGTATTTCAGGCACAGATACGCCTGATCGGAGCTCGCGAGATTTTCCGCGCCCTCGACCGTCTGAATATTTCTGATGATCGGCGCGGACACCACGATCTCACGCCCCAGATAGTCCAGCGCGAAGCCCGTTTCCACGGAAAAGGAGGTCTCGTCATTCTGATAAACGCCGAGACCGCATACGACGCCCGCGCCGATGATCGTCCTGTTGATCAGGCGGCGCTTATTATTGAAGTAACGCTGCTCGATCTCGAAATCGCGCGCGGTCAGCATTTTACCGTAGAAATACCGATTCCTTTCAAACGGGAAAAAATCACCGTTGTTCATTGTCCTCTCCCCCTAAAATCAAATGATGGGACATTCTGCCCGACGAATCCGCTCTCGCTTCGGAATAACCGCCGAGTACGGAATTTACGCCGAGATAGGTATGCCGCCCGAGGATCACGCTTTTTTGCAGCGTCACTACCTCCGCGACGGTATTAGCGGGAATCCGCCGTTTCAGCTTGTCCATAAAAATATTTGCCTCATGCGTATCCGCAAAGACGTTTTCGGGCAGAAGAATGAAAAATTTGTGCGGATCGTCGCCGAAAAGCCGCCGATAAACGTCTTTGTCCTTTCCCTCCCGCACCATTTTTCTGACGCTGTAATGCTCGATTATATTCGGATTCACGCCGTATTCGTCCTTGATCCAGCCTATGAGCCCGTTCACCGTGCCCGTTAAGCCGCGCTCCGAAACCGCTCTTCCGATCCTTCGCCGAAGCGCTTCGTCGGAAAGATACGCCGTATCCTCAACGTTCACCCATTCCGCAAGATACCGCAGCAAATCTCCTTCGGCGGCACGGTAATCGAGACTGTCGCTCAGCGCTCCGATCCGATCGTCCATATCGAAAAAAATGCTGTCAAAGATCGACAGAAAACGCGTCAGAAATCCGTTTTCGCCGTCCGCCGTCCGGTAAACCTCGGGAAGGTAGTCCATCATGCTTTCCGATTTCAGCAGCAGCCTGATCTTATCGAGCCGCAGCGCCCGCCGATCCAGCATAACGAAATCCAGCTTTATCCAGATATAACGTCCGCGCAGATTGACGGGACCCTCCGTTCGACCCGAACAGATCGGACGGAACAAACGCTCCAGCCGGCGCAGCTTTTCCCCGGGAGAAGCCGCGCCGCTTCGGAGATAACCGTCCAGCTCCACGGGACTTCCGTCCGTTTCCGCGCGCGTCGTATTCGCGGAATACGCCGAAACGCGCATAATCATATTTTCCGGCAGCGCCGCCTCGACCAGAAAGCTCCTCCAGAAAAAATCATGCTCGGAGGAATCGACGGAGCCGCTGATAAATACGGCGCTCGTTACGTTTTCGTTTTCGGGGACGATACTGTTCCCGGATATTTTAAGACCGCTCAATAACCCGCGCCGCCATTCCGACGCACGGTTCAGGGTTATAAAATGTCTGCTGCCCGTCATCGATCTCTCCCCCCATAATCGGAAATTGCTACAAATCCGCCGCGCTGATATTTACGGCGCCGCAATAGGTCACCGCGTTCGGAGGGATCACGGTTCTTCCGTATCTGTCGCGGCCGTACCGATAATCGCCGACCCTTACGCGAAGCCGCTTCACCGAAAGGATTCCTTCCACATTGCAGATACAGCCGATGATGTCGGCTTCCGAAACCGGCTCTCCGAATCGCGTTCTTCCGTCGGCTCCGATTACGGAAAACATTCCGCGAAGCGCCGCCTCGACCCTGCGGCTTGCCTGCCCGACCTCCTGCGTCAGGCATACCACCTCCGCCGAAATATCCGCCCGAATATAGATCGGCGCGGCGACCAGCACTCTTGTCGCGATCGGTCTGTATTTTTCCAGATGATCCCTCACCGCCGAGAGAAATCTTTCGTCGGGTACGGGAAACCGCTCCGTACTGTATGGCAGCACAACTACCGTGATCGTATTCGGCGCTTTGCTCTCGGACATGGCGGACATTTCGGGCGGAAGCCCGGAATCGAAAAACGGAATCGCCTTCGCGTCCGCGATCCTGAGCCCCGGGGTATTCAGCGCCGCCCGTCGGTAATCCTCGGCGACAACCGTCCGTCCGCACGCGCCGAACCGCTCCCTCAGCCGCCCGAGCATTTGCGCAACGCTTTCCCTGTCCCGTCCGCCCGTACCGTCCTCGCCGCGGTCGATCGGATACGATTTTCCCGAAACGGTAAGCTCTTTAAAATTTCCCGCCGGCACGTTTCCGCCGGAGCCTCTTGTCACCGAGCAGGAGATCACCATGATATTCCGATCTCCCGGCGGGGGCGCCTCTCCGTGTTCGTTATCCCCGAACATCAGGAGATGCCGTTCCCCGTCATAGGTAAAACGGCGGTCATAGGCTCCCGCGAGAGACAGATTTCCGATATAGCGGTATTCGTTCCAGCGCGGGAATTCGTCGCTTTCCCTGTCCTTTACCATAACGCGAAGCTCCTCGCAAAGCACCGTGCCCCCGGGGTCAAACGCGAATTCCTGACACGGAAGTCCGTCCGAGGAAAAAAACATTCCGTTTTCGGCAAAGCGTTCCTCACACCGCACCGCCAACATCTCCGCCCGCCCGCCGCAGCCGCTGACGGCAGCCGATCCCGGTACCCCGAAGACCGCGCCGGTATCGGTTTTTCCGATTACCGCTTTTTTGTGCAGGAGCCAGCCGCGCTCGTCGCGCGCAAACAGGAAGCAGGCGCCGCGGGCCGCCAGCATATCGTTCACGCACACAGAGTTTTCTCCGTTCGGAACAATATCATCGGCAGCGGCGAGCCGCGACTTTTGCGTAAGCCTTAACGCCCCGCAATAGATTCTGCGGATCTGCGGCATATCCTCACAGCCGCTCTCGGTGAGCCGCGCCCTGATCCACAGACCGCGCGGAAGCTCTCCCGCGCCGAACGGCACCATATCCCGTCCGATTTTTAATGTCACGCCGCCGCTGAAGGAAAGCGCGTAGGTATTGTCGGACACCGCCTCACAGGGTGAAAAGCCCTGCGCCGCGCTGTATTCCCACGCAATTTCACGCGGAGGCGGAACTCCTCCGCCGGGCACGTTTCTTCGGACGGGAAGCCTGTCGCAAATATCGAACAGCAGCTCCGCGCCGTTAAAAAACCGTTCGCCGCCGATCCCGGTTACTTCAATATAAAGACCCCTTTCGCCGCTGTCAAGTCGGCTCCCGAACGGATAAAAAGCGGTCTCGGAATACCGCGCGGGTTCCGTTACGTCCGTGTACGCGCCCGCGTTTTCGACAAATACCCTACCGAGACCGAACGGCGCCGCCTCGTACTCTGCGGTACTGACAAATTCCGTTCCGTCCGCGGCATACAGCGACACCCCCCGCGGAAGCCGTTCGGGCGCTTTTCCCCGAAAGCTTACGATCGTCTCCGACGGAGCGGCGGGCAGCCGTTCGATCCCGAGAAGAAGGAGCATATTCTCCCGGCACCGATCGGAAATACGATTCAGGGAATACTGCTGCATTTCCTTCAGCCAAGCGAACAATTCGAGGATCGTAATCCCCGGGTCATGTTCGTTGAAATTCGTCCATTCGGGAAATATCACGGGGATACGGCGCTTCGCCGCTTCCACAATATCGGCGTATCTCTGATCATCCAGATTCGGAAGCTTTATCATTGCCGTCCCCCTTTTCCCGATCAGCCTAATCCGGCAGCTTTATCGTATGTTCTCCGCCCGTGGCGGCAAAAAAGCGATACTTTTCCGAACCGCTCAAAGACACCGTCATTTTCCGGCTGCCGCGATAATACTCCCCGATCAGCATAACGCCCGAAACGCCCGAAACGTGATCCAGCCGTTTCAGCGCCGAGACGACGTCCGCCGCCGTCGGCATAAAGCCGATTTTTTTCCCGCGCGGAGCACCGCCGTTTATCAGCGTGTTCAGGGCAAGCGCGGCATTCCGCTCGGTTTCCGCGGCATATTCGTAGCCGTCAAGCTTCAGCATGATTTCCGCGCTCACCCGCATGACCGAAACGGGAATAACCTTCAGCCCTCCCGACAGAATCAGCAGCGCGTCCGCGCGATCCGCCAGATAATCGTAAATCCTTCGGCAAAGCGAGGATGCGTAGACCGTATCGGTATAATCATGCGGCATGACGACAACCGTTACACAGCCGCTTTTCGCGGTATCGTCCGCGCTTCGGTTCGGAAAACACCGTACCTCGCTCACTTCGATAAATTCCTCCAGCACAAGGATTTCAAAATCCTCGGCGGTGACCGCGCGTCCGAAATGCTTCAGACGCCCCGCGCCGATTTCGCGTATCGCTTCCGTACTTTGTCCGTCGCTCCCGCCGCAGGTGGGACGGAAATTCGTCATACCGTCCACAAACGGAATCCCGACGACAAGCCCGTCAATGCTTCCCGCCGGCAGATTTCCGGCTTTCCCGCCGCCGTAGGAATAATCCACACTGATCTCGGCGGTTCCCGAATACGCGGGAATCCTCCCGTTCACTCCGTCTCCGAAGCGGATCACGCCCTCGGAAGCGTCCAGCGTGAAGTGCCTGTCTTCCGCTCCGGAATTCATCAGCGTATCACGCTTCTCCCAGCGCACCCAGCACGCCGAAGCCTGCCCGTCCTCGTCCGTAATCATTCGGACGGACGCGCGGTCTCGTTCCTTCAGCCGCCGCAGCTCCGACAGCGGCGTTTCGGAAAGCTCGTTAACCCACAGCCCGCAGCTTATCACGGGCTTTCCCGAAAGCTTCAGAAGCTGCCGCGCCGCGCCCGCGCGTACTGGGTGCCGTTCGTCGGATACGCTCTGCTTCTGTACAATCTCCACCGCGTTCATCACGATCCCCGTAAGCCGGGGGGAGCCGAACCGATCCGCCGAAGGCTCCGCGCCGCGGTTCACCGCCCTGATCCAGAAGCCGCGTTCCCCGAAAAGCTCCGCCTCGCAAAAATCCTTCGGACAGTAAAGAGAGAGGATCCCGCTGTGAGAAAATCCGTTTGTGCGGTCCGCGGTTTTCAGCTCCGTCCAGCTTGTCCTGCCGCTCCCGTCTCCGGTAAGCCGCTGGAAGCTTATGACCGGGCCGGCGTCCGCGCTTCCCGCGATCTCCAGATAAATATTCACGGGGAATCCCTCGGGCGGTCTGTCGAACATAAAATATACCGCGCGGTACCGCTCGGGCATAATCCGAAACAGCTTCATGGGCGTCCCGCTTCCCGATAAAAAGCTTCCGCGTTCGAGATTGTTCATCGTAACGATCCGATCCGCGGGCAGAAAGCGGTCTCCATAGTCATACCGAAGCATTACGCTTTTCAGCAGCGGAAGAAGCCATTGCGCGCGGGTGCTGTAACGGTTCTCCACGCGGCTGACTCTCGCCCTGATCCAAAGCCCCTCGCGGGCATTCTGCACGGAGGGCGCGATGTCGTCGGGACAGGTAAACCGAACCGTTTTTTTGACAGCCGTCCCCTCGCACGAAAACGGGTTCGGATCGCCGCCGATCTCCAGCCGCGCCCAGCCGAAGCCGTTCCAGTATTCCCAGAGAACCTCGGAAATTCGGATATTGTCGTAAGGCGCCGTCCCAAGCTCGTCCTTATCGACCAACAGCCTGTTGTGAAACCCGAGCTCCGGAGCGTCTATCTGCGCGCTGTCCCGATACAAGACCGTATGAACCGTAAATTCCGCCGTGACATCGGCGCGGCTCTTGCTGAAAACCTCGTCGCAGCAGATAAAAAAGCTGTCGTATACGTTCGGCTCTCGACCGAAGCAGTATCCGCATTTCTCGGCGTTCAGCTCGGCGTCGTTCGCGAAAATACAATCGGGGACAATCCCGCGGTGAAGCGCGTCATCGATGCTGACGGAGCTTACCGAAATGCCGTCCGCGACAATTTCCTCTTTTCCGCTTCGGACACTCATCTCGCAGAATATCCACGGAAGCGCCTCCCCGCTGTCGTCCTGAACGGTAAGCGCGATCGGCTCGCGGGAATTCTTGAACAACGCGATACAGTCCCCGCGAACCCGTGCCGTGAGCCTTTCTTTCCCGTTTCCGGAAAAATAGCTCCACTCGGCGAATTCCGGATCGCAGAAGCGGGACAGAATCGTTTCGTCCCGATCACCCGCCGCGCTGTCGGATATTTTCACACGTATCTCGGCGGCTCCGCCGATCCTTAACGCCTTGGCGTGGGCGAATGCAAAGCAGTGCCGCTCCAGATTCGCGCTCTTCTCCGGCGCGAACAGTGCCAAAGGAAACGCGCCCTCCTCGAAAGGATCGCTTCGCGTAATGACGTCCCCGTCGGGATCGGTTCTATAGATCGCCTTTATTTCGGCGGGAGTGGCGTAATATCCCGCAGCCGTTTCAAAAATAACGCGCGTATCGCCGCCTTCGCCGGCAATATCGGTAAATAATCGGGTATTCTTTTTGATGAACACGCTCCCCGCCGCGCCGGGAACCATTTTTGCCTCCGCCATTCCGACGGCGGGAGAAACGGCTTTGTCGCCGATCCCCAGCATATTCAGAAATTCCAGATAGCTTTTATCGGGAAAGCGGTTATATCGTTCCACCGTCTCAAAGAACATTTCCGCGAACAGCCGCGCAAGCGCGCCGCCGCCGTCGGGCTGCTTGAAATCAAGCCGCCACTCGGGCGTATAGACCTCGCTTTTATGCCTGATCTCGGCGAGAATATCCTCCGGTTCCCTGTTGTCAAGCTTCGGCGCGATCATTTTCCTTCTCCCTCCATCATATAAAACGGATAAACCATATTAAACCGATTGTTTGTCATTCGTACCGTATAGCGGATATTCAGCTCCACCATATTGCGGCTCCCGCCGTTATCAACGGCGCTCACCTCAACGTCGGAAATGCGCGGTTCCCATTGCTCCAGCGCCTCGTGCACGCTGCTTTCCAGCGACGAAATGCGTTCAACGGAACTGTCGGAAAACAGAAAATCGCCCGCGCTCGTGCCGAATTCGGGAAGCATGACGCGCTCTCCGATATTGGTGCGGAGAATCAATCGGATTGATTCCCGGATATTGTCCTCCGCGCCGCTCATGGCGATCCGGCTTGTCGCCGGATCAACGCCGAACGGAAATTGAAAGCCCCTGCCCATGAAGCGCTTGTTCTCGGTCATTTCTCCACTCCTGTCCGCTTAGTTGATTTTCGTCACGGAGCCCTTCAGCGTCAGCATACCGCCGCTCTTGACGGCAGCGGAGCCGTTTCCCGAAACTTCCGCGGTTCCGCTTGCCTTTGCGCTGAGCTGCGCCGTTGACATCGTAATTTCCTTGCCTGCTTTTATGCTCAGCGTGCCCGAGGCTCCGTCGCACTCGATCGTTACGCCGCCGCCGACCTTGACCGTGAGCTTTTTATCGCATTTGATCTCGGTAACGCCCGTTTTTTCGCTGATCCTGACCGAGTTTTTTCCGTCGGTAATCACGATCTCCTGTTCCCCGTCGTCCAGGATCACCCGACGGTTCTTCGGCGTGGAAAGCGTTATTTTTTCCTTCCCCTTGGTATCCGAAAAGTCCGCATAGCTTTTATTCGGCGTAATGAACCGATACTCCTCGTTCTTCCCGTCCTGTACCGTCAGAGGCGGCTTCGCGTCGCCGACCCAAAGGCTCCCGATCACAAAAGGTCGGTGAATATCCCCGTTTTCAAAGGCGAGCGCCACGACGTCGCCCGCGTTGGGATGAAAAAATGTGCCGTATTGATCGCCGCCCAACAAGGTCAGGCAGTGAATCCAGCCGGTTTCTCCCGCGTCCTTATCGCTTGTGATATAAGCGCATTTTACCCGCCCGAGGTTTTTCGGATCCTTGATATTCGTAATTTTCGCGAGCGTAATACCGCTTCTGACCGAGCGTTTTTCGATCGGCTCATTGAACTGCGGGTTCAGCGCGTTAAACAGCCCCACCTCAGACCGCCTCCTTTTTACGCCGTTGTTCTCGCGAAGCCGATCGTAGTAAGAAAGCCTCCGCCGCCGAAGCTGTGCGTCAGCGAGGTAATGACATACTTTCCATTGAGACTTGGGTCAAGTCCGTCAAATTCCACCTTGTCGCCCGGCAGCAGCTTCTCATTTCCAAGCACCTGTGCCGAGCCCGTACAAAAATTGATCGCGCTGTCAAACATGATTGACTCCGCATAAGCTTTCGCCTGAGCCTGATTCTTTACCGTATTATTAATCCATTCCTGCGTTTTGGCTTTTACCTCAGAGCAAAGCTGTGAAGCGGTTCTGCCCGATCCGCCGGGCGAAGACGCGGTCGACGAAAAATTTTCAATCGTAGCGGGCTCGTTTCCGTAAACCGTAACGGAACCGACCTGCCCCGACAGCTCGACGCTTCTGCTGAAGCTGATCAGATTTTTCCCCCATTCGTAGCTTTCCCGAAGCACTCCGGAACGCAGAATATTTTTTCCGAAATAAAGCTTCTTTTTCAGCATACAGAAGGAGCTTCCCGTAAGCCTCGCGAGGCTGCACAAATATTGATAATCGTCCATCTCGTTTTGCGCCAAGGGGTTTTCCTTATCCGCTTCGGCGGATACACTGACCTCGATCTCTCCCGTAAACGAGCGGATCGGCTTCAGGATACCCTCGATGACCATGCTCATCTTTTCGTTTTTATAGCTTCGCCACCGGGTGTTTCCCATAAGAAGCCCGCGCGCGTCCAGGCAGGAAAACTCTACAAGAAACCCCTCCGACGAAAAGCTTGTTGAAACGGAATTGATATATCCCAGAAATACGATATCGGGTTTCCCGTAGCCAAGCTTGATCTTCGCCTTCTTCCCAAGCGTTACCGCGCTTAAAAGATCGTCGGATATTTTGCTGTTCTTGTAATCATAATCGGCAACCAGCGTAACATCGCAGCTGTTCGACTGAAGCGAGGCGCTGACCTGAACATGGACGGATTCAATAAAGCACGAAACGGTTTTTAGCGGAGAATCGTCGATCAGGATCTCGCACTGCGGATTTTTATATTTTTCCGGATTGAATTTCATGGAAAAAGTTCTCCTTTTTCGTTCTACAGTATTGGGGGAACGACGATTTTCGTTCCGGCGTGAAGAATCCTCGGATTGTCGATTCCGTTTTCCTCCGCGATCCTTCTCCATTCCCCACAGTCACCGTATTCCGCGTAAGCGAACGTATACAGACGGTCTCCTTCGGATACGGTGCGCGCCTTTGTACGATCCGGAGAGTTCCGGATATTATTGTCCGCCTTGTTGGAGATCAGCGTGACGTCAATCACGGCGCGCACGGGCTTTCCGAACATATTGAACAGGGTAAACCGCTGCGACATCGACTGAATATAGCCCGTGAAGCTAATGGTTCCCCACGCGAATTCCACAAGGCTGGGCGTATGCGTATCGGAGTTTACGGTCGTCAGCTTCATCAGCGGCTCCGTATACATTCTTACGTCTGCCTTCGCCGCGTCGGGCGATAAGGTCGAGACCGCGATCTCCGCCTGCTCCGAGCCGATCCCGCCGCTGTACGTGTCAAAAAGCAGGCTGAAGCTCATAACCTCGGCAGATCCGCCCATGTACTGCAAAACGGGTCTGTCCGAGCCCGGAATCTGGTGCTGAACGTAATTAACCGAACGCTCTATCGTAAAATTCTCGGGGTTAAACTCGCACGGAACAACGGCGTTTCCCAACAGCGCCGAAACCTTCAATCTCATTCCGTCCTTTCCGTCGAGAATCTTAAACTTTGCTTTCGTCATTCCGAGCATGATTATCCCCTCACATTCCTACCCGCCTTCGCTCTCTTAAAACGCGGGTTTCTATCTGCGCGTATATCTTGTCGGCAAGCCTGTTGATCTCCTCGCGGCTGAAATTCTCCAGCCTGCCCGTTATGGCGGGCGCGCCCGTCTGTGTCTGCCGCCGGGTGATGATTTTGGGTCTTTTTTGGGGCATGAATTCCGCCTGCTCACGGGACGGATTCCGCTTGTATTCGATCGGCGGGAGCTGACGGTCGTAGCCGCCGCTTGTCCGATCGCCGCCTGTCTCCGCGGAAGGATCCCGCATGACCGCTCTCCCGCTGTTTTCGACCGAGCGGAACACCGTTTCTCCCGTGTGAACAAGCTCGGGGGACGCATTCCCGCTTTCATTCGGCGAATACGCCCGCCGGATCATTTTGTTCAGCTCCTCAAGCGTTCGGCTGTCCAACCGGCTTCCGAGCGATCCGCGAAACAGGGAACCATCGCGCGTATTCTCCCCCCAAAGCACCTCGATCCGCCTTGCGGCGCTTTCCCGATCCCGTACCAAAGTATTCAGTTGATTCACAAACCGGGAAACGGTTCCGAGAACGTATTTTTCTTTTTCCGCCCCTCGGTTTTCCCTCCCGTTTTTTTCATCATACGTACCTGCCGCCGCTTCATGATAAGCGGGAAAAACGTTTTCCGAAGGATTCCTTACCGTTATATTATCCGCGCCGTTTTCATGAGATAAAACGCTTGAAAAAATATTCTCCGCGGATTCCCGAAAAGCGGGAGAAACGCGTCCCAACCCGGGATTTCCTTCGGCACTCCCAAAATCAGAGCCCGGGATCGCCGTCCTGCCTTCCCGGACGGATTTTATCAGCGTCGTAAAGCGATTCGCGGCATTTTCCGAAAAAAGACCGTATCCGATACGATTATACCTTCTCAAAAAAGAATCCGGTTCCCCGACGCGTTCGGGAAAGAGCGGAGAGAGCCCGTCCGCGTACACTTTCCGAACCGTATCGCCGCGGATCAGCTCCGACAGCGCCGTGATCACTTTTTTCGGCGTTTCCGAAACAACCGGTCGCTTCGGGATCGGATCGCCGGATCTGAACGACAAAATTTTCAGCAGCGCTTTTCTCTGCCGCTCGACCCGAACGGCAATCGGCGAATTCGGCTGCGCATTCTCGGAAATCCCGCGTAAAACCCTCGTCAGCGTCCGCTTTAATCTCTCCCCGGATATTTCCGAAAAAACGCCCGCTCCTTCGTTCTCTTCGGCACGATTCAAAAACGACCGCAATGCCGTATCCAGCGCTTTCAGGTAAACCGCTCCGCGTTCCGTTCCGTACGAAAAAACGGTGTTCCCACGCCAAGCGGACGATTCCCGCGCTTTGGCGATCCTCCGAAATATTTTTTTCAGCAAAGCGAATCCCGCCTGATCCCATTCGGACGACCTGTGCGAACGGTTTGTCAAAAAAACACGGAAAATAATCTGCTGCGTCAAATTATTGACAAGAATATCGCTCTTCGGTCGTTCGGGAACCGCGGCGTACTCCTCAAGGTAAACCAACCCGAGCCTTTCCCACGGCGCGGCGTTATGCCGCGCTCCCCGTTCGGATATTTCCCGGGCAAAGCCTTGATCCGCGTCAAGCGGAGCGCACAGCGGCTTTAACGGCGGCGTCACCGCGATCCGCTTTACGGTCGGATTTTCCACACGCACACCCCCTCGCTTCCCGATCACATGATATTGATGATCTCGCCGTGTATCAGCTCGACGGTCGTAATCGAGACCGAGCCGCTCAGCGCGTTCATCTCCGAATAGTCGATCCTGACCGGCATCGCTCCCATCACCGTCCAGATTTTAACGGGAATCCGCTCCCGGTTCATCATCGTAATGATCATCGGGTATCGCTGGTGGATTCCCGCCATGACCGACGTGAACCAGACCGACAGCGGCTCCGACGACATGGTTCCCCGCTGAAGAACGATATTGCCGTATTTTACGCCGGTCGGAAGAAACACGGGGCTTGTAAAATTACCGCCCTCGCGGTACTCCTCGAATTCTATTTCCGCGCCAAGCCCCGATACGGCGGAAAAATTCCCCTTCAGCTCGATCGGCGCTATGACAACGCTGAAATTACAGCCCATATGCTGATCTTCCATATTCCCCGTCACCTCTCAAACGGATTTCTCTGCTCCTTCTGCCCGCTCAGCCTCTTGTTGATCTTTGACACCTCGGCGCACCACCTGCGCCGCTCCTTATGATCGAGCGTCATCACCTCGCCGCGCGGCCAGTGCAGATAATATCCCAAAAAGGTCATTTCCTCATAGAGCTTATCCTCGGGATATAACGACAGCTCTACTTTTCCAAAAAATCCAGGGGAAGATCAAACTCCTTTTCGCAATGCGGACAGGACACCTTATAAGCGGGTACCTCCTGCGTATTGATCCGCTGATAAAGATCCTGCAAAAAAGCCATATCAATGGTAAACAGGTTCTCGATCACGCGGTTATTGATCGTCTGAAGCGTGCCAAGCCTGATAACGACCCTTGAAAGCAGAATGATCGTAAGATAACCGGGATTTTGCTGCACGCGCGGATCCCGCAGCGGCATGATCTCATCGGCGGCGGTAGCGAGCCGCATCGCGCCTTTTCTGTGCACCTCGCCGTTCTGATCGATATAGCCTCTGGGAAGCTCAAATTCGTATTCGGTCTGAAAGCTCACTCGGATTCCTCCTTTCGTTTGAAATTCGCAGCGGAGACAGGCTCCGACAGCGTTTATAATGTCCTAAAATCAATTCTCGGACGGCGTGGCGGAATCCATGGAACCGCCGTCCACCCTGTTCACGCCCTCGTGACAGATCTCCAGCGTCTCGATTGCCACCTCGCCGCCCAGACCGTTCAGCTCGGGCGCGGTATAGTGCGTGGGCCAAGCGTTTATAATCTCCCAGCTCGGACCCTCGGCGCCCGTATCGTCGAGAAGCTTGATTGTGATCGTTCTGCGTTCGATCCCCGTAGGTCCCGAGGTATTGTCGGACGCTACGGTATGCAGCCATTCCATCATCTCCAGCGAACCGACCACGCCCCATTTCAGCGTGATATTGCCGTATTTGGTAAGACCGGCAAGCTTTCTGGGCGTGGTGCGGACCTCGTTTCCCTCCCGGTATTCGATGACGTCGACGGAGATGTCCGCCCCGGAAACCTCGCTGAATCCCGCCGCCTCCGTGCCGTTAAACTCGACCTTATACCTGAAATTCTTAAACGGGTATCTGATCTCCGGCATTTTCGCTCACTCCTTTCTGTATTTTATCAACCGTTGCTCTCGCTTGTGTACTGACCGATCCGGAAGATCACGAACTCGGCGGGCTTTACGGGAGCCGCGCCGATCACACAGATCAGCCTGCCGTTGTCAATATCGTCCTGCGTCATCGTACTGCGCCCGATCTCCACAAAAAACGCCTCGGACGGGGACGTACCCGCCAGCGCGCCGCTTCTCCAGGTACTCGCGAGGAACATTTCGATCGTCCGCTTGACTCTCCCCCAAAGCGCCTCGGTATTCGGCTCGAATACGACCCAGTTGGTATTCGCCCGAATGGACTCCTCCAGATAAATAAACAGTCTGCGGACGTTGATATACTTCCATGTGGCGTTGGAGGTAGCCGTTCTCGCGCCCCATACTCTTATGCCGCGCCCCGGAAACGAACGAATCAGATTGATCCCCCTCGGATTGAGAAGATCCTGCTCGGCGGTATTGTATGTGCTCGCAAGTCCCGTGCAGGCTCTTACGACCTCGTTCGCGGGAGCCTTATGTACGCCGATCGTATTGTCGGTGCGCGCATAGATTCCGAGCATGGAGCCGGAGGGCGGCGCAATGACGTTCTTCTTCGCGAGTGGGTCGAATATCTGGAGCCACGGGTGGTAAAACGCCGCGTAATGAGAATCGAACATATCCCGATATTCGATCAGCTCGTCGGTTTTCTTTCTGTCCTTCGGCATATCCAAAACCGCGAAACGGCTCTTGAGATTCTCGCAATGCGCGATCAGCGACATCTGAACCTCGGGAACGGTTATGCCCGGAACCGCCATCAGGCTTACGTCGGAATTCTCGATAAAAGCCTGTATCCCCGAGCGCTTTCCGGGACCGCCGTCCGCGCCGATATACTCCGCGGCGAAAACGCTCTCAACGCTTCCGTCCGTGCCGCCCGAAAGCTGCAAAACCATGGCGCTTCCCTTTCCGCCGACCGTCTCAAACGGAGCGGAAATCCCGCCCGCGGAAGCGACCGCCGGAATATCCTCCTTTTTCTCTTTTTCCTTATCCTTTCCGTCCTTGTTATTGTTATCGGCGGGCTTCGGAGGAACCGTCGGCGCCGTCTTTCCACCGCCGATCCGAACGGAAACCAACTCGCTTTTCGCCATTCTGGATACGACGTAATCGGGAGATTCCGTGTTCAGGGAAACGAACAGATAATCCTCCTTTACGTCGCCGTACTTTACGGAAATGTCGATCTCACAGCTCTTCATAAATTTTGAGGGTACGAGCGCCGTATCGACAATAGACGCGGGTACGGGATTTTCAAAGGTAACCGTTTTCTCCTCGATCGCGGCAATTCTGTTATAAACGGAGGACCTTCCGTCCGCGAATTCAACCACGTCGCCGATATTGAATCCGTCCGTATTTCTGACGACCGCGTCATTTCCGTTCACCTCATAGACCTGCGTCTTTACGCGGGAAACGGGTGAAACCGTGACCTTGATCCGATTGCCCCATTCGCCGGGATTCCTTGCCGCAAAACTCAGTATGGAATCCGACTTCGTTGACGCCGCCTTTGCGTCGGCGGGACAAACGCGCATAACAAACGCTCTCGATCCGCCGTTTATGAAAAAATGCTCGACCGCGTAAGGCAGGTAACGCTTATCGCCGAATTTTGTCTCGGAAAGATAACCTCCGAAAATCCTGACATAATCGCTGAAGCTGGTTACAAGCTGCGGCTTTCCGACGACGTCGCCCTTTTCGGCAAGACCGATAAAGCCCGCCGTGCTCGTACCGACCCCTTCCATCGGAACGGTGCCCGCTTCATATTCCTCCACATACACCCCGGGGGATAAATACTCCGGCATAGCTGTTTTCCCGATTTTTCATGCTCCCCGCGAAAAATCGGAACCTCCTTTCAAAAAAAGTCGTGATATTTTTGCGAAGAACGGCTTTTCCGTATCTCCGAAGCTTATAGACAGACCCGCCGCGGCGGATCGGACTATCGTTAAGAGCTTGTATTCGTTGAATTTGTGCGTGGATTTTCCAAGCGGATTTTGTTGTTGACAAGGCAAAATTTCGCAGTCTTGCTGTCGCAAGTCAAGAAATTTTAACGCAGTCAGCGACAAAATCTGCCGAAAAGACGCGTGCAATATCCAATGAATACATGCTCTAAATCAGCCGCCGAGCACCAGATCGGCATACTCCTTCAGCTCCTCGCGCAGCACGACGACATTGTTTTTGCGCTGCTCGTTTACAATGCTCCGAACAAGGTGTCTCATGGAGATCGGCGCGTTTTCGTCCGCGGCAAGGAACGCGGCGCGGATCACGCAATTCTTGATATTTCCGCCCGCCATTCTGAAATTTTCCGCGAGAAAGTCATAATCAACGTCCCCGCCGACCGGCGCGTCGGTATCCAGCATTTTTTTCCAGAGGAGCTTTCTGACCGAAGCGTCGGGAAAAGGAAACGCGACCGAAAAGCGGATTCGCCGCAGGAAGGCTTCGTCGATATTTTCCATGAGATTTGTCGCCATAAGGAGAACGCCGTCATATTCTTCCATCTGCTGGAGAAGGTAGGCGGTCTCTATGTTGGCGTTTCTGTCGTGCGAATCCCTGACCTCCGACCGCTTGGCGAAAAGCGCCTCCATTTCATCAAAAAAGAGAATGCAGTTTGCGTCGCGAGCTTCCGTAAACACCCGACGCAGATTTTTTTCGGTCTCGCCGATATACTTGCTGACGACCTGAGAAATCTGAATCTTATACATTTTCATACGCAGGCGGTTCGCCATTACCTGCGCCGCCATCGTTTTGCCCGTTCCCGGCAGACCCGAGAAAAGCACCGAAAGCCCGCGCCCGTATACTGCCTTTTTCCCGAATCCCCATGCTCCGTAAACCTTATGGTGATACCGCACATGAGTACACGCCTCCTTCAGAATACCGATCTCCTTTTCGGGAAGCACGAGATCCTCCCACCCGTAAGCCGCCTCGATCGGTGCCGCCAGCGTATCCAGCCCGACAATGGTCTGCGCGTAGCAGCTCTCGTGAAGCAGCTCCGCCGAAATCACTTTCTCTCCCGACATTTGCGCAAGATCCGCCGCGCGCTCCGCAGCCGCCCGTATCTGACCCGCCGTAAACCTGAATTTTGCCGCCATTTCCTGCGGATCGGTGCCTTCCCCGAAGGCTCTCCCGTCCGTAAAAGCTTTCCATAACGCGCTCCGAGCGCTTTCGTCGGGTTCGGGAAGCTCGACGTCGATCTTGACCGTATTTTCCTCAAGCCGAGCGCCGAGCCATTTTTTCTCGGAGGTAATATACAGGCGTTTTCCAAGCCATACGCGGCTGCGATTCATCAGCGAAATCAGCCGGCGCAGCTTTTCCTCGTTCCCGTCCTCGAGCAGATATTCAAATCCAGTAAAACACAGCGCGCAGTCTTTCAGGACGCTCTCGCAAACGGCGGAATGGAAGGAGTCCTCCATTTCCTCCTCGGAACAAATTTCCCGAATATCAACAAATAACACGTCCTCTCCCAGCGCCGCCGCGCAGTGCTTCACCTGAAAGCGCTTCCCGCTTCCCCGCCTGCCGCTGAAAAAAACCAGCGCGGTTTTGTCCTCGGGCGAAAGCTTCACGGTATTTCGGACATATTCCGCGATCTCACGATCCGCATACAGCGCATGGAGACCGCTCGCGCGGCTCCAATAGGAATACCCGCTTTCGGCGCTTCCGCTTTCCGTCAGAAACGTGAATATCCGCGAAGAAAGTCTCAGCATCGCCGATCCGATCCCCGAACCGTCCGACGCCAGAAGATACCGCATAAGCGCCGAGCTTTCGGAAAAATCGCCGAAATAATTCGATACCCTGTCGAGCGGCTCCCCAAAAAGCCGGATCACGGTTTCCGCCGTAGGACGCACGCGGGAAAAATCGTCCTGAAGATACGCGAAAAGCTTCTCATACTTGCCGCTCGTTTCACAGCAAAAAAGCGTCAGAATCGTAAACAGCCGAAAGCCGTCAAGGGAAAAGGAATCGATCAGCCGAATCACGGGAAATACCTTCCCCGCCCTGCCCGTTTCCCGAACACGGTCTATAAAATAACTCCTGACTTCCGTCAGCTCCCGACGCTCCTCCTCGTTCAGCCGCGTAAAGCAGCGCGAATCCGCGGCGCGCGCCAGACCGGCTTCAAACTCTTCCCGCGTGACAGCGGCGCTCATCATACGCTGCAGCTCCTGATCCGGTCCGACCCACAAATGATACTTATATAAATAATAAATGTGAAGATCGAGAATATCCGAGAATTTATCCAGAAGTTCCCCGAAATCCTCGAACGGAAGACTTCTTCCGTCCGCGTTCCCGTCCGTGTCAAAATTCTGTTCACCCGAATGCAGTGCGCTCACCTCCGAAAAAAGCGATTCAGACGCGCCGTATAAAACGGTCGGACGCCCGAAATAACGAACGGCTCCGCCGCCGGAACCCTATTAACAACACAACTCCAATTATGTTGTAGCACAAGAAAAATAAACGGGCTCGTTATGTCCGCAAAGATTCAAAAATTCCCCCAAAGAGTACGGAATGCGAAAAAAGATATTGACAAATATTCCCGAGTGTGATACAATAATAAAAAATACGGGTATATTGTGAAAAACGGAATAGATCAAAAGCGGTTTACAACATAATTGGAGTTATGTTGTAAACCGCTTTTTTCTATGTACCATATACCACCAGATCCAATGAATTCACCTGACGGGCATGGTGCTCGCCGCTCTCCATCGTGTAGATCCGGGTGGTGGAAATGCTGGAGTGACCCAGAATATCCGAAAGTCTTGAAAGATCCTTTTCCAGGGAGTAAAAAGTTCTCGCGAACAGGTGGCGCAGATTATGAGGAAACACCTTTTCGGCGGGAACATGCGCGCGCTCGCATAGATTTTTCATATCCCGCCAGATATTCGAACGGTCAACGGGCTTACCGCCGCGCGTCACAAATACCGTTCCCGAAGTAATTTTTTGCTTTGCGGCATATTTTCGGAGTACAAAGCGCAGCTTATCGGGAATAAAGATCACGCGAAACTTCCCCTTGCACGCAATTTCCGCATACCCCATTCCGACAGCCTCGACGGTGATGTATTTCAATTCCGAAACGCGAATGCCGGTCGCGCAGATCGTCTGAATGATCATCGCCAGCCGTTCGTTCTTTTCGTCCAGAGCCGATCGTACCAGCCGCTTGTACTCCGCGCTTGTAAGCTCGTTTTTAAGCGAAAAGAGCCGCCGCTGGATCTTGAACGCCTTCACGCAGAACGCGGAAAGTCCCAAAAACTTTAAAAAGCCGTTCACCGCCGCAAGAACCGAATTGGCGCTTACGGGAGACATCTCCCGGCGCAGCGCCTCCTTAAAGCGCACCGTTACCGCCTTTGACAGTTCCTCGCCGCCGACATACGCCGCAAATCTCCCGACGTCGCGCGTGTACTTCTCGATCGTGCGTTCGCTGCGCTCCAGCTCTTTTAAATTTTTCGCAAACCGATCCAAAATCTTTTCGGTAATAACCATAGCCGTACCTCCCATATTTGTGTCATAATAACATTATAACAAATTTCGGCGGGCACTGCAAAGTTTTCTTCCGCGGTTCCATTATCTCATAACCCGGCTTGATAAATTTAATTCATTTCACTATTGACAAAGTTGCCAAAAGATGTTATTATATAAACAATATAGAGTAATTGCCGCGTAAAAGGAGCAGATTTATGTATATCGCGCACATAAGGGAATCGGACAGAGAAATTCAAACGGTCGACGCGCACAGCGCCGGTGTCATGAAGTGGGCGGAAAAATTTTCCTCATCGCTGAAAATGTCGGGCATAATGCGGCTCGCGGCGCTCCTCCATGACGCCGGAAAAATGAACGGGGATTTTAATCGCTACATAAAGGAGGAATCGAATTTCCGAAGAGGCGAGATCGACCACAGCTATGCGGGAGCGAAATACATAACCGAGCTTTCACGGGGTTCGGCAAATGAAAACGCTTCGGAAACAGCCCTTTTTATTGCGAGGATCATTGTTTCCCACCACGGTCTGCACGATTGGATCGACACGGAGCTCAAGGACTATCTTAAATTTCGCACGGAAAAAAACGATCGGTATGACGAAAACCGCGCGGGAATAAAAACGCTCGCCGGAGACGACGAGCTGAAAGCCATGCTGGACGCCGCGGCAGCCGAATATACCGAGCTGAAAATGAAAATATATAATCTTTGCGCAAAAAACAAAACCGCCTTTTCTTTTTATATGGGATTGCTCGAGCGGCTTGCGGAATCCGTTCTGGTGGACGCGGACCGCACGGATACGGCGGAATTTATGGACGGGATCAAGCCGCGCGAATTTGATACGAACCTGATCTGGAAAAAAATGTACGAAAAAACAGAAGAAATGTGCGAGGGTTTTCGCAGAAAGACAGATCGGATCTCTTTGAAGCGCATGGATATTTCCGACAGATGCGCGAGGTTTGCGGAAAAAGAAAGAGGAATATGCCGCCTCGCGGTACCGACGGGCGGCGGAAAGACCGTCTCCTCGCTCCGATTCGCGGTAAATTATTGCAAAAAATTCGGCAAGAAAAAAATTTTTTATATTGCGCCGTTCATGTCAATTCTGGAACAGAACAGCGACGTGCTGCGATCCATTGCGGGCGACGAGGTACTGCTCGAGCACCACTCGAATATCGCCGCGGAAATCGACAGCGGAGACGAGCTGAACGATTATGAGCGCAAATGCGAGCGCTGGGAAAATCCCGTTATCGCAACCACCGCGGTGCAGTTTTTAAACACGCTTTTTTCGGGAAAAATGTCATCGGTAAGAAGATTTCATAATCTGGAAAACGCGGTTATTATTATTGACGAAATACAATCGCTTCCGATAAAATGCGTGTATCTTTTTAATCTTGCCATGAATTTTCTGTCCCGTATATGCGGCTCCGTAATCGTGCTTTGCTCGGCGACGCAGCCCGCTCTCGAGCATGTCGATTACCCCTTGCTTCTCGACAGGGAGGAAAGCATGACGGGAGATTATTCCGCGGATTTCGAAAGCTTCAAGCGCACGGAGCTTATCTCCGCCATAAGGGCGGAACAGTATACCTATGAGCAGGCGGCGGATTACGCGTACCAAAAATACATTGAAAACCAAAACCTTCTTATGATCATGAACACGAAAAAGGCTGCTGTCGAGCTTTTCGGACTTCTGAAGGAAAGGTGCCGGAACAGCAAAAACAGCGCGGAGGTCATTCACCTCAGCACGTTTATGTGCCCCGCTCACAGAAAAGAAAAGCTGGAACGGGTACGCGGGCTTCTGAACGAGAACAAGCCGGTTATATGCGTGACGACCCAGCTGATTGAAGCGGGCGTGGACGTCTCCTTTCGCTGTGTGATCCGTTCGGCTGCGGGGGCGGAAAGCGTTGCTCAGGCGGCGGGAAGGTGCAACCGTCACGGAGAGGACAAGCTCCGTCCCGTATATGTGATAAACATCAAGGACGAACATCTTGGAGCCGGTCTGGATCAGATCAAAACGGGCAGGGATATTTTTATCGCTCTTGCCGAAAACGGCGGATACGATCTGATGTCGAACGAAGCGATGACCCTATATTTCAGGAAGCTTTACGGCGAATATAAAAACCGGCGGAATCGCGGGAACGAACTCGAATATTATGTGGAGGACATGAGTACGGATTCGTCCTTGCTGGATCTGCTGTCGCTGAACAAAAAACGCGCTCAGAAGTGCAAAAGCGATCTGCATTTCCGGGGACAGGCTTTCGCTACGGCGGGAAAATTCTTTCAGGTCATTGACGAAAACACACGGGACGTGATCGTACCGTACAATGAGGAAGCGGAAGAGATCATTCTCGCTCTGAATTCGGACATTCCCTCAAAAGAAGCCGTCGGGCTTATGCGAAAAGCGCAGAAATATTCCGTCGGAATTTATTCCGCGGCGTTTGAGGATATGCTGGAAAAGCGGCAGATTCATGCGCTGAAAACCGAAGGGGTTTTCGCGCTCGAACAGTCGTGCTTTAACGACGATTTCGGGATTAACCAAGAAAACGTTTCTCACGAGGTACTGATCTATTAAAAAGAAGCCGCACGGGTCTGTTCCGTGCGGTTTAAGGAGTATACCATTCCAAATAAAACGTTTCTGTCCCGTTTATGGAACAGAAACTATGGTAAAATGAAAGCGTAAAAGGAAAAGAGGTGTTTCCAATGCCAAAAACCAATGCCTATATTTTTAGTATATCCTTAGTTTGTCGTTTATGCGTTCAAAATTTATTCGTTTGGCATGCTATTGACAAACAACGAAGGACATAGCACTACATTATTACAGAAAAAGGAGGTTTGATCAAATGGCTTACCGCAATACGGTTGAATTTTCCGTAACGGCGGACTATGCTCTGTTTTCGGACATTCTTACGCGAACGGGCGGGGAGCGCTTTAGCTATCCCATTCCCACGTACGAAGCCCTGAAAGGCATACTGCATTCCGTTTACTGGAAGCCCACCATCGTCTGGATCATCGACTCTGTTTGCGTGGTCAACCCGATCCGCACGCTCCGAAAAGGTGTCCGACCCCTCAACTACGGCGGCGGGAACGATCTTGCGTACTGCACGTACCTATGTGACGTAAAGTATCTGGTGCGGGCGCATTTCGAGTGGAACGAGAATCGCCCCGAGCTGGCAGGAGATCGGAACGAGCATAAGCACCACAACATTGCGCGGCGCATGATCGAGCGCGGCGGAAGGCGGGATATTTACCTCGGGACCCGGGAATGTCAGGGGTATGTGGAACCCTGCGTTTTCGACGAGAAAAAAAGTAGCTATTATGGAAGCGGTGAGATTCCGTATGCGCTGATGCTACACGGGATCACTTATGCGGACGAAGCGGTTTGTCCCGAAGATCGGGGAAAAATGACGGTCCGATTTTGGCAGCCGGTCATGCGAAACGGCGTGATCGAGTTTATCCGTCCCGAGGAGTGTACGATCAAGCGCTGCATTCGGGAAATGGAGATCAAGCCGTTCGGGAAAGAACGGGGAAACTTCAGCGGCGCGGACGAGTTCGGAGGAGGCGGCGAAATTGAGTTGGACTAACGAGCTTTACAGCGTTTACGAAAAGAACTGCGGAAGGACGGACGGCGTCTTGCTGCTGCCCCTTTCACACTCCACGGCAAATGCCCAGATCGAGGTTATGCTGAACGAAAACGGAGATTTTGTAAAAGCCGAACCGGTGAATAAAGACGACGCGGAAACCGTTATTCCCGTAACAAATGATTCGGCGGCTCGTTCGTCGGGAGTATCCCCTCACCCCTTCGCGGACAAGCTGATCTATATCGCGGGAGATTACGGGAAATATTTCAGCGGCAAGAATTCGGATAACACGAAGTATTTCGACACGTACATAGAGCAGCTGAAACAGTGGGCTGAATCCGGGCATTCGCACAAGGCGGTAAAAATTGTTCTGGCGTATCTCGAAAAGAAATGTATGATGAGCGATCTGATCCGGTGCGGCGTGCTGACCACGGACGAGTCAGGACTGCTGAAAAGCGGGGAAAAGATCGCGGGGATCGAGCAGGAAAGCTCATTTGTTCGGTTCAGGATAAATTACAGCGACATTCTGCATGAAAGCCGCACATGGAAAGACCCTTCCCTTTTCGGCAGCTTTATTGCCTACAATTCTTCCTCGGAACAGGACAAGCAGCTTTGCTACGCTACGGGAAAAATCCTGCCTGTTACCTATAAGCACCCATCGAAAATCCGCAACGCGGGAGACAAGGGCAAGCTTATCTCCGCCAACGACGAAAGCGGCTTCACATACAGAGGACGCTTTCAGGATAAGGAACAGGCGATCTCGGTAAGCTATGATTTCTCGCAGAAAATGCACAACGCGCTGAAATGGCTGATCGCAAGGCAAGGAATCAACATTGAAAATTCCCTTACGCTGATCGTGTGGGAAAGCGCGATGAGAGAGCTGCCGAAAATAACGGAGGCTGCCGACGGGTTTCTGTTTGAGGAGGACGAGGAAGAGACGTATGCCGATCCCTATTCGATGTACCGAGAACAGCTGAAAAAGTCGATCTTCGGTTATAAGAACCGTCTGGACAAGGACTCCATGGCAATGATCATGGGCGTGGATTCCGCCACCACGGGGCGGCTTTCGATCGGACTTTACTCGGAGCTGCGAAGCTCGGAATTTCTCGATCATGTTGAAAGCTGGCATAACGATACGGCATGGTTCACATACAGTGGAAAACTGCATAAATATATTGTCAACTCGTTTTCTCTTCGGGATATAATCGACTGCGCCTTCGGAACAGAGCAAAACGCCTGCAATCCCAAACTTAAAACCGATTACATATGTCGGCTGATTCCGTGCGTTACGGAGGGACGGAAAATTCCGAAGGATCTTATCCGAGCACTCGTGAATAAAGCGTCCTCTCCGCTTAAGTACAGCAACTGGTATAATTGGTCGAGGGTGCTTGCGATCGCCTGCGGAATGATCCGAAAAGAAAAGCTTGAAAATAAGGAGGAATGTAAAATGGCACTCAATGAAAGCTGTCGGGACAGAAGTTACCTGTACGGCAGGCTGCTTGCCGTGGCGGACGCCGCGGAGGCAAGCACGTATGACCGGGACGAAAGACGAACGACAAACGCGAAACGGTATTTTGAAGCGTTTTCAAATCGTCCCTTCACCACATGGGAGGTTATCCGGAAGCGGTTAAACCCGTATCTGGAAAAGCTCGATAAAATGAATCACTCCGATTTCACGGAAAATTATTACTCGAATTTGATCAACACGATCACAGCTCTGTTCGAGTTTGAGGATTTTGCGGACAATACAAGGCTTGACCCGATTTATCTTCACGCGTACAGCTGCCAGCTGAAGGAGCTTTACAGCAGGAACAAAAACGACGAACCCAAAAATGAGGAGGAATAAAAAATGAGTACACTTTCCAACAAAATTGATTTCGCGGTGATTTTTTCGGTTTCCGACGCGAACCCCAACGGCGATCCGCTCAACGGAAACAGACCGAGAGAGGATTATGACGGCTACGGAGAAATCTCCGACGTCTGCATCAAAAGAAAGATCCGCAACAGGCTTCAGGACATGGGGGAGAAGATTTTCGTCCAGTCCGACGACCGCCGCGACGACGGCGCCGACAGTCTCAGAAGCAGAGCGGACAGCTGCGACGCGGTAAGTCAGTATTCCAAAGGAAAAAAGACCGACCGCGACGCGTATGCAAAGGCGGCTTGTGAGCAATGGATTGATGTCAGGAGCTTCGGACAGGTGTTCGCGTTCAAAGGCTCAGAGGTATCGGTGGGAGTGCGCGGTCCCGTTTCAGTCGGCATTGCAAAGAGCGTTTCTCCCGTTGACGTCATCAGTATGCAGATCACGAAAAGCGTGAACAGCGAGGGCGGAAAAGAGGGCAAAAGCTCCGATACAATGGGCATGAAGCACAGAGTGGAATTCGGCGTTTATAAGGTATGCGGCTCGATCAATTGCCAGCTTGCGGAAAAAACAGGCTTTACCGACGAGGACGCGGAAAAGATCAAGCAGGCTCTTACGACGCTTTTTGAAAACGACACATCTTCGGCAAGACCCGACGGAAGCATGGAGGTTTGCCGGGTATATTGGTGGAAGCACAGCGGAAAAACGCCGAAATACTCCTCGGCAAAGGTTCACCGCAGCCTGAAAATCGCCTTAAAGGACGGCGTGAAAAAACCGATGTCCATTGATGATTATGACATTTCTCTGGACAGCATGGAGGGTCTCAAGCCCGAGATCATTGATATGAGATGAACGGGTATGACGAGGACGATTACCTGATGATCTCCGGAATCCAGCATTTCGTGTTCTGCCGCAGACAATGGGCGCTGATCCATATCGAACAGCAGTGGGCGGAAAACTACCGCACTGCCGACGGCGCCGTAATGCATAAAAACGCGCATAACAGCGCCTTTCACGAAACAAGAAAGGATAAGATCATCGTAAGAGCCATGAGAGTCTCCTCCCGTGAGCTTGGACTGAGCGGAGAGTGCGACGTGGTAGAGTTCAACCGGTGTAACGACGGCATTCCCCTTTTCGGCAAGGAGGGAAAATACTCGGTAACGCCGATAGAATACAAGCGCGGCGAACCGAAGGAGGACGAATGCGATGTAATCCAGCTCTGCGCGCAGGCGATCTGTCTGGAAGAAATGCTTTTCTGTGAAATACGCGAGGGCTGCATTTATTACGGCGAAACGAAAAGAAGAACAAGGGTGATCTTTGATGAGGCTCTGAGGCAGCGCGTCGCGGCGATCGCGGAGGAAATGCACGGCTATTACCGCAGGCAGTATACCCCCAAGGTCAAGCGGACAAAAGCGTGCAACGCCTGTTCGCTGAAAAATCTGTGCCTGCCCGTTCTGATGAAAAACAAGAGCGCCAAAAACTATCTGAAAACAAATCTCACGGAAAAAGACGGGGAGGATACCGAATGAAAAAGCTTCTGAATACGCTTTACGTAACCTCTCCCGATCGTTATCTGTCTCTGGACGGCGAAAATGTCGTCATCAGCTCGGGCGGCGAAGCCATCGGCAGAGTGCCGCTTCATAATCTCGAACGTATCGTCACCTTTGGCTACACGGGAGCAAGCCCCGCGCTTATGGGCAAATGCGGCGAAATGGATATTGATCTGTGCTTTATGAGCTCAAGCGGGAAATTTTTGTGCCGGATTCAAGGCGAGACGAGCGGCAATGTGCTGCTCAGAAGGGAGCAGTACAGAATCGCCGATGACAAGGAAAGATCTCTTTCGATTGCCAAAAATATGATCGCCGGAAAAATTTTTAACGGCAAATGGGTTCTCGAGAGGTCACTGCGCGAGCATTCGATGCGAATCGACGCGGAGAAATTCAAGGAGAAATCCTCGTTTTTGTCAAAAGCAATCAAAAAATGCGCTGTCTGCACCTCTCACGATGAGCTGAGAGGAATTGAGGGAGAGGCGGCTTCGGTATATTTTTCTGTTTTTGACGATATGATACTCCAGCAAAAAGAGGATTTTATTTTCGATACAAGAAGAAAGCGCCCTCCGACCGACTATGTGAATGCTATGCTTTCCTTCGCCTATACTCTTGCAACGGGTATGTGCGCGTCTGCTCTGGAAACGGTAGGTCTTGATCCGTTTGTGGGATTTATGCATACAGACAGACCGGGAAGACGTTCGCTTGCGCTCGATCTGGTGGAGGAATTCCGCGCGGTAATGTGCGATCGGTTTGTACTTACGCTCATCAACAAGAAAATGGTCTCCGCAAACGATTTTGAGAAGCACGAGAACGGCTCGGTGCTTATGACCGACGAAGCGCGGAGAAGCTTTATTTCAGCATGGCAAAGCAGAAAAGATCAGATCATTACTCACCCGTTTCTTGAAGAAAAGGTTGAGTGGGGTATGCTGCCGTATGTGCAGACGCTGCTGCTCAGCAGATTTATCAGGGGCGATCTGGACGATTATCCCGTATTTTTATGGAAGTGAAAAAATGCTTGTATTGATCACATACGACGTAAATACGCAGACAAAAGACGGGAGAGCTCGCTTGAGAAAGGTCGCAAAACAGTGTGTAAACTATGGCGTGCGTGTGCAGAATTCTGTTTTTGAATGTATCATAGATCCCGCAAAATGCCGTGAGGTAAAGGCAATCCTTGAGGATTTGATTGATAAGGATAAGGACAGCCTTAGGTTTTATTATCTGGGAGACAAATACAAAACCAAAATAGAGCACATCGGCGCAAAGCAAACAATAAACGTAGATGAGCCTTTGATTTTTTAGTGCGAATACCAAGCTCCCATGAATTGTCAGGAGAATCCGCACCGAAAAAGAATCAGTTTTTTTGATTTTTTCTGATCCGTCAAGGAAAACAAAATGAAGTTTTGTTGCAAATGAACAATGTCTGTGTTTGTATATGGCTTAAACATTGTATCATTTTGCAGTGTCGCCCTCTGCGGAGGGCGTGGATTGAAATCGTCTCAGCGCTGAGACTTTTTTTAATTATATAAAGTGTCGCCCTCTGCGGAGGGCGTGGATTGAAATAGGGCTATTGAGGGTTGCAAGCGCCGCTACCGATGTGTCGCCCTCTGCGGAGGGCGTGGATTGAAATAATGTTTTTAATTTTTGTTTTATCGGCATATAATGTGTCGCCCTCTGCGGAGGGCGTGGATTGAAATTTATATCCTATTAAAATGATTATAAATGCTATAAGTGTCGCCCTCTGCGGAGGGCGTGGATTGAAATAACCGCCGCCATGATCTGATCGGCAAGGTCGGTTGTGTCGCCCTCTGCGGAGGGCGTGGATTGAAATCTCGCCCGAATTTGAGATTGTCGCATTATCTGTTGTGTCGCCCTCTGCGGAGGGCGTGGATTGAAATGGTAATGTTTGACATTTTGTCCTTCTTTCTGTCCGTGTCGCCCTCTGCGGAGGGCGTGGATTGAAATTTCAAAATGCTTGGTTTACTTTCGTTAGTTCTAGGTGTCGCCCTCTGCGGAGGGCGTGGATTGAAATAAAGAAGACCCGATCAACTGGGTGGCAACACAACCGTGTCGCCCTCTGCGGAGGGCGTGGATTGAAATGAATCAATCATCTCCACTATGAAGGCGTTCAACGTGTCGCCCTCTGCGGAGGGCGTGGATTGAAATAAAGAAGACCCGATCAACTGGG
>CAZKKZ010000003.1:0-102207 GCA_964553625.1 uncultured Ruminiclostridium sp.
CGCCAAAGGGAACTTTTCCCTTTGGAATCCCGCTTCCCATCACAATTTCTCCCGTTTTCAACCTTGCGGCTGTCAGGTCGTAAGTCTCGTCAAAACGGGTAAAAAGGATATGGAAGGGGTTTGTCGCCAAGCTGAAAAATCGGGCTTTGTCCCGATTTTTTATTTTATGTCAGGAGCGGAGGTCGTCCGCTCCTTCTCCTAAAAGCCCTCCGGCTGCGGCGGCGGAAACCGCACGCGGATCGTCAGAATTCCTTCGCCGTATTCCGCCCGAATCTCGCCGCCCGCGTGCTCGGTCAGCGTTTTCGCGATCGACAGCCCGAGCCCCGTCGATCCGGAACCGTTTTCAACGGTATAAAAACGGTCGAAAAGCCGCTCCACGCTTACGCTGTCCAGCCCCTCGGCACGGTTCGCGACCGTGATCTCTCCCGACCGGTCGAGCGTGACCTTCAGGTCTCCGCCGCTGTATTTGACGGCGTTGTTCGTGATGTTTTCCAGAATGCGGGAAAGCTCCCGGCGGTCGAGCCTTCGGACGATCTTCTCCTCCGGGATCGTAATCTCGGGCGTGATCCCCCGCTCGCACAAAACGCCGTAATACGCGGATAAATGCTCTTCGAGCGCGCGATTCAGCTCAACCGTTTCATAACGCGGCTCACGCTCGCCCGACGCCGCGACGGAATAGCGCAGGAATTCCTCGGTCAGAAGCGAAAGCGCGTCGACCCTCTCCGCGATCACTTTTCGGTAGCGCACGGCGTTTTCGCTCAGGTCCTCCCGCTCCAGCAGCTCGAGATACCCGCGGATCGCGGTCAGCGGCGTCCGCAGATCGTGCGAAATATTCACCACCGCCTCCTTCAGCCTCAGATCCCCATTCATAAAGCGCAGCCGCTCCTCCCGAAGCCGCCGAAGCTCATCGTTCAGCGCGTCGGCAAGGCGGCAAAGCTCCCGATCCCCGCCCGAAAGCCCGATCAGCGCGTTTGTGTCGTCGGAAAGGATCTCGCCGAGCCTTTCCCGAATCTCCCGCGCGGATTTTCGCATAAAATAAATTTTCCCCGCCAGAACCGCGGCGATCCCCGCGAGAACCGCGCACGGCACGATCCATTCCTCCATAAACAGCCCTCCTCCGTAAAACGCCTATTTTGCGGCGCACTCCAGCAAAACGGAAAACGTATTGATCCCGTTTTCGCTTTTTACCCGGATCCGCCCGCGATGCTCGCCGACGATCCGTTCCGCGATCGAAAGCCCGAGTCCGTAGCCCTCCCCGCCGCTTCTCGCCTTGTCGATCCGATAAAAGCGCTTGAAAATATTCTTTCGGTCGTCCCCGGAAAGCGGCTCTCCCTTTCCCGAAACCGACAGGACGCAGCGCGTTTTCCGGCGCGCCAGCGTGAGACGGACCGCGTCGGACGGATCGGCGTATTTCATCGCGTTGTCGAGCAGAATTCCGACCACCCGGCTCAGCTTATCCGGATCGCCGACGACCCGGATATTTTCCTCGATCTCACAGATCAGCTCTCTGTTCTTCTCATAAAACAGCGGCTCAAACGGCAGGACGCTGTCCGAAACAAGCTTACTGTAATCCAGCGTTTTATATACGATTCTCTCCGTGCCGCTGTCCGCCCGCGCAAGCTCCAGCAGGCTTTCCACAAGGCTCCGCATTCTTTGGGACATGACCGAGATATTCCGGGTGAATTTTCTTCTCTCGTCCTCGCCGTATACGCTGTCGCCGAGCATTTCGGCATTTGTCATAATGACCGTCAGCGGTGTTTTTAATTCATGGGAGGCGTCCGCGATAAACTGCTTCTGCTCGTTCCAAGCCTTTTCCACGGGCTTTGTGACCCACCCCGCGAGCAAAAGGCTCACGGCGAAAAAGGCGGCGAAGCCGATCAGCCCGATCACGGCGAAATTCCGGATCAGTCCGCCGATCATCGCCCTCTCGCCGGATATATCGGCGAAAACGATACATCGCGCCTTTCCCGAATCGGTTTTTAAATAGCGCAGATCATACCGTCGGATCACGCCGACCTGTCCGCCGTCCGAAAGCGCCGTATTTACCAGATCGTCCAGAAACGCCCGATCGGAAAGGTCGTAATACCCGTCCCCGAACGCCTCGAGTCCCCCGTCCGCGCCGATCACGACCGTAAAGACGGGGAGCCTGAGCCTGTCGGGCGCTTCGCCGGGCGCAAAACGGGGCGAACCGAGCGCGGCGGACTGCATCACGCGCACGCTTTCCTTTTCCATGCTTTCCGTCGTCCGCGCCATGACCAGCCCGAAAACCGTGCCGAACAGCACGGCGACGACCGTCATAATCGCGGCGACGAATTTGATTTTCAATTTTTTCAGCATTGCTTCTCACGCTCCAGATGATACCCCATGCGTCTTACGGCTTCGATCCGTATATCCGAGCCGATACTCGCCAGCTTTTTCCGCAGGAATCCCACGTAAACCTCCACATGATTTTCAACCGCGTTGGAATCGTACCCCCACACCTTAGTCAGCAGCGATTCCTTGGAAACGTGCCGCTCTCCCGCCTTCATCAGCATTCGCATGACCTCGAATTCCCGCGAGGAAAGCCGAACGCTCTCCCCGCCGCACAAAAGCGAGGCGCTGTCGAGATCGAGCCGCGTATTCCCGAACACAAGCTCGTTGATCTGATCTCCCTGACGGCGAAGGAGCGCGTTCACGCAGGCGAGAAGCTCCCGCGAATCGAACGGCTTCGTTAAATAATAATCCGCCCCCGCGTCAAGACCCCGCACCTTATCCTCGATATCCGACCGCGCCGTCAGCATAAGGATCGGCGCCGCGCAGCGCTCCCGCCGAAGCCGCTTCGCGACCTGAAATCCGTCCTGCTTCGGAAGCATTACGTCAAGGATAATGAGGTCGTAAATATTTAAGAGCGCGTACTGCTCGCCGCTTTCTCCGTCGTAAACGGATTCCGTCTCAAAGCCTCTGGAACGCAGCATGACCTCCAGCGAATCCGCCAGCACCCGCTCGTCCTCGATAATCAGAATTTTCACCGAGCTCCCCCCTTTTTCTCATCCTATTATATTTTACTGAATTCAGGCTGAAAAGCGGCGCCTTTTCTTCTTTTTTTCACTTTTTTACAACCTTCTCTTCACCTGCTTTCAGCGCCAATTCAGCGTAAGGCGGTATAATCGGAAGTGCTGAGGCAACACCGCACAATGACCGGCTGCGCCTTTGCCGCCCGATTGACTGCCATATTTTCCGTCATATCGCACCGATTTTTCTTGAAATCCGGCAGGATTCCTGCGAAAAATCTGTACAATCTGACAAAAAATCTGACAGCCACTCGAACGACAATCATTGTGCGGTGCAGCCTTAAAAAAAGAAAGGAAAATCAAGCGCATGAACTTTCGACACGAGGTCAAGCACGAGATCAGCTTCTCCGATATGATCGCGGTCCGACAGCGGCTTCGGGCGGTGACCGTTCCCGACCCGCACGCCGTCGGAGGCAAATACCGAATCCGGAGCCTTTATTTCGACGACCCGTCGGATAAGGCGCTCCGCGAAAAAATAAACGGCGCCGACCGGCGGGAGAAATTCCGAATCCGCTGTTATAACGAGGACTTATCGCTGATCCGCCTTGAAAAAAAGAGCAAGCGAAACGGTCTTTGCGCCAAACAGACCGCCCCGCTTACCATAGAGCAGACGCGGGCGATCCTGAGCGGGGAGCTTCCGCAAATCGCGGAGAGCCGCGAGCCGCTGCTTCGGGAGCTGCTCGTGAAAATGACGGCGGAGGGGCTGCGCCCGAAAACGATCGTGGATTATACGAGAGAGCCGTTTATTTTCCCGGCGGGCAACGTCCGCGTAACGATCGACTACGATATTCGCTCGGGGCTTTCGCACACCGATTTCCCGGATTTCTCCCGCGTCACCGTCCCCGTCACGCGGGCGGTCATTCTGGAGGTAAAATGGGACGAATTCCTCCCCGACGTCATTCGGGACGCGGTATCCCTAAACAGGCGGGAGGGCGCGTTCTCCAAATACGCCGCCTGCCGCATTTACGGTTAAAAAACAAAAAAGAAAGGAATGGTCACTCCTATGAATTTCAACGATATTTTTAAATCAAGCTTTCTCGAGAACCTCGCGAGCGTGAGCCTGCTCGATATGGCGGTCGTGCTGATCCTCGCGTTCGGGCTCGGCGTATTCATCTTTTTCGTCTATAAGAAAACCTACGCGGGCGTCATGTATTCCGCCGGCTTCGGAACGACGCTGATCGCGCTGACCATGATCACGACGGTGGTCATTCTCGCGGTGACCAGCAACGTCGTCCTCTCGCTCGGTATGGTCGGCGCGCTCTCGATCGTGCGTTTCCGCACGGCGATCAAAGAACCGCTCGACATCGCGTTTCTCTTCTGGTCGATCGCGGCGGGGATCGTCCTCGCGGCGGGCATGATCCCGCTCGCGGTGGTCGGAAGCGTGATTATCGGCGTGATTCTGCTCGTGTTCGCGAATCGGAAGCCGTGCCGGAACCCGTATATCGCGGTAATCCGCTGCGACGGGCACGAAAGCGAAGCGCGGGCGAGGGAATTCCTCGAAAAGAACACCGAGCGCTGCACGGTCAAGAGCAAGACCGCGCAGAAGGGCTTTGTCGAACTGAATCTCGAAATTCGCCTGAAGGACGAAAACACCGATTTCATCAACGTCCTCGCGGAAACGGAGGGCGTACAAAGCGCCGTACTGGTGAGCTACAACGGCGATTACATGGGCTAGGTTTTGTTTGCGCCCCGGCGCAGAATCTCCTACGAAGGAAAGGATTGATCCTTATATGTCCGCACGAAAAAATATTGATAAGCTCTGCGCGCTCGTCACGGCGGCGACCCTTCTCCTTGCGCTGCTCTTCTGCAACGGAAAAGCGCTCGGGATCGGAACCGCCGCCCGCGCGATCGGATACGAGAGCCGTATTTTTGACCGGTCGAGGGTGCATACCGTCGACATCGTAACAGACGATTGGGAGGGCTTTCTCGAAACCTGCGAGCGGGAGGAGTACGCACCCTGCACCGTAATCATCGACGGAGAAGCCTTCAAAAACGTCGGGATCCGCGGAAAGGGAAATACCTCCCTTCGCTCCGTATCGAGCCTCGGCAGCAGCCGGTACAGCTTTAAGCTCGAGTTTGATCAATACGACGGTGCCGGCAGCTATCACGGTCTGGACAAGCTGTGCCTGAACAACCTCATTCAGGACAATACCTTCATGAAGGATTACCTCGCGTATACGCTGATGGATCGCTTCGGGGTAAGCTCGCCGCTTTGCAGCTACGCGTATCTCACGGTAAACGGCGAGGATTGGGGACTGTATCTCGCGGTCGAGGGCGTCGAGGAATCCTTTCTCCAGCGGAATTACGGGAGCGGTTACGGTGACCTGTATAAGCCGGACAGCATGAGCCTCGGCGGCGGTCGCGGAAACGGAAAAGAGTTTGATCCCGACGATTTTATGAACGGCGAGGCAACCCGCGATCTTTCGCCGCGGGACGAACTGCCCGGCTTCGGCGGCAAAATACCCGAGAACGAAGAAGCGAACGAACTGTCGGACAGCGACGTCAGGCTCCGGTACATCGACGACGACCCCGAAAGCTATCCGAACATTTTCGACAGCGCGAAAACGGACGTGACCGACGCGGACAAAAGCCGCCTGATCCGCTCCCTGAAGGTTCTGTCGGAGGAAAGCGACCCGAGCGCGGTATTGAATACCGACGAGGTGATCCGCTATTTCGCGGTGCATAATTTTCTCCGGAACGGCGACAGCTATACGGGATCGATGATCCATAACTACTACCTTTACGAGGAGGATGGACGGCTGTCCATGATCCCGTGGGATTATAATCTCGCGTTCGGCACGTTCCAAGGCTCGGACGCTTCCTCCGAGGTAAACGCGCCGATCGACACGCCCGTTTCGGGAGAGATGAGCGACCGTCCGATGATCGCGTGGATCTTTCAAAACGAGGAATATACCGCGCTTTATCACGAAATTCTCGCCGAGCTCGTAAATCAAACGGATTTCGCCGCGCTGATCGCGGAAACGTCGGCGCTGATCGCGCCGTATGTCGAAAAGGATCCGACGAAATTCTGTACCTACGAGGAATTTGAGAAGGGCGTTTCGGCGATCCGGGATTTCTGCCTGCTCCGCGCGGAAAGTATCCGGGGACAGCTCGACGGCTCGATCCCCGCCGCCTCGGACGGGCAGAAGGCGGACGGCTCCGCCCTGATCGACGCTTCGACGCTGACGCTCTCCGATATGGGAACGATGAATAACGGCGGCAATTTCGGCGGCTTCGGAGACGGCGGAAACAGGGAAAGACCCGCGTTCCCCGCCGACGCAAACGATTCGGAAGCGCCGCCCTCCTTCGGCGAAAACGCCCCGACGGATACCGAAGCGCCGCCTTCTTCCTTGGGCAGGGATTTTTCGGAAAATCCCCGTAAACCGCCGAGCGAATCCGCTTTTTCCGATCCTCCGGCTGCGGATCGCGGCGCGGACAGCCCCGTCCCGAACGACAGTACCGGCTCCCCGCTTCTTTTGGGAATCTCCGCCGCCGTCCTCCTTGTCGGGATTGTCGTCGCGGTCAAAGCAAAGCCGCATAACTGAGCCTCCGATCACCCGATCGGCGTATCTCGGAACAGCCGCTCCACCAGCACGCGTAAGCCCATGTTTTCGGGCAGGGCAAGCCGCGCGTCCTTTTCGAGAATTTCCGCCGCGAGCAGGCGCGTTTCCTGTAAAAGGTCCGCGTCGGAGGCGATGTCCGCGATCTTCAGCTCGGGAAGTCCGTGCTGTCTGGAACCGAAAAAGTCCCCCGGACCGCGCAGGCGGAGATCCTCGTTCGCGATCTCGAAGCCGTCCGATGTGCGCACCATGGTTTCGATCCGCGCCTTGGTGTACGGGGTCTTGCTGTCCGTGACGAGAATGCAGTGCGACTGCTCCGATCCGCGCCCGACCCGTCCGCGGAGCTGATGAAGCTGGGAAAGCCCGAACTGCTCCGCGTTCTCGATCACCATAACGACCGCGTTCGGTACGTCCACGCCGACCTCGATCACCGTCGTCGAAACGAGTACTGTGATCTCCCCGTTTTTGAAGGCGCGCATGACCTCGTCCTTTTCCTTTTGCTTCATTTTCCCGTGAAGAAGCCCGATCGGGAGATCGGGGAAATGATTTTCCTTCAGGTCGCGGAAGTACGCCGCCGCGCTCGCCTTTTCGGAAGCGTTCTCCTCGATCATCGGGCAGACGATATACGACTGGAAGCCCCGCTCGGCGTACTTCCGGATAAATCGATACAGCCGCTCGCGGTAGGAGGAATCGACTCCGTAGGTACGGATCGGGATTCTTCCCTTCGGCATTTCGTTCAGCACCGAGATCTCGAGATCGCCGTAAATAATCATGGCAAGCGTGCGCGGAATCGGAGTCGCGGACATGACGAGCGTATGCGGCGCCATTCCCTTTTCGCCAAGCTCCGAGCGCTGGAGCACGCCGAAGCGGTGCTGCTCGTCGGTAATGACCAGCCCGAGGGAACGAAAGAGGACGGAGGACTGGATCAGCGCCTGCGTTCCGACGGCGACGTCCGCCTCCCCGCTTTGGAGCAGCTCGTAAACGGGCGCTTTTTTGCTGCTCCCCGTAAGCAGTACAACCCGAAAGCCGAGCGGCTCGAGAAAGCCGCAAAGGGTGTCGTAATGCTGCTTCGCGAGAATTTCGGTCGGCGCCATCAGGGCGGACTGAAACCCGTTTTTCGCCGCGAAGCAGCAAAGCGCCGCCGCGACTAAGGTTTTCCCGCTCCCGACGTCGCCCTGTAACAGGCGGTTCATCGGAACGTCTCTTTGGAAATCCTCGGTGCATTCCCGGATCGCGCGAAGCTGCGCGCCCGTCGGGGTAAAGGGAAGGCGTTCAAAAAAATCGGAAAGGTCGGCTTCCTCCATGATGCAGGCGGTCGCGCTCCGGCTTCGGGATTTCATCAGCTTTAACCCGAGCTGGAGCACCAGAAGCTCCTCAAAGGCGAGCCGCCGCCGCGCCTCGGTCAGCTCGTCGATATTGCGGGGAAAATGAATCCATTCGAGCGCGGCGCGATAACCGGGGAGACAGTACCGATTCCGGATCGACTCGGGAAGAAGCTCCTCAACCGTACAGTCGGCAAGCGCGTTCTTCACGCAGGAGGAGATCAGCCGGACGGTAAGCCCGCTCGTAAGCCCGTATTTCGGGGCAAGGCGGTTCGTCTCGGACGCGTCGATAAAAAGCGGGGAAGCGCATTCCTTCGCCAGAAGCGTCCCCCGGATCTTTCCGTAAAACACATATTCCCGCCCCTCGATCAAGCGGGCAAAAGCATACTCACTGTTAAAAAAGGTAATCAGGATTGATTCGGTCGAATCGGAAACGACCGCCTTATAAATCGAATACTGCCGTCCGATATAGGGGTGAAGCTTTTTTGTCACAACCCCGCCGAAAACGCACGGCTCCTCCAAGTCAAGCTCCGCGATCGGGACGGGATCGGTAAAATCAATATAATCGCGCGGATAATAGGTCAGGAGGTCGCCGACGGTAAAAACGCCGAGCTTTTCAAACAGCTTCGCGCGCTTTTCCCCGACGCCCTTTAAATAGGTCAGACCGTCGCTCGGCTCCATACCGCCGCTCCTCTCCTCTTGTTTTTCCTTTTCGCTAAAAATTTTCCTGCACTTTTAACAAAATTAATACCGTGCAGTGCGTGAGAACGCGTTTCCATTTCGGTTTTGCATATTCCCTCGGACATGCGAAGCACGCTGTATCATATAAGCATTCGTGCCGTACTTACAATGATTTCATCAGCTTATAATATTCACCGTTCTCATCAACTCCGGAAAATATTACGGTGGAAAACCCCTTTTTTTGATAAAGATGCAGTGCCGCAGCATTATCCTTATCAACGCCGATAGAAATCTCTTTATAACCCATTTTTCCGATTATATCTACCATAAAATCAATCAGAATACCGCCGATCCCCCTGTTCCGATATTCCTGTTTTACGATCAAACGGGAAAGGTATATTCTCCGGTTCGGAATCGTATAGTCATGATCGTTCATTTCAAGGACATAAGCAATTTCACCGATAAATTCCCCGTTCATCTTATATATAAAGACTACGCGGTTCCCCGATTCCATTTCTTTTCGGAAAGGCTCCGTATGCGGGTCGGAAGCCATGCTCCAAATATTACCGCATTTTTCATATTCGGAAACATCAAGTTGCTCGATTACGTAATCCGCCATAGTCATCCCCTTGTATCTTCCGTTTAATCACCTTTCGTTATTCCACCGAAACAATATAATAATAGATCGGCTGTCCGCCGTTCGCGAGAACGATCTCCACATCGTTTCCGAGCCTTGCCTTCAGCGCCTCAAACGCGCGCTCGGCTTCCTCCTCGGAAACCTCCGCGCCGTAGAATACGGTCACGCAGGTCGCCTCGCTTTTCATGAGCCGCTTCGCAAGCTTACAGAGCGTTTTTTCAAGATCACGCTCCACGACGGTGAGCCGCCCGTTTTCCATGCCGAGAATATCTCCGCGGCGGATCTTCCGGTCATTTACCTCGCTGTCGCGGACGGCGAAGGTAACCATTCCCGTTTCGACGCGGTCGAACGCCTCGGTCATCGCCGCGCTGTTCTCCTCCGCGCCGAGGGTGGAATCGAAGGCGAGAAGCGCGGCGATCCCCTGCGGGATAAAACGGGTCTGGAGCACCACAACGTCGCGGTCGGCGAGCCTTGCCGCCTGTTCCGCCGCCATGATGATATTCTTGTTATTCGGGAGAACAAAAACGGTGCGCGCGGGCGTCTGCCCGATCGCCTCGAGAATGTCCTCCGTCGAGGGGTTTGAGGTCTGCCCGCCGCGCACGATACTGTCCGCGCCAAGCTCGAGGAACATTTCCTCCAGCCCCTCGCCGTTCACCACCGCGACAAAGCCGTAATCCTTCTCGGGCGGAACGGGCGCGGGCTTGTTCTTCTGCTTGAGCGCGACCTTTTCCGTCTGGTTCTTATGCTGCTCCCTCATGTTCTCGATCTTCAGGTTCACGAGCGAACCGAAGGTAATCCCCTTTTCGATCGCGTTCCCGGGGTGCTCGGTATGGACGTGCACTTTAATGATATTATCGTCGTCCACGACCACCACGCTGTCCCCGATGCTTTCGAGATAGGCGCGGAGCTTTACCGCGTCGCCGCAGCCTTCCTTTTTCAGGACGATGTATTCGGTGCAGTACGTGAATTCAATGTCCGTTTCATAGCTTCCCGCCGCGTTCGAGGAGACCACAACGGGCGGCTTTTCCCCGGCTTCCTCGCTCTGAATGATCGCTCCCCCCTCGATCACCGCGAACATTCCCCGCATGATCGTAAGGAAACCCATTCCTCCCGCGTCCACAACGCCCGCCTTTTTCAGCGCGGGAAGAAGCTCCGGCGTGCGCTTCAGCGATTCCTCGCCCGCGTTCAGGAGGGCAAGGAAAATTTCCGAAAGCTCGTCGGTTTCCGCCGCCTTCGCGACCGCCGCCTCCGCCGCCTCGCGCGAAACGGTAAGAACCGTTCCCTCGGTCGGCTTCATAACGGATTTATAGGCGGACTCGACTCCCTTCGTCAGCGCGTCGGCAAAATCCGCGCCGGAGGCGGTCGCTTTCCCCGAAAGTCCCCGCGAAATGCCCCGGAATAAAAGGGAGAGGATCACGCCCGAATTCCCGCGTGCCCCGCGAAGCATGGCGGAAGCGGCAGTCTCCGCGGCGGAGGAGACGGAAATGTCGTCGCTCATGCGCCGAAGCTCGGGAAGAGCGTTCGAGATCGTCATGGTCATATTCGTCCCCGTGTCGCCGTCGGGAACGGGGAATACGTTCAGCTCGTCCACCGCCGTTTTATGATTCGCCATATTGTTCGCGCCGGAAATAATGCTGTCTCTGAATAGCTTACCGCTGATTTCCAATCAATACACATCCTTTATTGCAGCCCGTTTTTTAAAAAGGGCGTTCAGTTTACCAGATCGTCGATATAAACGTCAATATCCTCGACGGGAAGCCCCGTCTGCTCCTCGATCACAAAGCGGAGCTTATGCCGGATACTTTCCGTAACGGCGGCGGCGTTCGTCCCGTAAACGACCGAAATATGGAGGGAGATCCGGATCTTTCCGCGGCTGATGTCGACCGAAACGCCCTTCCCCGCGCCGTAGAGCCTTTTCAGGATCGGGACATGAGTAAAAAGCGCCTCCGCGCGGTTCGCCGCGTTCAGCGCCGCGACGCCGAAGCAGGAGGTCACCGTCTCGCTTACGAGCGTGTCAAAAAACTCCTTTGAATAGCGGATCCCGCCGCAGTGCTTTTGTACGATCAGCATAAATACGATCATTCCTTTCCTATGGAGGAAGTTTGTGCCTCGGCACAAACGACGGGTTTGAAAAATCAAAGATTTTTCAAACTTCTCTCTCCTTCCTTTGTTTCGGGGGATAAGGCTTACGCAAACTTTCTTTCTATTATACACGATTTTGGAAAAAATTGCAAGAGCCGCGCGCGGAAAAATTGCCCATAAAAAAACAGCGGGCTTCCCCGCTGTTTTTTCGATCAGAGTGAATTCACCGTGCCTGCGAACAAAACGCTCCCCGTATCGCCCGTAATCACAAACAGGAACGGACGATCCAGCACGAAATCCATCTCTTCCTCAGGCGGCATTCCCTCGCCGCATACTGCCATTTCAGTAAACGCCGCGGCGGTACAGCCCTCCTCGTCGATCACCACTCTCGCGGCGTGGCGCGCGCTGCTGACGTACAGCTCCTCCGGATTCTCCGCAAGCGGGCTGAAATCGGCGATCCCATAATCGAAAATATCCGTCACGCCGAGCGCTTTCAGCCCCTCGTTCAGCCCGATCTCCGAGGAAACGTCGAATTTCGGGATGGAATAATGCACGATCAGGGACTGATAATTCTCCCATTCGTACCGATCAGCCTTTTCGATCATTTCGAGATATTCCCCCGAAGCGAGCACGTCGTCCGTCGTTTTATCCTCATCGGGGAGAATCAGCCACATTCCGCCCCCGTCCGCGAAACGAAGAAAAATCGCGCCGTAATCCTCACCCCGGTAATAAGCGCCGTTAAAATTGGTCGCGTTCATAAATTCCGCCGTCACATCGCCGCCTACGGCGTGAAAGGCTTTTTCGTCATTGTTTGCGGATTGGAAGACCTGATCCCATTTCGCGCGGAAATAGACCGTCGAATAAAGCGCCATGACCGTTTCGGGCGAAAGCGCCGTATGATCCGCCGCTTCTTGAAGCAGTCCGCCCGTCTGCTCGTTCAGCCAGTCCCGGAGCAGGCGGTTCATTTCCTCCGACAAGGGATCGCCCCGATAGGAGGACGCGTAATAATCCCCCGCGAGCCGATCGACCGTTTCCCGCACAAATTCAACTTCTTGATTCAGCCAGACCGAGTTTGCGAGGATCGCCGTCGTCGCGCCGTCGTTCCGATAATTCGCCGCCCAGAGATCCTTCGCCTGTTCGCGGAGCGCTTCGATATTGTCCGCATTCAGCAGGTCGAGAATCTGTTCGCGGCTCTCTCCGCCGGTCGTTTCCGCCAGCATGGCAAGCGCCGAATACAGGCTGACCGGCGAGTATACGCGGTTCTCGCTCCCCGAATCGGACAGGAAAACCGGAATGGTCGATTGATAAAATTCCGTAAGCCCGCCGAGCCGATTCGCCGCCTCCTGCCGAGCATTCTTCTGCTCCCGCCAAGGCTCATAGACCCGATCGAAGGCGTAGCCGTCGAAGGATCCGTCGCCCCCGATATATTGCCCTTCGTCGGGGTAGGGCAGGGCTTCGGGATAGACCGCCTTCGCGAGCGTTTCGGCGGAAGCGGAAACGGAGATCCCGCTTCCCCTGCTCATGGCGAAAATTCCGCCCGCGATCCCGAGGCACGCCGCCGCGGAAGCGACCGAAAACCAGATTTTCCGTTTCCGATTCCCGCTTTTACCGCCTGCCTTTTTTTCTTTTTCTTGATAACATTCCGCTCTCCGCTCCGCGGCGGGCGATACGATCCTTTCGTCAAGCTCGCCGACCGCCTCACTGATTTTTTCCGAATTCATACCGAAAATCCCTCCCGTTCAAGATGCTCCCGAAGTTCCGCTCTGGTGCGGTACAACAGGCTTTTGATCTTTGATTCGCCCGCGCCGCAGCGCTTCGCGATGTCGCGGATACTGTCACAAAAATAATAACGCCAGAGAAAAACGTTCCGCGCCTCCTCGCCGCATTCGCTCAGATACGCGCCGATCGACCGCGCGAGAAGCTTCGTTTCCGTCTCCCTCGCGGGATCGCTCCCGGCGGGAACGCATTCCTCCAGCTCCTCGAGCGAAAGCGCGTACTGCGACCCGCCGCGCCGTTTTCCCGTCTTTTTCCGGAGCAGATCGATTGAAAGCCCCCTTGTGATCCTCCCGAGATAATAGGCGAGCCGCTGCGGCAAATGCGGCGGGATCGTGTTCCATGCCCGAAAATAGGTATCGTTGACGCATTCGCGGCTGTCCTCGCGGTCGTTTAAAATGTTGAGGGCGATCGCCGTCAGGTAACGGGAATATTTTTCCTCCGTTTTTCGGATCGCGTTTTCGTCGCGGTTCAGGTACAATTCGATAATCGCCTGATCCTCCACAGCGATTCCCCCTTTCCAAAGTTGTCCGAAATATCCGTCTATATATAAAACCGTATTTTTTGAGGTTTGGTTGCAAATTTTAAAATTTCGTAATTACGTATTGACAAAAGTGCGAATTTATGATATTATAAATTTACGGAAATGCGCAAAACCGTAATTTTATTTAAGAAAGGAATGATGAAAATGTCAAGGGATTTCGGTCAAGAAATTGACGCGCTCCGAATGGAGTTGGATGCCCTGAAGGCATTGATCCCGGTACGAACGGAAACGCCCCCCAAAAAAGAAGCGGACGAGCAGCACCATCCGACGCACCCCGATTCTCGGCTGGACAGCCTGATGAACGAACTGGAGACAGGCTTTGAAGAGGCGGGAAAAACGGGACTTGTTACCTATCTCGGAGTTTATGCTTCGGGAGGGCGGCAGTCGAGTTGGATCAAAAGCCGAGTCTCCACGGACGATCTGCTCGGACTGATCGTGAACAATACGGCGGAAAAGGTGCTGCGGTGCATTGGGAGCAGCGACCGTCTGAATATCCTGCTTTCGATCCTGAAAAAGCCGCGAACGGTCGCGGAGCTGGTCAGCGAATGCGGATTCAGCTCCACGGGGCAGGTTTACCACCACATGAAGCCGCTTCTTGCGGCAGATCTGATCACCGAAAGCGGGTCGGACGGAAAGGGCGTTTATATTTTCCAACCGCATAAGGTGCAGGGGATCATCATGCTACTTGCGGGTGTATGCGATCTGGTGGACGAAACCTATACGAGGGGAACTTGGGAGTGATTTGCACTCCCGCCCTAAAAAAACAAACAACAAAAACAAGGCGATTCCGCTCGAACCGCCTTGTTTCCTTCTGTCTTAATCCATTTTCGGCATTCTCGCCATGCTTGCCTTCAGCTCATCGTCCGTCGGGATATAATCGCTCATCACGCCGTCGTTGAACTTCTGGTACGCCACCATGTCGAAATAACCCGTTCCCGTTAAACCGAACAGGATCGTCTTTTCCTCGCCCGTTTCCTTGCATTTTAAGGCTTCGTCGATCGCGACCCGGATCGCGTGGCTGCTTTCCGGGGCGGGGAGGATTCCCTCCACTCTCGCGAACTGCTGCGCCGCCTCGAATACCGCCGTCTGCTCGACCGCGCGCGCCTCCATCAGCTTATCGTCGTACAGCTGCGACAAAACGCTGCTCATGCCGTGATAGCGAAGTCCTCCCGCGTGGTTCGGCGAGGGCATAAAGGTGCTCCCGAGCGTGTACATCTTCGCGAGCGGGCAAACCGCGCCCGTGTCGCAGAAGTCATACGCGTAAACGCCGCGCGTCAGCGAGGGGCAGGATGCGGGTTCCACCGCGATAAAGCGGTAATCCGCCTCGCCGCGGAGCTTTTCGCCCATGAACGGCGAAAGAAGTCCGCCGAGGTTCGAGCCGCCGCCCGCGCAGCCGATAATCATATCGGGCTTGATCCCGTATTTTTCACACGCCGTTTTCGTCTCCAGTCCGATCACCGTCTGGTGAAGCAGTACCTGCGACAGAACCGAGCCGAGCACATAACGGTAGCCCTCATGGGTGACCGCCGCCTCGACCGCCTCGGAGATCGCGCAGCCGAGCGAGCCGCCCGTTCCCGGGAACTGCTCGAGTATTTTTCTGCCGACCTCGGTCGTATCGGAGGGCGAGGGGGTGACGTTCGCCCCGTAGGTGCGCATGACCTCGCGGCGGAACGGCTTCTGCTCATACGAGCATTTTACCATGAATACCTTACAGTCCAGTCCGAAATACGAGCACGCCATCGAAAGCGCCGTTCCCCACTGTCCCGCGCCCGTCTCGGTCGTTACACCCTTTAAGCCCTGCTTCTTCGCGTAATACGCCTGCGCGATCGCACTGTTGAGCTTGTGGCTGCCCGAGGTGTTGTTCCCCTCGAATTTATAGTAGATCTTCGCGGGCGTTCCGAGCGCCTTTTCGAGAAAATACGCGCGTACCAGCGGCGAGGGACGGTACATCCGGTAAAAATCAATGATCTCCTCCGGAATGTCGATATACGGAGTCGTGTCGTCCAGCTCCTGCTTCGCAAGCTCGGTACAGAACACGCCGCTCAGCTCCTCGAGCGTCATCGGCTTGTGCGTCGCGGGATTCAGAAGCGGCGCGGGCTTATTTTTCATGTCCGCGCGGACGTTGTACCACTGCTTCGGAAGCTCGCTCTCCTCCAGATAAATTTTATACGGAATTTTTTTCTCCATAACGTTTGTTCCTTTCTGTATATGGTTTTTGCTTTTTTATTTTATCACACGTTTCCGCGAATGTCAACGCTTTAACGCGTTTTTTCTTTCCCGTAAAACGACATTTTACTGAACCTGCGTGCGCTCCGCGCTGATCACGCCCGGAACCTTCCGAAGCTTCCCGATCAGGGTGTTCAGCTGTTCCGCGCTCGCGACCTCGACCGTGACGACGATATTCCCGTTCCCGTTTTTGAGCTGGTTCGCCGAAACGTGGCGGATCGGGAAGCGCCCGCCCGTAATGACGGCGGTCACGTCCGAAAGGGCGGAGGAGATGCTGTCGGTGATGATGTCGATCGTCGCGCTGTAATACGCGCTCGAGCCCGACCCCGCCCACATGACGTTGATCCAACGCTCTTTTTCCTGCGGGTCGGAGTTGATCACGTTGACGCAGTCCTGCTTATGCACCGATACGCCGTAGCCGCGGGTGATAAAGCCGATGATCCGATCGCCGGGAAGCGGGTTGCAGCATTTCGCGAATTTAATCAGGCAGTTATCGATCCCCTCGACGATCACGCCGCTTTTTTGCTTTTGTTCAATGGTGCGGCTTAAAACGTCCTCCCCGGTCGGCTGGGAAGCGGCGTTCTGACGGCTGTTGTAAAGGTCCTTGATCCGCTGCATGATCTTCGAGAGCTTGACCCCGCCGTAGCCGATCGCCGCATAAAAGTCGTCCACGCTGTCGAACCGCTGCATGGCGGCAATGTCCTTTAAAAATTCGACCGTCGGAACGATATTCATGCGGTGAAACTCGGCTTCGAGCGCGGCAAGCCCCTCGGCGATATTTTCCTCGCGGCATTCCCGCTTGAACCACGCGCGGATTTTTCCGCGCGCCTCGCTCGTTTTCGCGATCTCGAGCCAGTTCCGGTTCGGTCCGTAGGAGGGGGAGGAGGTCGTAAGAACCTCGACAATATTCCCCGTTTTCAGCTCGTAGTCGAACCGTACCATTCTCCCGCCGACCTTCGCGCCCGTCATTTTATTCCCGACCTGCGTATGAATGGCATACGCGAAATCGATCACGGTCGAGCCGAGCGGAAGCGTGATCACGTCGCCCTTCGGGGTAAAAACGTAGACGTCGTCCGGCGCGAGATCGACCTTGATCGCGTCCGCGATCTGCTCGACGTCATCGCCCTCCTGCTGCTGCTCGAGGATCTGACGGATCCAGTCGAAGCGCTTTTCCCCCGCGGTCGTCCCCGTGATCCCCGCCTTGTATTTCCAGTGCGCGGCGATCCCGTACTGCGCCGTGTTGTGCATTTCGACGGTGCGGATCTGTACCTCGAACGGAATGCCCTCCCGCCCGATCACGGTCGTGTGGAGCGACTGATAACGGTTCGGCTTCGGGGTCGCGATATAATCCTTGAATCGGTACGGGATCGGCTTAAACATATCGTGCACGATCCCGAGCACGTTATAGCACTGGATCACCGAGCGAACGATCACGCGCACGGCGTAAACGTCGTAGATCTCGTCGAAGCTTTTTCCCTTGATATAGACCTTTTTATAAATACTGTAAATACTCTTGACCCGCCCCTCGATGACCGGCGGAGGGACAATATCACTGATCCGCTCGCGAATTCGTTCGCGGATCACGTCGATAAAGTTCGACCGCTCCTCCTTGTTGCGGCTGAGGAAGTCCTCGATCGCTTTTACGCCGTAGGGATCGAGAATCTTGATCGAAATATCCTCCATTTCCTCCTTGACCGCGCTCATACCGAGCCTATGCGCGATCGGGGCGTAAAAGTTCATGTTTTCGAGTGCCTTTTTCCGCTGCTTCTCGGGCGGACGGAACATGATCGTCCGCATATTATGGAGACGGTCGGCAAGCTTGATGATAATAACGCGAATGTCCTTCGACATCGCGATCAGAATCTTCCGGATATTCTCCGCCTGCTGCTCCTCCTTGGTGTTCAGGGGAACCTGTCCGATCTTCGTGACCCCGTCCACGAGATTCGCGATCTCGGGACTGAACTTCCTGCTGAGGGTATCGAGCGTCGTGTCCGTATCCTCCACCACGTCGTGAAGCAGCGCGGCGCAGATCGTATCGGTATCCATGCAGTATTCGAGAAGGATACAGGCGACGGCGATCGGGTGCGTGATATACGGCTCGCCCGAGCTTCGCTTTACGCCCATGTGCGCCTCGTTCGCGAATTCATAGGCGGCAATGATTTTATTCAGATCGTATTGTTTTTCGCCCGCCTTGATCTTATCGATCAGTACGTCAATGGTATAAAGCATAGCTGCCCCTTCCTTCCGCCTTTTTTACGCAGGGTTCTCTCCGCCCGAATATCGCGCCATGACTTCTCCGAGCCGCCTTCGGTACTCCTCCCGAACCTCCTCCGGGGAGATCACCTCGACCTTCCCGCCGAACTGGAAAAGCCAGCCGAACAGGATCGGGCTGATCGTCACGACCTGACTGACCCGAAAATACTCGTCCCCGTCGGCGGTCACGGGAACGTCCCGCCCGAACCGGTCAAAGATCACGCCCGAAAGAGAATTATGCACCCGAAGCGTCACGCGCACATCTTCCCCCGAGTACATTCCGAAGCGCTTTTTCGTGTATTCCGCAAGGCTGAAATCCTCGGGCGGATCGCTTCGCGGGAGATCGAGCACCTCGGTTTTCTCGATCTTATCGACGCGGAAGTTCGCGACCGCCTCGTATTTCGGATAATAGCCGACGAGGTAATAGTTGTCCTCCCGCCAGCAGAGCGCGTAGGGCGAGACCTCCGAATACGCGCCGCCGTTATGGTATTTTTTATTCTTTTTTCGGTCATAGTCGAAATACAGAAAGCGGATCTTCTTTTTCTCGCGGATCGCCCGCTGCACCGCGTCAATATTGTAATAAATCTGCTCGTTCCCGTTCTTGACGCGGTCGTAAACGACGACGTTCCGGTTCAGCTCGCCCGCGTCGTAGCGGCTCGCGAGCTTTCCGAGCTTCCGGATCAGCTGGGTCGATTTCCGCTCGGTGATAAACCGCGAGCAGGCGACCGCGTCCGCGAGAAGCTTCAGCTCGGGAAGCTCAAAATCCCGCTCGGCGAGATAATAGGCGGTCGATTTCGACTCGCCCGTTTTTACAATGTCCATTCCGTAGACCGTCAGCGTCTCGATGTCGCTGTAAAGGCTCTTGCGCTCGGCGGCGATCCCCGCCTCGGAAAGCCGCGCGATCAGCATGGGGACGGAAAGAGGGTGCTCCTCGTTCGTCTCGTTTCGGAAGATGTCCGCGAGGACAAGCAGCTTTCGCTTCTGACCGGAATCCCGCGGCATAAAGTCCCCTCCTTTTCATCGGCGCGCCGCCGCGCACGCCTGCACAAAAAACTAATCCTCTTCTCCGTCGTCTACCGCGTAGTCGTCGCCCGCGCAGACCGCCTTAATCAGCTTTTCGGAAAGCGACGAAATCAGGTTTTTATACTGGAGCTTATCCGTCCAGCCCTTCGGGAAGCCCTGCTCCCCGTAATACGCGCCCATCATCGCCGCCGTCATGGACGCGCAGGTATCGCTCGCGCCGTCGTGGTTCGCGGCAAGCTGGATCGCGAAGCGGGGGCTTTCATAGTGCAGCACCGCACAGTAGACCGAGATCGCGAGCGCCTCATACGCCTCGAAGCCGTAGCCCATTTTCTTCACCGCGTCGAGCGGCTCGGTGCTTTCGTTATTCACAAGCTCCAGCGCGTACTGAAGCGTCTTTTTCATGATCTCGCCGTCCGAAACGCCGCCGAGAAGCTCGATCACGGTGCGAACCGCGTCCTCGATCTCCGCGCCGCTGACAATCTCGGCGATGATCGCCGCGTAACAGCCCGCCGCGATATATCCGACGGGGCTTCCGTGCGTGATCGCGCCCGCGCGGCAGCCCATATCGAACGCCTTGTTCGTATCGTTGTAAAAATAAAGCCCGACGGGGGCGACGCGCTTTACCGCGCCGTTATCCTTGTTGTCGTTTAAGGGGTGCTCGGGCGTTCCGTACGCCATGTTCCGGATCTTTAAAAGCGCGTCGATGTTCTTCGTGTCGGAGGTGCGCTTTTTATAGAGACCCTTCGCCTTTAACAGGCGGAGCTTATACGGGTTCTGATTCGGGTCGAAAAGCCACGCGTACTCCTTCCCCGCGACGGTCTTCGTTTGAGTATAAAGCCAGATCTGATACGCGAGAAAAATATAATCCTCATAGTTCGCCCGTCCGTCGTCCGCGCCCGCGCTGTGCGCCCATAAAAGACCGTCCGCGGTAAAAAGCGAAAGCTGGGTATCGTCGGTAAAAAGCGCCGTTCCCGTCCGCTTCGATACCGCGAGATCGAGACAGCCCCTCCTCTCGAACCGCGTACAGATCGAATCGTAATCCATCAGCTCGATCGGATAGCCGAACGCGTCGCCGAGCGCGAGACCGAGCATGACCCCCTTGAACCGATCGTCAAGATAAACCTCACTCATTGTTTGTCTTCCTTTCCTGTTTGCTTCGTCTGACCGACTTCCGGTCGTATATGGTTTTTGAGATCACCATACTGTTCTGCGTCATGTACTGCTTCTCGAGATAATCGTAATAGATTCCCGGAGAAGCGATCCCGTTGATAAACACAATGTCCGCGCCCGCCTTCCCGATGATCGCGTCGGTCAGGAGTACGCAGTTTGTGCTTAAAATAGAGTATGTTTTGAACTTCCCTTTTTTAAATTTAAAGAAATCCGCGCGCGTCCCCGCCCAAAGCTTGCTGCAGTAATCGTGGAAATCGACGAGGCGGGCGTCCTTATCCTTTTCAACGGCGACCTGATACGGCGGCTTCCACGGGATCGCGAAGGATTTCAGCTTTACGATCTCCTGCCGCACGGCGGAAAGCTGCTCCTCCGTAAGACGAAAACCGTAAGAAAAGATCATTTTCCGATCGTGCGTGACCGAAAAATCGAGATAGCATTCCTTCTCCGCCGTAAAAAGGATCCCGTCGCCGAATACGCCGAAAAGCTTGTGGCTGCTCCAGTCGTGGTTCCCGTAGGAGATGACCTCCCCGTCGATAAAAAGATCGAGATGTCCGATCTTCCCCGCCCCGTTGTTGGAAACGTGTACCATCACCTCGAGATCGGGCGGTTCCCCGTCTCCCTTTTGGGGCAGGTCGAGCTTCGGCAGCTCGTCGTTCGCGGCGAGATGCTCGTTAATCCGGCGAAGCGTCCCGAGCGGAATAAAGGTCGAAACAAAAACGGGGAGCGAGATCCGTATTTTTCGCTTCAGCTTATTTTTCGCCCTCTGCGGGAAGATCTGATAAAGAAAATCAAGCAGGAGCGAGCCGCCGAACAGGATACAGTATATCCCCGAGACGATCAGGAACGCGTCGTTTCGGACCCGGGACGCGATCAGGATCGCGCTTAGTACCGCGTAAAGCGTGAACGCGAGCAAATCCATCCAGCCGCCGGGGAGACGGTTCAGCTTCAGGATAATGAAATCCGCGAGCTTTGACGCGGCGTTCAGCAAAACGTAAAGCGCGAAAACGAAAACGAACAGACGGAACGTCTGCCGTGGAAGAAGCAGGACGATCACCCCGAGCGCGGTATTGATGACCGTCTCGAAAAGAAGGGCTTTTTTTCGTTTTCCCTTCAGATGACCCTGCTTTGTAATAAAGCTGATCCCGCTGTGAAGCCCGTGCAGGAGCAGAACCGTCCCGCCGATCACCGCGAGCGGCGTCAGCAGCAGCTCCCGCTGCACGACAATGATGATCCCGAGAACCAGCAGAGCGGTTCCGCAGGCGAAAAGCCCCGCCTTATAAAGATAAATTCGATACATTATTTATGATACTTTCTGTGATTTATAAGGGTGAGCGCCCGATAAAGCTGTTCGGCAAGCATGACCCGCGCAAGCTGGTGCGGAAAGGTCATTTTCGACATACTGAGACGAAATCGGGCGGCATTCTTAACCCGTTCGGAAAGCCCGTAGGAGCTTCCGAGAATAAACACAAGCGAACCCGCGCCCTCGGCGCATAAGCTTCCGAGCGTTCTGGAAAGCTCCTCGCTCGAAAGCTCCTTTCCCTCGATACAAAGCGCGATCGTGGTACTTCCCGGCGGGATTTTCGCGAATATTTTCTCCGCTTCGGCTTCAAGCGCCGCCGCGATCTGTGCCGGGGACGGATCGTCGGGGAGCCGCTCCGGCTCAAGCTCGGCGATCTCAAGCCTGCAAAAGCCCGAAAGCCGTTTTTCGTATTCCCGCATCGCGTCGGAAAGATATTTTTCCTTTAATTTCCCGAGCGCGATAATCTTTATTTTCAACATCTCTTACCGCCGCCGATTTACATTCCCGCGCCGCTTCTGCCGCGCCTCAAGCTTTGCGATCCTGCTTTTCTGCACGGCGTTTAGGATCACGTCCGCGATGATCAGAACCGCCAGCGCGGCGATACAAAGCTTAAACCAGCTTTTGTCGAAAATGCTGTTGATCATGCGCATGGTGTACTCAAACTGTGAAAGCTCGATCCGCTGCGACGCGATCAGGCTCCTTGTCGCGAGAAGCTCGTCGTTCAGATAAAGCTCGAGCGACCCCATGACCTGTCCCTTTTCGATCGGCGCGACGACCTCGTTGTTGTCGTTGCGCTCGGCGGTGATCGTTACGACCTGCTTGATCTCCTTCGGGTCGAGATTCGTCGGAAGGAGGGTTGAAAAGGAAGAGGACGGCTTTAAGGACGCGACGTCCGCGTTTTCGCCCATATCAACGGCGACGCCCGCGATCACGGCGTTTTCGTTTAAGACCTCCACAATGTCGAAGGTTCGGAACGCCCATTTATAAAGCGCGATATGATCCTTAAAATGCCCCTGCGTCTGCGTCCCGTCCGCCTCGTAATACGGCGCGTTCATCGTCACGAGCATATAAGTAAAGCCGTTCATCGAAGCCGTGGAAACGAAGTTCATGAAGCCCGGCTGCTCCGTACCGTTCTCGTCCCAGTATACGTTAATGCTCCCCGTTTTTATTCCGCTCGCGTATTCGTAATAGTACGGATTGTCCGAAACGTTCCGGATCAGCATATTGTAGGAGGAAACGGTATACGGATTCGGGTTATAGGCGTTCGCGGGGAGGACGTACTCCGTCGTGTTGCAGATTTCCATCAGCTGCGGAAGCTTATCGTAGGCGTATTTCGCGATCAGATACAAATCGTAGGGGGTCGAGTAGTTGTCCGCCTCCCAAAGCCCGTGCGGGTTGCTGAAATGGGTATCGGCACAGCCCAGCTCCGCCGCCTTTTTATTCATCATGTCGATAAAATTCGGAATGCTTTCCCCGCCGACGTTATAGGCGATGACGTTCGCGACCTCGCAGGCGGAGGAGACCATAAGCGCGTAAAGACAGTCCTCCATGGTGAGATTCGTCTGCCCCACGGCGATCCCCGCGGTCGCCGCGCCCTCGAAATTCGGGTCGCCCTCCCAGAATTCGTTTGTCGCGTCATAGGTAACCCTTACGGGCGTCTGAAGATCGGCGCAGTTCTCGAGCGCGACAATCGCGGTCATGACCTTCGTGATCGAAGCGGGGTAACAGCGCTCGTGCTCGTTCTTCGCGGTAATGACCGTACCGAGGTCGAGGTTTACCATATAATACCCAGAGCTGTACAGATTGATCCCGTTCTCAAACGCCGCGTCCGCGCGGACGGAAGCGAAATCGGAAAAAAATACGGCAAAAGTGAAAAGAAACGCCGTCAGAACAGCGGGAAATTTTATATTTCGCATATAGACAAAACCACCCTTTTCGGATATAATAGTATGGAAACGGAAAAGATTCCGGATAAAATCGGCTTGAGGAAACCGGTCGGTATTTCTACCGAATAATACTATTATATCATACTTCCTCAAAAAAAAAAAGACCTTTTTTGAAAGGAATCGAAATTTTCCGAAAAAAAGCCAAAACCGGGGATCCCATACGGCTCCCCAAAAGAAAGGAACGGTTACAGGGATATGGCAGAATTCAAATTCGAGATCGTAAAGGAGCTTGGCGTAATCTCCGAAAGCGCGCGCGGCTGGACAAAGGAGCTGAACATGGTGAGCTTTAACGACAAGCCCGCGAAGTACGACATCCGCGACTGGTCCCCCGATCATGAAAAAATGGGGAAGGGCGTATCGCTTACCGAGGAGGAAATGGAAACGCTCGTTCAGCTTTTTAACGAGCGCGACGAGGAGGACAGCTTTGAATAAGAAGCTTTCCGCGGAAACGGTACACTGTCCTAAAATTAAGGTGCTTTTATGAAAACCATTCTGATTATCGACGACGACGTTTCGATCGGGAACCTGACGGAGGAGCTTCTGACACGGGAGGGCTACGCCGTGCTCCGCGCCTATTCGGGAACGGAGGCGCTTCTCCTGCTCGAGCATCGCCGCCCCGATCTGATCCTGCTTGATCTCATGCTCCCCGGACAGAGCGGCGAGGCGCTCCTCCCCGCGATCCGCGAAATCCCCGTCATTGTCGTAAGCGCAAAGACCGACGCGGACGAAAAAGCCGAGCTGCTCTTAAACGGCGCGGCGGATTATGTCACGAAGCCGTTCGGCACAAGGGAGCTTCTCGCGCGGATCGCCCTTCGGCTGCGCGAAGCGCCGAAAGCCGCCGCGCCGCTCTCCTTTGGCGAGATCGCGATGGATCCCGGCACAAGAGAGGTGACCGTCGGGGGAGACGCCGTAAGGCTCACGCGGACGGAATACGCAATTCTGTCGCTTCTGCTCCGAAATCCGTCCCGCGTGATCCCGAAATCCGCCCTGCTCGACCGGATCAGTCTCGAAACGCCCGACTGCGTCGAAAGCTCGCTGAAGGTACATATCAGCAATCTGCGGAAAAAGCTCCGCGAAAAAAGCGGAAAGGACTATATCGAAGCCGTCTGGGGGATCGGATTCCGGCTTCGCGAAACGCCCGAATCCGAATAAAAAAATCTTTACGTTTTCTTTACCTTTTTCTTTACCGCTTTCTTAACCCGTCCGTTGTACAATGATCTTGTAAAACGGACGGGTTTTCCGCCCGCAAAAGAAAGGAATGATTCTTATGGAATACGCGCTTGAAGTAAACGCGCTCACCAAATCGTACCGCGGCGCAAAGGCGCTCGACAATCTTACCATGCGCGTCCCGAAGGGCGCGATCTACGGCTTCGTCGGGAAAAACGGCGCGGGGAAAACGACGCTGATCCGCGTGATCTGCGGGCTGCAGCCCCTGACGAGCGGGGAATATTCGCTCTACGGCAAAAAAAGCGGCGAAAAGGAGATCGAAAAGGCGCGGCGGCGCATGGGCGCGGTCGTCGAAACGCCGTCGATCTACCTGAACATGACGGCGGAGGACAATTTAAAGGAGCAGTACCGCGTTCTCGGAATGCCCTCCTTTAAAGGGATCCCGGAGCTGCTCGCGCTGGTGGGGCTTTCGGACACGGGGAAGAAAAAGGCGAAGAACTTCTCGCTCGGTATGCGGCAGCGGCTCGGGATCGCGGTCGCGCTCGCCGGGAATCCCGATTTTCTCGTGCTGGACGAGCCGGTCAACGGACTCGACCCGCAGGGGATCATCGAGGTGCGCGAGCTGATCTTAAAGCTCAACCGCGAGCGGCAGATCACCGTCCTGATCTCAAGCCATATTCTCGACGAGCTTTCGAGGATCGCGACCCACTACGGCTTTATCGACCGCGGTCACATCGTTAAGGAGATCGGCGCGGAGGAACTGGAAAAAGCCTGCCGGAAGTGTGTAAGGATCGAGGTAAGCGACTCGAAGGCGCTCGTGCGGGTACTCGACCGAATGGGCGTAAAGTACAGTATTCTCGGCGAATACAGCGCGGATATTTTCGCCTCGGTAAACGTAACGGCGCTTTCGCTCGCGCTCGCGGAGGAAGGCTGCGAGATCCGCTCGATCACCGAACGGGACGAAAGCTTAGAGAGCTATTTTATCAATCTCGTCGGGGGTGGGGAATATGTGTAACTGCTTACGGGCGGATTTTGCCCGCCTTTGGAAAAGCCGTCTCTTCTGGCTCCTGATCCTTTTCTTCTTCGGTTCGGGCGTGCTTGACGCACCCGATAAAAGCTTCGCGCTCGATTCAGGTCTGTTCTCGATCACGCTCGCGGTCATGCTCCTCGGTACGGTCTTCGCCGCGTTCTTTATCGGAACGGATTATTCCGACGGAACGATCCGCAACAAGCTGATCATCGGGAACAGCCGCGCGGCGGTCTATTTTTCAAACCTGATCGTCTGCTGCGCGGCGGCGGAGCTGATGAACCTGAGCTTCCTGCTGCCTACCGTGCTCATCGGGACGCTCGTCGAAAGAGGCTTTATCTATACGGCGGAGGAGATCCTGTTCCGGCTCCTGATCGAGAATATCGCCCTGCTCGCGGCGCTCGCGCTGATTGTACTGATCGCCATGCTGATGAAAAGCCGCTCCTCCGCGATCGTCGCCGGAACGTTTTTCTCGCTCGCGCTGATCTTATGCGCAATGTTCCTCAGCGGCAGGCTCGCGGAGCCGGAGTATTTTCAGGGCTCGGTATACATTGACGAGGAGGGAAAGCTGCAGTACGACACGGAAACAAAGGAAGCGAACCCGACCTATGTCAGAGGAACGATGCGAAAAGTGCTGGAGACCGTGTATGACGTTCTGCCGGGCGGGCAGATGGAGCAGATGACCGCGCGGGAAGAAATCGATCCCGCGCACGGCGGACTGCTCCTGCTGTATTCGGCGGGAATTTTCGCCGCATCGGTTCTGATCGGCGTTCCTGTCTTCCAAAGGAGGGATCTGAAATGATCGGACTGATGAGGGCGAACCTTTTGCGAATGCTTCACTTTAAGGCGTTCTGGGTATGCATGATCGTTTGTCCCGCGCTCGACGTGCTGTCGCTGATCCTTGAGATTCTCGGGAACGTTCCCTTCCGCCGCACGCAGGTTCCGCTTGAGCCGAACCTGTTCGGGGACACGCCGGATATTGTCCTGCTCCTTGCCGTATTCGCGGGACTCTTCTTCGGGACGGAGTATTCCGACGGCGGACTTCGGAACAAGCTGATCGTCGGGCATTCCCGCGCGGCGGTCTGCCTTTCCGATCTGCTGACCTGTATCACGGCGGGACTTCTGTTCTTCGCGGCGCAGTTTTCGACCGATCTCGCGCTCGGGCTTGCGCGGGAATTCCGCCAAAACGTTTCGACGGAGGAGCTCGCGCTTCGGGTTCTGATCTGTATCTTTGCGATCCTCGCGCTTTCGGCGGTCTTTACCCTGATCGGAACGCTCGTTTCCAGCAAGGCAAGCAGCGTTACGGCGGCGATCTGCCTTTCTCTGGTACTGGCGTTCGGCTCCAGCCTGATCCTGAACAATCTCATGCAGCCGGAATATCTCGCCCCGATGACGATCGCCTATCCCGACGAGATCGACGAAAACGGCGAGCCGCGCGTTGAAACCGTAACGGAAAAGAACCCGAATTACGTGGACGGGACATTGCGCACGGTGTACGAAACGCTCAACGACCTTCTTCCCTCGAGCCAGCTTCTCCGAATGGCAACGAACACCCAAAAGGTTATCACGCCGGAGGGAGATTCGGTTCCGGCGGGCATTTATTTCGGGATCAGCGCGACACAAACCGAAGAAACCGAACCTGCCGCCGCGGATTCGTTCGCGGAAAGCGCCGCTCCGATGATCGGGTATTCGCTCGGAATCCTTCTTCTGACGACGACCGGAGGGATCCTTTCCTTCCGAAAGAAAAATATCCGATAAGGTATAAAAACAATGGCCCCGACCTCAAATGAGATCGGGGACATTGTTTTTCCACGAAAAACGGAGGGTTATTCGACTTCCGCGGAAGGCTCTGTCACCGTTGTCACTTGAGCTTCCCCATCGGTAAGCTGATCATGGATCACCTTCATTTGTTCGTATTCCGCTTCGCTCAGCTTTTCAATATTCCCGTCCTCGCTGATCCTATAACCGCTCTCGGAAATATCGAAATCCTCCTCGTCTCCGCGAATGGTAACCGTGATCATTCCCGCGCCCTCGCTCTCCGGTTCAAAGCCGCTGTCGTCAACGGAAAAAATCTCCCCGTCCGTCTCAAAACGGTATACCATGGCGTTGCTGTCGTTCACTGCCGCATTTGCCTCCTCTTCGGAAACCGGCTTGGTTTCCTCTCCGTCGCTTACGTACCACTGTATGTTTTTCGCCTCGTCCGCCGAAACAAAAACCGCCATGGAAACCGCCGCAAGCACGGCAGCCGCAATTGCGCCGAAAATCGTTGCTTTTTTAAATTTCATAATTCTCTCAATCCTTTCTTTCACGGCGTTCGAGCTGAACGCCGAAACAAATATGTTGTTTTTTCGTTCCTCCGCCCGGATCAGCATTCGCGCATACTCCGCCCTTCGCGCTGGGTATTTTTTGAGGACGGCTTCGTCACAGGCGAATTCGAGATCGCGGTTCGCGAGAATCAGCATGACCCACGCGAACGGATTCAGCCACCCGAGACTGACCGCCCCGACCAGCAGAAGCTTATAAAACAGGTCCCCCCGCCGAATATGCGTCAGCTCGTGCGCGAGGATCAGCTCGAGCTCCTCTCCCGTTTCCGTCAGCGTTTTCGGGAGAAGGATCGTCGGGCGGAAAAGCCCGCAGGTGAGCGGCGCGATGATCCGGTCGCTTACGCGAACGCGGATATGCCGCCTTGAACCGTTTTTGACGCTTTGGAGCACTGCCCTGTCCGTGCAGGGGACGGCGTCGCGAAAGACCCGCCGGCTCCGGAAATGTGCCAGAAGAAACCCTCCGAACACGAGCGCCGCGGCGATCATGTACGCGGTCGGGAACAGGTCAAAGCCCGCCTTTCCGCCATTTGGCATTGCCGACACGAGCGCCTTCGGAATCACGCGCGGTCGCGGCGGAAGCAGAAGCTTCATTGAAAACGGAAGGACGATCCGAAGCGCGGCGATCCCCCAAAGCGGGAGGATCGCCCGCCGCGAAAGCTTTTCGGAAAACGCCGCGCGAATCAGCAGGATCACCGCGATCAGCAGCCCCGCCGCGAGATTTCGCCCGAATAATCCGATCATTCCGACTTCTCCGTTCATTCCAGCTCCTCCACGATTTTTTTCAGGGATGCGATCTCCTCCGCCGAGAGCCGCCCCCCGCCGATCAGCGCGGCGATCAGACAATCGGCGCGCCCGCCGTACATACGGTCGAGCAGTTCCTCCGTCTCGTAAGCCTGCGCCTCGCTTCGGGTGATCTCGGCGCGGCAGAGAAAGCCCGGCTCGCGCCGTGACACCGCGCCCTTATCCACGCATTTTTTGATGACCGTATACGTTGTCGTTTTGCTCCAGCCCGCCCGTTCCTTCAGGTTTTCGGCAAGCTCCCTCGCGGACATCTCTCCTTCCCACAAAAGCTCCATGACTCTGAGCTCCGAATCGTACAGCTTGATTTTTTCCTTCATGTCATGACATTCCTTTCCGTTGTTTTTATTCTATTGCAATAGAATCCGTGCGCATTGTGTTCTATCATGATAGAATGTGATCACAATGTCATTCTATCACAGTAGAATGATCCTGTCAAGTCCCCTCCGTCCGATTTGTACGCCTGCACAAAAAAAGAAAAGGAAAACCTACGGAATGCACAAAAAGCGGCGCGGAGGAAGCTTCCCCCGCGCCGTTATGCGTCAATTCTTTTCGTTCATCATTCCGCTGCGGTTGATCGCGCAGATCAGCGCCAGCACGGAGGAAACCACAATGTCGGTATGTAACCCCGCGCCCCACGAGATTACGCCGCTCGCCGTACAGATCTCGATATAGGACATCGCCTTCGATTTCGAGCCCTCCTCAAGCGCCTGCTCCGTATACGAAAGCACCGAAAACTCAATCCCGAACGCGTGACGAACCGCGTCCGCTACCGCGTCGAGACGTCCGTTCCCCTCGCCGCGAAGCTCTCGTTTCTCCCCGCGTACCGCCAGCGTGACCGCCGCCTCAAAGCTTTCGCTATTCTGCACATAATGCGCCTCGATCATCTTCAGAGGAGAAGCAACGTTCACGAACTGCCCCGTAAAGACGTCCAGAACGTCCTGCGGCGAAAGCTCCCGGTGCTGCTTATCGGAAACGTCCTTAACCGCGTAGCCGACCGATTCGCGCATTTTCAGCGGAAGGTCGATCCCGTATTTCTGCTGGAGCAGGAAGCCGATCCCGCCCTTTCCGCTCTGACTGTTGATCCGGATAATGTCGCCGTCATACTGCCGCCCGAGATCCTTCGGATCGATCGGGAGATACGGTACCGTCCAGTACGGATCGTTCCCGTCCGCGCGCCACTTCATGCCTTTCGCGATCGCGTCCTGATGCGACCCCGAGAACGCCGCGAACACGAGCGAACCGCTGTACGGCTGGCGTTCGCCGACGCGCATACAGGTCATCTGCTCGTATACGCGCACGATCGACGGAAGATCGGAGAAATCAAGCTTCGGGTCTGTCCCGTGGGTCAGCATATTCAGCGCGAGCGTCACAATATCCACATTCCCCGTGCGCTCGCCGTTCCCGAACAGCGTTCCCTCGACACGATCCGCGCCCGCCAGAAGCCCGAGCTCGGTATCCGCCACCGCGCAGCCGCGGTCGTTATGCGGGTGAAGCGAAACGATCACGTTTTCGCGCTTATAGAGGTTGTCGCACATATATTCGATCTGGCTCGCGTAAACGTGCGGAAGCGAAAGCTCAACCGTTACGGGAAGGTTGATAATAACCTTCTTTTCCGCCGTCGGCTCCCATACTTTCAATACCTCGTTACAGATCTCGAGCGCGTATTCCGGCTCCGTCCCCGTAAAGCTTTCGGGGGAATATTCAAAAAGGAAGTTCCCCGGCGTCTTTTCCGCGTATTCCTTTAAAAGCTTCGCGCCGCTGACCGCGATCTCGGTGATCTGCGCCTTATCCTTGCGGAATACCTGCTCCCGCTGGGCGACGGAGGTCGAGTTGTAAAGGTGCACGATCGCGCTTTTCGCGCCCTCGAGCGCTTCAAAGGTCTTTTTGATAATATGCTCGCGCGATTGCGTCAGAACCTGAATCGTAACGTCGTCGGGGATCAGGCTCCGCTCGATCAGGGCGCGACAGAATTCGTATTCCGTCTCGCTCGCGGCGGGAAAGCCGATCTCAATCTCCTTAAAGCCGATCTTTACGAGGGTCTTGAAAAATTCGAGCTTTTCCTCTAAGCTCATCGGAACGATCAGCGCCTGATTCCCGTCGCGCAGATCGACGCTGCACCAGATCGGCGCTTTCTCGATGTTTTCGCGCGACGCCCAGCGGGTGCAGCCGCTCGGCGGCATGAAATAATTCTTTTTGTACTTTGACGTATCCATAGTTCTTCCTTTCCTGCGGGCAAGTGAAACAAAAACCCCGTCTCAGCTAAGAGACGGGGAAATTCCTCGCGGTACCACTCTTTGTGACGGGTAAGCGTCCACTCTGCCGCATCTGACAATGCGTCTCTCTGTAACGGGAGAACCCGTTCCAACCTACTCTCCCGCGGGATTTCAGCCGACAGCTTCAGGGTGAGTTATGACAGTCCCCTCTTACCGTCTCACACCGTCCGACGGCTCTCTGAAAGCAAAAGACTGCTTTTTTCCCTATCTTCGCATTTAAAATATTGATTTTATTTATATTATACCCGATTTTCGGCGGAATGTCAAGAGGTTTTCCGAAAATTCTTCCGCCGTCCGCCTTTTCCCCGAAAAAACGGCAGGCTTCCCGAAAACTTCTCCGTCCGCAGAAGCTTATTCAGTCTTTTCTTCGATGTATTTTACGACGTCGCCGACGGTCTTGATGTTCTCGACCTGATCGTCGGGGATCTCGAGATCAAATTCTTCCTCAAAACTCATAACGAGATCCACAATATCAAGCGAATCCGCGCCGAGATCGTCCTGAATATTCGCGCCCATCGTTACCTTCGCTTCGTCAACGTCAAGCTGATCCACAATAATGCTCTTAACCTTTTCAAAAATCATTTTATGTTTCCTCCGTACGAATTTATTTTTTAGAGCCCGTTTCTCGCCCGGCGCTTCGCCGGGTATCGAACACACTCCCGGGATTCGGGCGCGTTCAGAGCTTTCCGCCCGAAACAAACCTCAACGCTTAACATTATAAATGATACGGTATAAAAAATCAATAGCTTTTTTTAAAATTTTCCTCTTTTTTTTATTTTTTAGCTTTTGGTCTATATCTCACACTTTTCCCGTATTTTTTTGTGCATTTTTAACAGAATCGGGTTACTCCCGGAACATTCCGATCCGTCGGAACTTCTCATACCGCCGCTCCAGCATCACACTCTCCTCCACCTTCATCAGCCGCGGCACCGCCTCGTTCAGGTAGTCGGAAACGTTCATTACGGTATGCGTGGGGTCGTTATGCGCGCCGCCCGCGGGCTCGCGGATAATTTTATCGCAGACGCCGAATTTTACGAGATCCTCGGCAGTGCTCTTCATCAGCTCCGCCGCCTCGCTCTCCCGACTCGCGTCCTTCCATAGAATCGACGCAAAGCCGCGCGGCGAGATCACGGAGTAGATCGCGTTTTCAAGCATGGCAAGCTCGTCGCAGACCGCGAGCGCGATCGCGCCGCCGCTTCCTCCCTCGCCGAGAACGATCGAAACGATCGGCGTTTTCAGCGTCATAAATTCGATCAGATTCCGCGCGATCGCCTCGCCCTGCCCGCGCTTTTCCGCGTCGATCCCGCAGAACGCGCCGGGCGTATCCACAAAGCAGATCACGGGACGGTGAAACTTTTCGGCTTGCTTCGCCAGCCTGAGCGCCTTCCGATAGCCCTCGGGGTGCGGCATGGAAAAATTCGAGCGCTTATTCTCCTCGAGATTTCTCCCCTTGACCTGCGCGATGACCGTCACGGGAAGGGAATTCAGCGTCCCGATCCCCCCGATGATCGCCGCGTCGTCGCCGAAATGACGGTCGCCGTGAAGCTCGAGAAAATGATTAAAAATCGCGGGAATATAGTCGCGAACGGTCGGACGGTTTTTATTCCGGATCACGGCGAGCCGTTCGGTCGCGGTAAAGTTACTCATAACCCTATTTTACTCCTTCTCTTCGGAAAAAGTTCCCCAAAAGCCGGGCGCTTACGCTTTCGCGGAAAGTCTGCGCGCGAAAGCGGTTCAATTTTCCCGCGTTTTGGGGTATCCGTGCATTCGGATCAGATTCGCGAGCACCGAGCGCATATTTTTCCGCTCGACGATCATGTCCGCGAACCCGTTTTCAAGCATGAACTCCGCCGATTGAAAATCGTCGGGAAGCTGCTGACGGATCGTATCCTGAATCACCCGCCGCCCCGCGAATCCGATCAGCACCTTCGGCTCGGCAATGATAATATCGCCGAGGCTCGCGAACGACGCGGTCACGCCGCCCGTCGTCGGGTCGGTCATAACGGTAATGTACAGCTCTCCCGCTTCGTTATGCCGCGCGATCGCGCCGGAGGTCTTCGCCATCTGCATCAGCGCAACGATTCCCTCCTGCATTCTCGCGCCTCCCGACGCGGTAAACAGCACGACGGGCATACGGTGCTCGGTCGCGTATTCAAAGGCGCGCGTGATCTTCTCGCCGACAACGCACCCCATGCTTGCCATCATAAAATTGCTGTCCATGATCCCGATCACGGTCTGATAGCCGCGGATCGTACAGATCCCCGTCACGACGGCTTCCTTCATACCGCACTTCTTCTGAAGACCGGCGATTTTTTCGGAATAACCGGGGAAGTCAATCGGATTGACCGAATCCATCTCCGCGTCAAATTCGGTAAAGCTTCCCGCGTCCGCCGTCATTTCGAGCCGCTCTCGGTAAGTGATCCGCGCGTGATAACCGCACGCCGCGCAGACCTGCTTGTTCTTCTCGAAGTCGTCCCGATAAATGACCGTGTCACAGCGCGGGCATTTAAACAGCAGATCCTTCGGGATCTCCACGCCGCCCGACGGCTTTTCCGTGTTTTTGTCCTCTTTAAAGCGATCCTTTACGACCTTAAATAAATCCTCGAGTGCCATGCTGCCTCCACTTTATTTCATCAGGTTCTGCTTCCGATCCAGAAAACCGATGTCGAAAACGCCGCGCTCAAACTCCTTATCCCGAAGAAGATTAAGCTGGAAATCGATATTCGTCTGAATCCCCTCGATCAGCATTTCGGAAAGCGCTACCTTTGCCTTCGTGATCGCCTCCGCGCGGTCACGCCCCTTTACGATCAGCTTTGCGATCATGCTGTCGTAATAGGGCGGGATCTCGTAGCCCTGATAAACCGCGGTATCGATCCGCACGCCGAAGCCGCCGGGGATATGAATCGACTCGACCCTTCCGGGGCAGGGGCAAAAGCCCTTCTTCGGATTTTCGGCATTGATCCGACACTCGATTACGTGTCCGGTCAGCGAAATATCCTCCTGCCTGAACGAAAGGGGAAGCCCCATCGCGATTCGGATCTGCTCCTTGATCAGGTCGATCCCGGTGACCATTTCGGTAACGGGGTGCTCAACCTGAATCCGCGCGTTCATCTCCATAAAATAGAAATTCCGATCCTTATCGACAAGGAATTCGACCGTTCCCGCGTTGTAATAACCGTAAACCTCCGCCGCGCGGAGCGCCGCCGCGCCCATTTTTTCCCGAAGCTCGGGCGTCATGATCGGGCTGGGGCTTTCCTCGAGCACCTTCTGATTCCGCCGCTGACAGGAGCAGTCCCGCTCGCCCAAATGCACCGCGTTCCCGTGCTCGTCCGCTAAAATCTGAATCTCGACATGACGCGGATTCACGATAAATTTTTCAATGTATACGTCGTCGTTCCCGAAAAACTGAAGCGCCTCCTGCTTCGCGGCGGTGATCGCGGCTTCCAGCTCGGCTTCCGAATTCGCCTTTCGGATCCCGCGCCCGCCGCCGCCCGCGCTCGCCTTGACAAGAACGGGATAACCGATCTCGGCGGAGATCCGCTTCGCCTCGCCCAGATCGCCAATCACGCCCTCCGAGCCGCGTACCACGGGTACGCCCGCCTTCATCATCGCCTTTTTCGCGTTTGCCTTATCGCCCATCGCCGTCATCGCGTCCGCGTCCGGACCGATCCATTTGATCCCGCACCGATCGCAGAGCCGTACAAAGCGCGCGTTTTCCGAAAGAAAGCCGAAGCCCGGATGAATCGCCTTCGCGCCCGTAATTTCACAGGCGGCAAGGATCGAACGGGTATTCAGATAGCTTTCGGAGCTTCTCGGACCGCCGATACAGACCGCCTGATCGGCGATCTGCGCGTGAAGCGCCTGCTTATCAGCGGTCGAGTAAACCGCGACCGTCTCGATCCCAAGCTCGCGGCAGGCGCGAATAATGCGGATCGCGATCTCTCCGCGGTTCGCAATCAGTATTTTGTCAAACATCAGCGCGACGTCCTTTCTTTTGGAATCTGCCTTTATTCTGTCGGGCTCTTGATCGCGAACGAGATCTCGGCGGAGCAGGCTTTTTCCCCGTTTACCGTCGCGACGCCCTTCCCGATCCCGACCGGTCCCTTGACCTTCACGATCTCGACCTCAAGCCGGAGCGTATCGCCCGGAACGACCTGACGGCGGAATTTCGCTTCCTTTACCCCGCCGAAAAAGCCGATCTTCCCCTTATTTTCGGGAAGCATGAGCATGGCGACCGCGCCCGCCTGCGCGAGCATTTCGAGAATCAGCACGCCCGGAACGACGGGATATTCGGGAAAATGTCCCTTAAACCAGAAATCCTCCGCGCGGATATGCTTGAGCGCGACGACGCGCTTTCCCTCCTCGATCTCCTCGATCTCGTCGATCAGCAGGAACGGATCGCGGTGCGGAATGATCTCCTTAATCTGTTCGATGTTCATTTTCATTCTTTTGACTTTCCTTTCCGCCTCGTTATTCGAGACGTAAGATCGGCTGGTCGTACTCGACCGCTTCGCCGTCGGAAACGAGAACCTCCGCGACGATGCCGTCCAGCTCGCTTTTTACCTCGTTCATGAGCTTCATGCTCTCGATAATAAAGACAACGTCCCCCTTGCTGACGCTCTTTCCCGCCTTGACGAAGGGGGGCTTCCCCGGCGCGGAGGCGGCGTAGAACGTTCCGACGATCGGCGACTTGATGTATCTTCCGCCCTGCGGCTTGCTCTCCGGCTCCCGCGGAGCCGCGATCTCGACGGGGTGCGTCATCACGGTAGACCCCACGTAGCTCGCCATGGGCGGCATGGGAGGAATCGGCGGGAGCGGCTGCCGCTCGCCGAACTCGACCTCGAACTGATCGTTGCGCACGTGGAAATGCCCGAGATTGTTTTCCTTCATAATCCCGATCATCTCTTTTACCACGCCCGGAAGCTCGTCTTTTTCATATCGCATAAAATTCTGTCCTTTCCGAAAAATTGGTTATTCGTTTACGGGCAGGAAACAAAGCGTCGCGTTATGCCCGCCGAAGCCGAGCGAGTTGCTGATCGCGCCCGTAATCTTCATTTCGCGGCTCCCGCCCATGCAGTAATCGAGGTCGCAGTCCTCGCCTGCTTCCCTCGATCCCGCCGTAACGTGAACCAAGCTGTTTTTCATCTGTAAAACGGTCGCGATCGCTTCTACCGCGCCCGCCGCGCCGAGTAAATGCCCCGTCATGGACTTCGTCGAGTTGATCGCCATTTTCCGCGCCTGCTCCCCGAACGCGAGCTTCAAGGCGATCGTTTCAGTCTTATCGTTCATGACCGTGGAGGTGCCGTGCGCGTTGCAGTAATTGATCGTTTCGAGCGGCACGCCCGCTTCCTTCACCGCAAGCTCCATCGCCTTCGCGCCGCCGAGCCCCTCGGGGTCGGGACTTGTCTCGTGATACGCGTCGCAGGTCGCGCCGTAGCCGGCGATCTCGGCGTAAATTTTCGCGCCGCGCTTTTTCGCGTGCTCGTATTCCTCTAAAATCAGGATTCCTGCGCCGTCGCCGAGGACGAAGCCCGAACGATCCTTATCGAACGGGATCGACGCGCGGTCGGGATCGGTGCTGCGCGTAATGGCATGCATATTGTTGAACGCCGCCTGCGCAAAGCCCAAGTGACAGGCTTCCGTTCCGCCCGCGACCGCGCAGTCGAGATACCCGTTTTTGATCGCGTGGAACGCTTCGCCAACCGCGTGCGCGGAGGAAGCGCAGGCGGAAACGGTGCAGTAATTCACGCCCTTAAAGCCCGTCCTGATCGCGACCGTTCCCGCCGCCATATTCCCGATCATCATCGGGATCGTAAAAACGGAAACGCGCGCCTCGCCTTTATTATGGTATACCTGAACCTGCTCCTCGGTTGTCTGGATCCCGCCGATCCCCGAGCCGATAATAACGCCGCAGCGGTACAGATCGAGATCCTTAAAATCCGTCCCCGCGTCCTTCAGCGCCTCTAACGAGGCGTAAAGCGCGTAGCGGGTCAGAATATCGGTTCTTCTCGCCGCCTTTTTATCGAGGATCGCGCTGTCGTCGAAGTTCTTGACCCGCGCGCTGACATTGCGCTCCTCCGACTGTCCCGGGAACCATTCCTCGAGCGTGAAGCCGTGCTTCCCCGCCTTCAGGCTCCCCCAGAATTCTTCCACCGTATTTCCGACCGGGCTTACGACGCCCAAGCCCGTAATCACAACCCTGCTCATTTCCCTTGTTCTGCCTTTCCTGATATTTTTGTGTTATTTATTTTTAAATGCAGTACTGCGCCTTCCGCGCGGTTTTCTCAGAACTTGTCTTCATAAGAGAGTTGCGCGAATTTTCGAGGAAAAATTGTCATAGACTAGGAAAATTTTTGCAGGAATCCTAACGGATTTCAAAAAAATTTGACGAGGTATATGGCAATTTTAACCGAAAAGGCGCGTAACTTTCTTGTGAAGACATGTTCTTACATAGAAAGCCCGCCGCTGATCTCGATGACCTGTCCCGTCACGTAAGAGGAATCCTTCCCCGCGAGGAAGGAGATCACGCCCGCGATCTCTTCGACCTCGCCGTAGCGCTTCACCGCGATCGCGTTCAGGATCGCCTCCTTCTGCGCATCGGTAAGCGCGTCGGTCATCGGGGTGCGGATAAATCCCGGCGCGACCGCGTTCACGTTGATCCCGCGGGAGCCGAGCTCCTTCGCCGCGCTTTTCGTCATGCCGATGATCGCCGCCTTTGAGGCGCTGTAATTGAACTGTCCCGCGTTCCCGTACAGTCCCGCGACGGACGAAAGGTTGATGATCCGCCCGCCGCGCTGCTTCATCATGATCGATCCGACCGTTTTCATCATGTTGAAAACGCTCTTCTGATTCACGGCGATCACGAGATCGTAATTTTCCTCGCTCATGCGCGCGAGCAAGCCGTCGCGGGTGATCCCCGCGTTATTGACGAGCACGTCGATCGAGCCGAATTTCTCCTTGACCGCTTTGACCATTTCCTCGCACTCGGAAAGCTTCGATACGTCCGCCTTAAAGTAGTCCGCCTTGACGCCGAGAGCGCGGCATTCCTCGGCGGTGCGCCGTCCGTTTTCCTCGTTCAGATCATTGACCGCGATGTCAAAGCCGTCCTTCGCGAGCCGCTTCGCGACCGCCGCGCCGATCCCCTGACCCGATCCCGTAATAATAGCCGTCATGTGCTTTTCCTTTCTTTTCTTTTAAAGAAGACTGTTAAGACTTTATAAGAGAATTTTAAGACCTTAAGAAAAATTATTTTGCAGGGACTCTGTCCCCGCACCCCTGCCAAAGGAACAATGTTCCTTTGGAATCCTTTTTCCCATCACTGTTTTTACCGATTTCAACGCTGCGGCTGTCAGGTCGCAGGTCTTGCGCAAAGCTCTGCCTCTAAAAAACTAGAACTTACCTTTAAAGACACTCGATTTCCTTGTGAAAGCGCGTTCTTACTTCCCAAGCAGCTTTTCCGCCTGCCCGAACATTTCCTCGACGATTTCCCTCGCGGGCTTTACCTCGCGGATCATACCCGCGATCGCGCCGCAAAGGAACGAGCCCTCCTCGAGGTTCCCGTCCTGAACCGCCTTCCGAAGCGAGCCGACCGTGATCTCCTCGAATTCCTCCGGCGTTCCGCCGTCCTTCTCGAAGGTCTGAAGCCTCTTCGCGAATTTCGTCTTGACGTTGCGGCAGGGGTGCCCCGTCGAACGTCCCGTTACAATACTGTCGGTATCCTTCGCCCCGACCACAAGCTCCTTGTACGTCGGGTGAACCTGACATTCCTCACAGGCGAGAAACCGCGTCCCGACCTGTACGCCCTCCGCGCCGAGCATGAACGAAGCCGCGATCCCGCGTCCGTCGGCGATCCCGCCCGCCGCGAGAACGGGAATCTCCACTGCGTCGACCACCTGCGGCACCAGACACATCGTCGTATTCTCGCCGATATGTCCGCCGCTTTCTGTTCCCTCGGCGATGACCGCCGCCGCGCCGCCGCGCTCCATGCGCTTCGCGAGCGCGACGCTCGGTACGACGGGGATCACCTTAATCCCCGCGGAGAGCCATTTTTCCATATATTTCCCGGGGTTTCCCGCGCCCGTCGTCACAAACGGAACCTTCTCGTCGATGACAAGCTGCGCGAGATCGTCCGCGTTCGGCGAGAGCAGCATGATATTGACCCCGAACGGTCGGTCGGTAAGCGTTTTCGCCCGCCGGATCTGTTCCTCGATATAAGAGGCGGGAGCGCTTCCGCCGGCAATGATCCCCGCGCCGCCCGCGTTCGAGACCGCCGAGGCGAGCGTGCTCTCCGCGATCCACGCCATTCCGCCCTGTAAGATCGGGTACTTGATCCCGAGAAGCTCCGTGATTCTTGTTTTTATCATGATGACCAACCTTTCATTGAATTAGCTTGGCGCTATTGCCGAAAATCACATTTCGTAAAGAACCGCGCCGCTCGTAAGCCCCGCGCCGAAGCCCACCAGACAGATCCGCATTCCCTCGTGAAGCCGCCCCGCTTTTTTCAGCTCGTCCAGACAGGTCGGGATACAAACGCTCGAGGTGTTCGCGCGGTCGTAGATATTGATATAAACCTTTTCCTCGGGGAGCTTCATCTGCTTCATCGCCGCGTGAATGATCCGCACGTTCGCCTGATGCGGGATCACAATATCCACGTCGTCCGCGGTAAGCCCCGCCTTTTGAAGCACCTTTTCCATCGCCGTCGCCATCGCGTCCACGGCGAATTTATACACTGCCCTTCCGTCCATCTGAAGGTAGGTTTCCTTTTTCTCGCTGTCCATAAAATCGTAATATGTCCCCTTCTCGCGGAACGGACAGTTCGGTTTCCCGCTGATATGGCAGTAAAGACTCTGGAACGGATCGCCCTTCGCGTTCAGGTAGGAATAAAGCGGCTTTTCGCCGTGCGTAAGAACCGCCGCCGCCGCGCCGTCGCCGAACAGGACGCAGGATGCCCGATCCTCGAAATCGAGGTGGTTGGAAAGGCGCTCGCTCGCGACGATCAGGACGTTCCGATAATCCCCGTCCTCGAGGTAGCGGCTCGCGATGTCCACCGCGCAGATAAATCCCGTACAAGCCGCGTTAATGTCATAAGCCGCGGCGTTCACCGCCCCGATAGACTCCTGCACAAGACAGGCGGCGTTCGGATAAAAAAATTCGTGAGAACAGGTCGAGACCAGGATCAGGTCGATCTCCTCGGGAGCGATCCCGCTGTCCGAAAGGGCGTCCCTCGCCGCCGCCTTCGCCATCTCGTGATTCGGAAGCTTCGTCGAAAAGCGCCGCTCGCGGATCCCCGTCCGCGATTCGATCCATTCGTTGCTCGTATCGAGCATTTTCGTAAAATCGTCGTTCGTCACGACGGTTTCGGGAAGATATATGCCCGTCCCTAAAATTTTTATTCCTCGCATTCGCTTTTCTCCTTGATTTTATTCCGGAAATCGGTTATAATAAAAGGCGCAGATATTTTTCGCCGCAAATCGCACGGGCTTCCTTTATCTCGGCGCTACCTATTCATTATACCAATTTTAACCGTATTTGTCAATGACTTTTTGGACGAAGCCCTCTCCGCCGCCGAGCTTTTCCGCTTTTTCGGCGGGATTCTGCTTTTTTCTTAAAAAACCTGAAAGGAACGACAGCATGACAGACGCACTTTTATTTTCGGGACAGGGATCCCAGTATCCCGGCATGGGAGAAAAGCTCTTCCGCGAAAACCCCGGGGCTTACGAAACGATTTTTAAGACAGGAAGCGAAATTCTCGGCTTCGACCTGAAAAAGGTCATGTTTAACGCCGCGGCGGAGGAGCTTTCGCGCACGGAAATCTCCCAGCCCGCAATCTTTACCATGTCTCTGCTCTGCGCGGAAAAATACAGGAACGAGGGCGGAGAGTTCGGCGCGGTCGCGGGGCATTCCCTCGGCGAATACGCGGCGATGGTTCTCTCCGGGATCGTCGGGCTTGAAACGGGCTACGAGCTGATCAAAAAGCGCGCCGCATGCATGGAAAAGGCGGCGGGGAAGAACGGCGGAAAAATGGCTGCGGTGCTGACGTCCGACGCGAAGGCGGTGGAGGAGGTCTGCGCCGAAATCACCGCGGCGGGAAGCTATGTCACCCCCGTCAATTACAATTCCGCGCAGCAGACCGTGATCGCGGGGAGCGCGGAGGGAATCGAGAAAGCCGCCGAAGCGCTTACGGCGAAGGGCGTGAAGCGGATCATCCCGCTCGCCGTCGCCGCCGCCTTCCACAGCGAATACATGAAGGAAGCTGCGGAGGAATTCGCCGCGCAGATCGCGGGGACGGCCTTCTCCGCGCCGAAGGTTCGGTTCTACTCGAACGTGCTCGGCGCGGAGCTTACCGATATAACGGACATAGCAGGGCTTCTCTCCCGCCATATCTGTTCGCCCGTCCGCTTTACCGACGAGCTTTTCGCCATGAAAAAAGACGGCTTTACCCGCTTTACCGAATGCGGTCCGGGAAAAACGCTGGTCGGCTTTGTAAAAAAGACCCTCGACGGCGCGGAAGCGAACGCCATGGACCGCTGAAAAAGAAAGGAAGATTCCCCTTATGAAAAAATACGCGCTGATCGGGTACCCGCTCGGGCATACCCTTTCCCCTCAGATTCACACGCGGCTGTTCTCCCTTTCGGGACGGGAGGCGGGATACGAAACGCTTGAGATCTCTCCCGAATCCCTTCCCGCGCAATACGAAAGGCTCGCTTCTCTCGACGGCTTTAACGTCACCATTCCGCATAAGGTGGACATTATCCGCTTCTGCGACCGTCTCGACGCGGGCGCGGAGCGTTACGGCTCGGTAAACTGCGTCAAAAACGGCGATGAGAAGGTCGGCTATAATACCGACGTGCTCGGCTTTACGAAATCGATCGAGCTGCTCGGCGCGAGCCTTGCGTCAAAGGTGCTTCTGATCGGCTGCGGCGGCGTGGGACGCATGATAGCGATCGAGACGGCGCTTTCGGGCGGAACGCTTACGATTGCCGCGCTGGACGAGGATCGCCCGAAGGCGGAGACTGTCGTAAACGAAATCCGTGAAAAAGCCCCGAACGCCGAAGTGAAGATCATTCCAAGCCCGATCGGATCGGTATCGGAGGAGTTCGACCTGCTCGTTAACGCCTCCCCCGTCGGAATGTTCCCGAAAATAAACGCCTCCCCCTGCGGGGAAAACGTTTTAAAGCACGTCCGCTTTGTGTTCGACGCGGTCTATAACCCGCGGGAGACGCTTCTCGTAAAAACGGCGCGGGAATGCGGCGCGAAAGCCATGAACGGCATGGCGATGCTCGTGCTTCAGGCGGCGGCGGCGCAGGAGATCTGGCACGGCGCCGTTTTCCGGAGGGAGGATCTCGAAGCGCTCATTTCCGACATGGAGGCGCTTGTATGAAAAACGTTTATCTGTGCGGATTCATGGGCTGCGGAAAATCGCATATCGGACGGCTTCTCGCGAAGCGGCTGGATCGCCGGTTCGTCGATCTCGACGGCTACATAGAGGAACAAGAGGGAAAACCGATCTCCCGAATTTTCGCCGAAGAGGGCGAGCCGTATTTCCGCGAGGCGGAGGCACGGTATATCCGCGAAATGCCCGAAGGCTGTATCGTCGCGACGGGCGGCGGCGCGGTCATCAGCCCGGACACGGCGGAAGCGGCGGCGAAAACGGGAACGATCGTTTTTCTCGACGCGGGCTTTGAGCTTTGCTATCGGCGGATCGCGAACGATACCCGCCGCCCGCTCGTCGTGAGCAATACCAAGGAACAGCTTGCCGAGCTGTACCGGATCCGCCGCGCCGTTTACCGGAAGCGCGCGACTCTCGTCGTGGACGCGAACGGGGTCGATCGGGACATTGTATTTGAAATTGAAAAGGGGCTTCGCGCATGATCATATACAACGCAAAAATCCTTCCCGTTACCCTTCCGCCGATCGAGAACGGCTTTCTTACGGTTCGGGACGGGAAAATCACCGCGCTCGGCGAAATGAGCGAGCTGAAGGAAGCGCCCGCCGAAACGGATCTCAACGCGGGGGGAATGACGGTTACGCCCGCTTTTGTGGATGCGCACTGTCATCTCGGCATGTTCGGCGACGGGCTGGGAATCGAGGGGGACGACGGGAACGAGGAAAGCGATCCCGTTACCCCGCAGCTTCGCGCGATCGACGCGGTAAACCCGCTCGACCGCTGTTTTGAGGAGGCGGCAAGGGGCGGCGTCGGAACGGTACTGACGGGAATGGGGAGCGCGAACGCGATCGCGGGAACCTTTCTCGCCATGAAAACCGCGGGAGGAAAGCGGGTCGAAAGCCGCGTGCTGAAAACCCCCTGCGCGATGAAATTCGCGCTCGGCGAGAACCCGAAATCGGTCTACCGCGATCGGGACGAATCGCCCGTTACGCGTATGGCGACCGCCGCGCTCATTCGCGGGCAGCTTACCGCCGCGAAACGGTACATGGAGGACGCGGAGGAATACGAGCGCACCAAGGGGACGGACGACGAGACGACCCGCCCCGACTACGACGCGAAGTGCGAAGCGCTGATCCCCCTTTTAAAAGGGGAGATCAAGGCGCATTTCCACTGTCACCGCGCGGACGATCTCTTTACGGCGATCCGTATTTCGGAGGAATTTTCGCTGGACTGCGTGCTGATCCACGCGACGGAGGGATATCTTGTGGCGGACGAGCTGCCGAAAAACGTTCCCTGCGTGGTCGGGCCGATCCTCGCCGACCGCTGTAAGCCCGAGCTGTCGAACGCCGATATTCGCAACGCGGCGCTCCTGACGCGGGCGGGAATCGAGGTTTCGCTTTGTACCGACCACCCCGAAAATCCGATCCAGTACCTCCCCGTCATGGCGGGACTGGCGATCCGGGGCGGAATGACCGAGACGGAGGCGCTCGCCGCGATTACGATCCACCCCGCGCGGGTCGGCGGGCTGGACGAACGGGTCGGGAGCCTTGAAATCGGAAAGGACGCGGATTTCGTTTTATGGGAGGGTTCGTTTTACGACATTTCCCGTCCGCCGCGTGCGGTATACCTCGACGGAAAGCCGATCCGATAGGAGAATACGTCTTCGGATAAGCTTGTTCATACGATTTAAAAATAAGAACAGGCAACAAAAACGCGGCGAATCGCACACCTGACATAAAAAACCAAAGGAGAACGTCATGAAAAAATTTATCCGTATTCCCTACGAGGAGGAAAGCCGGCTTTCGATCGACGCGCTCCGCGCCCGGCTCGGAAAGGTTCTCGCGGCGCAGCAAAAGCGCGCGCTCTATAAGCTGAAGGGCGAGCCGCTGTACCTGCTCTCGAAGGACGGCGAGGACGAATACACCCTCCGCTATTACCATTCGTATAAAAAGGATTTCTGCGATACCTGCCTGCACTTCGCGCTTACCAAAGGGCTGGAGCGGTCGGGCGCAAAGGGAAGTATCCGAAAGCCGGGCGGAAGCTGGGCGTTTTTCTGGGGCGTGATCGCGACGCTGCTGATCGATTTCTGCGTCATTACCTACGGAATCCTTTTTGTCGCGGGATTCCGGCTTGCGACCGCGCTGATGATCTCGATGACGGCGGTTATCGTCCGCGCCTATGTCTGCGTTTCTTTGGTGCAGTTCAACGCCGAACGGGTTAAAATGCTGAAAACCGAAATGCTCCGCCTGCTTCGGGACGAAGAAATCGAGGAAGAACAAGAATACGGGAAGGAGAAGGAAGATGAGAGAGCTTGATGTTGCGGTCGTCCGCGACACGGTCGCGCGGCTTTGCGAGGAGGCGAACCTTACGCTCCCGGACGGAATGCGCGAAACGATCGAGGGCTGTATCCCCCGCGAGGAAAGCCCCGTCTGTAAGGAGGTGCTGTCCGATCTGGTGAAGAATATCGACTGCGCGAGGGAGCTGAACGTCCCGATCTGTCAGGATACGGGCATGGCGGTCATTTTTCTCGAGATCGGGCAGGACGTGCATTTTGTTGGCGGGAGCCTAAACGAAGCGGTCAACGCGGGGGTCGCAAAGGGATATACCGAAGGGCTTCTGCGGCTCTCGGTCGTAAAGGATCCGCTTCGGCGCGTGAATACGGGCGATAATACCCCCGCCGTCCTCCATACGAGCATTGTGGACGGAGAAGCCGTCAAGATCACCGTCGCGCCGAAGGGCTTCGGAAGCGAGAATATGAGCCGCCTGAAAATGTTCACCCCCTCCGCTACCCGAGAAGACATTATTGATTTCGTCGTTGAGACGGCGAGCATCGCGGGCAGCAACCCCTGCCCCCCGATCACGGCGGGCGTCGGGATCGGCGGCGATTTCGAGCAGTCGGCTTATCTCGCGAAAAAGGCGCTCTGCCGCGATCTCGCGGTGCGCAGCGCCGATCCGTTTTACCGTGAAATGGAGGAGGAAATCCTCGAAAAAATCAATCTGACCGGAATCGGCGCGCAGGGCTTCGGCGGAACGGTCACCGCGCTTTACGTGAATATCGAGACCGCGCCGACCCATATCGCGGGGCTTCCCGTGGCGGTCAACATCGGCTGTCACGTCACGCGGCATAAGGAAGCAATTCTTTAAGTGATTTCGACTTTAAACAGGCGCGCGGCACCGCACACCTGCAACAACATAAAAACGAAGGGAGTTTTTTTCAATGGCAATCTTAATTACGGGGGGAGCCGGCTATATCGGCTCGCATACCTGCGTGGAGCTGCTCGGCGCGGGCGAGGAGATCGTCGTGCTGGACAACTTCTATAACTCGAAGCCCGAAGCGGTCGAGCGGATCAAGGCGCTCAGCGGGAAGGATTTCAAATTCTACGAAGCCGATATGTGCAGCGAGGCGGACATGGAAAAGATCTTCGCCGAGAACGAGATCGAGGCGGTCATTCACTTCGCGGGCTATAAGGCGGTCGCCGAAAGCGTGAAAAAGCCGCTCATGTACTTTTCCAACAATCTCGGCGGAACGTTTACCCTTTTAAACGCGATGACCCGCCACGGCTGCAAAAAGCTGATCTTCAGCTCGTCGGCGACCGTTTACGGAATCCCCGAAACGGTTCCCGTCCGCGAGGATTTCCCGCTTTCCGCGATCAACCCCTACGGGCGCACCAAGCTGATGATCGAGGATATGTGCCGCGATCTGTGCGCCGCCGATCCCGAATGGAGCGTGGCGCTCCTGCGCTACTTCAATCCGATCGGCGCGCATTCGAGCGGGAAAATCGGCGAGGATCCGAACGGGATCCCGAACAACCTCATGCCGATCATCATGAACGTTGCAACGGGAAAGCAGGAAAAGCTGAGCGTATTCGGAAACGACTACCCGACCCCCGACGGAACGTGTATCCGCGATTATATCCATGTGGTCGATCTCGCCGCGGGACACCTCGCCGCGCTGAAGAGCGTCCGCGAGAAGAAGGGCGCGATCCCCTACAACCTCGGTACGGGAAACGGCTACTCGGTACTGGAGATCATTCAGACCTTCGAGCGTGTGAACGGCGTAAAGATCCCGTATGAAATCGCCGGACGGCGCGCGGGCGACGCGGCGGAATGCTACTGCGTTCCCGAAAAGGCGAAAAACGAGCTTGGCTGGTCGGCAAAGCACGGTCTGGAGGAAATGTGCCGCGATTCATGGAACTACGCGAAGAACGCGCGGAAATAACGGTCGGCTGTCGCAAATTCGACAGTCCGTATTAAAAGCAAAACAAACGACCGCAGCTTTGAAGAGTGTGTGAAACAAAAGAATTTCGCCACACGTGCCGGGACTTTGGCATTCGGGGGATTCCTTCGGAATTGCCAAAGGCGGCTCGCCTTAGGGAGTGTGTGAAATAAGAGTATTTCGCCACACGTGCCGGGACTTTGGCATTCGGGGGATTCCTTCGGAACTGCCAAAGGCGGCTCGCCTTCGCTGCGGTCTTTTCGTTGTTATAAGTTAGAACAGGTTCTTATTTTTCATACTTCTAATCATGCGGTAGACAAAGTTCATCATATGATTCCGCCGGAAAAGCGACTGGAAAAATCAAAGATTTTGACAGAAATTCGTATTGTACGGCTTTTCCGGCGGCTTGATCGGAAAATAGTATAAAAACCAAAAAGCGAGGTTATGATATGATTTCCGCTGCATTGGCTATTCTTGAAAGCGAAGAACAACGAAATGAGCTGTCGGAGATTTATAAGAAAAACATAAAAGCCTTTTATTCGATCGCTTTATCAAAATTACATAACAGACAGGACGCCGAAGACGCTATTCAAGAAGCGTTTTTATTGATCGCGAATAATCCCGGCGTCTTTTTCAATATTCCGCGGGAAAAAAGAGTTTCCTATATAAACGTAATCGTCAGAAACATCTCTTACCGTATATGGAACGAAAAACAAAAAATAGAGAAACATCAAATAGCGCTTGAGAACAACATCATCGACGAAAGCGTTTCGACAGAAGAAAAAATTTCAAGCAAGTACTCATGCGGTGAAATATACGGATTTATTGATACGCTTCCCGAAACCTCAAGGGCGGCGCTATACCTTAAAATACATTTTGATATGAAGTATCCCGATATTGCAGAAGCGCTCGGTATATCGGAGGAAACAGCCAAAAAGAGGATCACAAGAGCAGTAAGCAGTATCAAACAGTTTATGGAGGATCGGGCAGATGAGTACGAGCTACACAATTAACGAGTTAATATCAGGTTATTACGAAAAAATTTTTTCGGAAACCGCCGAAGCGCCGCTGCCGAAATTTTCGCTGAAGCACCGAATGCGTATGAACAAAATATTTAAGCAGTACGCCAAAAACAAGGAACAGCTCCTCAAAAACAGCTGTTCGGCAGGCTGTAACGCGCAGCTTGTTCATCATAAACCGCTCAGCATTCGGAAACGTATCCTGATTGCCGCGGTCATCATTTTGATTCTCGCTTTTATGACGGGCTTTGTGATCCTGTTTATTTCCAACGGATTTAAAGGCACTGTACATTATGACAATACGCAGCTTTTCGCAGTCAACGTTCATGATTGCCCAAGCGTCATTGAGGAAGAATATACGCTTTCCGCAGTACCCGACGGATACGAATTATATGAAATAACTCACAGCAGCGTACATTCGTTTACGGTATACAAAAACAGCGCCGACCAAGAGCTTGTTTTTACGCAAACCGCAAAGCCGGAATTTTCTCTGCATATCAACACGGAGGGTTATGAATTTCAGGAAACCGACGTCAACGGCTGCAGCGCTGTTTGCGTGGAATATAAATATGAAGCACGGACAGAAGCGCTTGTGATTTGGGAGAACCAAAATTACATCTTGTCTCTTGAGGGAAATTTTACCAAAAACGAGTTGGTAGATTTGGCTAAAAGTAACGAAATTTGCGGTTTTTTAAAAAAATAACGAAAAAACATGTCCCGAAAACCCCCTTTTTTTGAATGTATAAAGTAGAAGGGTAAAAACTTCACAACAGACCTCCTCGGAAACCGGAGAAGTGCCGCATTGCGCAGCGATTTTGCGGTCAGGCGAAGTCCGTTTTCCGCAGGAATACCGTATGTATTTCAAGGAAAACAGGCAAAGCATGACAGCAAAAGGCAAGTAAGACGGTGCTTCGGAGGTTTCCGAGGAGGTCAATATACAGCGAAAGGAGGCGAAACAAATGCGGTTCAGGAAAAGCCTTGCGTTTGTACTGTCGGCGATTATCATGGGCTCAGCCGTAAGCACATCGGCATTTGCCGAGGAAAAGTCACAAATTGTTGTAGATGAAATCTCTCCCGCTTATGAACTTGCGCGCACAGCAAGCAGCACGCTGCGCATTTCATCGGGTACCGCCGAATGCACAAGCCAATGCACGGGAAACAGCGATGTTGTTCAGATTTCCGTTAAGCAGACCCTGCAGCAGTTTTGGGGGTTGTGGATCTGGAATGAAGTTGACGGCGCGAGCTGGGAAACAACAAAAAGCGGAAGCTCCATTTCCGTTGTTAACAGCAAAAGCGGGCTGTCCAGCGGCACATACCGGCTCGAATCCGTTTTTACGCTGACGGATAAGTACGGCAAAACGGAGACCATCACGATTTACAGTGATGAAAAAACAATCGCGTAATGATTTGGTCGTTGTCCGAATAAGCGGTTAAGCTTTATCGGGACAGCAAATGATTATTTGCGAGTGTCGGAAAGGATGATGTGTAAATCTATTCGCGGCAAGGAACATTATATGCCCATTCAAAAAGAATTTTTTGAGTTTACAGACAGATGATCGGGCAAAAACAAGGAGCGGCTCCCGCAGAGGAATTCCACTCCCGCAGTTGAGGACATTTCAGATAAGCTGAAAGAGGATTTTGGTAAATTGCCCGGGTGATCAACGCTCGCAGACAAGGATCACCGTAAGCCGATAAAGGATACCGATTTCGACTTTCAGCGAGTAAAAAGACCGCAGAACTCACGCTGCGGTCTTTTCGTTTTTACGGATTATTTTTCAGATGATTTTTGCGCATTTTCCGGCTCGGCGTACAGCTCCGCCATTCTCCGATATCCTCCCTTTTTTGATAATTCCAGTATAGCATTTTTTCGCCCCGATCACCACTGCTTCTTTGTTGAGAAGCGCTCCCGAAAAACGAGAGTTTTTCCAAAAGAAAAAGACCGCGCGGTTTCCCGCACGATCCTTTTTGCGCAATGTAAGAAGTGACAATTACTTCGCCGCGACAGGAGTGTCGTTTTCGGCTTTCTTCGCCGCAAGCTCCTTCTCCCATTCGTCGAAGCCCTTCGCGATCAAGTCCTTCGTCTCGTAGCAAACGCTCGGGAGCTTTCCGCCCCAAATGCCCTCGCATTCGCCGAACGCCTTTTCAACCGCGTCCTTCATCTTTCCGAACGCTTCCTCATCGTCGCCCGCAAGCGACTTCGCGAAATCGAGAATACGGTTCGCGGTCTTTTCCGCGCCCCAGAAATCCTCGGAATCCGCCTGCAGCGGTTCCAAGCCGAAGCTTCTGAGCATCTGGTCGATCGACGAAGTAACCTTCGTGCCGCTTGCCTGTCCGCCGATCAGCTTCGCGACAAGATCCTTCATTCCCTCGTTCTTCATCTGACGAACGGATTTGGACGCAGCCTTCACGGAGTCCGCCTTTTCGCCCGCCTTAGACTTGCTGTCGTCCGCGGTGGTGTCGTTCTTGCTGTTTGAACGGTTGTCGGTCACGGTCGCCTTGGTATAAGCGGGAGTAAAACCGGTCTCCGATTTCACGAACTTGTCGGTATGGTCGGACGCAAGAGTCGTCGACTTCTCCTCCGAAACGCGTTCCGCAGGCTTCGGAGCGGTCGCCGCCGTCATCGCGGAGGTTTCCGCCACTCTTCCTACACTCATCATATAAATCACTCCTTTCTAAAAATTCAGTCGATACCGCGCAGTATCTACCTTATACATTATATCGTCTGTTTTACGGAAAACTTTAGATTTTTTTCAAATTCCTTCCTCTTTTTTTGGTGCAGTCTCCCGCGGCTCCGCCGAGAGACTTTTCTGCCGGTACGCCCAGAATTTGTTCATCACAAAATTGATCGGGATCGTTACGAGCATGTTCAGAATCGGACCGATCACTTCGGAAATCCGCCGCGCGTCCATCTCCTCGGGAAGGAAGGGAAGCGCCGCGTGAACCGCGCCGAGAAGATCATTCACAAAGCCGCAATATTCCCCGATCCGAATCAGATCGACCCACAGCACCAGAAGCAAAGTGCCCAGAATCAACCCGAACGCGTAGGAAGCGTACGTTTTCAGCAAAACCTGCCACCATACCCGCTTTTCCTTCGTTTCATCCTCTTTAAATACAAAGCGGCTTCCCCAAAAGTAGGCGTTCAATACGCTGATCAAAAAGCCCAAAATGTTCGCGGCGACATAATGCGCGCCAAGCGCGACGAAAATGATGTAAACCAGGTAATTGACGATCGTATTCGACACGCCGACCAGCGCGAATTTCAAGAATTGCCACACACTTTTTTTCTTCACGGTTTACCGCACCTTTAATAAGAGCTGCTTCGCGATCTCCTGAAGCGGAAGCTGAACCGAAACCGCGCCCTTTTTAAAGGCAACCGCGGGCATTCCGTACACAACGCAGGTCTCTTCGTCCTGCCCTACGGTAAACGCGCCCGTATTATGAAGCTTTAACAGCCCTTTCGCGCCGTCCTCGCCCATTCCCGTCAGAATGGCGGCGACCGCGTTCGATCCCGCCGCGTCCGCGACGCTGTCGAACAAAACGTCTACCGAGGGACAATGCCCCGAAACCTTCGGACCGGGACGGCTCGTAATGAAATAGCCGTTATTATCGCGCATGACCCGCATTTGAAGCCCGCCCGCGGCGATAATGATCCGCCCCGTGATCAGGCGGTCGCCGTCCTCCGCCTCCTTTGCGCTCATCGCGCAGATCCGGTTCACCCGCTCGGCGAACATCTTCGTAAAGGTCGGCGGCATGTGCTGGGTAATCACGACGGGCGGCGTATTCGCCGGAAAGCGGCGGACGATCTCGACAAGCGCGTCCGTCCCGCCCGTACTCGCGCCGAGCGCGATCATCATATTCTTTCGCGGAATTCCCGGTACGATGATCGGATCCGCGCGCGCCTCGGTGCGCGGCGCGGCGGCGGAGGCTGCCGCCGGAGCAGCGGTCTTAATCCGCGCGAGCTGCGCGAAGCGAACCGTAGACGCAAGCCGCGCGATAAACTGATCCTTTTCATTCGCGTCGGGCTTCCGCATAAATTCCACCGCGCCCGCGCTGATCGCGTCGAACGCGCCCGCCGCCGAGGAGGTGATGATCACGACATGAACGGGGTGCGTCGGAAGGAAGGTGCGGAGAAAATCGATCCCGTTCATCCCCGGCATCTCCACGTCCATCGTCACCACATCGGGGTTCAGGCGAAGGATTTTTTCTCTCGCCTCGTTGGTGTTTGCCGCGGTATCGATCACCTCCAGACCGCTGTATTTGGAAAGTCCCGTCTGTAAATAATTCCGAAAGAACGGCGAATCGTCCACAATCAAAACTCTGATATTTTTTGGCATAGCTATACGTATCCTTTCTTCGTTGTTCCGCACGAACGGTAAGCCGAATCGTGCCCTTGTCCGGAATACCGTAAATATGTCTCTTTTATACTCGGCGCTGCTGCAAACGGTTCGGTTTGCAATGGAGAGCGGTATATTATTTAGGGCAGGCGTGCGCCGGGAAAGCCCTCCCGTTAAAATGAACCGCGCAAACACAATGCTTACGCGGTATTCGGAGCATTCCGCGTAACGCGGACACGTCCGCCGCGGATTTTCCGCCTGCCTTTACGCCTGCGCCAAAAGAAGCCGAAATTACTCGGGCTTTTGATAAATCGCGGGCTTTATGTATTTAAACTTGGTCGCGTCGCGCGGAACGCTTTCGGCGTGACCGATAAAGAGATAACCGCCGGGCGCGATCACGTCGTAAAAACGGTTCACAAGGTCGATCTTCGTCTGCATATCGAAATAAATCATCACGTTCCGGCAGAAGATCAGATCGAACGGATTTTTCCGGAACGGGATCGTATCCATCAGGTTAAAGACCTTGAACACAACGAGCTTCCGAACCTCGTCCTTTACCTGAAAACAGTCGTTTCCGACCGAGGTAAAATACTTCCGCTTTACGTCCTCGCTCAGGTTTTTCATGCTGTCCTTATGATAGATTCCCTGCTGAGCCTTTGCCAGAACGCGGGTCGAAATATCCGTCGCAAGAATCTTCGTGTCCCATTGCTTCGCGTTCGATCCGAAATACTCCAGCAGCTCGATCTCGTTCGTATACGGCTCTTCTCCGCTCGAACAGGCGGCGCTCCAGAGATAAATGATCTTATTATTCTTTTTCTTTTTTTCGAGCGCGGGGAGAAAGGTTTTGCGCAAAAAATCGTAATGCTCCGGCTCGCGAAGAAAATAGGTATGATTCGTCGTCAGGCGGTTCATGAGGTTTACGACCTCCGTTCCGCTCTTATCCGAGAACACCATATTTAAAAAGGAATTATAGTCCGAAAAGCCGCGGCTCGTGAGCAGATTACTGAGTCTCCCTTGGATCATGACGCGCTTGCGCGAAAGGTCGATCCCATAGTTTTCATGCACATACGCTACGAGCCGGTTGAATTCGGCGTCCGTCATTGCAATTGTAGGCATAACTCTTCGCTCTCCTCCGATTTATTCGGCGTCAAGAAAATGAATGTCATTTTCGTAAACCAGCTTGTTGACATCGAGAATCAGCTTTACGCCGTCCGGCATTTCGAGCAGATACTTGATAAACTTGTTGTCGTTTACGCCGTTCTGGTTCGGGGACTGCGCGATGTTCTTCTTATGAACGTCGAGAACGTCAAGAACGCTGTCCACAATGATCCCGACCTGTACGTCGTCGATCACGATAATAATGGTACAGGTCCTCTCGTCGTAAGGGATCTCCTCCCGCCCGAACCGGATTCTCGTGCTGATGATCGGCATAACCTTACTTCTGACGTTGATAATGCCCTTTACATAATAAGGTACGCCGGGAACCGAGGTAATATGCGGAACGCCGATAATCTCGACAATATTCGAGATCTCAACGCCGTAGATCTGTTCGCCGATATAAAAGGTAAGCACCTTCGTCAGCGCGGATTCCTTTTCGTTTTTTTCTTCCAGCTTCAGCTTTTTTATTTCCTCCTGCTTCGCGAGCAGCTCCTTATAGTCCATTGCCATTTTTTCTGACCGTCCTTTCCTCGTTTAGCGTGATCCGACAAGGGTATTCACGTCCACAATCAGCGAAATGCTTCCGTCGCCCATGATCGTACAGCCGGAAAGCCCCTCGGCCTTAATATTATACTGCGAAAGGTATCTCGGGAACGGCTTTACCACGACCTGCTGTTCGCCGATCAGCTTATCCGCGAAAATGCAGACGTTCGTGTTTTCCGTTTCGATCAGGAGGATAATCCCGTCCTCGATATTCGTGACCTCCGTCGGAAGATTGAACTTTTCGTGAAGCCGCAGAACGGGATAGCAGGCGCCGCGGATCATGATCATTTCCCCGCGCTGCGTGTCGTGGATCAGCTGATCGCTCTGGACGCGCATGCTTTCCTTGATCACCGAGATCGGAACCGTAAAGATCGCGTCGTTTACGCAGATCTCCATGCCGTCGATAATCGCCATCGTCAGCGGGATCTTGATGATAAAGGTCGTCCCCTTCCCCTGCTGGCTCTCTACGACAAGGCTTCCGCCGCATTTTTCAATGTTCTTTTTCACAACGTCCATGCCCACGCCTCTGCCGCTGTACTCGGTCACGACGTCGTTCGTCGAGAAGCCGGGGAGAAGGATCATGTTCTGAATCTCGCGCTCGGTATATTCGCTCGCGGGCTTTACGAGAAGCCCGTTATACTCCGCTTTGCGCAGCACCTTTTCGGTATCGATCCCGCGTCCGTCGTCGGCGACGGTAATAATAACCTCACCCGAGGAATTTGTCGCCGAAAGCGTAACCGTCGCCTTGGCGGGTTTTCCCTGCGCGATCCGCTCGTCCGACGTATCCTCGATTCCGTGATCCATGCAGTTTCTTACCAGATGCATCAGCGGGTCGTTCAGATTATCGACGATCGACTTATCGACCTCCGTCGTATCTCCCTCGATCTTAAGCTCCGCGTCCTTACCGAGCTTTACCTTCATATCGCGGACGATCCGGTTCATTTTCTGGAACGTCCCGGTCAGCGGTACCATTCGGATCGACATAACCGTATCCTGTAAATCGGTCGTAAGCTTTTTCAACTCGCGCGCCGCCTTCGAGAAGCTTTCAAGCCGCATTCCGTCCAGCTCGGGGTTGGAAACGACCATCGACTCGGTCGTAATGATCTCGCCGACAATATCGTGAAGCTGATCCAGCTTTAACAGATTCACGCTGATCAGGCTCTGCTTTCCGCTTCCGCCGGTCGGCGTCTTGTTTTCGGCGGACTTATTTTCGACCTTCTTCTTCTCGGGCGCCGGAGCCGCCTTCTGTTCGGGCTTCGCTGTCTCCGCGGGCGCCGCCGGAGCGGCAGCCGCCGCCGCGGCTTCCTCCGCCTTTTTCTCGTTTTTATGATCGTTGCTGATCGTCTCGTAGGACTGAATATTGATCGACTCGCCGATCATGCGAAGAACCGCGTCGTTGTCGTGCGCGCGGAAGGTAATGATAAACCCGTGATCGATAATGACGTTTGAGGAATCCTGATTCGACTCGATGTCGCTCGGGATATACTCGAGAACCTCCGCTTCCTCCTTTACGCTGTTCAGCAGCATCAAGGCGCGCAGGTTCTCCATCTTACAGCCGTCCTCGAAGAATACGCGGACCGTCATGCAGTCGCTTCCCCAGCCGCCCGACGGCGTCTCGCTCTCCTTCGCGGCGGCGGTCTCATTCTCCGTGTGCTCCGCCTCGTCAAGCTCGCCCTTGAGCATCTTCGCACCCTTTTCGAGCTTTGCGATAATCTCGGAAAAGTCGGTCGGCTCATAATCCTCGTTATTCTGAATCGCCTCGATCTCCGCCTTAAACAGGTCGGACATCTGGAATACAAGGTCGTAAACAAAGCTTACGTCCGTCATCTTTTCGGGCGCCTCGCGGATAATAAAGAACATATCCTCTCCCTTATGGGCGAGCATCTGAAGATTTTCAAATCCCATCATCGCGGAGGAACCCTTTACCGTATGCATGATCCGGAAGATCTCGTTAATATCGTCTTCCGTAAACTCGTTTGCCTGCTCCGTCCGAAGCAGGATCTCGTCGAGCTGCTCAAGAAGTCCGGTCGTTTCAAAAATATAAACGTCGACCATTGCCTCCATGCCGGATTCTACCTTTGCCATAATTTAACCGTTCCTTTCTCCGCGCGATTCCCCGCACGGCAAAAAATTATGATATTTTATGAAAAAGAATTGCAAAAAATAAAAATTTATGATAATATGAGAGTATAACAAGTATCGGGAAGGAGAAATCGTCATGCCCCAAATCCCTCAGATCGGCGATACCACAGGAAAAAGCTATTCCACCACGCTGAACAATAACCGCGGATCCTCCTCCGGCGGCGAGCAGCAGTTTACCGTAGACGGCTCACAGCGCCCCGAACAGCTTCAGGTCGTTTCCGACAAAAACGCGGGAAACAACGCCCAGACCACCATGGGACAAAAGGATCTGATCCCGCTCGCCGTAACGGTAAGCAAAAATCAGGCGCTTGCGGTCGAGACCATTAAGGACATCATCAACGCGGATCTTCTCACGACCGCGAAGCTCAACGGCTATACCGAGCTCGCGGGCGAGCTTGAAAACCTCAGCAGCTCGCTTTATATCCCCGCGGATCGGCTCCTGAACGAAATTCTCGAGCAGGAAAATCAGAACACCATGTTTATCAACGACCGCTTTTACGATCTCCTCCGAGAGGCGGCGGCGGACGCGAGCCCCGATTTAAAGGAAGCGATCGGGAATATGCTCAAGGCGATCAACTTCTCCCGGAACCGCGACGAGATCACCGCGGCGCTGTCCTCAAACCTAAAATTCCTCGCGGAATACTTTTCGCCGAACCGCGCGCTTTCCGAGGATCTTACCCGGCTGGCTTCCCGCTGGTCGTCGGGCGAGGCGCAGACGAACTTCGCCGCGCTTCGGAACGAGACCTCAGAGCTTCTGAAAAACGTATCCGAGAGCCTGCTGAACGACAGTCACACGCAAACGCTTCTCCCGATCGTGATTCACAATATTTCAAAGTACAACACCAACGATTCGATGCTCCGCGAATATTTCGGGCAGCTTTTAACGCAGATCCCGTCCTACGAAATGCGAAGCGAGCTTTCCGCGGCGTTTGAATCGCTTCTCGCAAGGCTTTTAAACGGACAGGGCGGCGCGGAACAGCCCGAACGCTTCCGGAATGAGCCGTCTTATTCCGCCTCCGTAAGCGAACCCGCCGCACGCGAGACGGGAGAAACGCGGGAAATGAGCGAAGCGGGAGAAAATCCTCCGACCCGTCCCGAGGAAGGGCTTCCGACCCGTTCCGAGAACCCGTCCGCGCCTTTGCCGGAGCAATCGGCGGAACGGAATCAAGACGGTCAGAACACACCTTTTTCTAATTATACTATAAACGAAGAAAAAAATCAAGTAGAAAATTCCTTTTTTGACAAAGAAAACTTGATTTTCGGCAAAGATAGCGAAAATTTCCGTGTTTTTTCGGAATACATGAATAAAAATCTGACCGATGAGGGCTATCTTCTCGAGATGGGACTGGACGCGCCCGACTTTTCGGACTACATAACCGCCCTCCACAGCGGGGCGCAGGACGAACGGACGATCATGACCGCGCTCCTGACGGGGCTGATCTCGGACGAGACGCTTCAGGACGTAATTGTCGGGCAGATGGAGCAGATCGGGACGATCGAGGATCTCGTCGCCTTTTTAAACAATTTTCTCGACGCGATGCCCGACGGACCCCTTCGGGACAGTGTGTACGAGGTGCTGGACGAATCGCTCTCCGTGCTTGCCGAAAACGGTACACTCCCCGAGCGCGCGGAGACCGCTCCGGAGCCGCCCTTACCCGATCAGCTCCTTCCGCGGGGAGCGGAGGAACGGGAGGCGGTACAGGCGCGGCAGTCCAGCTCCATTCAGGCGCTTACCGAATTCGTCTCCAAAAATATCAATCACCCCGCCCTGAAGTCGATCGACAGCTTTAACGCCTCGAATCTTCTTCAGAGCATGATCAACGCCCCGGGGGTCATGACGCCGCTTTCGCACTTTATCCTCCCGATTCGGGTTGAGGATACCCGCGCGTTCGGCGAGCTCTGGGTCGATAACGACGACGAATCCGGCGCGGAAAAGAGCGGGGGCGGCTCAAAGCGTTATCATATGTTCCTGACGTTCGACGTAGACGCGTTCGGACGCTTCGAGATCGACGTCTACGCGGGAGACAGCTCGATCAGCGTAAGCCTTCTCCACCCGCCGAGCTTCGGGAAAAACATCGACCAGCTGATCAATAAAATTCACCGGGTCGCGGCGGGAACGGGCTATACGATCAACCGCTTTGAAACGGGCGTCCTGAAAAAGCCGCATAATCTCACGCAGATTTTCCCAAAGCTGATCGAAAGGAGGTCGGGTCTGAATGTCCAAGCGTAAAATTTACGGTCAGAAGGCGGCGGTCGCCTTAAAATACAATCCGAGTCTGAACTACGCGCCCGTGGTCGTCGCGTCGGGACTGGGAGAGCTTGCACAGCGGATCGTGAACATCGCCGACGAAAACGGCGTTCCGATCTACCGCGACGACAGTACGGCGGCGCTTCTCGTCATGCTCGGCTCGGGAGAGCATATCCCCCCCGAGCTTTACTCCGTCGTCGCGGCGATCTACGCCGAGGTCGTTTACAGCGCGAACGAAATGAAGAAGCTGAATCCGAGGCGGTTCGGATAAAATTTTCCCGTGAAGCTTCCCGCACCGATTGTTATAAAGGTGTGGGAAGCTTTTCGCGGAAACGCCCTTTAAAAGACTTTCACCGAGACAAAAAAATCGGCGCCGCAAGCCCAAAGCCTGCGGCGCCGGTTTTTATGGAAGGATTACTCGATATAAGCAAATTGAGTGAAAAGAACTCCGCACGAAAATTATACGGTTCCCTCATAAAAGTAATAGTCGCCGTCGTATTCAAGACTGTCGTTTTCGGGATAAAAACGAATCTTTTCCGTAAACTGCGTCCCGCCGTCCAGATTGGTGCCGAGGAAATAATAATCGGTCAGCGTGATCTGCCCCGTCGCTTCGTCCGTTTCGGTAATACCCGACCATTCGCGGAAACGGTATTCCTGCCGTTCAAAGCCCGTAAGCGAAAACGTCCCGTCCTCAAAAATCTCGATACAGCCGCGCGCGGGATTCGCGTTCAGATAATACTTCCCCGTTTTCAGCTCGGCGTTCTGCACCTCATATACCGTTTCGGGAGTGCCGCTGTCCGAAGCGCCCGTCATAACACTAATCCCGCTCGCGATCACCGCCGCGCCCACGAGAACCATGATAAACCCGATCATTTTTGTTTTCATATCAAAACCTCCTTGCTTTGAATGAAAGCCGAATTTCCTTTATCTGCCTTTATTATACCCTGTTTTTTTCCAAAAAGCAATTACAAAGTGGTTAAAAATTTATTACAAAGCGGTTACAAAAAAAGTTTAATTATTACAATTTGTAACCTTTTGGGTGTTCACGTCCCTTTTACCCGATTTTTACGTGATTTACAAGGAAGCGTCATTGACTTTTCGGTACAAGCGGTGGTATAATATAGGTAAATTCCATTCGCCGCGCGGAAAGGGAGGTTTCGCTTATGAATGAACCGTCAACACAGCTTGTCCCGAATCGGGGAAGCTCTTTTGAACACCTCATCGGCTCGGGAAACGGCGCGGAGCAGATTCTCGAGACCGCGCAGCCCTTTCTGGAGCTGATCATGCGGAACGAATGCGCCCTGAAGGAGATCGAAACGAAGCTGAACGTTCTGAACGACGAATTTTCGCTCCGCCATAACTATAACCCGATCGAATCCATTAAGACCCGCGTAAAGGATCCGCTCAGCATTGTCGAAAAAATGAAGCGGAAAGGAATCCCCGCGACGATCGAAAACATGGAGGAGAAGCTGAACGACATCGCGGGAGTCCGCGTGATCTGCTCCTTCCCCGAGGATATTTACGTGCTCGCGGAGCTTCTGGTGCGGCAGGACGACATCACCCTGATCCGAAAAAAGGACTATATCGCGAACCCGAAGCCGAACGGCTACCGCAGTCTCCACCTGATCCTCGGGATCCCGATCTTTCTTTCGAGCGGGAAGAAAATGATGAAGGTCGAGGCGCAGTTCCGCACCATCGCCATGGATTTCTGGGCAAGTCTCGAGCATAAAATGCGGTACAAGCAGAATATTGAGAACGCGGAGGACATTGCCCGCGAGCTGCGGCTTTGCGCCGAGGCGATCAACTCGATCGACTACCGTATGCAGGACATTCGCAGCCGGATCGAGCAGTCCAAAGAATAACGAAAACGCGGAAACGGCAGTCCTTTCCGCAAACAAAAGCTCGGGGTTCAGCGCCCCGAGCTTTCATTTTCGATTTCCTTCCGATGTCCGAGATGAATCCCGATATGACCGATCCCAAGTATGACCGTCGAGACGATCAGAAAGGGATTTCCGCCGTAAACGCCGAGCAGGAAAAACGCCGCAACCGGAAGCGTCGCGCCCGCAACGGGAATCCCGAGCAGGGAAGCGTAAAAATCCCGCATGGTTTTTTCGCTTCGGAAATACCGAACCCAGTAGACCTCGTATCCGAGCATCAGCAGGAACGAAGCGCCGAGCCAGATCAGCCGCGCCGAAGGCTCCCCGATATTAAAATCGGAAAAGATCAGCGCACAGCCGCTGACGAGAACCTCTCCGATCCGCTCGAGAAGCAGCAAGCCGCGCTTTTCGTTCACGACGTATTTTTCGTAATCCTTCGGCTGATTTTTCGTCCACAGCAGATTCGGCAGGAACAGCATCAGCAGGTAAATCAGCCCCACATAAGAAAAGCCGAAATGCAATTTTTTCACCCCTTCCGAGCCGTTGAGACGAACTCGCCGTTACGTGCCTGCCCTTTTTACAATTTCGCCACACGTTATGAGACCCCGACGTCCGGAGGACTTCTTCGGAGTTGCCCAAGGCGGCTCGCCTTACTCCAACAGCGCGCCGATCAAATCTTCTCCCTCGTCCCCGACGGGAACCACGGGAACGCCGAGCGCGGCTTCAACCTCCGCCAGCGGCGTATCGTCCAGAAATATCGGCTCGTCCGCTTTTAACATCGTTTTCGGAATGACAAGCCGCGTTCCGAGCCGTCCCCTTTCGGGGAGAAGCTGCGCGATCAGATCCCGCCCCGTAACCAGCCCCGCGACCGTGATCGTTTCGCCGAAAAAGTCGTTTCGGATCGCGAAAACGCGAAGCGTTACCGAAGGAAAGCGGCGCATCGTTTCCTCCGTAAGCTCCCGCAGCAGCGGCGCGGCAAGAAGCCCCGTCGCGACCGAGCGCTCGATCGCTTCGCCGTCGTCCTCCACCTCGTCCAGACAGGAAAAATATCCCTCGCGAAGGTATGCCCACATACCGACGCCGTTTTCGTACTGGTCAAACGAGCCGTAGTATTCGTAAGGCGGGATCGGAAGCTCTGCCGTGAGGAAAAGCTCGTCCGCGGGATAAACCACGCGCTCGCCGTGTTCCCTCATCATTTTTTCACCGAAGCGCTCGATCAGCCCGACCGCAGCCCTTGCCGAATCACGGTCATGAAGCGGGATCGCGGGAAGCCCCTCCCGAAACCTCGTCGCCCCGAACGGTACGACCGCAATACTTTGCACCGCAGGGTACAGCGCGGTCAGGTCGGAAAGCGTTTTTTCAAGCTCCGCCCCGTCGTTCAGCCCCCGACAAAGCACGACCTGACAATTCATCGAGATCTCCGCCGCCGCGAGCCGGGGCAGATAATCGAGTACCTTCCCCGCGTTTTTGTTGTTCAGCATTCCGACCCGCAGCGCGGGATTTGTGGTGTGAACCGAGATGTTCACGTTCAGCTTCATCCGAATAATCCGCTCGACGTCCGAATCGCTCAGGTTCGTGAGCGTGATGTAATTGCCCTGAAAAAAGCTGAGACGGCTGTCGTCGTCCTTAAAATAAAGCGTTTCCCGCATTCCGCGCGGAAGCTGATCGATAAAGCAAAAAACGCACTTGTTGCGGCAGGACTGCTTCCGATCCATTAAAAAACTCTCGAAATTCAGCCCGAGCTCGTCGTAATCGTCCTTCTTTTTGAGGACAACCGTTCGATCCCCGAGCGTAAGCTCAAGCCGACGGTCGCAGGAGTAAAAGCCGTAATCGAGCGCGTCGCGGATCGGGTTCCCGTTGATCGCGACAAGCTCCTCCCCCGCCCTGATCCCCGCCCTCGCCGCGGGGGAGCGCGGCGTTACGGAGAGAATTTTTACGGACATACGCCCTCCTTTTTTTAAATCCGAGCCGATACGAAAACAGCGGCGCCCGCTTTCCGGGTGCCGCTTGATTTCGCCACGTAAAATTACGCCTCTTTCTGCGCGATAACTTCCCTGCCCTTATAATAGCCGCAGCTTCCGCAAACCCGATGAGGGAGCTTCAGCTCGCCGCAGTTCGTGCAGCGCGAAAATACAGGAGCGGAAATCTTCCAAACCTGCGAACGTCTTTTATCGCGTCTCGCCTTAGAGACTTTTCTCTTCGGAACTGCCATAATTGCACCTCCCTTTTCACAAGCAATATTTATGATCCAGCCGCGTGAAACGCGGTTTTTTAGCCGCTTTACGCCTGCCGAAATTGGCACGATTTAGATTATATCATAAATACCGCGTTTTGTCAAGACCGATCAGAGATATTTTTTTATAGAATCCGGAAGATCCGCCATATCCGCGGAAATCGTAAATACGATATTTACGTTTTCGGAAACGGAAGCGATCCGATCGAACATTTTTCCGACCTCATTAAGGTCGCGCCCGACAATTCTCAGAATCCCGTCCACGAAAATATCCGTCGTATCATAGTTCGACGCGAGAAGCCCAGCGATAAAGCCGAACATATCGTCGTAATCCTTGATTTTATAGTCCTCGACGTTGATCAGTCGGATCTTATGATAAATGTCGATGTTTAAAGACGAGCCGTACTGGATCGCGACAACGCTCCCCTTGCTCTCCTTTTCGGCGGCGTGGATCGCCTCGATCAAATGCTTCGTCTTTCCCGAACCCTTTTTCCCTGAAATAAGTTTAATCATTGAAGTATCCTCCGTATTCTGTTTCACAGGCATTTCCGGAACGCGCCCCGCCGACGCGCGGCAAAGGCTCTCGGAAATCCCCGTCTATGTTAAGAGCTGCCGCTCCGTTAACCGAGTTTCGCCTCCAGCGCCGCCTTCGCGTCCTCATAGCCGGGCTTTCCGAGCAGGGCGAACATATTCTTTTTATAGCTTTCCACGCCGGGCTGATCGAACGGGTTCACGCCGAGCAGATAGCCCGAAATCGCGCATGCCTTCTCAAAGAAATAGATCATATAGCCGAGCTCCGCCTCGTTCATTTCGGGAACCTCCAGCACGAGGTTCGGCACACCGCCCTCCGTATGCGCGAGAATCGTTCCCTCGAACGCCTTGCGGTTTACGACCGACATATTCTGCCCCGAAAGGAAGTTCAGCCCGTCGCCGTTTTCGGGATCGTCCTTGACGAAAAAGTCCTTCTGCGGCTTTCCGAAGCATACGACCGTCTCGAAGAGAAGCTTCGAGCCGTCCTGAATAAACTGCCCGAGCGAATGAAGATCGGTCGAGAAGGTCGCGCTCGTCGGATAAAGTCCCTTTCCGTCCTTGCCCTCGCTCTCGCCGAAAAGCTGCTTGAACCATTCCGCCATCATCGTGAACGACGGCTCGTAGGACACAAGCATTTCCGCGCTCTTCCCCTTCCGGTAGAGAATGTTCCGGATCGCCGCGTATTTATAGCAGTCGTTTTTCGTAAGATCGGGGTCGCAAAGCTCCGCCGCCGCCTTTGCCGCGCCGTTCATCAGCGCCGTAATATCACAGCCCGCCGCCGCAATCGGAAGCAAGCCGACCGCCGTCAGAACGGAGTAGCGTCCGCCGACGTCGTCCGGGATCACAAAGGTTTCATAGCCCATTTTGTCGGAAAGCTCCTTGAGCGTTCCGCGCGCCTTATCGGTCGTCGCAAAAATACGCTCCCGCGCGCCCTCGGCTCCGTAACGCTCCTCAAGAAGCTCGCGGAACACGCGGAACGCGAGCGCCGGCTCGGTCGTCGTTCCCGATTTCGAGATCACGTTGACCGAAAAATCCCGTCCCTCAACGAGGGAAAGCACGTCGTTCAGATAAGTGGGGCTGATCGTGTTTCCGATAAAATAGATGTCGGGCGTATCCTTTTTCAGCGAGTTGTAAAGGTTCGAGCGGAGCGCCTCGATCGCCGCCCGCGCGCCGAGATAGGAGCCGCCGATCCCGATCACAATCAGAACCTCGCTGTTCTTTTGAATCTTCTCCGCCGCCGCCTGAATCCGCTTGAATTCCTCGCGGTCATAATCGTTCGGAAGGCTTACCCAGCCGAGAAAGTCGTTCCCCAGCCCGCTCTTTTCGGTAAGGGTTTTGTGCGCCGCGGTGACCGCGGGCTGAATCCCCCGATACTCGTTCTCCGAAAGAAAGCCTTTTAAATAGGTATCGTTCAGCTTGATTGCCATGTTTATAATCTCCTTCTGCGATAAAGTTCTCTTTTGTCCTTTTCTTTTTTTGCAGGAGTGCCTTGCGGCAGAGACGCTGCCGCGCGGTACACTTTTTTTTATTATAACGTAAATCCCGCCATTTTGCAAGGCATTTTCCAAAAGCAAAGGATATTTGTTAAAAACAGAGAATTTCGAGTTGTGTTTTTGTTATTTTTGCCAAATCCGTTCTCTTGACGGCAAAAGCAATTTTAGAATCAATTAAAAATTCCTCTAAAAATTTCCAAAAGGGTTGACAAAAAATTGTTACGGTGCTATAATTTGAATATCCGGTTTCGTATGTCTGCGCAGATACGAATCGGACAAAATAACAATTGTAATACAGAAAGGACAAAAAACAATGAAAAATGTACTGAACAAAACGCTTGCGGCGCTGGTAATCGCGGCAGCCATGACAACCCCCTGCACAACCGTCTACGCGGAGGAAGCGCCCGCTCATGCGGAAGAAGCGTACACCGTAACGGAAGACGAGCAGGAAGCAGTAACAATCTGTTTTGATGATCTCGTCTTATCACTTGATGAAAACTATGCCGAGAACGAAGCGGAGGAAAACGACGGAATCACGCCCTATGGTGATGTAGCCCGAGATGAGATAGCTAAAAATTACTGGGGATTATACACTTCGGCGGACGGAAATTACTCTTTATCTATACGCGGAGGAAGAGCCGTTACATTCAGAGGACTAAAAGACCATATAGAATATTTTTGCTACTACGAATATGTTTCAAGCATTTATTTTTATCCGAATGCGGAAAATTCGGAAAATTTTGTCGTTCACTATAGTCCTTACGCAAAGATAGAAAACTCAGTGCCGACACGTGTAGATGGAGAATTTATCCTTAAGGGAAAATTTAACAAACACGATAGAACCTTTACGCTTTTTGAGATTGTATACTATCCCCAGTAATTTTTCGAGAAAGGTATTTTGTAATTATGTCCGGAAAAATCAGCAAAAAATTTATCATCGTCCTATCCGTTTTCGTCACCGTTGTGCTGCTCGGCTCTTGGCTTATTGTAAGCGGTACCGCCGAATCGATCATTGACTCAATTGAATACGAGCAGGCTTTGCACTGCTACGTCGAACCGGAGGGCGGCGTTCATCTGCTCGACGACCTCAAGCCCGGAAAATACCTGCTTCAGCGGGAATGGGGGCTTGATGAAACCGACTATATCGAGGTTTTTGACGACCAAACGGTGCAGTTTGTAGGTGAATACTGGATCGATAAGGACGCCGACGAAAAGGAACGTTTAGGAAACCATTATGATGAAACCGTACATCTTAACGAACGAAACGCCTACATCATGCATGAAGTAGCGCAGGCGGTACTCTTCACCGATTTCTGTGCAGACGGAGGCGGGGAGGGCTTTTCTTATATAGACGAAAACACCTTCGAGATCGGCAGAAGAAGAGACGAGATCAACGATGTCGTAAATTACGATCACGAACCGAATCGACCGGACGTTCCGCGGGAACGAGCTGACTATGTAATCGCCCACTACATTTATACGGAATAACGCCGAATTTTAAAAAAATTCTTGACAATCCCCGAAAACTGTGCTATACTGTTTTCTCGGATAGTCCGTGGGTTGCTCCCCACGGTTGTGATTTCACGGAAAAAGGCGGTGACAGTGCATGAAAAAGGATATTCATCCGAATTATGAGCCGACGACGATTAAGTGCGCCTGCGGAGCGGTGATCGAGACCCGTTCCACGAAGAAGGACATTCGCGTTGAAATTTGCTCGAAGTGCCACCCCTTCTTTACCGGTAAGCAGAAGCTCGTTGACTCGGGCGGACGCGTAGACCGCTTCAAGAAGAAGTACAATCTCGGCTAAAAACGAATTCCCGATCCCTGCTGGGATCGGGAATTTTTGTTCTTGCTTTCCCTTTCTCGGATTTTCAGCCTCCGGTCGGCTTTGCGGGAGAGTTTCTCCGCCTGCAATAAAAAAGGGAAGCAAAACGGTCGGTTTACGCCTGTTTTCGTCCGAAAATCGCCGGATCAATCCGGAAAAGGCTAACGCTTACGCGGATTTTCCCGGAGCGCTTTCGGAGAAAGCCTATGCTCCAAGCGGTTAGTCGTTATTTTCGTTTCTGCGCTTGGTGAGATACGCAACGCCCGCCGCGCTGATCGCCACAAGCCCCGCCGTCATAAAGGGTACGCCGGTCGAAGGGTTCGGGTCGTCCTCGGTCGGAGGAGGAATTACGGTGTCCTCGTCCTTGCCGGCGTCGCCGCCCGGCTGGTTCGGCTTATCGTTCGCGTCATCCTCGACCTGGTCGGGAATGTCGGGATCCTGCGTGTCGTCTACAATGTCGTCGTCCGTCCCGCTTCCGCCGATCTCTCCGTTGTTGTTATTGTTGTTATTATTGTTATTGTTGTTTCCGCCGCCCACGATGTCCTCGGCGGCGTCTCCCACGTCGTCCACGACGTTTTCCGCGCCGTCGATCACATCACCGACGATCCCCTGCGCGCCCGCGCCGACCGTCAGAAGAGACGCCAGCGACATCGCGGCAAGAATACCGGTAAATTTTTTCTTCATTTCACTCAGTCCTTTCCTTTATCCCAAAAGGTTCCGGTCAAAGCGCGGGAAACGCACGAAGAATCCGTCGGAACGCCCGTTCGGAGATCCCGCGGGAATCCTTCTTCCGCCTTTTCCGCGCCCTATACTACTGTTTTTAAAATCGGCATAATCCCGATCGGGTCGGCATTATGCGGGCTTTTTTTGCCCGCTAGTATTGTTCTCCGCCGATTTTAAAATATGAAATGAAAATTTTTTTATTTTTTTTGGCAGAACCGCGATCCGACGAGCTGTTAAAAATCGGAAAGAAACGGATTATAGCGCTTTTCGGTAAAAAGCGTGGTTTCCTCGCCGTGACCGCTTAAAATCAGATAATCGTCCGGGAGCGCCTTGAGCCGTTCGAGCGTTTCCCGCTGAACGATATAGTCTCCCGAATAGCCGTCGCTCCGCCCGATCGAATCCTTAAAGATCGTATCCCCCGCGAACATAATCTTTTTCCCGTCCGGAGGATCGAACAGAAAGCAGACGCTTCCCGCCGTATGTCCCGGCATATGGAGCACGCGGAAGACCATTCCGTCCTGTTCGACCTCGTCCCCGTCCGAAAGAAGAACGTCCGCCTCTTTTTCCTCAAAAGGAAGCTCGGGGCAGAAGTACGCGAGCGCCTTATTCGGATCCTTTAAAAGCGGCTCGTCCGCCGCGTGAAGGTATACCCGCGCGCCCGTTTGTTTCCGGATCGCGTTCACCGCACCCGTATGATCGAAATGCCCGTGCGTCAAAAGAATTTTTTCGATCGAAAAGCCGTTTTCCTCCGCTTTTTTTAAAATCCGCTCCGCGTCGGAGGCGGGATCGATCACCACGCCGCTTTTTTCCCCCGTTTTTACCAGATAACAGTTCGTCCCGAGCGGCGGGAGCGTCAGCATAAAAATTCCGTCCATTCCGTTCTTCCCTTCCGTTTTGTCAAAAAATCACCGTGATTGTTCTTATTATACACCTATTATAAATAAAAAGCAATGCGAAATTTTGGATTTTGTACAATTGCCAAAGAAAATCAAGCGGGAATTTTCGCCTTTTGTACAATTGCGAAAAATTCAAAAATCTGTTGACTTTAGGGAAAAATGCGGCTATAATAATAGCTAAGATCAATTTATAAATACAAAGAACAAACCGCACATCGGAAAGGAGTTACCAATGGCTTTTATTTATTCCGAACCCTCCCATACCTTCGGCGAATACCTGATCGTTCCGGGCTATTCCTCCGCGCAGTGTATTCCCGCGAACGTATCGCTGCGCACGCCCGTCGTCAAGTATAAAAAGGGAGAAGAAAGCGAAATTTATATGAATATTCCCCTTGTTTCCGCGATCATGCAGTCCGTCTCGGGCGAAAAAATGGCGATCGCGCTCGCGCGGGAGGGGGGAATTTCTTTTATTTACGGCTCACAGAGTGTCGAGGACGAGGCGGCGATGGTCGCGCGCGTAAAGGCGTATAAGGCGGGCTATGTAAAAAGCGACTCGAATTTAAGCCCCGAGATGACGCTCGCGGACGTTCTCGCCCTGAAGGAAAAAACCGGACACGCGACCATGGCGGTCACGGAGGACGGCTCGCCCGACGCGAAGCTTGTCGGGATCGTCACAAGCCGCGATTACCGCGTTTCCCGCATGTCGACCGACGTAAAGGTCAGGGAATTCATGACTCCCTTTGAAAAGCTCATTACCGCCCCCGCGGAAACGACGCTCAAGGAGGCGAACGATATTATCTGGGAGCATAAGCTCAACGCCCTCCCGATCATCGACGCGGACGGAAAGCTGCTCTACTTCGTATTCCGCAAGGATTACGACTCCCATAAGGAAAACGTAAACGAGCTTCTCGACGCGCAGAAGCGCTATGTCGTCGGCGCGGGGATCAATACGCGCGACTACGCCGAGCGCGTTCCCGCTCTGGTTGAGGCGGGCGCCGATCTCCTCTGTATCGACAGCTCCGAGGGCTTCAGCGAATGGCAGAAGCTCACGATCGACTGGATCCGCGCGCATTACGGCGAAAAGGTAAAGGTCGGCGCGGGGAACGTTGTCGATAAGGACGGCTTCCGCTTTCTGGCGGACTGCGGCGCGGACTTTATCAAGGTCGGGATCGGCGGCGGCTCGATCTGTATCACCCGTGAACAGAAGGGGATCGGACGCGGACAGGCGACCGCGCTGATCGAGGTCTGCGAGGAACGCGACCGCTATTTCGAGGAAACGGGCGTCTATATTCCCGTCTGCTCCGACGGCGGGATCGTTCACGATTATCACATGACCCTCGCGCTCGCGATGGGCGCGGACTTTATCATGCTCGGACGGTATTTCTCCCGCTTTGACGAATCGCCGACGAATAAGCTGATGATCAACGGTACATACGTAAAGGAGTACTGGGGCGAAGGCTCGAACCGCGCGCGCAACTGGCAGCGGTACGACATGGGCGGCGACAAGAAGCTTTCCTTTGAGGAGGGCGTGGACAGCTACGTTCCCTACGCGGGACCGCTCAAGGACAACGTGAACCGCTCGCTGTCGAAGGTTCGCTCCACGATGTGCAACTGCGGCTGCCTGAACATTCCCGATTTCCAGAAAAACGCCAAGCTTACCCTCGTTTCGGCGACCAGTATTGTCGAGGGCGGCTCGCATGACGTAATCTTAAAGGACAGCGGAAGATCGGGGCATATCGAATAAAGCCCGATCCCCCCTAAATGCACGGCTTCCGTTCCGAAGAGCGTTTTCCTTTCGGAACGGAAGCCGTTTTCTTTTTTGTGCAATTCCGCCAATGCGGAAGCGGGGATTTTGTGCGACTTGCCGCTTGACCCTGACACCGTGTCCGCCTTTATAATAATGTCGGAAAGGAAAGGAGTACTGCCCATGGAAAATCTCACGATCAGTCAGGTCACGCAAAGATACGGCGTGACGCCCCGAATGCTCCGGCATTACGAAAAGCTCGGGCTGATTTGTCCGAGCTATCGCGAGGATTACGCCTACCGCTGTTACGACGAAGCCGCCCTGAAGCGGGTACAGCTTATCGTCATTCTCCGAAAGCTCCGAATCCCGCTGAAGCAGATCGCCGTGATCCTACAGGACGACCGGTACGAACAAACGCGTCAAATCCTTCGGGACAGTATCGACGAGCTGGACGGCGAGATCCGCTCGCTCGACACGATCCGAAGCATACTGAACGATTTTATTCGCCGCATTGACGAAAAGGCGCGGCTCGACCTGCTGGACGAAGCTGACCTGATCGAGGCGGCGAACGCCCTTCTCCCTTCCAAAAATCATTTAAAGGAGAATTTCGGCATGAACGAACTCGAAAAAGCAAGCGAAACCCTCGAAAAGAACCTGAACGTGCGGATCGTCCGCCTCCCCCCGTTTACCGTCGCGTCCAATCACGTCATCGGCAGGGATCCCGAGGAAACGGTCGGCGACCCGATCGACAAATGGATCCGCGACAGCCGTCTGTACGAGATCAAGCCCGATTCCCGCTACTTCGGCTTTAACCACCCGAACCCCGGGATCCTCGAGAACGGCGAACACGGCTATGAAGTCTGGGTCACGATCCCCGACGATATGGACGTGCCCGCGCCTCTGGTAAAAAAGAAATTCGCGGGCGGACTGTATGCCGCGTTTACGATCAGATTCCCCGAATTTCAGTACTGGGAGGATCTGGCAAGGTGGGCATATAACAGCGCCGAATACGCGCCCGATTACAGCGAGCAGGGAGACGAGATCATGGGCGGCTGTCTCGAGGAGCATTTGAACTGGGTCTACTCCGCGCACATGGGCTGGCCCGAAAACGGGATCGACGGTCAGCTTGATTTGCTGCTGCCCGTAAAAAAGAGATGACCGAGAGAAAGTATAAATTGCGGGGACTCCGTCCCCGCGCCCCTGCTTCCTTTTGTGCCAAAAGGAAGCGAAAAGGCAATATTGCTTTTTCCGGCATGATAGAATAAAAAAATCTGTGATATCCAACAGGGCTTTGCTGAAAACTCGTCGAATATCGCAGATTTTTTCTTTTGAAACATCAAAAAAGCAGTATAAAAGTTTTCGATCAAACCTTTTTCAAAAGGCTTGCGGGGGTTCGGGGGCAGCGCCCCCGTGTCCTATTTTTCTCTCAAAAAATTTCAGTCCTTCGACGGCTCGGTCGCCTCATAACGGATCCGGATCGCCGGAAGCTTCGTAAGCTCGGTATAATACTCCGTCTGCCAGTTTTCTCCCTGCGCGGGATCGTTTTCGCCGCTCGCGGGAGGGGCGAAAATCTTCAGCGTAAGCTCCGCCGCGCCGTCCAGCGGTTTTTCGTAAAACGCGCTCATGAGGTCGATCGTTTTCGCCTTCGGGGATTTATAGAACCATCTCCCATTCAGTTCCAGCATGAGATTCTCGTCTCCCTCGAAGACCGCTTCGCAGAAAACGGGGCTTTTCTCGAACCGAAGCGGGATCGCGATCCCGTCCGCGTCCTCCGCGCCGCCCCAGCGCATTTTCACGGGAAGGCTCACCGCCTCTCCCTCGGTCATCACGGGGAGGAAGCGCTCGCGGTTGATGATCTCTTTATAGGTCTTTAAAACGGGCTGCTCGATCCCGACGTCGGGATTGTTCGGATCCTCGATCTCAAGCCCGAGCCGACCGCGGTCGCGGAACTGATAAAACGTAAAGGCGGTGAACCAGTCGGCGTTCTCCTCGTCGAGAATGTCACAGAATCTTTTGACCATTTCCGCCTGCTCATACGCGCCCGTTACGTCGCCGTCCGCGTCGAATTCGGACATGACCATCGGCTTCGTCTCGCCGCCGTTGATCTCCTTAAAGCGCTCATAGCTTTTCTTCGTCTGCTCGTAAACGTCGCGGACGGCGCTTCTGCTGTGAGATTTTCCGCCCGGCTCCGCCACGTCGTAGGGCCAGCCCCAGTGGAGCGCCATATACTTGTCGATCGACCAGACGTCCGTCGCGCGGATCGCCTCGGAGAATTCCTCCTCCTTCTCGATCTTCCCCGTCGCCGCGTCATACGCGCCCGCGCAGAGAATCGTTTTCACGTTCGGGGCGTATCTTTTCAGGATATTGTGGAAGCGGATATAGAAATCCGCGATTTCCTGATAGCTCGCGCGCTTCGTAAAGGAGAACCAGTCCCCCGTCGCCTCGTGATTGATCCGAAGGAGCAGCCGTCCGAACGGGCGGAGATCGTTCGCGATCGCGGTCAAATGCTCGTCCGAAACGTGCGGGTCAATGGTAAGCGTGAGAGTTACGTCCTGCCCGTGGCGGCGCACGTCGCGCATACAGGTGAACGGCTCCCCCTCGGTCGAGCCGCCGAGCCCGCCGAGATACGGAAAATAATCGTCGTAGGGGTAGTCCCACTGGAAGGAGACGTCCGCGTTTTTCATCGCCTCGGAGATCCGCGCGGGCCACTCCTTATCGAGCGGGTAATAGCAGTACATCAGGCTGACGCTGCGGTGCGGTCTGCCGAGCTTGTTTAAAATATAATCCTGATTCACGTATTCGCCGCGCTCGCTCCCGTCGCCGAGATCGACGGCGCACTTCGCGGGTCCCATATGAAGCGCTCTGATTTCGTCCATGGTAAAGCTTTCCTTTCCGATTTGTTTTTTTCAGTATAACACAAAATGAAAACGTTTTCAAGGGGTTTGCGGGATTTATTTTTTATTTTTGGGGGAGCAGAAGGAGTCACCGTTTTTTGAAATACTCCTCTTCTCGCCCGACGATCCGAAAAAACATCGCTTTTTTAAAGAAAATCCCGGCAAATCCACATTTTACTGCGGCTTTGCCGGGATCGCCTTGTGATTCGGGAGACCTTCGTCGGGATAAGCGGATATGTTCTTACGCCTTAAAGCTGAACTTTCCGCCCTCGACGGTTTCATATTTGCCATTCTCAAAATAAGCTCTGATCAGAATGCTGTATTTCTTGCCCTTCTTGATGTTCTTTAATGTACCGGTCAGATTTTTCGTGGTGGTAAGAAGCTTATATTTTCCGTCTGAGCCTTTACAGTAAATCTTGTACTTTACCGCACCGTCAACTGCCTCCCAGCTAAGCTTAGCTTTCTTTCCGTTTAATACAACATCAACGGGGGTGTCGATGATAGCCGCTAACTGAGGAGTTTCACCCTTTTTGTATTTATATATACCGTCAAATTTCTTTACAAAGGATTTCTTATATAATGTGGACTTGGAAACAGTTGATACGTGCTTATCATCTACTAACACAGCCTTTTTACCGTCTGCCGTCTTGGAATTATATTCGTAATTTCTTTTAAAGTATTCCTTTCCCTTTTCACAAATATGGTTTGCTGTCATAGCGCCGATATTTACGCCGTCAAAGGTATTATTGACAGAAAGGCAGCCATAGAAAGAAGTTTCAAGGTCTGTATCGCCTATCATTCCGCCTACATTTCCTCTCCAATCATCTGAGACGCCTTTTATATCGCAATTTTCAACAACGCAAGCCATAAACATTGTATTTTTCTGTACTTCCACACCAACATCGCCCGAAAGAAGAAGCGGATTTAAAAGCATACCCGTAGTAACCGTAATAAATGCATACAGCCCGAGAGCCGCAAAACGGAAATCTACAAATTCATACGCAATGCCCGAGATGCCGCCCGCGTGTCCGCCTGCAAAAACCTTACAGTCTTCAATTTCAACATTTTCAAAATATGTGCCCTGACTTACAGCAGTAATTATGCCTGCACTTCCTGCCCCCCAGGCATAGCATTTTTCCATTTTTAAGTCCTTTATAACGGCACCTGCTGTACATTCGAAAAGACCCGCGTCTCCCCCTGAACCAAAAGGCGACCAGATATACACTCTTGAGTACAAGCCGCTTATTGTATGACCGTTTCCGTTAAGAACTCCGGCGAAGGGTCCATATCCCAAAAGCGCGCCTCTATCATATCCGCCGGGCGTCCACTCATTCTTAGGCGCTTCTTTTTCCCAGTTTTCAAAATCAGAGGTGTCATTCAGAACAATGTCATTCATCAGGTTGATCGTGATCCCCTGTAAACAGTCTCCCTGCAAATCATCGTCCAATACCTTCATCAGTCCGGCAAACTCTTCGGCAGTATAAATATTATAACTGTCCTTATCATTCGTGAACCAGTCGATATCATACGAGCCGTCCCAGACCCGCGCAACGCTGACCTCGTCGCTGTAAGACTTTGCCGCAAGGGCGTGTACCGCGTTTCCCGCTATCGTGCTGAACGCCATGATACCCGAAAGCAGCGCCGACAAAATTTTTTTGCTTTTCATTTTTTCTTACCTCCGTATAATAAAAAAGTGCGCAGCCGAAGCTACGCACCGAAAAACGCACAGCCCCGAATTGCTGCCACACAAATTCTAATTCTATCGAAGTATAATTGAAACCATGCGAAAGAAGAGCCCTGCGCTTTTACCGTATTAGGATAAAGCGCATAGTCCCAATTATACTTTATTAAAATTTGTATGGCACTTTTATTATAGCACGAAAAAAGGAAAAAAGCAAGAGGTTTTCCCGATTTCTCCCAAGACGGCGGAAAAGCGCTCCTGCCCCAAAATAAAAAAACAAAAACGGCGGATTTTAATCAACCCGCCGTTTTCATGATAGGTACCGGTTACTCCTTCTTTAAGAGGTCGCGGATCTCGGTCAGCAGCACAAGCTGCGGATCGGGAGCCGGCTCGGGAGCGGGAGCGGCTTCCTCCTCCGCCTTTTTCCGCGCCGCCGCCTTATCGCGGATCGTCCCCGCGACCTTTACGACCGCGAAAACCGCCGCCGCGATCAGAAGGAAGCTTATGATCGCGTCAATAAAAAGCCCGTACCGGATCGCAAGCTCCTCGGTCACGACCTCGCCCGCCTCGTTCAGCTCCGCGGGGGAAAGGACGACCTTCAGGTCGCCGAAATCGATCTTCCCCGTGATCATGCCGAGCGCGGGCATGATCAGATCGGAAACGAGACTGTTGACGATCTTCGTAAACGCGCCGCCGACAACAACGCCGACCGCCATGTCGAGTACGTTCCCGCGTGAAATAAATTCGCGGAACTGCGCGAAAATGGATTTTTTCTTCTCCGCCATGATTGTATTTTCCTTTCTTTTTTATCGAAACTTGTTCTCAGTCCGTATACCCGAAGCCGAGGATTCCGAAGTACGTGTTTTCCTGTCCCTCCGCCATTTTTACGGTCACGGTATGAGGATTTACGCCGTCCCCATTGTAAACAAGCTGCGCGACGGGATTGTTCCAGCCGTCCGACGACGCGGAATTTACGGTCGCCGCGTATTCGCCGTCCACGAAAATCTCCGCCGTTCCGAACTTTGTGCTGTTGTTGCACTGGTACACCAGAAACAGGTCTTCACAGGTCACGTCGAACTCGAAGCCCAGATTCTCGCCGCCCTTGCGCGACCAGCCGTTCGGGAACTGCGCGATCGTCGCGCGCTCCGCGTCGTATTCGCCGAGCGAGCGCGGGATCAAATTCGTGCGGTCAAGCAGATGAACGTTCGTATAATCCGAGCCGTAGAGCGGTTCCACGGAATCGACGCCGACGACCGGCTTCGCCTCGCCCGCTTCGTCCATTCCGTCCAGCACCGTTTCAAAATAATGCGCGACGAAATCCTTGACGAGGACGTGTCCCCATTCGTTCGGGTGCGACTCGTCGTCGGAATATTTCTCCCAAGGGGTGCGCCCACTCGCGAACTCGTCGTTCAGCGCCGTTCCGACGCTGATCATCGGAAGCTCGTAATGCTCGCCGATCGGCTTCATGTGCGCGTTTTCACAGGAATAGCCGTTCTTCAGCACCGTGAACAGCAGCACCACCGCCGGATCCCCGTCGAGCGACAGCATACGCCGCACAAGGCTTTCGTAGGCGTTCTTGCTCAGCCCGTCCTGCCCGTCGTTGACGGCAAATTCAATGAACACAAGATCGGGGTTCCCGTAAGGCGCAATCACGTCCCGTTCCGCGCGAACCACGCCGAGGGTCGAGGGCGTTCCGCTCATGCCCGCGTTCACGTAGTTGATCTTCGCGCCGGGGAGGGCTTCGCAAAGCCATTCGTAAGAGAGCCGCGCCCAGCATTTGTCCGCGCCGGCGGTAAGCCCCTCGGTGATCGATCCGCCGATATAGGCGACGGTGATCTCCTCGCCCGCCTTCGCCTTCCGAAGCGCGTTTTCCATGCGCGCGGTATTCCCCGCCGTTAAAAGCGAGCGCTCGACCAGAAGCGCGCGGTATTCCTCCTCCGAAAGGCTGTCGTAATCGATCTCCTCCGCTTCGGACGGTTCCCCGGCGTTTTCCGTCTCGGTCGGCTCCGTTTCTTCCTCGGGAGAGGCGGCGGACGGCGGGGTACTCTCCACGGGCGGCGCGCCCGGCTCGGTTCGCGTTTCCGCGCCGCCCGCCGTCCCGTCGCAGCCGCAAAGCAGCAATGCGGTTAAAACAAGCGATAAAATTTTCTTTTTCGTCAAATCGGATTCAACTCCTTCCTTTCAAATTTTAACAAAAATCCGCACAAATGTCAATAAAAAATAATAAAATATAGGAGACGAGAAAGTCCTTTTGTATAAAATTTTCTCGGTTGTTCAAAATAGAAACGAGGGAAATCGGAGCAGCCCCGGCAAAAAGCCGCCCTCCCCGCGAGCAGGCTCGCGAAGTGTCAAAAAAATCGGGAAAAACCCGAGGAAAGGATTCGTCTTATGACAATAAAAAGAGGAGAAATTTATTATGCGGATCTGAGTCCCGTCGTCGGCTCTGAACAGGGCGGGGTAAGACCGGTACTTATCGTTCAGAACGATATTGGGAATAAGCACAGTCCTACCGTGATCGCCGCCGCGATCACCAGTCAGCGGGAAAAAACAAAGCTCCCGACGCATATCTCGCTCGACGCGGTAAGCTGCGGACTGGCGAAGGATTCCGTCGTTCTGCTCGAACAGGTCCGCACGCTCGATAAAAAGCGCCTGAAGGAGCGTATGGGCGAGCTTGGCACCACCGATATGCACAAGGTGGACAGCGCCCTTTCGGTAAGCTTCGGATTGGGTTAAGGCGGCGCGCCGATCATTACGCGGTATCATCCCAAACGCTTTTTGAAGCTCAATAATCCTTCTGTCCCCGGAAGATCGGTAAGCTTCCGGGGATTTTTCCGTTTTTTGAAATTTACGGCGCCTTTAAGAATCGGATATTTCTTTATTTAAAAGGGTTTTAAGCATTGTACAGAAGCCGAAAATCGCACAAAAATGCACACAATTCCTACATTATTCCTACACTTTTCGGCGCGCTTTTCCCACTCTATTTTATTTTTTCGATTTCGTTTTTCAGCCAATCGTGTTCCCGCTTGGTATATACCCTTTCGGTTATGTCGGAAACGGCGTGACCAACAATAAATTTAATGGCGTATTCATCTACGCCGTATTTTTTTGCCATGGTCACGAAATGCACCCGACCGTCATGCGGGCGGTGGTTCGGATTGAGTGAAAGCGTTTCGCAAATATGGCGAATCGCCGAGGCATACTTCCAATAAGTAAGCGGCGCGGCAGGCTCTTTTCCATCAGAGCTGTACGTAAAAAGATATTTGCCTCCGAATGCTTTGGTGTCGGAATACCACTTTTCGACGATCGGCAGTATTTTCGAATGAATCGGGACGATCCGATCGGTTCCCGCGCTTGTCTTCATTCCGCCTTGAAACGTTCCGTTTTCGAGATCGACCTTTTCCAGCTCCAGACAAATCAGCTCCTGCGGACGCCAGCCCGAATAGCACTGGATCAGAAGCACGTCGATCAGCTTTTCCCGGTCTCTCTCCTGCCATAAAAGCGCAAATTCCTCGTCTGAAAAAGGAATATGCTCCTTTTGAACCGTCAGAAAGTCCTGTTTTACCTCACCCGAAAGATGAAAGGAGCGGGCGTGGTTTCGGTCGACGATTTCCCGTTCCACGGCGTAATCCAGCATGAGATTAAAGATCGATTTGATTTTCGCTTTTGTAGTGGCATTTGCTTTCTTCGTTTTTCCGCGAATCTCGGCAGTCCCCTCGTCCATACACCCTTTTATATGATAGCCGCGGACGTCGGCAGCCCGCATTCCGTATAAGGATGAGCAATACCGCCAAGCCAGCTCGATCGCCCGTACGCTGTATGCGCCCTTCAACGTCTTAAAATGTTCTTTGCTCCATTTTTCGTACAGTTCTTTCACCGTGATCGCGGGTTCGAGACTGTACGGATTTTTATTGTACGCCACTAACGCCGCATAAGCGTCGTTATAGGTTTCAAAATAGGAATCCGGTTTCAGCGGTTTACAGATCGGTCGTCCCGTTTCCGTCTTTCCGACGGTCACCATCGCGCGAAACGGCTTGCGCAAATGCCGGTTTTTGATCTCGCTGATCTGACCGAAGCCGTTTGGCAGGCGTCGGCGCTTGTTGGACCTTCGATAGACCGGTGCTTTCGCGTTTTCTTTCATAGGATAGCCGCAATGTGGGCAGACGCTCGCTTTATCGCTTACCTGAAGCTCGCATTCGGGGCATACGATCAGCATACGGATTCTCCTTTCCTGATTGACTTTTTCGCTATTATTATATATCATGGTATAGGAATTGTCAACTCCTACATGCGTTTTTTTATTCTAGAATAGAAAAAGAGGAGCGGCTATGATATCGGAAAGCGAGACAGTGTGCCCCGTCTGCGGGGATTTTTTAAAATATTACGACAGCGTCAAGCGGGTTGTCCGAACGAAGCGAAGACAAACACGAAGAATTGTAATACGCCGTTTGCGCTGTCAAAAATGCAAAACAATACATAGGGCGCTTCCCGAATTTATATTTCCGTATAAGCAGTATGAGACGGAGGTTATTCTGGGCGTTTTGGAAGGGCTTATCACTTCGGAGGTTTTGGGATTCGAGGATTATCCGGCGGAGATCACGATGGATCGCTGGCGTTCGCAAAAAACACAATTGCTGTTATGGAAATCGGTAAAATAAATACGAAAGGAAGTTAAACTATGAAACTGATACCGGTAGATTCCGTACCGAAAAGGTGCGGCAAGCATCATTTGCAGGATATGATTAAGGAGTTTGTAAACGGCGACGATAAAATCGTTAGAATTGATTTTAGCAAGCACGATTACAAATCCGCAAGAATATGCCGCTCATGTATTGGCAGTGCCGTGAAACGGTCGGGACATCCGATTCGGGTGAGCATAAGGGGAAGCGAAGTGTTTATGCAAAAGATTTGAAGAATCGAGTTCGGTGTGATATACATCGGACTCTTTTCTTTTTCCACTCACTTTGTTTTTACAAAAGGCGGTTTTTATTTTAGAATAGCCGTTGGAAGGAGGTGAACGCTGATGGAAGAACCGGTATTTCCCGACGGCTCGGTTCCCGTTGCGGTCGCGGCAAGAGTTTACGGCAAGGACGCGTCGTGGGTTCGGGCGGGCATTATCGCGGGTTGGCTTCCGATCGGGAAAGCGACCCGCAAAGGGGGCTTGGTGAAATCCGTGGACGAGATGAATTCGCGTTACGGAAGAATCAACTTTTATATTTCACCAAAGCTTTTGTACGAAGAAACAGGCTACGTCTGGAAAGGAGAACGAAAATGAGCACCATAGTAAAACCCGAATTATCTCTCAAAAGCAGGTATTGGATTCCTCGGCATCGGTATTACGAGCTGAAGCATTTTTGTATGCAGTACCCGGACTGGAAGCGGGAACGCGCCGCTTTAAACGAGCTGGGCGGAACACGGTCGCCCGCGCTCAAAAAGAAAACCAACGAATCGGATCCTACCGCGGCATGCGCGCTCAGGCGCGCGTTTTATTCGGAGCGGATCGCCATGCTGGAACGCATTGCCGAACGAACCGACCCCGGGCTGTCGCGGTATATTTTAAAGGGCGTCACCGAAGGGCTGTCATACGATTCTTTACGGGCTCAAATCGGTGTACCGTGCGGCAAGGAAGCGTATTACGATTCGTACAGACGGTTTTTCTGGCTGCTGGATCGGGCGAGGCAATAATGAAACCGGCAAATCCGCACGAAACGCACCTTCTGTTGTGAAAGGGGGTGTGGATATGATATTATTAACAATATTATTGATTGCGGTCATACTGATAATGATTCCGATTGTTCTGATTACAGGCGTAGGAGGGACGATATTGGCGATCATACTCGGAGATCTGATCGTATTCGTGCTGATTGTTGTCGGTATCGTGAAGCACTGCCGTAAAAAATCCAAAAAAGATTGAACCCGCAGGGGTTCTTTCTTTTTTTGAAAATCCAGTACGCAGGTGACCAAAAAGTGTGTTATGATGATAAAAAGAAAAGTCGCGCAAGGCGCAATCCCTTTTACGGAACCGAAATAATATTTTGAAAGGATGGTTGATATGGACGAAATCACGGAAATGTTAAACGAGGCAATCAAAGCGGAAATCAACGGTCTTTACGACCTTGATCCGGGGAGCGAGGACAGATCGGCGGCGATCGATGACTTGGCGAAGCTTTACCGGCTGAGGATCGACGAAGCGAAATCCGAAAACGACCTTTCCGAGAAACGCGCGCAGTTTAAGCTTGAGAACGACTCTAAGCAGCTCGACAGAATCTTAAAGGAGAAGCTTGAGACGGAAAACGGCGAACGCGGCGAGAGACTTGGAAAGATGCAGGCGGCGGAACAGGCGAAGGATCGGATCTTTAGAGCGGGTATTGCGGCGGCTGAAATCGTATTGCCGTTGGTCTTCTACGCGGCTTGGATGCGAAAAGGGTTTAAGTTTGAAGAAACGGGTACGTTTACCTCAACGACGTTCAGGGGTTTATTCGGAAAATTCAAACCGACAAAGAAATAACAAAGGCTTCGGTTCCGCAAAAAGAGGGTGATTGTGCTGAAACTTCAGTACCGCTCTCTTTTTTTCTTCGTAAAAATCACAGCCGCTATTATGAGAAAAGCGCTTATCTCTTGACAAAATTCGAAATGGGCTGTATGATATTTACAGCATGAACTGAAGGAGGTTCGCTATGGGATTTTTAAACGATAAGCAGCTTGACGCATTACTCAGCGGGGTGTATCTCTGCCGCGAGTGCGGCGGAAAAATGGAGTTCGAGGACGAGTGGGAAGATACGCTCGTTTGTCCGAAGTGCGGCGCTTCGATAGACTCGGATCTGTACGGGATCGAAAGCGAGGAAGAGTACGAAGCTTTGTACCCGACGGAAGAAGAGGTTCTGGGTTACAGCGGCGAGTACGAGGACGACGAAGAAGACACCGGCGAGTATTACGAAGAAGAATGCGGCGAGCTTAGCGACGATTAAATCGAAATAGCAGAAAAGGAGAGTTCCGACGGGGACTCTTCTTTTTATATTCCTGCGGAGGCGCTTATGCGGTATCATTATCAAAAACCGGCAATTTATTTTTCGATGTACGGCTCCGTTTATTGCTGCGACCACCCCGTGTACAGCCGTTGTACGCTGTTCCGGATCGGAGAAAAGGGGCTGGCTGTGATCCAGCAGCGGTATGATCCGAACACAAAGCATACTTATTGGGGCGAGGCGGATCCATGGCTGACCGACGATTTATATTTGCACGAGCGGTTTCGGGCGTATTTTGACGAACGGGCGGGCATGTGTAAGGACGGTTTCTATCCGACCGTTACAGTCCGTCAGATCATGTGGTCGCTGAAAATGAAGCCACTGAAAAAAGAACGGTGGGAAACGGTTTTTGATCGAAAAGATGTTTGACGAACAAAGAAAGGACTGATATTTATTAAAAATTTTACGATGGTCGCGCTTTCACTTCTGTTGAGTAACACAGTATTTTTATGCGACATTTTCAATCCGTTCAAGGAGCGGCTTCCTTCGGGAAGCACCAATACTTATCGCTATATGGACTATCGCACTTTGACGGATGAATCCTCGGAGCAGTACGAGCTTCAGAGACACTGCTGTACCGACGCAGATACGGGCATTCGTTATTTTACTTATGAAGACGAGCGCTACTTTTGCGCTGCGCTCGGCTCGGCGTACGGGCAGACCCTCGGCGATCGGTTTCGAGTGACGCTTGAAAACGGGAGCATGTTCCGTATCGTATATGCCGATTTTAAAAATCCGCTCGGAACTGGCGATTTCAGCTTTTTCGGACATCCGGATCTGAATTATGACGGAGAACCATGTACAAACGTAGTCGAGTTTATTGTAGACGCGGATTGGCTTCCTCCATCGGTTACGCAGACGGGAACACTTTCGGCGCTGCCGTTCTTCGGAGGATTAAACGGGAGCGGCGGAAATATCGTGAAGATTGAATACTTAGGACGTTTGGACGAGGCGGCGGAGTCTTTCCGCGAAACGAACAACGGCTGTTATGGAAAGGGGTGAATCTTATGACTTACAAGCAAATCGAAGCAAGAAGAGAAACGCGCTTATGGATCACGCAGATTGTTGTGCCGGGAATTACTTTGGCGGCGACCATACTGGCGATCCCGGGCGCGAAGGAATTCGCGGCGGAGAAGGTAAGAAATGTAAAGCGATTCGTTCATGAGAAATTGAAGAAGGAGTCCTAATAGGACTCTTTCTTTTTCCGCGAAACAAACAAGGACTATTACGAAGGGGGGTGACAAAAATGTTTAATAAGCTCGAATTTTTCGGAGCGATTGCGGCAACCGCGCTGATTGCTTTCGGCGTCGGTTACTCAAAAGCGAGAGAAATTTGTTTGGGTGCTTTAATCACAGCGTCATCAAACAACAATGATAAGGAAAACGAAACGGAGGAAGAGTCCTGACAAGGGCTCTTTCTTTCGCAGATTTCATAATGACGCCGAAAGGAGAGTCTATGTGTGATAATCAAATCCGGCTTATTATTGCCGACTATCGGTTGGATTGGCACGTACCAAAGGGACCGCTTATTCCCGGTGTTCGGAACCGATTCGAACATGCCAGTTTTGTACATTGGGCGTTAGACGAACTGGAAGCATATATTTTATGCAATCCCGATGCTGATCCGATTGAATCGGTTAGCCGTTTCATAAAAAGGGCAACGGATTATATGCATACGTATCCTCGGACTCGCGTCATGTTTTTTATTGCCGCAGATGTCGCTAGAGACATTCATGATATTCTTATATGTGCATCATAAAAACTCGAAAGGAGATTAAAAATGATCAAGAACATAAGCGGATTCACAAGTCGGTTAAAATCAGCGTTACCGACCGTGCTTTCCGTCGTTGGTGTTATCGGTTTAGCAGCCACAACGATTATGGCGGTAAAATCCACGCCCAAGGCGATGACACTGATCGAATCGGCAAAAACTGAAAAAAACAACGATCTGACTCGAATCGAAACCGTAAAAACAGTATGGAAACTTTATATTCCAACTGCCGTTATCGGATTATCTACGGCATCGTGCGTCATTGGCGCTAATGTGTTGAATAAGCGCCAGCAGGCGTCGATTGCGAGCGCATACGCACTTGTATCAAACGCCTACTTTGAGTACAAAAGTAAAGTGAAAGAGCTGTACGGCAAGGAGACACATGAGAAAATCATCGCTTCTATTGCGGCGGAAAAGAGTCACGCGAAACCCATTTATGCGGGGTCGTTTATCGCGAATTCCTGTCTTGATTTCGGAGAGGAAGAGAAGGAAATGCTGTTTTACGACGCATATTCCTCCCGATATTTTACTTCGACGATGAGCCGAGTTTTGCAAGCGGAATATCATCTGAACAGAAACTATGCCATAGCCGGCGGAGTTACCGTCAATAATTTTTATGACTTCCTCGGAATAGACCAAATTGACGGTGGAGACAGCGTAGGGTGGTCTTGCTGCGACAGCGAAATCCTGTGGATCGACTTTGATCATAAGAAGGTCACACTGGACGACGGTTTGGAAGCGCATATTATCGTGGCAAAACGCGGTGCGCTGTTTATGATCGATCTTGAACACGCGGTTAAGGAACGCGGTTTTACCGTGGCGCACATTAAAACGGATTCCATTAAAATTCCCGGTGCCACGCCCGAAATCATCGACTTCGTCATGACTTTCGGAAAAAGGTATGGCTATGAATTCGAGCACGAATCCACCTACGAACGAATGTGTCTGGTCAACAACGCGGTTTATATCGCGAAATACGCCACAGCAGAGGAATGCGAAAAGCTTTACGGGTACATACCGCAGAAAAATCAGAAGGGTTCGGGAAAATGGACAGCCACCGGAACCCAGTTTCAGGTTCCGTACGTGTTTAAAAAGCTGTTCAGCAAGGAAAAGATCGAGTTCGAGGATATGTGCGAAACAACGTCCGTGAGCAGCGCGTTATATCTGGATATGAACGAGGGCTTGCCCGACGTGGCAGAGCTCGAGGAGCTAAAAAATTGTAGGATAAAATATCCGGATTGGACGCATGCGGGATTCGAGGTAGTAAAGAAGGCGGATAAACTCCTTACTATGTATAAGGATTTGACGGACGACGAATTAGATAAGAAAATCTCCGAAGGTCACAATTACCGTTTCATCGGAAAGGTCGGTCGATTCTGTCCGGTCAAGGAAGGCTGCGGAGGCGGAATACTGCTTCGGGAAAAGGACGGAAAATATTATGCGGTTGGTGGATCAAAGGGCTACCGCTGGATGGAATCCGAGATGGTTCATCAGCTCGAAAAGCAGAATGATATCGACCGCTTGTATTATGATCGTTTGGTAGATGACGCGGTCGAGGCGATCTCCAAATATGGAGATTTCGAGCGTTTTGCTTCCGACGACCCTCTGCCCGCTCCCGAAAAGCGGCTTTGGATACCGCCGTGCGGACGGATCTGCGACGGCTGTCCTTATGTATGCTTTACCGAGTTTGACATGGACTGTAATCTCGGTTATGACATTTATCCGTTTTAAAAATGAATTAAGGTTCAAATTATATTTCAGGAAAGGAAAAAAATATGAAAATTTTAAAAGGTTCTATGGACGTGCTGATCGGGGTCGTCGAGTTATGTGTGCGAGCAGTAATCACACCCCTTATTTTTCTGTGCTGGGCAAGCGGCATGCGGGCAACGATTGGCGTCGGAAATTACGGCGAGGCGCATAATTTTCGCGAGTTTCGGATACTTGTCGGAAAAACTATAAAATCGAAGTTTTGTCGGACACGTTTTTAAGCTTCGAAGCGGTATGGGACATGTCGGGAAGGAAACGTTGTTTGTTTATCACATTTTATGCCGCGTTACGCGGCGGAAAGGAATAATACTATGAAAATCACATTTGCACCAAGAGATATTCTTCAGATTGACGACGCGAAAATCATCTTTCGCAACTTTTCCGGCACAGGCGGAAAATACAATCGGGAGGGTGATCGTAATTTCGCGGTCGTGATTCCCGACGAGGAAACGGCGCGGGCTTTGATCGAGGAAGGTTGGAACGTTACCAGCAAGCCGCCGCGCGAAGAAGGCGACGAACCACTTCGTCTGCTCAAGGTAAAAGTCAAATTCAACGACCGCGGACCGAATGTTTACTTACAGTCAAGCGGTGTGCGGAATCGACTCGACGAGACGGAGATCGGGCTTCTCGACCACGTGGACATTCTGAGCGTCGATATGGATCTGCGTCCTTACAACTGGAATGTGAATGGTGAATCGGGTCGAACCGCGTATTTGCAGGCGATCTGTGTGACGCAGAGAGTTGATCGGTTCGCTGAAAATTGACGCGTGGCGGGATTTCAAAACCGGCTTTACTTGTTTAATCATGTATACGATGCTGTATAACGCGGCGGAAAGGGATAATATTATGAAAATCACACCTGCACCGAGAGACATTCTTCCGATTGATATGAATAAAAAATTTGAACTAGGAACCACGGTAGTTACGGTGACTATTGATAACGCAATAAAACTCAGCTCGGCATTCGGTAGATTTATTAAAACGTGCTTAGGACGATATGCGAACGCCGACTGGGGCGACACCTGCGCGGAAGACCGCAAAACCAACGATAAGGCTTTGATAAACGGCGAGAGAATTCTTGCCGTTTATATTTATCCCAAAAGCAAAGCGAAGATCTGGATCATTACGGAACGGGACAGAAGCGCCACGACCGTCTTGCTCCCGAGCGATTATTAAGCGAAAGGATTAAGAGATGGCGATTCAATTAAAGGCGTACCAGCTTGACGCGATCGGTCGAATGCAAAACGGCTGTATCCTTTGCGGCGGGGTCGGGTCGGGAAAATCACGTACGGCGATCGCCTACTATTTTTTCAAAAACGGCGGTGAACTTTTGGAGTACGCGGCCGGCGACAATTATGTTCCGATGGGCGATCCTCCACAAGATCTATACATCATCACGACCGCAAGAAAACGGGATACGAAAGAGTGGGAGGGCGAGCTTTCGCCCTTCCTGCTTTCCGTACACGATGATGTGAATTTATATTCCAATCATGTGGTCATCGATTCGTGGAACAACATTGAAAAGTATGCCGACATTGAAAATGCGTTCTTTATCTTTGATGAACAGCGTGTTGTAGGTTCGGGCGTGTGGGCAAAGACGTTTCTGAAAATCGCAAAAAAGAACGAGTGGATCTTGCTGTCCGCGACGCCGGGCGATAAATGGGAGGATTATATTCCCGTCTTTATCGCTAACGGCTTTTATAAGAATCGAACGGAATTCATTCGCGAACACGTCATATACAGCCCGAGAGTGAAGTTTCCGAAGATTGACCGTTATGTCAATACCGGACGACTGATCCGGCTGCGAAACCGTATTCTTGTCGATATGGATTTTCAAAGGAAAACAACCGCACACCACGAGGACGTGTTTGTCGGGTATAACAGTTCCAAATACAAGGATCTCAGGCGGCTTCGTTGGAATCCGTGGGATAATTGCCCGATCGGAAGCGCGAGCGAACTGTGTTACGCGGAGCGAAAGCTTGTCAACAGCGACGGTTCCCGAAGCACGGCGGTACTGAATCTTACGAAAAAACACCCGCGGACGATCATCTTTTACAATTTCGACTACGAGCTGGGTATTTTGAGAAATCTCGATTATGGCGAGGACGTCGAGATTGCGGAATGGAACGGGCATAAACATCAGCCGATCCCCGACAACGAGAAGTGGGTATATCTGGTTCAGTACATTGCGGGCTGCGAGGGTTGGAACTGTGTTAAAACCGATACCGTGATATTTTACTCTCAGAATTACAGCTACAAAGTCATGGCGCAGGCGTCGGGACGGATCGACCGTCTGAATACGCCCTATACCGATTTGTATTATTATCATCTGAAATCGCGAAGCGCGATTGACTTGGCGATCGGTCGGGCGCTGAAGGATAAGAAAGATTTTAATGAATATCGGTATGTGAATAAGAAAACAGGCTTATCATCACAAAAATACTGAAAGGAATATACGAAATGAAAATATTTGTAATTGGTTCGCTGTCTGTGGAGGACAGCATTAAATCGGTAGCGGATTTATATTCGACACTCGGGGCAGATGTTAAATATGTAAAAAAGCAGCCTGATAAGTCTCTTGAATATCTGATCAAAGAGGCTTTTGAACGCATATCCGAGGCGGATATGATTGTTGCCGTACCGAAACCCGACGGGACATTCGGAGAAGGAACTACATATGAACTGGCGTTTGCAAAACATTTAGGGAAAATCACATGGAAATATACCGTCGACGAGGTTTATGCACTCGCCCGTAACAGTATCAGCACAAAACAAACCGTACGACGTAAAATCATCGCCGTAGATTTTGACGGCACCTTATGCGAAGACTGTTATCCTAATATCGGCGCTCCGAATAACGGATTGATCCGGTATCTGAAAGAGCAACAAAAAGCCGGTGCGAAGATCATCCTTTGGACGTGCAGAACCGGCGCTTTGCTCAGCAGCGCAGTAATTTGGCTTGTATATGGTCAAGAATTGTATGTGGATGCGATAAACGAAAATCTTCCCGAGGTTATCGAGGAGATGGGCGGCGATACGCGAAAGATATTTGCGGACGAGTACATCGATGATCGGAACACATGGTTTTGAGCGAGTCGACGGGACGTTCGTTGAAAAATAACACGCGAAATTTACATCGCGTGTTACGGAAAGGAGGGATGCGACAATGAACTATTTTCTGGCTGTGAACAATAAGCAGCTTGGCGTTTGTTTACGAATGCTTTTCGCCGAAGGAATTCAAGGAAACGTACAAACCGTGTTAAACGGGAAAAGTCGAATTGAATTTCACATCTATGCGAACGCGGATGAGCAGACGCTGAAAATGCTTATGGAACGGTATAGGATTTTAGTGTCGTAAACCGTTCCTGTTCCAAACAGGGTAAAGGGCTTCAAAAAGCCCTTTACTTTTTGTTTTATTCGTGTTATAATAATGTTCAAGGAGGCGATTCTCGTGAAAATCACAGGCAAGGCAATTAAACCGGTAAAGCAGGAAGACGGGACGTGGGACGTTATTGCGGAAGATTATGAGGAAGAAATAAAAGATCTCGGTCGGGAGCACTTGATGTGCAATATCTGCGGGTTCGGCGCTTATCCCGAGTGCATGAACTGGTGTAAGGCATACCTCCCGCAGCGAGCGAAAAGCTTGGGCCCGGCGCCTTTGGATAAAAAAGACGCTTAATGAAATATTGACAAGAGCTGAACAACGGCTCTTGTTTTTGCCCGCTCATGGAATCCTTACGGAAAAGGAGAATATCAAAAAATGGATAATTATCATCTGGAACCCGATGAGGCTGTTGTGGTCGAATGCGAAAATACTACATTGGAGGAAGGCAAGCTGATAAACGCCTCCGGCACGCTTGTTCTGACAAGCCAAAACTTGATTTGGCTGACCAAAGGCGTGTTTGGTAAGACGAAAAGTATTCAAAAATATCCGCTTACGGAAGTTAAGATTTTTAATAATGAAGCGCAAGTGAAGCTTGACGAAAAAATCGGAGAAGATCCCCTGCTTTCTGTATTTTTTAAAAACTTTCAATTAAGATTCCGACTGATGGAGAGGAAAAAAGCCAGAGAGCTTTTCAATAACATTCATAAACTTGTGACAGGGAGCGCGGACGATCTTGTGTCCGTAAGCGCCATTCCGGGGGTTGACTTTATCGCAAATACTTTAAAAGAAACCGCTTCGGTCTTTATGAAATCGTTTGGAATAAAAATGAATCAGCCGGAGCCCGTGACGACAAAATGCGGAAACTGCGGCGCACCGATTTCAGGTCTTTCCGGTCAGGTTGTAAAATGTTCTTATTGCGACACAAGCATAAAGTTATAGATGTACATAATAAGGAAAAATAAGAACTATTGAAAGGGTTCTTATTTTTTTTGCCCACTTTTACTTTGACCTGACCGGTTCGGATTTGGGTCACGTTAATGCGAACACCCAGTATTTTCGTGTTAATTGGGAAGCACGCCCGAAAAAAACGGACAAAAGCCCACTTTTAAAACGAATTTGACCGTTAATAATTGGCTTAACCAAGCCTCTTGATGACTATTTGGTCAAATGCCCGGTTTTATTTTTAAATATACGCGATTTTTATAAAAATAAAATATTATATATAAATTAGAAATAAAAGTGGGTAAGTGGGCAGGAATAATAATTTGTATGATAAATCAAGAAAAGCAGCAATACAAATGGTTCCTGTTTTGCCACGCGAGAAAAACATCTTCTTTTATGAAGAGAGCGTATATTGCGCCCTCTATTTTTTTTGCAAGAAAGGAGCCTTCCTATGCCGCGAAACAAGAAACTCGAAAGTGGTTTTCAAGACAGACTGACCAATACTCTCACGAAAATGTTTCCGGGGTGTATCGTCTTTAAGATGGATCAGATTCAGGGAATTCCCGATCTTTTGATTTTATATCGTGATAAATGGGCGTCGCTGGAATGCAAGAGACATACGACGGCACAACGTCAACCAAATCAGGAATATTGGGTCGACAAGATGAACGAGATGTCGTTTTCTCGCTTTATCCGTCCCGAAAATAAAGAGGAGGTATTACGTGAACTTCAACAATCATTCAAGGCTTGAGGGGCAGCACGCCTTTCTTGGGGCAAGTAAATACCATTGGGTAAACTACGACGAAACAAAAGTCGCCGAAGCATACGCTAAATATCAGGCGGTACAGCGTGGCACGGTACTTCACGATTTCGCCGCGCAGTGTATTCGACTGGAACAAAAGCTCCCGAAATCGCAAAAAACATTGAATATGTATGTCAATGACGCGATCGGATATAAGATGACCCCCGAACAAATTTTATATTATTCCGATAATTGTTTCGGAACGGCAGACACAATCTCGTTCCGAAATGGGTTTCTTCGGATTCATGACTTAAAAACCGGAGCAATACCCGCTCATATGGAGCAGCTTATGATTTACGCTGCTCTTTTTTATTTGGAATATAAGTATAAACCCGGCGATGTTTCCGCAGAACTGCGGCTTTATCAAAACGACGAAATTATCGTATTCTCTCCGAATGCAGATGATATTCTTCCAATTATGGATAAGATTGTGTCGTTTGATAGGTTAATCGAAAAATTTAAGGAACAGGAGATTTAAGCCATGTCTAATCCGTACGAAAGCATTTTGACGCATTATGGCGTAAGTAAAATGGACGGTGCGCCGGGTCGGGGCTCCGGGCGTTACCCGCTCGGAAGCGGAGACAATCCCAATCAGCATAGTGGCGATTTTTTAAGTCGTATCAGCGATCTGAAAGCGCAGGGACTTAGTGAGACGGAAATTGCACGCGCTATGGGTTTATCCACGACCGCATTTCGGGCTCAAAAATCAATGGCAAAAGACGAACGAAGAGCTGCCGCGGTCGCAACTGCAAAAGCTCTTCGTGATGAGGGATACAGTCCTACCGAAATTGCAAGGAAGATGGGGTATGCCCATGAATCGTCCGTGCGTTCGCTGTTAAATGAAAATTCCGAGGCTCGAATGAATCAAGCCCGCGCGACCGCCGACTTTTTAAAAAAGCAAATCGACGAAAAAGGGATTATCGATGTCGGACGTGGAGTAGAGCGCACACTTGGCGTTTCGCAGGAAAAGCTGAAAGAGGCTTTGTGTATGTTGGAAATGGAGGGATACGTCGTTTACGGCGGCGGTGTTCCGCAGGCAACGAATCCGGGAAAACAAACCGTATTAAAAGTGGTTTGTCCGCCCGGAACCGAACACCGTGAAATGTACGATTACGAGAACATTCATTATATTAACGACTATGTTTCTCACGACGGCGGAGATACCTTTGATCCAAAATTTGTGTATCCGAAGAGCATGGATTCCTCGCGATTAAAAGTCCGATATGCGGAAGAGGGCGGAATTGACAAGGATGGTCTGGTCGAACTGCGGCGAGGTGTCGATGATTTATCATTGGGTGAATCAAGATACGCACAGGTTCGTATTCTTGTTGACAACACTCATTATATTAAGGGTATGGCTGTATATAACGACGATATGCCCGACGGCGTCGACGTGATATTCAACACCAATAAAGCAAAAGGAACCCCTGTTACCGGGTCTAAAAATAACACGGTATTAAAGCCGATTGGAGATGATCCGGATAATCCGTTCGGCTCTCTTATTAAAGAGGGCATTACCGATCCAGATAATCCCGGAAGCAAAGGCGGTCAAAGCTATTACTATGACGCGGACGGAAAGAAACAGCTTTCTTTGATCAATAAGCGAGCTGAGGAAGGAGATTGGGATGAATGGTCGCGCAATCTTCCCTCTCAGTTCCTGTCTAAACAAAATTTATCCCTGATTAAGAAACAGCTTAATCTTGCCGCATCGGACAAGCAGTCGGAGTTCGACGAAATATGTTCCTTGACAAATCCCACCGTGAAGAAGGCATTGCTTCGTTCTTTCGCTGACGATTGCGACGCTGCCGCTGTACATTTAAAAGCCGCCGCGTTACCCCGCCAGCGGTATCAGGTCATTGTTCCCGTTCCGTCTATGAAGGACGACGAGATATACGCACCCAACTATCGTGACGGAGAACGGGTGGCATTGATTCGTTACCCGCATGGGGGTACTTTTGAGATTCCGATCTTGACGGTCAATAATAAACAATCGGACGCTAAGAAAATGTTGGGAACTACGCCGCAGGACGCCGTCGGTATTAACAAGAAAGTTGCCGACCGCCTTTCCGGGGCGGACTTTGATGGTGATACCGTGATGATCATTCCGTGCGGGAACAAAGTAAAAATCACATCCACGCCTCCGCTGAAGGCGCTAGAAGGCTTTGACCCTAAGTTGGAATATGGAGGAAAAGAAAAAGGCACCTTTAAACCCATGAAAAACACCCAGACGGAGATGGGAAAGGTGTCGAATCTTATCACCGATATGACGTTAAAGGGGGCTTCGAGCGAGGAGATCGCCAGAGCTGTGAAGCATAGCATGGTGGTGATTGATGCGGAGAAGCACGGACTTGATTATAAGCAAAGTGAAGTGGATAACGGCATCAGAGCGCTCAAAAAGAAGTATCAGGGGACGGTCGATTCCGATGGAAAGTACCACGAGGGCGCCGCGACATTGATATCCCGGGCAAAATCTGAAACGCAGGTACTGAAGCGTAGAGGAAGCCCAATTATCGATAAAGAGACCGGCGAGCAGTCTTATAAAGAATCGCACGAGACGTATGTTGACAAAAAAGGAAAGATACAGGAACGCACTCAGAAAAGTACCAAAATGGCAGAGACCAGAGATGCTCGGACTTTATCATCGGGCACTCCCCAAGAGGAGGCTTATGCCGAGTACGCCAATAAGATGAAGTCGTTGGGAAATCAGGCTCGCAAAGAGATGGTTTCCACCGGGAAGATCGAGTACAGCTCTTCGGCAAAAGCAGTCTATCAGAAAGAGTACGACTCTTTGTCCGCAAAACTGAACGTTTCGCTAAAAAACGCACCAAAAGAGCGACAAGCGCAAGTAATCGCCAAGTCAACCGTTGATGCTAAGAAAAAAGCAAATCCCGACATGACGAAAAGCGAGATCAAAAAAGCAAGTCAGCAGGCGCTTACAGCGGCTCGTACTAAAGTTGGCGCGGAGCGAAAAAGCATTAAAATTACAGATCGCGAATGGGAAGCGATTCAAGCCGGCGCAATCAGCGAGAACAAGTTGTTTCAAATAATCAACAATACGGATCTCGACGATTTGCGTAAACGCGCGACTCCCAGAGCAACGACAACTCTCAGCACCGGTAAGATTAACAAAATTTCGGCGATGAGTGCCTCAGGCTATACAACTACCGAGATCGCAGATGCGCTTGGCATATCAACATCGACCGTACACAAATACCTTAATGGAAAGGAGTGAATAAGCTATGACTGATGAATACAGAATTACAACCTTTGACAATCCATACGACCCGTTTGATCAGTTCGTCTTATGGTTTCTGTTCGATGAAGAAAAAGGGTATCGTTCGTGTGCTTATCTGGCTCGCATTGCGCGAACCTCGGATATGCTTTCAGATGAAGAAAATAACCGGGAAGTCGAGCGGGCGATTGACGAGATTATCCAATTTGACTTCAGAAACATTTATAAGAAAGTTAAACGATCTGTTGCCGCCGTATCCGCTTAATCTTTCTTTTGCGTTCATAATCAGGAGTTGCTTTTAAAAGATTATATTCCACGAACACCCAACGACACTTGTCCGTGGAAGCATTAGAAGGAGGCGGAACATGGGACGTTCTGAGAGTATATTGACATCGACCAAAAAACTTCTCGGTCTCACCGAGGATTATACGCATTTCGATGCGGATATTATTATGCACATTAACTCGGTTCTGGCGATTCTTTGTCAATTGGGGGTCGGACCGACGGAAGGGTTTTCGATTGAGGACGACAAGGCGCAGTGGTCGGATTTTCTCAAAAATGACGATCGATTAAATCTTGTGAAGTCCTATGTACATCACAAGGTTCGGCTGTTGTTTGATCCTCCGCTCAGCAGTGCTGTGCTTGAGGCAATCGAAAGAACCATTAAAGAACTGGATTGGCGAATATTAGTCGCGTCTGACACCTTATGCGATACTAAGAACAAGGAGGCGGAATAGTGAAGCGTGCGCTTTATCACCATGGAATATTGGGACAGCGGTGGGGTAAAAGAAACGGACCGCCATACCCTCTTGACGTCGGCAATCATTCTGCCACCGAAAAGCGAGCGGGATGGAGAAAATCTCTTGACAAAGGCTCTGAAAAGAAGTATAATAAAAACGACGGGTCGGAAAAATCCCGTCTGACCGAACAGCAAAGGCGGGCTATCAAAATCGGCGCAGCGGCTGTCACTACCGCTTTGGCTACATATGGAGCGTATAAGCTCTATAAATCAGGCAAGCTTGATGACTTCATCGAGAAAGGTAAATCTGTTTTAGGTTTAAAGAACCGAGAAACATCGGGAGAAAACCTCGTTGGCAGCATTCTCGGAAAGATCGGCGATAAGCCCGTAGCGGATTTTAAAACTTCGGAGTCCGGTGTATTTAAAAAGCTGCCGAAAAAAGAAACGATCGAAGACGTTCTCAAGAACGCTAACCCTACGAAAAGCCACAACAATTGTTTTAACTGTGTTGCCGCAACTGTTGCCCGTTTGTGCGGTTTGGATGTTACAGCCAGAGGCGATCGGGCAGACAGAAAAGGAATATCTTTCGATGAAATATGCAAGGTGTTCAAGCTGAACCCCGATAATGATCGCGAAGTCGTTCGGATCGCTAATCCGACGGTAGAACGAATCACCAAGCAGATCGCCAAACGATATGCCGAAGGCGACGTTGGCGCAATCGGGTTTTCATGGAACGAAGCGTATAGGAAACGGTGGGGGCTTTCGCCAAGCGATAACCTTGGGCATACTTTAAACTGGGTTCTTAAAAACGGCCATGCCGAATTTTTGGACAGTCAGGCCGGACAGAACGGAGAAATCCTTCGGAAACATTTGAGCGTGTATCTGGACAGCGGTCACGAGGTTTCTCTCGCGAAGTTCGGGAATATTATGAAAGGCATCAACCCTGAAACAGATCTTGATCAGGGTTTGTTTCATAAATTCGTAAAATAAGCAACGTCTGTTATGGAAAGGAGACGAATACGTATGATTACTTTAAAAGACGCGTGTAAAAAAATATTGGCGGCTCGTCCGAATCGGTATATCCATTGTGTAAACGAATTTAAGGAGTCATTCGAGTTTATGATGATACCAAAAGGAATGACACCAAACGATATGAACGGAACTCTTTGTTCGGATGCAGTGGATAAGGAAGACGGCGCCGTCAGAGAAACTTGGATGGGTGACGAGTTATTTCAAGGTGATTACAAACAGTATTCAAGATCCGAAATTGAGAGACTGCTTTAAGCGGTCTCTTCTTTTTTTTGTTTTCGTTTTACGCGAGAAAAACATACCCTTTTATGAAGAGAGAGCATAAATTGCGCTCTCTATTTTCTTTTTGCAAAAGGAGGGCGACATAGTGCCTAATCACCTTTATCATCACGGTATATTGGGGCAAAAATGGGGCGTACGAAGATTTCAAAATGAGGACGGAAGTCTGACTTCCACCGGAAAGAGACGATATCGTTCCGGTGACTCTGATCCGGTAAGCGACGAGACGAAACAACAACTTGTTAAAAGCGCAGGGCTAGACAAAGCTTATCGAAAGGCGCTTTCTGATAACTCGAAAACAAAAGCCGCAAAGGACTTAGTCGACGCATCGTCAAAAGTGGTCGGAACTGTTAAGCAAATGAGCGACGAAAGCATTAAAACGGGGATTCGAAAGGAAAAACTCGATCTCAGTAATATGACCGACAAAGAAATGCGGGATAGAATCAACCGCGAGCTTTTGGAGCGGCAATACAGCAATCTTTTTGCGAAAGATGTCTCAACTGTCACTAAGGGTCAGAAAGTAGTAAATACTACGTTAAGCGTAGCGGGCGATCTGCTTACCGTTGGTAGTTCTGCATTGGGGATTGCTCTGGCTATAAAACAGTTAAGAGGTCATTAACAATATGAAAACGATCTTTATCCTGCCTTAAAGAGCGGATTAGTTCTGCTTTTTTATAAACGCATCGTATGCTTTTGTCGCAATTATTTTGGTTTCCGCAAAATCCAATCCGCCGCCGACCACGCCGCCGACCACCGGAACGAGTTTTCCTAAATTGATTACCCCTTTCGATCCCAATTTCGTAACGAGACGAAAACCTACTTTTTGGTTAATGGCTGTCAATGCCTTACCGGGTATCCGTTTAATAGCAGCCATAGTTGTCTTCTCGACGATTTGGATTCCAGCCTGTTTGCAGAATTTCGATACCGACGTGCCGGTCATGCATATGTAAGATAACGATCTAACCGTGTCCTCGGCAGGATCAAAACCTCCGATGATGGCAAGCGTGGCAATCATTCGTAGCTGAACATACCAAACAGTTACTAAATCGGCAGGTAATGTTACAGGAATCGTTACGATCCCTCCTAGTCCGGTGATAAATCCGGTCGTCGTACATTTCGCCACCTGCCATCTTATGAATTCTTTCGCGGCCTTTTCTGCCGGTTTATCTGAATCGGCATATTTTGAAAGATATTCATTGGCAATCTCAAAGCAGGTTTTTAATGTTGGAATGCCGGTGAGCGATTTGTCGTAGCAAGTGTCTAAGACGCTCATGATTTTTTCTGGGGTCAATGCAGTTTGCTTTGTCGCACTCATGGCGATCACTCCTTTTACCCTATCATAACACAAACGAGTATAAAAGTCAACACAAGCATATTTTACGAAAAGAGGCGTTCGCATGGCTTTATCGAACACCGCTGTTCCCAAGTATTACGGCGCGTTTCGAGATGCCGTGATACGGGGCGATATTCCGATCTGCAAAGAGATTTCTATGGAGATGAATCGGATCGACGACCTTATTGCCAATCCGAGTATTTATTATGACGATCAAGCGGTTGAAGGTTGGATCCGATTCTGTGAAGCGGAGATGACCTTAACAGACGGCTCGGACTTCCACATGCTCGATACCTTTAAGTTATGGGGGGAGCAGATATTCGGCTGGTATTATTTCATCGAACGCAGTGTATATCAACCGTATGCAAATGGGCATGGCGGACGATACGTTGTCAAAACGATCAAAAAGAGGCTGATCAATAAGCAATATTTGATCGTTGCCCGAGGGGCGGCGAAGTCGGTATATGATTCGGGGATCCACAACTATTTCCTGAATGTGGATACTTCTACGACGCATCAGGTTGCGACCGCTCCCACAATGAGACAGGCTGAGGAGACCCTTTCGCCGATTCGTACAGCGATTACCCGTGCCAGAGGACCTTTATTTCAATTTTTGACAGAAGGATCGTTACAAAACACCACCGGTTCCAAAGCAAGTCGTGTAAAGCTTGCTTCTACCAAAAAAGGCATAGAGAATTTTCTTACGGGAAGCTTGCTTGAAATAAGACCAATGAGCATCGACAAGCTTCAGGGTTTGAACAGTCGTGTCAACACGATTGATGAATGGCTTTCGGGAGATACCCGTGAAGATGTCATCGGGGCGTTGGAGCAAGGCGCGTCTAAAAACGAGGATTATCTGATCCTCGCAACAAGCTCGGAAGGTACTGTGAGAAACGGTATCGGAGATTCTGTCAAAATGGAATTGATGAGCATTTTAACCGGCGAGTACATCAACCCGCATGTGTCGATTTTTTGGTACAAGCTCGATTCCGTCGATGAGGTCGGACGCCCCGATATGTGGCCTAAAGCGAATCCGAATCTCGGTAAGACCGTATCGTATGAAACCTATCAACTGGACGTTGAAAGAGCGGAAAAAACCCCTTCCGCACGAAATGATATTTTGGCAAAACGTTTCGGACTGCCAATGGAGGGATACACCTATTATTTTACATATGAGGAAACCCTGCCCCACCGTAAACGAGACTTTTGGCAAATGCCCTGTGCTCTGGGCGGCGATATGTCACAAGGAGACGACTTCTGCTCGTTTCTTTTTTTATTTCCGCTTTCAAACGGAACGTTCGGCATAAAGACCCGAAACTATATTTCGTCCTTAACGCTGATGAAGCTTCCTGCGGCAATGAGAAGCAAATACGATGCTTTTATCGCGGAGGGAAGCCTTATGGTTTTCGAGGGAGCGGTGCTTGACATGATGCAGGTGTACGACGATCTGGATAAACACATCATATCCTGCGGGTATGATGTTTGCGCGTTCGGTTATGACCCATATAACGCCAAGGAATTTGTTGAACGCTGGATCACGGAAAACGGACCGTTCGGCGTGGAAAAAGTAATTCAGGGGGCAAAAACGGAGTCCGTTCCGTTGGGCGAACTAAAGAAGCTTTCCGAAGAACGAATGCTGTTATTCGATGAGGAAGTAATGACTTTTGCGATGGGAAACTGCATCGTTATGGAAGATACGAACGGAAATCGTAAGCTGCTGAAAAAACGCCGCGAAGCCAAAATTGACCCCGTGGCGTCGTTGGTGGACGCTTTTGTAGCGTATAAGCACAATCGAGATGCGTTTGAATAAGATCGCAAAATCAAAATGAATGACGCAAATATCGTGAATTTTACGAAAGGACAGTAGCTTATGAACAACTCTTTTGGCAGTAGGCTAAAACACGCGTGGAACGCGTTTCGGAACAGAGATCCCACTTCTCGATACCCAAGCGTCGGAACGAGTTCTTTCTTTAGACCGGATAGACCCCGGTTCAGCAGAGGTAACGAGCGGTCTATTGTTACGTCCGTGTATAACCGAATTGCTTTGGATGTAGCGGCAATCAGCATTCGTCACGTCTGTTTGGACGAAAATGGTCGATATAGCTCCGATGTGGATTCCGGACTTAATTCATGCCTGACTATTGAAGCAAATGCCGATCAAACCGGTCGGGCGTTTATTCAAGATGCGGTCATGTCATTGCTGGATGAGGGGTGCGTTGGTATTGTTCCGATCGATACTGAAACCTACGAATCCGGGGAAACCGATATATTATCGTTGCGAACCGGAAAAATTCTTGATTGGTATCCCGAGCATGTTAAGGTACGGGTATACAATGAGAAAACCGGTTACAAGGAGGAGATCCTCATCCCGAAAAAGTTGGTCGGTATCGTTGAAAATCCGCTTTACGCGGTGATTAACGAACCGAACTCGACTTTACAGCGGCTTATACGAAAGCTTGTGCTTTTGGACGGCGTGGACGAGTTATCCACTTCAGGAAAGCTGGATTTAATTATTCAGCTTCCTTATAGTCTTAAAGGAGATCTTAGAAAGCGGCAAGCGGAAGAACGGAGAGCGGACGTTGAAAAGCAGTTGACCGGCTCAAACCGCGGCATTGCGTATATCGACAGCAGTGAGCGTGTTATTCAGCTAAATCGTCCCGTGGAGAGCAATCTGATGCACCAGATTGAGTATTTAACGAGTATGCTATATAGCCAGTTAGGACTCACTCAAAGTATATTGGACGGCACTGCGGACGAGCAAGCCATGCTGAATTATCACAATCGCACGATCGAACCTATCGTATTTGCGTTAGTCGATGAGATGAAACGAAAGTTTCTAACCGAGACGGCGCGCTCGCAAGGTCAGTCTATTGAGTGCTTCCGTGATCCGTTCCGGTTGGTTCCGGTGAACGACATTGCTGAAATAGCAGACAAGTTTACAAGAAACGAGATCGTATCGTCTAATGAAATTAGACAAGCGATCGGAATGAAGCCCTCGGATGATCCGAAAGCAGATAAACTTTCAAACAGCAATATCCGCCAACCGGATACTAATGAAAATTCAACCAAGGAAGGAGAAAATCAAAATGGAGAATCAAACGTATGATTTCAGTGGTTGGGCAACCAAAGCGAATATCAAATGCTCCGACGGCAGAACCATTATGAGGGACGCATTTGAACACAACGACGGACAAACCGTCTCGTTGGTCTGGAATCATTTACATAACGATCCGAATAACGTATTGGGACACTGTCTCCTGAAAAATCGGGGCGACGGTGTTTACATGTATGGGTCGTTTAACGATACTGCGGCGGGCGAAACAGCCAAAAAATTAGTGAAGCACGGTGATGTTGTCGCGCTGTCGATCTGCGCCAACAAATTAAAGCAGCAGGGCAATTATGTGCTTCACGGAGATATTTGCGAAGTCAGTCTTGTGCTGAAAGGCGCCAATCCGGGCGCTTACATCGAGAATGTAATTCGCCACGGAGAAGAGGTCGACGACGAAGTCATCATTTATACAGGAGAGCCCATCAGCTTATTTCATGCTGATGATTCCGATGAGCCGAAGGAAAGTACGGCGGGAGGCGACGACAAAAAAACGACGGAGGGCGACGAGACGGTCAAAGATGTTTGGGATACCCTCAACGAAAAACAAAAAACGGTCGTTTATGCCTTGATCGGACAGGCTATCAGCGACGAAAACCCGACAAATGAAGAAGGAGGAAAAGAACCTATGAAACATAACGTTTTTGATAAGGAAAGCGGAAACGCCGAAAATTACCTTTGCCACGCCGACGAGGAGAAGATCCTCAATCTCGCGAAAAGCAGCAGTGTAGGAAGCTTACACGACGCGATCGCGATCTACACCGAGAATAACGATACTCTCAAGCACGGCTTTGAGGACATCACTCAGTTATTCCCCGACCCGGAGGATCTTCGCCCCGGCGCACCCGAGCTTATTACTGATGATCAGGGGTGGATTTCCGCATTTTTCAATCGCTGCGAAAAATCCCCGATCAGCCGTGTCCGGACCAAACAGGTCGATATTCGGGGCGATGACTTGCGGGCATCGGGTTACAAAAAGGGAAAACAAAAGAAGAATATGGGCAACGTCAAGCTGCTCAAGAGAACGACAGATCCGCAAACGGTGTACGTTAAAGACGCGATGCACCGTGATGATATTCTCGACATTACCGATTTCGACGTCGTGGCGTATCAGTATAACATTATGGATCAGAAGCTTCGGGAGGAACTCGCCCGTGATATTCTGATCGGCGACGGACGCGACGAAGGCGACGAGGCGAAGGTCTCCGAGGAACATATCCGTTCAATCTGGAACGACGATGACCTTTACACGATTCATAAAGATGTCGACATTGCCGTCACCAAGGCGGAGCTTCAGGGGAGCGGAACGGGAACAAATTTCGGCGAAAACTACATCTATGCGGAAGCAATCGTTTCGGCGGCTTTATATTCCCGCGAGCAGTATAAAGGCAGCGGAAGTCTCAACTTTTTCTGTACCCCTCACCTTCTGAATGTCATGCTTTTGGCAAGGGATCGGAACGGCAGAAGGATCTACGATTCCACGTCCGATCTTGCGAAAGCACTCAATGTTGTCAATATTCACACCGTTGAGAAGTTTGAAGGCAAGACCCGAAAAACCGAGAAGGGTGAGGTCAAGAAACTTCTCGGTTTATTCGTAAACCCGAAGGATTATTGTCTCGGCGCCGTAAAGGGCGGTCAGATCACGCGCTTTAACCAGTTCGACATTGATTTCAACCAGCAGAAGTATTTAATCGAGACTCGTCTTTCGGGCGCTCTGACGAGACCGTATTCGGCAATCGCCTTGGAAGAACCGATGGCGAACGTTCCTTCGGTACCCACTTCCCCGGGTGAATCCGACAATTCCGGCGATGACGGCGAGTAATTCAAAATGGCAAAGTTTTATGGAATGATCGGCTATGGATGCATGGAAGAGACGTCGCCCGGTGTATGGACGGAGCAAATTACGGAGCGCCCTTATTTTGGTGATCTGATCCGTAATTATCGAAAGACGCAGGGGTCAGGTGGTGTCAATGACAACATTACCGTATCGAACGAAATCAGCATTATCGCCGATCCTTTTGCCAATGAAAATTTTCATTCGATGCGGTATGTACAATTTATGGGTGCTAAATGGAAAATCGAAACGGTCGAGGTTCAATACCCGCGGCTGATTCTGACGATAGGGGGCTTGTACAATGGCGGGCAGGATTGAACTTCAAGCACTTCTTGAAAACATTTTGGGCAGCCGAAACGTTTATTATCAGCCCCCTGCGTCGATTCAGATGAAATACCCCGCGATCGTGTATTCCAGACACAAGATCGGAAACACCCACGCGGATAATACCGTCTATCGGCAAACACATTCGTACGAAATCATCGTGATTGATAAAAATCCCGACAGCCCGATCGTTGATAAGATATCACAGCTCCCGCTGTGCAGTTTCAACCGGCATTATGTCGCGGACAACCTCAATCACGATGCTTTTGTGTTATTTTACTAAGGAGGACATTTTATGAGAGTCATTTGGGACAAAATCGGAGAGCGGTTTTACGAAACCGGTGTGGACCGCACGGTTCTTTACACCAGAAAAGAAAATGATCCCTACGGAAAAGGAACGGCATGGAGCGGAGTCAGCTCCATTAACGAAAACCCTTCCGGCGCAGAGCCTACCCCCGCTTACGAGGTGGAATCGGTCGCGCTTTGGAAGCGGTCTCTTACCGAATGGCGCGGCGATCTGATGTATTATACCAACTATCCG
>CAZKKZ010000004.1:0-76667 GCA_964553625.1 uncultured Ruminiclostridium sp.
TACTATCTGTCGTTCTCTCTCTGCGATACTATCCCATGGCAGATGAATATTTATGATAGAAAATTTCTTACCATTATGCATAAAAGAGCAGTAAATTGCATTTAAAGCATTTAGCCATGAGTCACATTCATCAAAAGGTATATTGCTTAATATACATAAACCTTCTTCATTATTAGGGTAGCTGTCAAAATACCAATATTGATATCCTGCTTTAACAGCAATGTCCTCTGACATTTGCCTATTATGAACTTCTTGAAGGCATATTACATCCGCTTTTATCTTTCGAATTTCTTCAATTATATAATTAGTTCTATATGGCATTCCATTTTCGGAATTCCATATATTGTATGTGGCAATTTTCACGCTAAAAATCTCCTCCAACTTCCGATTTGACGACCGGGTTTTAATTTCATCCATTCTCCGGCAGCAATTGCTCCGCGGTAGTAACGCCGCCCAAATCCGACGCGTCTGTCGGTTTCACAGCACCCGCTAAATTTTCGATCCTTCAGATTTTATAAGACGTGTGATCACGAATAAAACGCTTATGAGCGTTCCGAAAATAAAGCCGAACGAATGAGTTATCACAGAAGAAACATTATCGTTTGCGGCAAAAAAGAATATGAGAATAAACATGAGGTCGATTCTATACCAATGAAAGTTAAATTTTTCCGGAAATCTCAGCCAACATACAAGAGCTGCCGCTATAAGCGCAAATATACCGCCGGAAGCCCCGCAGCCATACATATAGTCAAAGCAAAGAGAAAAAACAATATCTCCCGCAATACAGCCGAAACAAAAAACCGCCGCTGTTTTCAGCTTGCCAAGCCAAGGGTTTACCAAGGAGCCGGCGCAAATGATTGCGAGAACATTCCAAAGCAAATGAAAAAACGAACCATGAAGCAGGGAAGCGGTAAAATATCGGTAGACTTCTCCGTTTAAATGGCCGATACTGCATGAACTAAGCGCATAATAAACGGAATCGTTCATACCGGTTATAGCGTACATTATAATGAAAATAACCGACAACGCAAGGCACACCACATTGTTTTTGCTCCATGAAGCAATATTTTTCATACGGTATTTTCGCCTCCCCACCACATGCGATATACCGCCGTTCTCTCGTCCTGCTGTATATGTTCATAATCGTTCTCGAAAAGAACGGTCTTTCTCCCGTTTTCATCGACCTGAACGCAGGAGATCGCCGTATTCCCCATTCGACAGGCTTCGCCCGCTCTCTCATAAGGAAAACCGTGCAGATACGCCAGCAATGCGCGAAGCGCCGCGCCATGCGAAAAAATTCCGACAACTTTTCCTCGGTTTTCACGGACGATCCGTTCGAAAGTCTTCGACATCCGCTCATAAACCTCGGCAGCCGACTCACCCTGCGGAGCGCGAAAATGCCCGAAATCCTTTTGAAAGAGCTCATACTCCCCGGGGAAAAGCGTCCCGAGCTCATCATACCGTTTCCCGTCCATTAAGCCGAAATGAAGCTCGCACAGATCGTCTTCGATCCGAATCGGGATCGGACGATCGCCGACCGCCGCCTTCGCGGTTTTCACCGCGCGGATCAGCGGCGAGGAATACGCCGCGTCAAACGGGATCGAACGGCACCGCTCCGCCAGCTTTTCAAGCTGAAGCGCCCCCTTCGGGCTGACGTCGCAGTCCGTACTTCCCTGAATCGTCCCCATGGCGTTCCCGAGCGCCTCACAATGGCGAATCAGGTAAACCGTCGTTACCACGGACGAACCGCCCCCGTAATTTCCGAGAGGGACGAGAGCCCCTGTTCCTCCATGTATTTTTCCAGACCGTCAATGATCTTCAGCGGCGCGTAAGGATCGGTAAAGATCGCCGTTCCGACCTGTACCGCCTTCGCGCCCGCCATCATCATCTCCACCGCGTCCTCGGCGGAGGTAATTCCGCCCATGCCGACCACGTCGATTTTGACCGCGTTCGCGACCTGCCACACCATTCGTACCGCCACGGGAAAAATCGCGGATCCCGAAAATCCGCCGACGTTATTGTAAAGAATCGGACGTTTCGTTTTAATATCGATCCGCATTCCGAGCAGCGTATTGATCAGCGAAAGACAGTCAGCGCCCTCCGCCTCGACCGCCCGCGCGATCTCCGTTATATCGGTCACGTTCGGGGTCAGCTTTACCATGATCGGCTTCTTTGTCGCCGCTCTTACCGCTTTGGTGACCGCCGCGGCGCCCGCGCAGGTCGTTCCCCATGTCGCGCCGCCCTGCTTTACGTTCGGACAGGAGATGTTCAGCTCCAGCATATCCACGTCCGTGCCGTCGAGCCGTTCGGCAATACTCCGGTAATCCTCCAGAACCGCGCCCGCGATGTTCGCGATGATCACGTTTCCTTCTTTTTTCAGCCGCGGAAGATGACGCTCGATAAACACCTCGACGCCGGGATTCTGAAGCCCCACCGCGTTCAGCATTCCGCCTCTCGTCTCCGCGATCCGAGGCGGCGGATTCCCGAGCTTTTCGTTCATAGTTGTACCTTTACATGAAATCCCGCCGAGACGGTTCAGCGGATATAACGGCGCATAGTCCTCGCCGAAGCCGTACGTCCCCGAAGCGGCGATCACCGGATTCGGGAAAGTGACGCCCGCGACCTTTACCGATAAATCCTTCATTCCAGAATCGCCTCCTCCGCATTAAAAATCGGACCGTCCTTACAAACGCGCAGCAGCTTTTCCTCGCCGCCGCGCATGACCCTGCACACACAGCCCACACACGCACCGACGCCGCAGCCCATGCGTTCCTCCAGCGAAAGCTCGCAAAACACACCGTATTCCTTCGCGAGCGCCTGAACCGCCCGCAGCATCGGAAGCGGTCCGCAGGCAAATACCGCCGCCGCGTCTCTTTTCTCCAGCTCGTCCTTCAGCGGAGAAGCGACTGTCCCATGAAATCCGACGCTTCCGTCGTCCGTGCAAAGGATCGTTCCGATTCCGTATTTTTCAAAATCCTCGGTCAGGATCACCCGCCGATAATCGCGGAATCCGAGAATCGCCGCGGCGTTCGGATACGCCTTCGCCGTTTCCAGCATGGGAGGAACGCCGATCCCGCCGCCGACCGCAATAACGCGCTTTCCGCCCGTTTCCACCGCCGAAAACCCGTTCCCGAGCGGCGCGATGATGTCCAGCTCCTCACCGACATTCACCTCGGAAAGCTTTTTTGTTCCGCCACCGCGAACCTCGAACACGAGCCGAAGCGTCCCCGCCTCACGGTTGATCTCGCAAATCGAGATCGGGCGGCGCAGCGTAAACCCCGGAACAAGAATATGAACAAATTGTCCGCATTTCGCAATTGCGGCGATCTCGGGACAAAGCACAACAAACGAGTAAATCTCCGCCGCAAGCGATTTTTTTTCGATCAGCCGAACCGGACCGCACTGATAGGACATGATTTTCTCCCCTTCTTTTTTCGGGAACGGAAATCTGCTCCCGTTTCCCGGACAATACAACCGTCAATCCATGGTGATCTGACGTTTTTCTTTTTCCTCTTCCTCCGACCGCGCGCTTTCGCTGATCCCGCGAAGCCGGATCCAGGTAAACCAGATAATAAGCGCAATGATTCCCGCGTCGCACAAAAGCTGCACCAAATCGAGCGAAAAACGCCGGAGAATCGCGCTCATGTGCAGATAACAGCCCTCCGAAAGCGCGAGCAGCGTAATCAGCCGAACGCAGGCGATCGCGGTATCGAGCGTGTTGCAGAACTTTACGGCGTTTTTCTCATTGACATAAAGGCGCTTCGGCATTTTCCGGGGCAGGAAGATCAGCAGAAGAGAGACGATCCAGACCGCCGCGCCCAAGCCGATCCACAGCAGCAGCGGCTCCCACCTCAGAAACGACAGGCTCGTATCGGTGCGGTTCAGCCTGTTCAGCTCCTCAATATCCGCGGCGCAGGTATAGACGATCAGCCCGATATACAGAAGCGCCGCCGCCGAAAAGAGATCCACCAAAAGCCAGATCAGCGAGTACCGCCGCTTCACCTTCATATTTCCCAATTTCATATCAAACAATCCTTATATCATATCGTCGTAATATCCACCATTTCCACCCTGTCGATCGACTCGTCCATCTCCAGACAGGAAACGAGCGCGTTCGCGGTATCGACCGACGTAAGGCAGGCGATCGAGCGCTCGACGGATTTCCGGCGAAGCTTTACGCTTTCCCGCGCGGGCTTTCTTCCCGTTTCGGAAGTCGAGATCACGTAATTGATCTTTCCGCTTTCGAGAAGCGTGATAATATTCGGCTCCTGCCCTTCGTTCACGCGGTAGGTGAAATTTGTGGCGATCATGTTTCGATTAAGCATGGAAGCGGTTCCGCTCGTCGCGTAGATCTCAAAGCCGAGCTTTTCAAAACGGCTCGCAAGCTCGATAATTTCCGGCTTGTCCTCGTTCCGCACGGAGATCAGCACGCCGCCCTTATCGAACATTCGGAATCCCGCCGCGATCAGCCCCTTATAGATCGCCTCATGGAAGGTTCGCGCGATCCCGAGACATTCGCCCGTCGATTTCATTTCGGGCCCGAGCTGCGTATCCACATCGTGCAGCTTTTCAAAGCTGAACACGGGAACCTTTACCGCGACGTAATCCCCTTCGGGATAAAGTCCGCTTTCAAAGCCCTGCTCCTTTAAGCTGTGACCGAGCATGATCTTCGTCGCGACGTCCACCATCTGAACGCCCGTCACCTTCGAGATATACGGAACCGTTCTGGAGGAACGCGGATTGACCTCGATCACATAGACCTCTCCGTTATAAACGACATACTGGATATTCACCAGACCGATGACGTTCAGCGCCTTCGCGAGACGTTCGGTATAGGAAATGATCGTCCGGCGGGTGCGCTCGGAAAGCGTCTGCGCGGGGTAAACCGAAATACTGTCGCCCGAATGAACGCCCGCGCGCTCGATATGCTCCATAATCCCCGGGATCACGAAATCCGTTCCGTCGCAGATCGCGTCCACCTCGACCTCCGTTCCCATTAAATATTTATCGATCAGAACGGGATTTTCCAGCTTCGTCTGCGTGATAATGTCCATGTATTCCACTACGTCGCTGTCGCAGTGCGCAATGATCATGTTCTGTCCGCCGAGGACATACGAGGGACGCAGCAGCACGGGATACCCGAGCTTTTCGGCAATCTGCACCGCCTCTTCGGTCGTGAAAACGGTCTCGCCAGCGGGACGCGGAATCCCGCAGCGCTCCAGAAGCTCGTCGAAAAGCTCCCTGTCCTCCGCCGCGTCAATGCTTTCCGCGGAGGTACCGAGGATCCGCGCGCCGACCTCCTGCAAATGCTTCGTAAGCTTGATCGCCGTCTGTCCGCCGAACTGAACGACAACGCCGTAGGGCTTCTCGGTCGCGAGAAGCGCGTCCACGTCCTCGAAGGTCAGCGGGTCGAAATAAAGACGGTCGCCCGTATCGAAATCGGTGGAAACCGTTTCGGGATTGTTGTTGCAGATGATCGCCTCGTAGCCCATTTCCTTCAGCGCCCAGACGCAGTGCACCGAACAGTAATCGAACTCGATCCCCTGCCCGATCCGGATCGGACCCGATCCGAAAACAATGATCTTCTTTTTACCGCTCGGGTGCTGCTCGATAAACTCGGCAGCCTCGTTTTCCTCGTCAAAGGTGCTGTAAAAATACGGCGTATCCGCCGAAAATTCCGCCGCGCAGGTATCGACCATTTTATAAACGGCGGTCTTTTTCCGAATCCCGCAGTCCTCCAGCCGCTGTCCCGAAATATTTTCAATCGTCTTATCGAGATAGCAGTATTTTTTCGCCGTATTGTATTTTTCCTGCGTCAGCGTACCGTCCGCAAGCCATTTTTCCAGTTCTACGAGATTTTTCAGCTTGCTGATAAACCAGCGGTCAATTATGGTGATCTCATGGATCCGATCGACGGAGATCCCGCGCTTCAGCGCCTCAAACACGCAGAAAGAACGGTCTACGTCCACATCGTGAAGCTTTTGTTCCACCTCCGCGTCGGAAAGCCTCGTAAAAGCGGGCTTCGTCATGGTGTCCATGCCCAGCTCGATCGAGCGAACCGCCTTCATCATCGCCGCCTCGAAGCTCGATCCGATCGCCATGATCTCGCCCGTCGCCTTCATCTGCGTCCCGAGCGTTTTTTTCGCGTAAACAAATTTATCAAACGGCCATTTCGGGAACTTTACGACCAGATAGTCGATCGCCGGTTCAAAGCAGGCGTACGTTTTTCCCGTGACCTGATTGACGATCTCGTCGAGCGAATACCCGATCGCGATCCTTGTCGCGACCTTCGCGATCGGATAGCCGGTCGCCTTGGAGGCGAGCGCGGAGGAACGCGATACGCGCGGATTGACCTCGATCACGGCATACTCGAAGGAGGTCGGGTGAAGCGCGAACTGGCAGTTGCAGCCGCCCTCAACCTTCAGCGCCTGAATAATATTGAGCGCCGCCGTTCGGAGCATCTGATATTCCTTGTCGGAAAGCGTTACCGCGGGCGCGACAACAATGCTGTCGCCCGTATGTACGCCGACGGGATCAAAGTTTTCCATGGAGCAGACGGTGATAACGTTTCCCTTCGCGTCACGGATCACCTCGAACTCGATCTCTTTCCAGCCCGAAATGCACTTTTCCACCAGAATCTGCGTGATCGGCGAAAGCCGAAGTCCGTTCGTCGCGATTTCGTGAAGCTCCGCGGGATCGTTCGCGATCCCGCCGCCCGTTCCGCCGAGCGTAAACGCGGGGCGGACAATCACGGGATAAGTGATCTCCTCCGCGAACGAAAGCGCGTCCTCTACCGTTTCCACAACCTTTGAGGGAATGCAGGGCTCGCCGATCTCCTCCATGGTATCCTTAAACGCCTGACGATCCTCCGCTTTATGGATCGTTTCGGGATTCGCGCCGAGAAGCTTTACGTTATTTTCGGCGAGGAAGCCCTCCTCGGCAAGCTGCATGGAAAGCGTAAGTCCCGTTTGTCCGCCGAGCGTGGAGAGAATACTGTCCGGCTTTTCGATCTTGATAATACGCTTTACACAGTCGAGCGTCAGCGGTTCAATATAAATTTTATCCGCCATGTGCTTATCCGTCATGATCGTCGCGGGGTTGGAATTCACCAGAACGACCTCAAGTCCCTCCTGCTTCAGCGCGCGGCACGCCTGTGTCCCCGCGTAGTCAAACTCGGCGGCTTGTCCGATGACGATCGGACCGGAGCCGATGACGAGTACCTTTTTAATATCGCTTCTTAACGGCATTTACTTACCCTCCATTAACTCAATAAACTCGTCGAACAAATACGCGGTATCCTGCGGACCGCCGCAAGCCTCGGGGTGGAACTGAACCGTAAAGGCGGGCGCGTTCCGATAGCGTACCCCCTCGCAGGTCTTGTCGTTTCCGTTTACGTGGCTCATCTTCCCCGCCTCGGGCGGGATCGTATCCCCGACGACCGCGTATCCGTGATTCTGCGAGGTAATGAAGGTGCGCCCGAGCTCAAGATCAGTGACCGGCTGGTTTTCCCCGCGGTGACCGTATTTCAGCTTTACCGTTTTCGCCCCGTTCGCAAGCGCCAGAAGCTGGTGACCGAGACAGATTCCGAAGGTCGGGATCCGCTCGGGGATCAGACTGCGGAGCGTTTCAATGGATTCGGGATTCTGTTCGGGATCTCCCGGTCCGTTCGACAGCATGATCCCGTCCGGCGCAAACGCCTTGATCTCCTCGGCGGTCACATTATAAGGGAATACCGTTACGTCGCAGCCGCGCTTGACCAGCTCCTTTCGGATATTGTGCTTATAGCCGTAGTCGATGAGCGCGACCTTGAACCGCGCGTTTTCGGCGGGATAACGCTCCGCTTTTTGCACGCTGACCCGCGGAACAACCTGTCCGACCCGATAAGCCCGAATCTCCTCAAGCGCCTTTTCCTTATCGAAATCCTCCCGATCGGTAATCATGCCGTTCATTACGCCGCTTTCCCGAATGATCCTCGTTAAGCGGCGGGTATCAATGTCATAAAGCCCGATGATCCCGTATTTTTTCAGAAAGGCGTCGATCGTCCCCTCACAGCGGAAATTCGACGGCGCTTCGCAGTGCTCCCGCACGATATATCCCGATACGACGCTTCCGTTCGACTCGCGGTCGGCGTCATTCGTCCCATAATTTCCGATCAGGGGAAAGGTCTGCGTTACGAGCTGTCCGCAGTAGCTCGGGTCGGTAAGCGTTTCCTCGTATCCGGTCATTGCCGTCGTAAATACGATTTCGCCCATTACCGTCCCCGCCGCGCCGAACGATTTTCCCTCAAAAACCGTCCCATCCGCCAAAATCAGAAAAGCCTTCTTATCATTTGCAAAATCCATTTGCGTCCTCCGTAATGATATGTACATATTTCATAAAATTGCCGTTTGTATGCCGCCTTTATGGCAGGCGCAAAGCCCCCGGATTTCTCCGCGGGAAAGCGCCGATTTCCGGAAATCCCCCGCCCCGATCCTTACGGCAGCCGGATCTCCTTCACGACCGACAGAATGTCATTCTTCATGCGAACCGCCTCGCGGTATGCCGCGCCCGCGTAATCCCGCTCGGAGCAGCCCTCTTTTTTGTACGCGCACATAATGCCGCGCGAGCTGTTGACGATTCCGCCGAGCCCGTTCGCGTCGAACGCGCCGGAAAGCTCCGCCGCGCCCGCGCCCTGCGCCCCGTAGCCGGGAATCAGGAAAAACGTGTTCGGAAGCTCCGCGCGAAGCTCGGTAAGCTGTTCGGGATAGGTCGCACCGACGACGATCCCCGCGCCGCTGTATCCGTATTTGCCCATGAGCGGCTTTCCCCATTCCTCGGTCATTTTTCCCATCTGCTTATAAACGGGAATCCCGTCGATCAGGCGATCCTGAAGCTCGCCCGAAGAAGGGTTCGAGGTCTTGGCGAGAATAAAGATTCCCTTATCGTTTTTTTGACAGGCTTCGATCAGCGGCTTGATCCCGTCCGTCCCGAGATAGCCGTTTACGGTAAGCGCGTCCGCGGGAAAGGGGGAAAACTCATTCCCGCCGACCGTGACCGTTCCGAGGTGGGCGGACGCGTACGCTTCCATAGTCGCGCCGATGTCGTTGCGCTTCCCGTCCGTGATCACGAACATTCCCTTGCTCTTCGCGTATTCCTGCGTTTTATAAAGCGCCTTCATGCCCGGAACGCCGTACATCTCATAATAAGCCGCCTGCGGCTTTACGGCGGGAACAATCCCGCAAAGCGCGTCGATCAGCCCCTTATTGAATTCGAGGATCGCCTTCGCCGCTCCCTTCAGCGTCTCGCCGTGCTTCCCGAAGGCTTTTTCCCGGATATAAGCGGGAACGTATTCAAGCCTCGGATCCAGCCCCGCGACCGTCGGATTCTGTGTTCTGACGATGTTTTCGATCAGTCTGTCAAATGACATAAGTTATTCCTTCCTTTCCGTTTCGTCCCGATAAACGGGCTTTCCGTTTACAAACGTATATTTTACCTTTCCCTTCAGGGTCATGCCCTTAAAGCAGGTGTTTTTTGATTTGGAATGAAGCTTTTCGGGATCGACCGTCCACTCCTCGTTCAGATCGACCACCGCAATGTCCGCGGGCTCTCCGTACGTTAAGCTCCCGCCCTCGACCCCGAGCAGTCTGCGCGGGGTTTCGCACATCATTTTAACGATCTGCCGAAGCCCGATCCGTCCCGTATGGTAAAGCCGCGTCAGCGTTACGGCAAGCGATGTTTCAAGTCCGACGACCCCGTTCGGCGCGGTCAGAAAATCTGCCTTTTCCTCCGCCGTATGGGGCGCGTGATCGGTCACGATACAGTCGATCGTCCCGTCCGAAACCGCCGTCATGATCGCCTCCACATCGTCGGAGCATCGCAGAGGCGGATTCATCCGGTAATCCGCGTCGCGGCTCAGGAGGCATTCCTCGGTCAGGGTGAAGTAATGCGGCGCCGTCTCGCACGTCACCAAAACGCCGCGCTTCGCCGCGTTTCGGATCAGCGTAACGACCTCCTTGGTCGAAACGTGCGCGATATGAATCGGCATTTCCAGATCGTTCGCCAGCTGGATTTCCCGCGCGGTAACGATGTTTTCGCTCGCTCGGTGCATTCCCTTTACCCCGAGCTGCCGCGCGATCTTCCCCGCGTTGATAATTCCGCCGTTAATAATATCGAGATCCTCGCAGTGCGAGATCACGCGAAGCCCCGCGTAATGCGCCCGGAGCATCGCTTCGCCCATGAGTCTCGCGTTCCGCACGGGTCTTCCGTCGTCGGAAACGGCGACCGCTCCCACCTCGCGGAGTGCCCTAAAATCGCAAAGCTCTTCGCCGGCAAGCCCTCTTGTAATGCAGCCGACGGGATAGATCTTGATTTTCGCCGACTTCGCCTTTTCGACGATCGCGCGGATCACCTCGGGAGAATCGCAGACGGGAGAGGTGTTCGGCATACAGGCGACCGCCGTTACGCCGCCCGCCGCCGCCGCCTCGGCTCCGGTAAAAAGGTCCTCCTTGTGCGTCTGCCCCGGATCACGGAAATGCACGTGCATATCGCACAGCCCGGGAAGAACGGCAAGTCCGCCGCAGTCGATCACCCGATCCGCCTCGCAGTCGATCCGCTCGGCGATCTCCCCGATCACCCCGTCGCAAATCAGCAGATCGCGCTTTCCCTCAAAGCGGTTCCTGCTGTCAACGGCATATCCGTTTTTCAATAAAATCTTCATAAAAAACCTTACTTTCTCTTTTTACTTTTCGGCGCAATGCCAATCCTTCTCCCGACCTTGGAAATTACGAGATGAAAAGCTCCGCCCGATCGCTGTCCATGATCTCCCGAAGCTCGGCGGCGATCCGTTCGCTTCCCTCCGCGTCCATTTGATTCTCTCTGAGCTCCTCTTGGTGAATGCGGATCGCTTCGATCAGTCCGTCAATCGCTTCCCCTTCTTCTTCCTCGTCGTCTCCCTTCAGCACGCCCGCCGCGATCAGCCTTGCTAAAATCTGATTCGCCATCGCCGTGTTATCCACGCTCTCATTGCCGTCCAGATCAAAGATGTATCGGTCGTAATTAGCATAAGCCTGTTTGCTTTTCAGATAGGACATCAGCTTTTCAACTCGTTCGGGATCGTCCTCCTGCCCAAAAGCGGCGTATCTTAAAAACGTGGCAAGATCGTCGGCTAATTCCAGTCCCGCCGCCTCATCGGTAAATCCCGTGTTATAATCCTTCGTATGGGTAACTCTGCCTTTTTGCAACGCAGTCACAACGTCCCCGTTTTTGGGATCAATGTAAAACAGATCGGCGTTATCATTACTGATCCCCTCCGTATGATAGGTTTTCTTATACGCGTCTATCCTGTTTTGCAGCGCGTCGGTCAACGACAGCCCATTCGCCAGATCCTGCCGGATCTCCTCCATAAACCGCGGAAATTCGCCCGCTCCGATGGGAACAAGGAGCCCGTCTACCTTTCTTTCCGCCCGAATCTGTTTTAAGCCGTGTCTATAACTTACGTCCATCGTGAATCTTTCCGGATCCGATCTTATCAGTGCCTTGTCGGATTCCGAAAGACAGTAAAGATGTGCGCTCGAGCTTACGTACATATCCAAAAATTTGTTCTCTATCCGAGGTGAAACTGCCAAATCGGCAACGGTATCATAAAAATTTTCGGGCGTGACCTCGCTCGTCTGTACCGCCTGCGACCCCGCTGACGGCATGTACAGCTTCTCCGTCACACTGTCGGAAAACCGCTTGGAGATGGGAGCGGAAGCCGCGAACGGGGCGTACGGATTTTGAAAACGAGGGGTCGGATGGATCGCGCATAATTTGATATACATACGGGTTCTCCTTTTCGCAAATTCTTAAGGCTACACCGCATAATGATTGTCGTGCAGATGTACGTCAAAGGCGAAGCCGGTCATTGTGCGGTGTTGCCTTAAAAAGCCATATCAATTTATTATACACTATCGGCGCCTTTTTTTCAATATCTTTTTGCAATATTTCGGATTTTTCGAAAAAAACACACAAAAATACGGGTGAAATCAATTCACCCGTATTCAACGTTTAACTTCCCAATTCATACGCCCGATCGGTGCACGCCCGGCAAGCGGAAACAATATCCCCCGTAAAGTCACCGGCATAAAGCTTTTCGAGACCCGCAACGGTCGTACCGCCGGGAGAAGAAACCTGCTTAATGAGCTGATCCGCCGTCATTCCCGAACGGGTCAGCATTTCCGCGGCGCCGCAAAGGGATGCGGAAAATAAACGAAGCGCCGCGCCGGAATCGATCCCGCTTTCCGCCGCGTAATCCAAGAAGCCCTTCGCAAAAAGATAAATAAAGGCGGGCGAGCTTCCGTTAATACAAATAATCTCCTTCATTTTATCCATCGGAATCTCCTCGGCGATTCCGCAGCAGGCAAACAACGACTTCGCGAACCGGAATTCCTCGTCCGATACGCCCTCGCCCCGCGCAACGGCGCTTGCGCCGAATCCGAGCATCATCGGCGTATTCGGCATGACCAAAATCACCTTCGCCGAAGGAATCGTGCGCGAACGGATAAATTCAGCCGAAATCCCCGCGCAAATGGAAATAAATACGGTATCCGCCGTTACCGCGCCCGAAATCGTATCCAATACCTCGCCGAGCATTTGCGGCTTTACCGATAAAAGGACATACTTGCTTTTTTCAACCACGCTTTTTTCGTCCGCGCAAGCCGTAACGGGAAGCGCTTTCAGCTTTTCGGGATCTTTATCGAAAGCGAAAATCCCGATCTCCGGACTGCTTTTATGAACGCCCCGTATAATGGCGGAGCCCATATTTCCCGTGCCGATCACACCCAAACGGTTCATCGCTTTTCCCTTCCTTCCCGAATTTAAAACATATTCCTAGTACGCCTGCCGTCCCGAAGCGCGGCGGATATGAAGCTCGTAAAAATGCCGGAGCGGAGGCAAGACCGCCATCATCATATACGAGCCGAGACAAAACGTGATCACATTCGTCGCGATCCGCGCCGTAAACGCCGCCGTAAAACTTGCCGCGGAAATGATCCCGAAGCCGTACAGCGCCCATGTGTTCAGCGTCAGATTACAAATCGTACATACCAGCAGTCTGGCAAGAACAATCCGAAGCAGAACGATGACGCTCTTCTCCGCCTTCAGCCGATAAAGCACCGCGCCGTAAATAAATCCCTCCAGCGCCGTGATCAGCATAAACGCGGGGATAAACGCCCCGACCGGATTTACCAGATACCCGATCAGATCCGTCAGAAAACCCGCCGCCGCACCCGAAACCGGTCCGAACAGAATCCCGACCAGCGCGAGCGGCAGAAACGCGAAATTGATTTTTATATACTCCCCGAGCCGAATCGAGCCGAAGCCGTCCAGAACGACCGCCGCCGCCAGCAGAACCCCGATCGCCGTAATACTCCGAAGATCGGTAAGCTCCTTCGCCGACCGCTTCAGAACCCGCAGTAAATTTGTAAACATCGCTTATCCTCCTTTACGCCGATACATAAAATTCGGATAAGTGAAAAGAACCTGCGAAACGGCTTGTTCCCGGTATCGGAATTTATGCACAGCGAGATGCGAGAACCGCACCGCAAGCGCTGTACATCAAGTACGGCTTTTCGTCACGGCGGCAACTCTCCGTCCGCCATGCACTTAACGCGCGATCCTCTACTCTGTTAAACCTTCCTTCGCACCGCTTTCCGCGGCGCCGGCTTCGGTCAGAAGCTGATCTCGTCCGCGATCTTATAAAGATCCTTCGGAAATTCCTTCTTCATCCGAAGCGCTTCCTGAATATCCACGTCGATGACCTTCCCGTCCTTTAAGCCAACAACGCGGTTCCCGATGCCCTTTTCGAGAAGCTCGACGGCGTAATAACCCATCTTGCTCGCCTCTACGCGGTCGCGAACCGTCGGCGCGCCGCCGCGCTGAACATGACCGAGGATCGTGGCGCGGCTTTCGACGCCCGTTTTTTCTTCGATCTCCCGCGCGATCTCCTGCGCGTTTCCGATTCCCTCGGAAATAACGACGATAAAGTGATGCTTATTGTTGGTATGCGTCTTGTTGATCTTCTCGACGATCGCGTCAATATTAAACGGAACCTCCGTCGTGATGATCGCGGTAGCGCCGCAGGCGATCCCCGTATTCAGCGCGATATAGCCCGCTCTTCTCCCCATGACCTCGACAACCGAGCAGCGGTCATGCGACGAAGCGGTATCGCGGAGCTTATCGATCAGCTCCATCGCCGTGTTCATCGCCGTATCGTAGCCGATCGTATATTCCGTCATCGCAATATCATTGTCGATCGTTCCCGGAAGCCCGATACAAGGGATTCCGTGCGCGGAAAGATCCGCCGCGCCGCGGAAGGAGCCGTCTCCTCCGATCACGACCATACCCTCGATCCCGAATTCGTGACAGGTCTTTACCGCCTTTAAAATCCCCGGCTCCTCGCGGAATTCCGCGCACCGAGCCGTATACAGAAACGTTCCGCCGCGCTGTATCACATCGGAAACGCTCCTTACGTCAAGAATCTTAATCCCGTCGTTTTCCGCTCCGTTAATGAGTCCGTTATAGCCGCGGTAAACGCCGTAAACCTCCATGCCCTTCCGGATCCCCGCGCGAACAACCGCACGGATCGCCGCGTTCATGCCCGGCGCGTCGCCGCCGCTCGTTAAAACACCGATTTTCTTCATATCGACCGTTCCTTTCCATTGCCGAACGACAATTGTGCTGTCGGGAAAAACCCGATCTTCGCCCGCACATTGCATTATATTATATTTTACACAAAAACGCGAAAAACGTCAAGAGGATTTCAGCAGTTTCGGGGGTTATTTTAAGATAATATTACTTTTTCCACAAATTTTTGCCAGTTTCGTCAAAAGTTCTTTTGTAATATTTACGTTTGGCGCACAGTTGATCCGCGTCACCGCGCGCGTATCCGAAAAGCAAAGCCTGATCTGCTCCTCTCCGGGCTCGTCCCGCACCGCCGCCGCGACCGCCGCGATCTTCTCCTTTTCCGTGCTCTTTACATTCACATAAAGCGTTTTATATTCGGTCGGCGGGAGATCCTCCGCGCTTTCCGCGTTGTTTACAATCAGCTTCGGCTTTTCCTCGCCGTCCCCGAGGGAAACCGTCGCGTCGATCACGAGCGGAATTTCCGCCCGATTTAAAAGCGGACGAAATTTCGCGTATGCGTCGCTGAAAAAAATGCCCTCGACCGTTCCCGTCGCGTCCTCAAAAAGCGCGAAGCACATTTCTTCGCCTTTTTTGGTCATATGCGCGCGGCGCTCCGCCGTAAGAACAAGTAGCTTTACTTTCTGTCCGTCGAAAACGGGCTTTTCCCGATCGGGCATCAGCTGCGCCGCCGTCACAAAGCCGTTGATCCGGATATACTGCCCATAGCTTTCGAGCGGGTGACCCGTCGCGTAAAAGCCGAGCGCCTCCTTCTCGAGCCGCAAAAGCCGGATCGGCGGGAAGTTTTCGACCTTTTTGATCCGAACCGTATTCGGCTGCGCCTCCACAAAATCGGAAAAACCCATCTGCCCGTTTAAATTCCGATTCCTGCTTTCACAGGCGGCGGCATACATCTCCTCGTAGTTCTCGAGAAGCTCCCGCCGATTCTGCGGAAGACGGTCGAACGCGCCCGCCTTAATAAGCGACTCCACCGCGCGTTTATTCAGCTCGCGGTCGTTCATGCGCATTAAAAAATCCGAAAGATCGGCAAACGGACGAACGCTCCGCTCGGCGATCACCGCGCCGATCAGGTTCCGTCCGACATTCCGCACCGCGAGAAGCCCGTAGCGGATATTGTTTCCTTCCACGGTAAAGGTCAGCATACTCGCGTTAATATCGGGCGGAAGCAGCGCTATGCCGTGCTTTTTTAAATCGGAAACATATTCGAGGAGCTTTTCGGGGCTTTCGAGAATGCTCGACAACAGCCCGACGGTATATTCCTTATAATAATGCTTCCGAAGGTATGCCGTCTGGTAGGACAGGAACGCATACGCGGCGGCGTGGGATTTATTGAAGGCGTAGGTCGCGAACGCGCTCATTTCCTCAAAAATCGCGGCTGCCGCGCCCTCCGGCACGCCGTTTTTTACCGCGCCGCAGTTCGTATCCGTTCCGTAAATAAACGCGTTCCGCTCCTTTTCCATGACGTCCTTTTTCTTTTTTGCCATGGCGCGGCGCACCAGATCCGCCCGCCCGTAAGAATAGCCGCCGAGCTTCCGACAAATCTGCATGACCTGCTCCTGATAAACAATACAGCCGTAGGTGACTTCGAGAATCTCGCGGAGCAGCTCCGTCCGATAGGTAATCTGCTCGGGGTGGTGCTTGTTTTTGATATAAGCGGAGATCGACTGCATCGGTCCGGGACGGTACAGCGAAATCACCGCGATCAGATCCTCGATCGAGGTCGGTCTCAGGCGCGCGAGAACGCTTTTCATGCCCGCGCTTTCAAACTGGAACACGCCGTTCGTATCCCCCGCGGTCAGCATTTCAAAAACGCTTTCGTCATTTTCGGGGATTTCCGAAAGCGAAAAATCGGGCTCCCTTTGCCGGATCAGCTTCACGCAGTCGTCCACGATCGTCAGGTACCGAAGCCCGAGAAAATCCATTTTCAGAAGCCCGAGCTGTTCGAGCGTTCCCATGGGATACTGCGTCACCATATAATCGCCGCTTTTCGTCAGCGGGACATAGCTCGTGACCGGATCGCGCGTAATCACCACGCCCGCCGCGTGCATGGATGCGTGGCGGGGCATTCCCTCCAGCTTCAGCGCGTTTTCGATCAGCCGCCCCAGAGACGGATCGGCGTCAACCGCGTCCCTCAGCTGCTTATTTTCCGACAATGCGCCCGAGATCGTAACATTTGGTCCGAACGGGATCATTTTCGAGAGCATATCCGCCTTGGCGTAGGGGATTCCCATGACCCGCCCGACGTCCTTGATCGCCGCTTTTGCCGCGAGCGTTCCGAAGGTAATGATCTGCGCGACGTGATCGCTTCCGTATTTACCCGCGACGTAGTCGATGACCTCCTGTCGGCGGCGATAGCAAAAATCCACGTCGAAATCGGGCATGCTGACGCGCTCGGGATTTAAAAAGCGCTCAAATAAGAGTTGGTACCGAAGCGGGTCAATCGAGGTGATCTCCAGCGCATAAGCGCAAATACTCCCGACCCCCGAGCCCCGCCCGGGACCGACGGGAATCCCCTTGGAGCGCGCAAAGGCGATAAAATCCGCGACGATCAGGAAATAATCCACATAGCCCATCTGAACGATCGTGTCGAGCTCATAACGGGCGCGCTCCCTGACCTCCTCCGAAAGAACCTCCCCGTACCGCTTCCGAAGCCCCGCCGCGACCTGACGGCGGAAATACCCCTCGTTATCGTCCGTCCCCTCGATCTTAAAATAAGGAAGCTTCGTGACCCCGAATTCAAAGCTGACATTGCACTGCTCCGCGATCTTCACCGTGTTTAAAAGCGCGTGCTCGGGAAAAAGCCTTGCCATTTCCTCAGTCGATTTCAGATAAAACTCGTCGGTCGGAAAGCTGAGCGAATCGGGGCTGTCGAGCGTTTTTCCCGTGGAAATGCAGGTTAATATCCGCTGGGTTTCGCTGTCCGCCTTGGTCAGATAATGCGCGTCGTTCGTCGCGGCGACGGGGATTCCCGTTTCCTCGGACAATTGATATAAAAGAGGGAGAATGCGGCGCTGTTCCTCGATCCCGTGATCCTGAACCTCGAGGTAATAATTTCCGTCGCCGAAGATCGCGCGGTATTCGAGGGCGCACTCCCTCGCCGCCTCATAATTTCCGTTCAGAAGAAGGCGCGGAACCTCCCCCGCGAGACAGGCGGAAAGACAGATCAGCCCCTCCCGATATTCCCGCAGAAGCTCCTTATCACAGCGCGGACGGTTGTAAAAGCCCTCAATGTGCGCGGCGGAGACGATCTTCACCAAATTCCGATAGCCGACGTTGTTCTTGCACAAAAGGATCAGATGATACGGCGAAAGATCCTCGCGCGATTCCTTCCGATGCCTTCCGCGCGGGGCGACGTAGACCTCGCAGCCGATGATCGGCTTGATCCCGTTTTTAACGCATTCGTTATAAAAATCCACACAGCCGTACATGACCCCGTGATCCGTAATGGCGGCGGCGGTTTGTCCAAGCTCTTTGACACGAGAAACAAGCCCCTTAATCCGGCAGGCGCCGTCCAAGAGGCTGTACTCGCTGTGAACATGAAGATGAACAAAATCCATTTAGTCCCCTAATCCCTCCGCGATTTTTTTCAGGCGTTCGAGCCGGTGATTCACCCCGCTTCGACTAAGCGGCGGGTCGAGAAGCCTTCCCAGCTCGCTCAAAGAAATATCGGGATTCTCGAGCCGCACCCGCGCAAGCTCGCGAAGCTCGGACGGAAGGGATTCTAACCCCTTTTTTTCCTCAATCTTACGAATCCACCCGATCTGCTCCGTCGAAGCGGCGACCGTTTTCCCGAGATTCGCCGCTTCGCAGTTGACAACGCGGTTAATCCCGCTTCGGAAATCCTTGTAGATTTTAATGTTCATGATCTCCATCGCGTTTCGGGTCGCGCCGATATAGGTCAGGAAATCCGCGGCGTGTTCGCTGTTTTTCGTGTACAAAAACGGAATCCCCGCACGGGAGGATTTTTTCACGCTCATTCCGTGCTCGTTGATCAGCCGGAGCGCCCGATCGCACTTTTCGTCCGTATACAGGGACAATTCCAGATGATACCCCGCCTTCTGCACCGAAACCTTCCCGCAGGAAAGAAACACGCCCCGCAAAAAGAACCCGGTGCTGAGATCGTCACCGCCCGGGAGGACGGGGGCGCCCGCACCCTGCCCCAAACGAAAAACAAAGAGCGTTTTCCCGCCCCTTTTTTTCGTTTCGGAAAGCGCGAAGGAGCCGAACACCGCTAAAAGCCGATCCCGAACGGGAAGCAGCTCGGTCGTAAGCGTCGGCTTTTCCTCTCTCAGCCCGTAAAGAACGCCGCTTTGAAAAGCCCCCGAAAGCTCGGCGGGCAGCGCCGTCTCACAAATTTCCGTTTTCACATCTCCGGTAAATGACATCATTATTTCCCGCTGTCGCGGTGCAGCACCCGCACCTTATAACCGCGCCCGTTCAAATGCTCGTACATTTTTTCCGCGAAGGTAACGCTTCTGTGCTTTCCGCCCGTACAGCCAAACGCGATCACTAGCTGACTCTTCCCCTCGGAAATATACTGCGGGATCAGAAAATCCGCCAGATCGCAAAGCTTCGCGTTCAGAATCTGCGCCGTTTCGTGCTTCATGACGAAATCCTGCACCTCCCGATCCGTCCCCGTTTTTTCCTTCAGCTCCGGAACGTAAAACGGATTCGGGAGACAGCGTACGTCGAATACCAGATCCGCCTCGTCGGGAACGCCGTACTTGAATCCGAACGAAACACAGCTGATGATCATGCTGTCGCTCACGTTTTCCAGAAAAATATTCAGAACATTTTCCTTCAGCTTCGCGGTAGACATCAGGCTTGTGTCGATATAATAATCGCAGTGCTCGCGGATCGGCATCATGATCTCAAACTCGGCGGCGATCGCCCGATCAAGATCGCCGTTCGCGATGTCGTAAAGCGGGTGCTTCCGCCGCGTTTCCTTATATCGGCGCTTTACGACCTCCTCGTCGGAATACAGGAACAGAACCTTCACGTTCATGCCGAGCCCGCGCATTTTATCGATATTGTCCCAAAGCATTAAAAAGAACTCGCCGCCGCGGATATCCGTAACGATCGCGACCTTTTCGATCAGCGCCTTATCCTTGCAGATATCGGCGAATTCGGGGATCAGCTGCGGCGGCATATTGTCGATACAAAAGAACCCGATGTCCTCAAGCGCCTTTGCGACGCAGGATTTTCCCGAACCGGAAATTCCGGTAACAATGACGAATTCCATATTCCATCATTCCTTTTTCTCACACGTTCTGCCGTCCCGTTATTCCAGCACCAGCATTTCGCACTCAAGCCGGACGCCGGAATCCCGATAAACCCTTTCCTTCACCGCCTCGACAACGTTTAAAACGTCCGCGCAGGTCGCGTTCCCGAGATTGACCACAAAGCCGCTGTGCTTTTCGCTTACCGCCGCGCCCCCGCAGGAGAAGCCCTTCAGACCGCTCGCCTCGATCAGCCGCGCGGCATAATCGCCCGCGGGACGCTTAAAGGTGCTTCCCGCGCTGGGATACTCGAGGGGCTGGCTGCTCCGCCGCTTCGCCATCAGCTCGCTCATTCGGGCGGAAATCTCCTCCGGCTCTCCCCGATTCAGCTTCAGCGTCACCCGAAGGATCGGATACCCCTTTTCGGCAAAAATGCTGTGACGGTAGGAAAGCTTCATTTCCTCCGCCGTCATGCGCCGCTCGCGGTTTTCCTCATCGAGATAATCGCAGGATTCCACAACGTCCTTGATTTCCCCGCCGTAAGCGCCCGCGTTCATATAAAGCGCCCCGCCGACCGTCCCCGGGATCCCGTAGGCGAATTCCAGTCCCGTCAGAGACGATTCCCGCGCGATCAGGCACACCTTATTCAGCGCCGCGCCCGCGCAGCAGATCAGCCGTTCTCCGTCGGTCTTTATCTCGGAAAAATCGTCCGCAAGAACGATCACGAGTCCGCGAAGCCCGCTGTCGCTGATCAGAAGATTGCTCCCCCGCCCGATCAGGTAGGTCGGGATTTCATTTTTTCCGCAGAAGGCGAGAACCTCCGAAAGACATTCGGCGCTGTTCGGCTTAATGAGCGCGTCGCAGCGTCCGCCGATATGAAAGGTCGTATATTTGGAAAGCGGTTCATTCCGGCTGAACCGCGCACGATGCTTTTCCGCAATCTCCGAAACGCCGTCGTATATCAAGTCCATTCCCCCTGCGCTCCCTCGTCGTATACTCTTATTTTAAAGTATATAAATATGCCGCGCCGATTATTCCCGCGTCGTTTCCGAGCTTCGCAATATCGAGCTTTGTTGAGCGGTTCGGGTCGATACAATAGCTTTCCTCCTCAATGATCTTCCGAAGCGGAGCCGTAAGATTTTCGCCCTCTTTACAGATTCCCCCGCCGATCAGAAGCAGCTCGGGCTGGAAGGTATTGACAATATTCGTAAGCCCGCAGCCGAGATAGCCGATATAAGTATCCACCACCCGCTTCGCGGTCGGATCGCCCGCACGCATTCCGTCAAACGCGGTCTTTCCGTCCACGTTTTCGAGAGAATTTCCGCAAAGCTCCCACATCTTCGTGCCACGATCCGCTTCCATCGCTTCCTTTGTCATGTTGATGAGCGCCGTCGCGGAGGAATACGCCTCGAAGCAGCCCTTTCTTCCGCACCCGCACGGTCTCCCGCCGTATTCGATGACCGTATGTCCAAGCTCCGCGCCGCAGAAATTAAAGCCCGTATAAATTTTCCCGTCGATGATGATTCCGCCGCCGACGCCCGTGCCGAGCGTCACGACCACGACGTTTTTATAGCCTTTTCCCGCGCCGTTCACGACCTCGCCGAACGCCGCCGCGTTCGCGTCGTTTTCAACAAAAATCTCCGTTCCGAGCTTTTCGGAAAGAACCCTTCCAAGCGCGAAATTATGGAAATCGAGATTGCAGGAATAAAGGACAACACCCGTATTGCGGTTCGCCGTTCCCGGAGTACCGATCCCGACGCTGTTCACCTCGGAAAGCGCGATCCCCGCGTTTTCGCAGGCAAGCCGCACTCCCTCGGCAATGCTTTCCGCGATCTCCTCCGACGGACGCGGCAGATTCGTTTTCGTATTGGACTTCCCGATAATTTCACAGCGCTCGTTCACCACGCCGACCTTGATATTCGTTCCGCCGAGATCAATTCCGATATTGTACATTTTTTCGTCCAGACCTTTCGTTTATATTTTGTTCGTTTATTTTCAATTTGAAAGCGCGACCCGCTTTTCCTCGAGCCGTTCCAGCAGCATTCGCAGGTTGTTTTCCTGATTCGGAAGATTCGCACCGTAAACACGGGAGGCAGCCTGAAATTTCACTTCTTTTTTCTTTTCGGAAAAGAAAATCAAATGAACCGATTTCTGCCCAAACAGAGTTCCCGAAATCTTGACTTTTTGCAGATCCCTCAGCTCCAGCGCGAATGACGACCCGCTCAGAAGACCTTCCCTCTGTCCGATCAGCCGGTCACGGTCGGTGATCCCGACGTACCCGATCATTATACCGCTGCTGCGCGCAAAGAAGCCGGTGGACTTAAAAAGACAATATACCGCCGCTTCTATGGTCTCCCCCTCGGACAGCAGCGCCCGGAGCGCCCGCATCATTCCCGCTTCGCTGACCGCCTGTGCCATTTCCCTCACTCCTTACGCTCCAGTCTGCGCTTCCGCTCCTCCAGATACCCCGCCATGCGACTTGGCTCCGCGTTCAGCACCAGCTCCTCGGGAAATCCAATTTCCGCGAGCAGCTCCTCCGCGGGTTCAAACGCGCCGATCGCGGTATAAAAATGCGCGTCGGAGCTGACGACGATTCTCGTCCGATATTTCGCGCAGGCTTCCAGAATCCGCGCGTACCGTTCCCGCGCCGTACCGCCCCGGTTCAGACGGGTCACGTTCACCTCGATCAGCCTTCCCCGCGCGGCGCATTCCTTACATACCGCGTCGAAATCATAGTCGAACCGCTTCGATTCGGAATGGCAGAGCGCGTCTATGTAGGGATTCATTAAAGCGCCGAGATAAGCGCGCGTGTGCTCCTCCTTTGTCCCCGGCTTCAGAACGCAGTCATGCATGGAAGCGTTTACCCATTCGAGACATTCGTAAAGATCGGGCTCGTAAATATCAAGATTCCCGTCGTAGTCGGTAATATCCGCCTCAATCCCGCGGATCAAACGCACGCCGAAAAGCGTATCGGGAAGAACGCGCTGATTATAAAAATGCCAAATATGCGGCGAATCGTGTTCATTCGGTCCGTGATCGGTCATGGCAAGATAGGCGATCCCATGCTCCGAAGCCCATTTCGCGTTTTCGGTCACGGTGCTGTATGCATGGGTCGAGGCGATTGTATGCGTATGCAGATCGGCAATAAATCCCATTTTATGACCATTCCCTTCCGCGCGGATCATACGTCATACTTCGTGACGGTATTCGCGCCCTCCATATTCAGCCCGAGATTGTCGAGAAGATCCTGCGCTGCATTATAGCCCATTTTCTTCTGACGGTTATTCATCGCGGCGACCTCGAGGATAACGGCTAAATTCCGTCCCGGCTTTACGGGGATCGTCAGATACGGAACCTTCACGCCGAGAATCGACATATAATGATTATCCATGCCCATGCGGTCGTATACCTTTTCGGGATTCCACGCCTCAAGCTCCACGACCATATCGATCTTCTCGGTCACCTTGACCGAGCCCATACCGAACAGCTGGCGGACGTTGATAATCCCGATTCCGCGAAGCTCGAGGAAGTGGCGGATATTGTCGGGAGAGCTTCCGACGAGAGTAATATTCGAGGTCTTTCGGATCTCGACCGCGTCGTCCGCGACAAGACGGTGTCCGCGCTTTACAAGCTCGATTGCCGTTTCGCTCTTTCCGACGCCGCTGTCCCCGAGGATCAGGACGCCTTCGCCGTAAATTTCAATCAGAACGCCGTGTCTCGTAATGCGCGGCGCGAGATTCAGGTTCAAAAACGCGATCAGCTTTGCCATAAACGCCGAGGTGCTGTCCTGACTGCGAAGAATGGGAACGCCGTGGCGCTCCCCAAGCTCGACGATCTCGGGAAAGACCGGAAGCTCCCTCGTTACGACAAAGGCGGGCGGCTTCTGCGACAAAAGGCGGTCAAACGCCGCTCTGCGCTGATTTTCATCGAACTGCTCCATATAAGCACACTCGGCTTTGCCGATAATCTGAATCCGGGTATTGTCGAAATACTCGTAAAATCCGCCGAGCTGAAGCCCGGGACGGTTTACGTCACAATTATATATCATGATCTCCTTCGGATTGGAAGGACAGTAAATAACCTCAAGCTCATATTCGTTGATGATCCTGTCAAGAGACACGGAAAAATCCTGCGGCATAGCGTAAATCCTTTCTTCCGGCAGCTGCCGGACTGCTTTTTGTATGCGTGATACTTACTTCCTTATTATACAGTATTCTTCCGTTGATTTCAAGTTTTTTTTTCTTTTTTATGGATTTGCCAAGAAATGAGGATCAGCGTCCCGCGAAGTTTGTATATAATGTTCAATCGTTTTTTGAGGGAAATCTCTGCCCCGACAATTGACAGAACAGCGATTTAATGTTATAATAAAATGGATTTTACAGTATTAAAAGGGGTGAGCGCAGAATGAATCGTTTTTTCAGGCTTTTTGTTTGTTTTTTTACGGCACTTTTCATTTCCTCCGCTCTGAGCGGCACGGCGGCGGCACGGGAGACCCCGTATGTGGAAACCGTTTTTAACGAGCGGAACGGACTTCCGACCGGAGAAGCGAACGACGTGATCCAGACCGCCGAGGGCTACGTATGGATCGGGAGCTACGGCGGGCTGATCCGTTACGACGGCTCGGAATTTTTAAATTTCAGCACCGAGGGGATTCTTCCCTCCTCCTCCGTCCGCATGCTTTACGAGGACTCCGCCGGGCGGCTCTGGATCGGAACGAACGACGCGGGCGTTTTCGTTTACGAAAACGGCGGGATCACCCAGCCCGAGGGACAGCCGCGCGACGCCTTTCTCTGCGTCCGCGGCTTCACCGAGGATCAAGACGGGACAATTTACGCCTGCTCCAATTCGGGGATCGCCGAAATACGGAACGGGATCATGCGGGTATACGAAATTGAGGAGATTGCCGGGCAGACCGTCTATTCCGTCGGCGTGGATCGTTTCGGGAGAGTATGGGGCGCGGACAGCAGCGGCGGCTGTATCGTTCTGACGGACGGAAAACCGGTTCATCACGCGTCTCCCGAGGAATTCCTCGGGAGCGGAATGTCGGTATACAGCCTTACCTCGGGAAAGGACGGCGAAATCTGGCTCGGGAGCGCGAGCAGCCTTCTTGCGCGGCTCAGCTTTCACGGAACGGGCTTTTCGGAGGAGGATATTACCGTAACGCTTTATGAAACGGGAAGCGTTACAACGCATAACAGTCTCCGTATGATGAGCGACGGATCGCTCGCGGTCAGCGGGCTTCACGGCTTCGGCGTTCTCTCCCCCGACGGCGGCTTCCGCGAATTCAGCGAGGACGAGGGAGCCGTTTCGGTCAACAGCGCTTTTATCGACTATGAGGACAATGTCTGGCTCGCCTCTACCACAAAGGGAATTATCCGCTATACGGCGGGCTGCTTCAGCTCGCCGAACGGCACCGAAGGACTCGAGGGAATTTCGCTCAACGCGGTCGCGATGGAAGGCGATACCTTTTATCTCGGGACGGACGGCGGACTTTTGATCCGCGACAGGGAATGGCAGCCCGTCGAAAACGAGCTGACCGCGATTTTTGAAGGGGTACGGATCCGTCATATCATCGCAGACAGCGGCGGAAACGTCTGGATCGCCTCTTATTCCGATACGCCCGTTGTCCGCTATGATCCGAAAAGCGGGGAGATCGTTTCCTACGGTATGGAGGAGGGGCTTTCGGACGGACGCGCCCGCGTGCTGCTCGAGCTTTCGGACGGACGGATCGCGGCGGGAATGCAGGGCGGACTGAACCTCATTTATCCAAACGGAAGGATCGAAACCTATACAGATCTGAAATACCCCGCGATCCTCTCCCTGCTCGAAACCGAAAGCGGCTCGATCCTCGCGGGGAGCGACGGCGGCGGAATCTATGAGTTCCGGAACGGAGAGGTTCTCTCTCACAGCTTTTCCGAGGGACTCGCGGAGGGCGTCGTGCTTCGCATGCTTCGCGACACAGAGGGCTCGGGCTACTTCATCAGCGCGGGCAGCAGCCTTTACTATTGGGACGGCAGCCTGTTTCAAAAATTAGACACCTTAAAAAAGGAAGCGGGAAGCATTTTCGACTTTTACCAGACCGGGAACACGCTCTGGCTTCTGCAAAATAACGGAATTTTAGCGATCAGCCGCGAAAATCTTCTGGACGGCGGAAACGGAAACCCGATCCCGTTCAGCTTTCAGCACGGACTGTCCGGATCGCTCAACGCGAATACATGGCACTGCCTGCATAACGGCGAGCTTTATCTCGCGACGCGCAGCGGGGTCAGCCTTTTTAACTTCACCGCGCCGCATAACGAGCTTCCGAAAGGAATCATCAACCGTATCACCGTTGACGGAGAAATCTACGATCACCCTACGGATCTGACCGTTTCGGGCAATACGCAGCGTATCACGATCGATTTCGCGGCGCTTTCGTTCACGGACACGACGCGCTTTACCATTTCATACCGGCTGACCGGCTTTGACGACGAGGCGACCGTTCTGAACGACGTAAAAAGCGGGAGCGTCAGCTATACAAATCTCCCCGGCGGAAATTACCGCTTTTATCTGAAGATCGCGGATCGCGACGATCCGACGGTAAACAGCATTTTCAGCTTTACTCTGGAAAAGCAGCGTCAATTTTACGAATTGCCGCTGTTCTGGATCGGTATGGCGATTCTTCTGATCGCCGCGGCGGCGGGCGCGGCAATGCTCATCTCGGGAACAAAGCTCCGCAGCGCGCGGCGCAGACAGCGGGAATACCGCGATATTCTGGAGCAGTCGCTTCTCACCTTCGCGGGAACCATTGACGCGAAGGACAAATACACCAACGGACATTCTACCCGCGTCGCGCAGTATTCGCGGGAACTTGCCCGCCGCATGAACATGACCCCCGAACAGCAGGAGCATATTTATTACGTCGCGCTCCTGCACGACATCGGGAAAATCGGAATCCCGGACAATATTCTGAACAAGCCCGGAAAGCTTACGCCCGAGGAGCGGGAGGTTATTCAGCGTCACCCGAGGATCGGCGCGGAAATTCTCAAAAACTTTACCGCGCTCGACGGGATCGCGGACGGCGCGAAATATCATCACGAGCGCTTCGACGGCACGGGCTACTGCGAAGGGCGCGCGGGGGAAGATATTCCGCTGATGGCGAGGATTATCGGCGTCGCGGACACCTACGACGCCATGTCCAGCGAACGCTGCTACCGCAAGCCGCTCAGCGAGGAGATCATACGCGCGGAGCTTGAGAAAGGGATCGGCACACAGTTCGATCCCGCGATCGTTCCGCATATGCTCGCCATGATCAGCGACGGAACCGCCCCGATCCGGGCGGAAAGCGCGGATACGCCCGAGACGGTCTGAAAACCGCCGGTCATGATGAGCCGGAAACACCGGATACTGCCCCAAAACATAAAAAACATCGCGGGATTTCTCATCGGATTTCCCGCGATGTTTGAGCTTGTATTCATTGGATTTGCGCGTGGATTTTCCGAGCGGATTTTATTGCTGACAAGGCAAAATTTCGCAGGCTTGCTGTCGCAAGTCAAGAAATTTTAACGCAGTCAGCGGCAAAATCTGCCGGAAAAACGCGTGCAATATCCGGTGAATACAAGCTCTTTGCTTTATCCCCCGCGAAGCGCCTCGACGGGAGGCATACCTGCCGCCTTCAGCGCGGGATAAACCGAAAATACCGCCCCGATCAGAACCGCGGCAAAAAACGCGCCGAACACAAGCGTAAGATCCGCCGTCATCGAAACGCCGAGCGCGGCGCACCCGATCCCCGATACGAGAAAACCCGCGCCGATCCCGAAAAGTCCGCCCGCCGAGGTCAGGACAAGGCTTTCCCCGAGAAATTCCGCCGCAAGCGTTCGGTTCCTCGCGCCGATCGCCTTTTTGATCCCGATCTCGCGCTTGCGCTCGCTGACGCACGCAAGCATGGTCGTCATCACCGTGATCCCCGAAACGAGAAGGGAGATCCCCGCGATCGCCGAGAGAAGCAGCTTCACTGTAATCAGAATTTCGTCCAAGCCCGATTTGTTTTGCTGGAGATTGTTGACGCTGAATCCGTTCGCCTGTCCGCGGCTGAGCCTTGCGCCAATCTGCTCGGAGATCGTTTCGGAATCCGCGTCCGGTTCGGTCAGAACGGCGATCTTATCATAGCTTTGCTTCCCCGTGATCTGCTGCATGGTCGTGTACGGGATATAGACGAAATGCGGAACAATCCCCGACAGCATATTCTGAAGCGAGGAAACGCCCGAACGCGCCACGCCCTCGACCGTAAAATTATGATAGCTTCCCCCGAGGTACAGGCGGATCGTTTTTCCGACGACATTTCCCCGCCCGTACGCCTTCCGCGCGATCTCCTCGTCGATCACACACACATTTTTCCGCCCGTCAATATCTCCCCGGTCGATCAGCCGCCCATGCTCCGCCGTCAGGGAAATGATCTCCTTCGCTTCCTCGCTTACGCCCCAGACCATACATTCCTCATGATTCCGAAGCAAAACGCTCTCCGTATAGCTTCCCATTAAGGGCATCGCCTTGCGGACGCCCGAAATTTCCGCCAGAACGGCGACGTCCCCGTCGTTCAGATCGGACAGGGTATCGTCCTGCGCCTGTACCATGACCGAATTGATCCCCATCTGCGCCATTGCCTCGGAGATCACCGACGCGCCCGTTTCCCCGAGAACCGAGATCAGAACGATCGAAAAAACGCCGATCGCGATCCCGACGATCGTAAGCGCCGACCTTCCGCCCGAAAGCGCGCGTTTTACCGTATTCATTCCGCCCGCTCCTTTCGCACGAGCGCCTGATCCGTCACCTCGTCGGGAGACAGGATCACTTCGCTCTGCTCGCTTAAACCGTTTACGATCTCCGTTTCGCCCGAAAGCTCTACCCCCGTTTCGATCCTCCGCAAAACGGCTTTATTCTCCGAAAAAACATAAACGTACTCCCCCTCTCCGTCCTGTCGGATCGCCTCATACGGAATCGTGCGCAGAAGCCGCGTCTCTCCCTCGTAGATACTCCCCTCGGCGGAATAGCCGCTCCGCAATTCCGCGTGATCCCCGTTTAATTTTATAATGACGCGAACCGCCGTTCTGCCGTTTTCGCTGTACGCCTCGTCCGCGATCCCGGCGACCTCTCCCCCGATCGGTTCGGGAAACGCCGCGCCGCTGATCTCGGCGGACTGTCCGACCGCTACGCCGGCAATATCGCTTTCGTCAACACCCGCCGCCACGTACCATTCCCCATCCTCGGAATAAACGCTTCCGCGGATCGGAACCGATTCCCGAAACTCGACGCGGCTCATCCGAACCGTCTCCACCTCCGTCAGCGCGTCCGTCACATGACGGTCCATCGTCAGGCAGGCGTAAACCCCAAGCCCGACGATCAGGACAAGGATCAGCGCCTTCACGGTAAAATATGTTTTTTGTTTTTCCATTTTATATCAGCTCTCTTTCCGTATTCTTTTGAGATTTCCTCGGATTTATCGTTTGCCGATTTTGCAAAAATATAAACGAATAATTAAAAAATTTTTCCGTAAGATATTTTTACACATCAAAAACGGAAAGGAAGCGTGTCATGAATTTCATTGTATGCAGCAGAAACTGCCGCCACCAGAAGGACGGCTATTGCTGTCTTGAAGGAAGAGCGGTCATCACAAACGCGGTCGCGTCGCCGTGCTGTTATTACGAGGAAAAAGACGGCGGGGAAAAACGGGAAAAAAGCAAGTAAGCCGATCCTCTCCCAAGAAAGGAATGATCTGAACATTGACAGACGCTATGATTAAAACGGAAAAGCTCTCAAAACGGTACCGGACGGGCGGTGAGATCGTTCACGCCCTTTCGGACGCCACGCTGACCGTAAGGCGGGGAGAATTCGTCGCCATTACGGGCGAAAGCGGCTCGGGAAAAACCACGCTGATGAACCTGCTCGGCTGTCTCGACACCGCGACCTCGGGAGAATACTATCTCGACGGCGAAAACGTTTCCCGCTTATGTCCCGGACGGCGGACATGGCTTCGGAACCGGAAGATCGCTTTTGTTTTTCAGGGGTTTAACCTTCTTCCTGGGCTGACCGCCGCCGAAAACGCCGCATTGCCGCTGATCTATCGGGGAATTTCCCGCCGCGCCGGTCTGGAACGGGCGGAGGAGGCGCTCGCGGCGGTCGGGCTTTCCATGCGCTCGTCGCATAAGCCGACCGAGCTTTCCGGCGGACAGCAGCAGCGCGTCGCGATCGCGCGGGCGATCGCCGCGGACACGCCGGTGATTCTGGCGGACGAGCCCTGCGGAAGTCTCGATACACGCTCGGGAAGCCGTATCATGGAGCTTCTTCACGAGGAAAACCGCCGCGGAAAAACCGTCGTTCTCATTACCCATGATCCCGCGGCAGCGAAAACCGCGGATCGGATCATTTACGTCTCGGACGGAAGGGTCGGCAATGTTCCAACATAAAAGAAGAACCTTTTGTGCATTTGGCTGCAATTCCGCTTTTTTGGTTCCTCATTTTTGTTGATTCCGACTGTTGACTCCTACGCTGCGTCATCGTTTATAATAAAACTACCGTAAGGAGGCGGAGCGTATGATGACGGTAAAAGAGGTCGCTAAACGGACGGGGGTGAGTATACGCACCCTGCAGTATTACGATAAGATCGGGCTTTTACGCCCCTCGGGATATACGGAAGCCGGGTACAGGCTGTATGACGATACGGCGCTGGAAACGCTTCAGCAGATCTTATTGTACCGGGCGCTGGAATTCCCGCTGAAGGACATCGGGGCGATCCTGAGCAATCCGGACTTTGACCGAAGCAAAGCCTTGGAACAGCAGATTGTCCTTCTGACCTTAAAAAAGGAACATCTCGAAAACCTGATCCGTCTCGCTTACGGAATCAAAACGTTTGGAGTGAATCAATTGGACTTTACGGCATTTGACACAAGCAAAATCGACGAATACGCCGCCCGGGCGAAGGCGTCGTGGGGCGCCGCCCCCGAATACCTCGAATTTGAGGAAAAAGCCAAAAACAGAACGGCGGAGGAAAACAACGTCATCGCCGCGCAGATGATGTCGATCTTCGGCGAATTCGGCGCGATGCGCGGGCTTTCTCCCGATTCCGAGGAGGTACAGAAGCAGGTAAAAAAATTGCAGGATTTTATCACGGAACACTTTTACCGCTGCGGCGGCGAAATCCTGTACAATCTCGGAAGTTTGTACGCGAGCGGCGGTGATTTCACCGACAACATCGACAAGGCGGGAGGAAAAGGCACGGCGGAATTTGTTTTCCGCGCGATCGGAATTTACTGCAAAAAAGAATAAAATTTTTTGAAACCACCCAGCAAAACTCCTTTTTTCACACTTTACAGAGGAAAGGCAGGTGAGGACGATGAATTGCGAGATTTTGGAAAGCTATGTCGAAAGGGTCTACGGATACGCGGTCAGGCGCACCTTCTCCCGCGAGGAAGCGGACGAGCTGGCGCAGGAGATCTTATTTACCGCGGTGCGCGAACTGCCGAGGCTTCGGGACGAAAGCAAATTCGAGCCGTGGCTCTGGGGGATCGCGGGCAATGTGACCAAAAGCTTTCGGCGCAGTCTCGGGAAACAGCGCGCGATGTATTCCTACGACGTGCCGGAAAGCCTGTCCTATGAGGACGCGTATTTCGACGACCGGGAAGAAATATACGGCTCTCTGCGGACGAAAATCGCCATGCTTTCCGCGATCTACCGCGACGTCATCGTTCTTTACTACTACGACGGTCTTTCGACGAAAACCATCTCCGAAAAGCTGAAGATCCCGGAGGGCACCGTCCGCTGGCGGCTTACCGAGGCTCGGAGAAAACTGAAAAAGGAGTGTACCGAAATGGAAGAAACCGCTTTACGACCCGTGAAAATGGGACTGGGCATATACGGGAACGGGGATTATAACGGAAAAACGATCCCCTTCCCCAGCGCGTATATCAACGACGCGCTCTCGCAGAATATCCTGTATTACTGCTATGAGCAGCCGAACGGCGTGGAGGAATTGGCGAAAATCTGCGGCGTTCCGGCGTACTACATTGAAGAGCGGATCGAAAATCTGCTGAACCGCGAGGCGGTGATCGAAATGCCCAAAGGAAAATACCGGACCGATTTTGTCATCTGGTCGGACAAGTACGGAATTTACTGCGAAGAAAACGCCGAACGGGCGCTCATGCCGATCATGGAAAGGCTGCTGGACGCGCTTTTCGGAATCGCCCGGGAAGCGGCGAAGATCGGTTTTCACAAAGCCGGAAAAAGCGAGACGGATCTGTTCTATCTTTACAGCGTAATGGCTTTTTCCTACGCGAGCGAGCATTACTGCAAGCTGCCCTTTCCTCGGTTCAAGAAGAAATACGACGGAAACGAATGGTGCTATCTCGGAAATATGGAAACCGGAAAGCACCGCAGGATCATGATCGGAATACAGTCCAGCGCCAATCGGGGCAGCCGCGGCAAATGCAGCCATACCGTATATAACTCGATCGACGGGATTACATACCGTACGATGATGTATGACATTCACATTAACGCCTGCGAGGATATTTTGCTCGACGGCGTGACGGAGGATACCGAATCCGCGGCAAACGCCATTCAAGCCGGATATATCGTGAAAAAACCGGACGGAAGCTTTTTCGTAACGATCCCATTCTTCACAAAAGAACAGAAAGCGGAATTTGACGCGATCGCCGACAAATATCTCGCGCCGCTCATGCCGGAATATTCCGGGATCGCGGACGGGTTTATCGCGGGATACAAAAAGCTGTTTCCCGCGCACCTGAGCGACGACGCGGATCGCTTATGCCAGAATATGTTCATGGGACTATGCAAAACCGTGATCGAATACGCGCAAAAAACCGATCGGATCAAAATGCCCTCGCCGAATTGCACCTGCGATGTTCTGGTTCAATTTAAGTGAGCCGAAATATCGAACCGCCGGGAACGGAATGTTCCCGGCGGTTTTTTCGCTGTGGAAATGATCGTTGAACCAACGCAGCCATCATGACTAAAATCTTATCCGTCCTTCAGTACATCTCCGCTCTCTTCCGCATCTATCGGCGAACCGTCAAAAGGATTGAGATAATAGAAATAAAGCTCGCCGTTATCCTGTCCGCAGGAAACGACCGTTCTTACCGTATAATTATTTTTCGACCGGATCCCAAAGCCGTATTCTTCATAGACGTTATTTTCGTTCACGTACAAAATACCGGCCGAGGAAATGTCGTCCGCGTGGGGATTTTCGTCGGAATGAGCCGCGATCGCCGCGTTCATCAGCTCGGAGTGACTTAAAAAACCGAATACGGTATTGATGATGTCGTTGTTCTTTTCGGTTTTGTAATATTTTCCGTTATAGACGAAATAATCGAGCGCGCCGTTTGTGCCGAAGCTTTCAAAATGCGCCAGTTCATTCCCGTTTTTGTCGAAGAAGACGAGCCGATCCGTTTCGGCGGGCTGTTTCCCTCCGGCAAAAACCGCCGCTTGCTCGGCAGTCACGTTCTCGGGTTCAACAAAGGTATAGTTTAAATCCTTGATGTGTGCGATCAAATTTTTGATCTTCCCGGCGGACGTGATAAAACTGCTGTTGGTATTTCGGAAAGCGTTTACGCTAACCGAACCCGGAGTAAACCGTACATATGCCACTTTACTTTCGTCGAACGGAACATTCAGCTTTGTCACCGTTAGGGAAAAGCTCGACCGCTTTTTTCCGCAGATCGCGGTAATTTTTACCGTACCCTCTCGGATCCCCCGAACGATCCCGTCGCTCGAAACCGTCGCGACGCTCTCATCGGAGCTGCTCCATGTTCTTTCGCCGCTCCAGCCGACGAGACGCAATTTCAGACGATTGCCGACCATGACCCTGCTCGCTTCCCGGTCGATCCGATATTCGCTTACGGTAATTTTCGCCGTATATTTTTTCGATCCGTTCCGCGCCGTTACGACAGCGCTCCCTTTTTTTAATCCGCGTATCACGCCGTTATCAACGGAAACGACCGAACGATCGGATGCGCTCCACTTTACTTTCCCCGACGCTCCGTTCAAGATCAGGTAAAATTCCTCGCCGACGGCAAGCTTGACCGTCGTTTTGTTCAGCCCGACCGAAGCGGCGGAAACGGGGATCGGAAACATTGCCGCGGCAAAGATCGCCGAGAGGATCACGGAGAATAATTTTTTCATGGTCTTAACTCCTTTTCTTGTGAAGACACATTCTCAGAGTTTACAAACGTCCACCCAGCCCGCGGGCTTCGCGTACCGCTCCAGCTCGGCAATTGAAAGTTCAATCGCGCTGTTCGAGCTTCCGCAGGCGGGGAAAACCGTCCCGAACCGCTTCAGCGATTCGTCGAGATAAACCGTCACGCCCGCGTTTACCGCGAACGGGCAAACGCCGCCCACCGCGTAGCCGATTTGCTCCGCAACCTCCTCGTGAGAAAGCATTTTTGCTTTTGTCCCGAAGCGGGCTTTGTATTTTGGATTGTCGATCCTCGCGTCGCCCGCCGCGACCACAAGGATCGGCTCGCCGTTCACCGTGAACGAGAGCGTTTTCGCGATCCGCGCCGCCTCGCAGTGAAGGGCCTCCGCCGCAAGCGCGACCGTCGCGCTCGAAACCTCAAACTCACGGATCCGATCCGCGATCCCGAACGATGAAAAATATTCCCTGACCTTTTCGACAGACATTTTTAATTGTTCCTTTCTTGATGTCAATGTAACCGTTTTTCCCGGCGTCAAACAATTCTTCGGAGATCCCTCCGGAATTCAAGTCTCCTTTTTTCCACATTTTATCACGGAACGTCCCGAAAGTCAAGACCGCCGTTCTTTCCTTATAAAATATCCGCTTTACGGCGAAGCCGAAAAACAGCCGTAAAAGCCCGATCCGACGATGATATACCCCCGAAGCCTGTCGGAATTACCGAAAGAAAAGCCGCATACGGCACAAAAAAATTTAAAAACTCGCCAAAATACGTTGACTTTCCAAAAAGTATATGCTATAATAACATGGAGGTAAAGGTTTTTACGACAAAATACTTTCAGCAGGTTTCAGTTTTTTCATTTCAAACCACATTCCGTATTTCAATACGGTCAAAAGGAGACTTATCTATGGGAAATTTTGAAAATGAGATCACAAGACTTTTGCGTCAGCTCAACCACAATGTAATGAAGCTTGAAAAATATTCGATCCAGAGCGACCGTAACCTCAACCTAACGCAAAACGAGATTCATCTGCTCGAATGCATCAAGCTCTCTACAAAATCGGGAAACGGACCGACCATCAGCGCGATCGCCGCTCAGCTTGACATCACAAGACCTTCGACAACGGTCGCCGTTAATAAGCGGGTCGCACAGAAATATGCCGAAAAGAGTCCCTGCGAGGGAGACGGGCGCTCCGTCAGAGTAAAGCTGACCCAAAAGGGAGATAAGGCGTATAACTCTCTGAAAAAGCACTATTCCTCTCTTTCCGAAGCCGTCACAAGCTATTTCAACGAGAAGGAATGCGCTCAGATCGCCGATTCGGTTGACAAGCTGAATAAGTTTTTTGAAGAAAAGCTCGGAGAAAAAGAAAACGAGGAAGATTAAAAAACAGACCCGGGAGCAGAGAAATTAACCTTTCGCTGAAATTCTTGCCTTTATTTATCATGAAAAATGATTACCGAAAGTCATAGCCGTAGGCGGTTCCGGAGCGAAAGCCGGTTCGGATTTACGGAACTTGTTAAAAAACCTTTTGGGGATTTTTCCGCGTGAAAAATCCCCACACTCTTGTCCGAAAATTATAAGAACATATTCTCATAGGAAAAGCGTTCTCTTTTCGTACACTGATCCTATGAGAACAAATTCTAAAAACGTGTAAAACAAAAGACCGGTCCGGGGAAAACCCCATGCCGGTTTCCCGCAAAAGGAAGGAAGGACTATCAATATGGGAATGGTGTTTAACCGAAAGCTTCCGATCCCGAAGGAGATCAAGGAGCTTTACCCGCTTACCGCTAAGGTCGCGGAAATCAAGGAAAAAAAGGATCGGGAGCTTCGGGAAATTTTCGAGGGAAAGGATAAGCGTCTGCTCCTGATTATCGGGCCCTGCTCCGCGGACAAGGAAGAGCCCGTTCTCGAATATATCAACCGCTTAGCGCCCGTACAGGAAAAGGTCAAGGACAAAATCTTTATCGTGCCGCGCGTTTATACCGGAAAACCGCGCACGACCGGCGAGGGCTATAAGGGAATGATCCACCAGCCCGACCCCACCAAAAAAGAAGATATGCTCGAGGGAATCATTCATGTCCGCTCTCTCCATACGAAGGCGATCGAACAGTCGGGGCTTGTCTGCGCGGACGAAATGCTTTATCCCGAAAATTACCGTTACTTAAACGATATTCTCTCTTATGTCGCGGTCGGCGCACGGTCGGTCGAAAATCAGCAGCACCGCCTTGTCGCGAGCGGCATGGATATTCCCTGCGGCATGAAAAATCCGACCAGCGGCGGCTATTCGGTCATGCTGAATTCCATTACGGCGGCGCAAGCGGGTCATATGTTCCTGTACCGCGGCTGGGAGGTCGTTTCCTCGGGAAACCCTTACGCACACGCGATCCTCCGCGGCTATGTCAATAAGCACGGACAAGCGCTCCCGAATTATCACTATGAAGACTTAAAGCTGCTCCACGAATTATACGCCGAAAAGGATCTCGCGAACCGTTCGGTCATCGTGGACTGTAACCACTCCAATTCCGGAAAGCAGTATCTGGAGCAGATCCGGATCGCGAAGGAGGTCATCTTCAGCAAGCGGCATGACGCCGATCTTTCGGGATTCATCAAAGGACTGATGATCGAGAGCTATCTAGAGGACGGCTGTCAGAAGCCCGAGGAAGGCGTTTACGGGAAGTCGATCACCGATCCCTGCCTCGGCTGGGAAAAGACCGAAAAGCTGATCTATGAGATCGCGGATACGCTTGATTAAAGGAAACGAATCAATCAAAACAGCCCGGTCAACGCCGACCGGGCTGTTTTATTTCCTACCGCCTCCGAAGCTCCGCGACCGCCGCGTAATGCAGCACCTCGAAGCGCGGCGGCGCGTTTTTTTCGAGGAAATCGAGATGCTCCCGCTCCCAAGCCGCGATCTCCTCCGCCGAAAGCGAAGCGCCGATCCCGCGGCAGGCTTTCATGCGCCCGTTCCAGCTTTCCCGCGTAAACGGGACGAAAAGCTCGAACAGCTCCTGCCACGCAATATCGAAACAGGCGAGATATTCCTCAGGAATCCGCATCGGGCGCTCGGTCTCCCCCGCTCCGCTCCACGACGGGTTATATTTTAAGACCAGCTTTTCGCTTTCTCCCGCGATCTTGTCCTCAAACGGCAGCCAGTTCATCAGCAGGAAGAACAGCCGCCCGTCCGGTTTCAGGAGCCTTGAAAAAACCGGCGCGGTTCGCGCGTGGTCGAAATACCAGTAACACTGACAGGCGGTGATCGCGTCAAAGGAACCGTCCGGGAACGGAAGCTCCTCCGCAGCCGAAACGAAATACCGGATCGTCATACCGCCCTCCTCGGAAAGCCGCTTCGCTTCCCGAATCTGATTTTCGGAAATATCCGTCCCGACCCATTCCGCTCCGCAGGCGTACAAATTCCGCGGAAGAACGCCCGTTCCGGTTCCAAGATCGAGCACACGCCGATCTTCTCCGAAAAATCCCGTCCGAAGCAGCCTGTCATAAAATTCCCGCGGATAAACGTCGCGGTATTTCGCGTAATCGGACGAGGTTCTTCCCCAATCGAAGGCTTTTCCGCCGTCGATCCCTTCCTTTGTGATTTCCATTTGATTTACCCCTCTCTTTACGGAACCAGCGGCTTCATCTCCCCGATTTTAAACGGCGTTTCCTGATAAACGCAGAAGTTAAGCCAGTTTGAGTACATCAGGCTTGCCGCCGCGCGCCATGTAAACTGCGGGGGCTTTTCGGGATCGTCGCCGGGAAAATAATGATACGGAAAAGGAACGTTCTCCAGCCCCTTCTCACAGTCCCGCAGATATTCTTTTTTCAACGTATCCAGATCGTATTCGCCGTGACCGGTAATAAAAAGCTGTCGGTTCGAGCGATCGGAAACGATATAGACCCCCGCGAGATCCGATTCCGCCAGAAGCGTAAGCTTCGGATTCGCCAGAATATCCTCGCGCCGAACCTCCGAATGGCGCGAATGCGGGGCGTAAAAAATATCGTCGAAGCCCTTTAAAAGCGGATGATTGACCGCCGTGACCTTATGCGGAAAAACCCCGAACATTTTTTCGGGCAGACTGTATTTCGGGATTCCGTAATGATAATAAAGCCCCGCGAACGCGCCCCAGCAGATGTGCATGGTCGAATACGCGTGCGATTTCGACCACTCCATGATCTTACAAAGCTCGTCCCAATAGCTGACCTGTTCAAAATCGTAAAGCTCGACCGGCGCGCCCGTAATGATCAGCGCGTCAAAATACTCGTCCCAGATCTCGTCAAACGTCTTATAAAACATCGCGAGATGCTCGGGCGGGGTATGCTTGGGCGTGTGCGTCGCCGTGCGCAGGAGCGTAACGTCCACCTGAATCGGCGTATTACTGAGCAGGCGCAGAAGCTGGGTCTCCGTTTCGATTTTTGTCGGCATAAGGTTAAAAATCGCCGCGCGAAGCGGACGTATATCCTGACGGCTCGCCTTCTCGCTTGCCATCACGAAAATATTTTCCCCCGCGAGGGTTCCGTAAGCGGGTAAATCACTCGGTATATTGATCGGCATTTCTCTGTTCCTTTCTTTGTTCACTCCCCGTATTATACCATATTTCACCCCCGAAATCAAGCGTTTCGGAAGGTTCGGGGAATTGTGAAAACCGCATAAAATTTCATATTTTTTAAAATAATGCTTGTATATTTTTGCGAAACGTGCTATAATGAAGGTATCAAAATCCGGCGCTTCGCCGGTAAGGAAAGGAAGGATCGCTTATGACCACACAGATTACCGCAAAGAAAATGCAGATCAGCCCCGCCTTTACGGAGTACGCGAATGAAAAGCTGTCCTCAAAGCTCGATAAATTTTTCGGTTCGGACGCGTCCGCGAAAATTACGCTAAGCTCCGCGAAAAACAAAATCACCGTCGAGCTTACCGTGATCTATAACGGACTCGTGTTCCGTTCGGAGCAGTCGGCGGAGGATAAAAACGACGCGCTCGATTCCTGCGTCGATAAAATTATCCGCCAGATCCGAAAAAACAAAACAAAGCTCGCCAAACAGCTCCGCGACAGCAGCTTCGGCGATCAGTATGAGCCCGTACCCGACGAGCAAGTCGATTATAACGTTATCCGGCATAAAACCTTCGAGCTTCGTCCGATGACCGTTGACGAAGCGATCCTGCAAATGAACCTTCTCGGACATTCCTTCTTTATGTTCAAGAACGCGGAAACGGGAGACGTAAACGTCGTCTATAAGCGTGCGGACGAGGCTTACGCGGTGCTCGAGCCGAGCAAAAACTGATTTTTCGTTCATACGCCGCCTTTCCGAGAGCTTTGCGGCTTCGGAAAGGCGGCGTATATTTTTTTGCAAAAGCGGCACACTAATTTCAAAACCGGAACCTGTCCGCATAGGATAGGTTCCAAGATCACGGGCTTCGCCGTTTTCACAAAGCCCGTCATCGGAAAGGAATCGAAATGCCCAAAAAAGAAAAAAAGAATTCCGCCGGTCTCAACGAAAAAGAGCTCATCGAGAATTATATGCCCGCCTCGTCCTCCGGCGACTGCACCGGTCTGATCCCCGCGGGCGGAAACCCCTCGGCGGAGGAATTTAAAAATTATAAGGAAATTTATCCCTTTGCCGTTCCGAAAATGCCCGACGGGAACAGCGAACAAAAGGATCTGGAGGAAGCGGAGCGGCTGAACCGAATTTAACCGTCAATAATTCTTCGCTTCGCGGCGCAAAGCGCGTCCACAAACAGGTAATCCTGCTCGGTCAGCACATATCCCTTCCGGTAGATCAGAACGTCCTTATAGCGGTTCGGGCGGTCGGGACAATTCAGCCGCACCAGCCCGTACCGATCCAGAAGCTCCTGCTGAACCGGCGAAACCCACATAAAGGTACGGTTATTCGACGCCAGCAGCTCAAACTGGCTCGCCCGTTCGTACACGAAAATCCGCTTATTGACCGATTCGGTCAACTCCCGCTTCATGACGTCCAGATACGAAAGCGACGGCACATAGGGATCGGCGTGAATGATCTCGACATAGTCACGGAGATCCTCGGTATGAACCTCCGGAAGCTCCGCAAGCGGGTTTTCCCTCCCGGCGATCAGGCGGAACGAAAACTCGGCGATGAGCCGCCCCTCCAGCCCCTTTTCCTCCAGCATATCGGAGTAGTATTTTTCATATGACTGCTGATACCGTATGATCCCGAGCTTATAGCCGTTCTGAAGAATATTCGAGATCGTGCGGAGCGAATTCGTTTCCTTATAATAAATTTCCATCGGCTTTTCGGAAAGGATTCGGCGGGAAAAATCGGAAAACGCGGCGGAAATATAGCTCGCGCGCGGCACCGATACGGAAAACTTCCGAATCCCGCTTTTCTTCCCCCGATAGACCTCCTCGACCTGATCGACCTGTTCTAAAATACGGTGCGCGTACATCAGGAATTCCTCCCCGTCCGCCGTAACGGTCATACCGCGCGAGGTACGGTTGAAGATCGTGATCCCGAGCGATTCTTCCAGTTCCTTGATCGCCCGGCTCAGGTTCGGCTGACCCATAAACAGATTCTCGGCAGCGCGGTTGATGGACTTGCATTTTTCGACCTCGACCGCATATTTCAGGTGCATAATGTTCATCGTTTCGTCCCCCTCCGGATATTTCCGCTTCTAATCATAACATAATTTTTCTTTTCGGTCAATTCTCTTTTTTACTTTTTTTTGCAGGCGCGGCGCTTCGCCGCCGTTTCCAAGCCCCCGCGAAAGCGTTCTTCCCGGCGGGTATCCTTTAGGCAACACCGCACAATGAACGGCTGCGCCTTTGCCGCCCGATTGACTGCCATATTTTCCGTAATATCGCACAGATTTTTCTTAAAATCCGTCAGGATTCCTGCAAAAATTCTGTACAATCTTACAAAAAATCTGACAGCCACTCGAACGACAATCATTGTGCGGTGCAGCCTTTATTTTTCCGAAAGGACTGATCTTCATGCCCGGCGCTTACGCTCATTTAAAATTCGGGGAGGAGGTTTTATCGCTTCTTCCCGCCGCGCTTTCCGAACGGATCCGCTCCGAGGACGCTTTATTCCGTCTCGGTCTGATCGGACCCGATTTTCTATTTTTTTACTGTCCCGCCCTCCCGAACATCGTGACCGCGCTCGGACGGAAAATTCATTCCGACGCGGGGCTTCGCTTCTTTTCGTTCGGCGCGTCCGTCCTTCGGCGAAAGGGCTTTCCGCCCGACGCGTTCGCGTATTTATGCGGCGTTCTCTGTCATTTTGTGCTGGACAGCGGCTGTCACGGATTTATCTCGTCGGTGACCGGGCGGTTCAACGTCGGACACATCGAACTTGAAAACGCGTTCGACCGCTCGCTCATGCTTCGCGACGGAAAGAATCCGGATCAATGTCCGCTCGGGGCGTTCCGGATCACCCGCGCGCAGTCGGAGGTCATGTCGGCGTTTTATCGGGGACTTTCCCCCAAAAAGCTGCGCCGCGCCGTAAGCTCCTCGGCGTTCTACGGAACCATGCTTTCGGGCGTGCGCGGCTTCGTCGGAAAAACGCTCTGCGGAAAGCTTCTTCCCGACGAGCGGAAACGGCGCGTCCGTGTGCTCGAAAAAGGAGAAGCGGGGCTGTCGAAACGGTTCCGGCTTCTGCTCGGAACGGCGGCGCGGCTCATTTCCGAGCTGGAACAAAACGCGCGAAAAAAAGCCCCGTGGGACGAAGCGTATTCTTACAGCTTCGCGGGGAAAAAGGTGCTGTAAAGATGAAAAACGGAAGCCCTTTGACAAGCTTCCAATTTTGGTAACTGATTCCATCAGCGAAGAATGATCATTTACTCGCCACAATCGTAAACTCTCCCGGTATTTTTTCATTTGTCCATGCCGGGTGTTCATCAAACCTTTCGAGCGTAAAACCGCTGTTAATGACCGAATTGACAATCTCACTGATCGTGTATTTTCGATAGCTGCACCGAGGCATTTTCTCCCGAATACTTTTTTCAAAAAAACGGGCGTGCGCCATTTCGCCTTCAAGGATTTCCGTTGAAAAATAACTCATAGCCGGTTGTTCAAGATTCAATATATCAACTATTTTTGTAAGCGGATGAAAATCACTGCATATCATTTTTCCGCCGCCCTTCAACAAGGCGTACATCATGCGCATGAACTCATCAATGTCATGAAAATAATGCAGTACGCCGCCTTCCATAAACACTGTGTCAAAATAATTTCCGTATTTCTCCGTATTGATTTCCAATATATCGCATACCTCAAAATTCAGCTCAACCTTTGCGGCAGCCGCAACTTCAAGCGCATATCTTTTATTATCCTCCGAAATATCAAAGACGGTAACCTCTGCCCCCAAAACAGCCAACGGAACAGCCTTCTTTCCGCAGGAACCGCATACGTTTGCGATCTTAATCCCGTTATAGGTATCGAAGTAATCAGAATATCTTTTCAGCATTTCTATCGGATTTTCGACGTCTTTTTTTGCCCGATCAGCAGGCGCGCCCGAATGCTTCACCCAAAACTCGTATGCGTTATATTCCCACGCTTTTTTATTTTGAATGCTGTAATCCACCATTTCTGATTCCTCCTGTTATATACCGCCATCTATTGCAAAACGATCGTTTTGCAATAGCGCCGAGTATAATAGAAATTCCGATTTTCCGAACGAGAAAAATTATATCACAAAAGCTTCCCGAAGTCAATTCCGATCCCTTAAAGAAAACACAATCCCGAAAATATCGTGATATTCAGACGTTGACAAACCACCCAATTCATGGTATAATAAAAACGTTTTAAGGCTGCACCGCATAATGATTGTCGTTCTGGCAGCTGTCAGATTTTTGCCGGATTGCACAAATTTTTTTTGCAGGAATCCTGCCGGATTTCAAGAAAAAATTGTACAATATGACGAAAAAAAGGGCGGCTGATAGGACGGCAGAAGGCGCCGACTTCGCAAGCGAAGCCGGCGGTCATTGTGCGATGTTGCCTTAAATGCTCAAAATAAGAGGCGGAGCCTCGGAGCGATCCGGAAGAAAAACAAAGGAAAAGCGAATATTCCATACAGCGAAAACGAACGGAAAAAGGATCAAAAAAGGAGGACTTTATTATGAAAAAGAAAAGCCTTATGCGCAGTATCCTGATGTCGTCCATAGGAACGCTGGCGGTCGCGCTCATCATCGTGTGCCTCATATTTTCCGTAAACGTAAATATCCAGTATACCCACTCGATCAAATCCGACCTGTATCACACCGTGGCGACCGAATCCGCAAAAATGGACGCGTGGTTCACGCAGCACACCACCATTGCCGAGGGCTTCGCACAAGCCGCGGTACACGATGACCTGCACGGAGACGCCTTGCAGCAATATATGCTGAACGTTGTCCACCCCTGCTCGTCAAGCATAATGAACGGCTATCTCGCGTGGGAGACCGATACCGTGGGAATGGTGTGCAGCGTTTATCCCGTTGCGGAAAATTACGTCGCTCAGGAGCGCGGCTGGTATCAGACCGCAAAATCCACAAAGGCGATCGTGATCACAGACCCCTACATAGACGCAATTACGGGAAAAATCGTCATTACTGTCGCAAGCCCCCTGCTGTCCGAGACCGGCGACGTTTTGGGCGTTTGCGGACTGGATATCGAGGTCACGGAGCTGGTCGCGCTCGCCCGGGAGCTTAAAGCGGATACCAACGGCTACGCCGTTCTTGTGGACGCCGGAGGAAACATCGTCGTCCACGCGCAGAATTCCGACTATAATCACAAGCTGGAAAACGAGAACGAAATCGTTACAAAGCTCGTTGACGTTGCGCCCATATACAGCGAGGTTCTCGACGCGGCAGGCAGCACCAACGTTGTTTCGGGCAGCGGCTACGACGGTACGATGCGGTACTTCCCCGTCGTCCCCATCGGAGATACCGGCTGGAAGGTTCTTTACGCCGCGGACTACAACGAGGCGATGTCGCGCCTCAACAATATCATTGCGCTGGCTGTCCTTGTTTCCCTCGCGGCAATTCTGGGCGGGATCCTGTTCTTTTGGCGCAAATTTACCAAGAGACTGCGCCCCCTGTCCGATATAGAGCATATTGTTACCAATATGTCGAACGGCGTTCTGGAGCACGACTACCCCAATGCCGAAAACGATGAGATCGGTACCATATGCGACGCCTTGAAATCAACCAACAGCTCGCTGAAATCTTACATAAACGAGATCGAGAGAATCCTCTCCGATATGGCGAAGGGGAACTTTGTATACGAAAGCTCCCTCCGGTTTGCGGGAGAATTTATTGCGATGGAGCAGTCCATACAGGGTATATGCGAGGCAATGCACGCCACCTTCGAGCAGCTCGGCTCCGTTTCGGAGCAGATCGCGGGCGGTTCTCACAGCGTGTCCGCGGGAGCGACGGAGCTTGCCAACGCGGTTGACGACGAAACAAGGCTGATCGGCGAGGTGCACGCAAATCTCGAGGACATCAACAAGCAGGTATCCCAATCCTCCGAAAACGCCTTTAACGTTAAGGCAAAGGCGATAAAAGCCACCGATACCGTCAACGGCGGCAACGCGAAAATGCAGGAGCTTCTTGAAATTATGACGAGCATTTCTCATTACGCCGAAGAAATCGTCAAAATGAATTCCACCATTGAGGACATCGCGTTCCAGACCAACATACTCGCGCTGAACGCCTCCGTTGAGGCATCGCGGGCAGGAGTCGCGGGCAAGGGCTTTGCGGTCGTTGCGGAGGAGGTTCGCAACCTTGCCGCAAAATCGGGAGAGGCTTCAAACTCTACCGCGGAGCTGATCGAACATACCGTAAGGACGATCAAAAACGGAACCGACGCGGCAAACGCCACAGCGGAAATGCTGAGCGAGGTGGTTGCGGAAACAAGATCAATCAGCGAATCCGTTTCGGAAATAGCGGACGTTTCCGAGGAACAGAAGACCATGCTTGCCGAAATCGTCGCAAAGCTCGGCAAGGTCGAGACCGTCATCGGAACCGCCTCCTCCACAGCGCAGAACGCCGCCGCAACAAGCGAGGAGCTGGACAGTCAGGTAGACGTTCTGAAAAGCAATCTGGAACGCTATCAATGATCCGAGTCACGCATATTTAAGGCAGCTGCCTGAACAGCTCAAGGATCTCCTCCTTTTTCGCCAGACCGTCGGAAAAAGCCGTCGCGCCGCCCGCCGCCGTTCCAAGCTTCAGCGCGGTTTCGTAATCGCCGCTTTGCGACCCCGCAATAAATCCCGCGACCATGGAATCGCCCGCGCCGACGGAATTTTTCACGGTTCCCCGGCACACACCGCAGCGGTGAAGCTTCCCGTTTTCATCCAGTAAGACCGCTCCGTCTCCCGCCATTGAAACAAGCACGTTTACCGCCCCCATTTTTTTCAGCTTCTCCGCGTATCGGACGATCTCGTCAACGGTTTGAATCGTAACGCCGAACATTTCGCCAAGCTCGTGATGGTTGGGCTTTACCAGAAACGGCTTATATTTCAGGGCGTTCAGCAAAAGCTCCTTCGTCGCGTCCACGACCGTTTTGATCCTTTTCCCGGACAGCCGGGTAAGAATTTTTTCGTAAACGTCGCTCGGCAGACTGTTCGGGATACTCCCCGCAAGCACCAGCATATCTCCGTCCCGCAGCGAATCCAGCTTTTCAAGCAAACGCGCCAGCGCCGATTCGGATATATCCGGACCTCCGCCGTTAATATCCGTTTCTTCGTCCGACTTGATCTTCACGTTAATGCGCGAGCACCCGTCGGAAAGCTCCACAAAATCGGTTTCAATGCCCTTGAAGCGCACGCCCTCTTCGATCGCTTTTCCCGTGAATCCCGCTATAAACCCGAGCGCCCTCGACTTCACGCCAAGCTCCCCCAAAACAAGGGAAACATTGATCCCTTTTCCTCCGAAGAATATTTTTTCGGAAACGGAACGGTTTACGCTTCCCGTTTTCAATTCTTCTACCCGGATCACATAATCGACAGCGGGATTAAAAGTAACCGTATAAACCATCACGGTACCTCCTTATACTGTTTTCCGATCGGTTACGTCTATATTAGCAGATCGCCCCGAAAGCGTCAAGCCTTGCGCTGTATCAAAAATACGGCGCAAGGCTTTTTTCCGCGCGGAGAAAATCGCCCAGCGCCGCCGCCAGCTCCTTGTTATCCCCGGCGATCGGAATATCCGTCATTTGAGCCTCCGTTTTCAGAATTGAATTCCGACATCGCCGCCAGAATTTTTTCGGACGAGGTGACGAACGCGTCCACTACGCTGCCGTCAAAATGCGTACCCCGCTCTTCACGAATAATCGCACAAGCCTTGTCATACGGCATTGCGGCTTTATAGCACCTTTTTGAGGTCAGCGCGTCAAAGACGTCCGCAACAGCCAGAATTTTCGCGCACAGCGGTATCTCGTCGCCCTTAACGCCGTATGGATAGCCGTTTCCGTTCTGCCACTCATGGTGATACGCCGCCATTTCGATCGCGATATTCAGATAGCGTATGTCGCCCAGATCGCCCTTCGCCTTTTCAAGAAGCTCCCGCCCCCCCGTAGTGTGCGTTTTCATTTGCGCGAATTCCTCGTCGGTAAGCCTGCCGGGCTTGTTGAGAACGGTATCCGAGATATGGATCTTTCCGATATCGTGCAGCGGCGCCGCCATTACCACATCGCTTATGTATTGATTGGTGAGAATATCGGTGTGCTTACCCTGTTTTTGCAGTTCCTTCGCGAGTATCTCAACATATTTCGCGGTACGCCTGATATGTCCGCCGGTGCTCTCGTCGCGGTTTTCTATGATATCCGCCATTGTGGTGATGATATGAGACTGCATATCGTTGTATTTGCGAAGGTAATAGTTGCGCTTGTTTCCTTGAATGATCATTATTACAAACGCCCCGGTCATAGCCACCGCAAACAGGCTGTTTATAGCGATCATTCCGTTGATGTCCAAAGCCGCGTCGGATCCCGCCCGCACCGTTTCGCTTATCTTCAGCGAAAAAATCTGTGACAGAGCTCCGCCGATCATCAGCATAACACGTTCGAGAACCGAAAGCTCTCTGTCCCTTGTGTCTTTTGTGAACTTCCGCCGCCAGTCTTTCCCCAAAATCAAAAACGCCGCGAACGCCGCGATCAGCACCCCGTAAACGATGAGCTGATATATTTCGGCGGGGATTGAAAACAGGTACGGCGGCACCACCATAAGCGGTACCATGATCCCGTTGATGATCGAAAGCGAAAACATCATAAAAAGCCCGAGGAGCTTGCGGGGCTTTTTTCTTGAAAGAACGATATTTATTCCGACGGCAGCCGCGCACGCTCCCTCGGCGACCAGCTTCCCGAACAGAAAGAAAACCGCCCCGATAACGACTGCGCTTATCAGATAAAAGATATTCTGCCGATTTTTCGGTAAGTCCTTTTCAAGGCATATATATTTTTTGATCAGAAAAAAAGAAACCGAAACGATCAAGGTTTCAAGCAAATCGCACACAAATTCCATGTCCATTCGTCCTTTTTTGAGAATGCCGATCGGCGTTTTTATACTTTTTTCCGATCAAACGGTAGAGGTTGTCTACCGTTTGATTCTGACGCGCAAAGCCGCCGGAAAAGCCGTACAATACTAATTTCTGTCAAAATTCTTGATTTTGGCAGCCGCCTTTCAGGCGGAATTATGCTACTATAGCATAATTAGAAATTAGTATTATTATACCATTTCGCACGGAAATTGTCAATGCTTTAATTTGGTAAGCCATGGAAATCAATTTTCGCCAATAATCATTAAAATAACCTTAGAGCCGGTAAACAATCAAGCGTAATTTTTGAAAATGGATTTCCGCACGCCGATTCCGCCGGATCAATTTTTTGAGAATTGAATATCCCCCTGCCGACACGGCTGCATCGACAGGGGGTTAAGGGGTGCTTTTCCTTCTTTGAAAGTATTATCGTCAGCGTTTGGAAAAACTTTAGAAATTTTCAATCATAAATTACGCTTCCAGAATCGAATAAAGCCGCTCAAGTGCCTCCTCCGAAGAACAGGGAATATCCGGTTCCACGAAAAGGTCGTCGGAATCTTCGCTCGGTCGGGTAAAGATCTTCATCGAGCACTGAAGGAGCAGCCCCGAATTCGGGAGCCGAAAGCGAATCACATCGCCACAGCCGTTCGCCGCGTTTCCCGGCGTTTCTCCGATGATCGTCCCAAGCGAATTGTCCTTAAAATAAAGCGCGAAAAGCATTGCCGAGCTGAACGAGGAGGCGGAGGTCAGAAGATAGGTATTTCCCGTAAAGGTCAGATCGGAGATCTGGTCGTTCTCCGTCACCGACACCGGGAAATCCAGCAAAAACGCGCCGAGTCTCCACTTCATTCCGTCATCGCGGTATCGCTCAACATCGAGATAACGGATAAACTCGTTCGCGACCAGGGAATTCCCGCCGCCGTTCCCGCGCAGATCGACCGCGACATTCCGAATCCCCCGCTCCTTTACCTCGGTAAACATTTCGCGGAGCGTCCGACGGTATTCGTCGTTAAAATTACATTCCTCCAGCGTCAGAACCGCGAGACTTTTCTCCTCGTCGATCTCGTAGGAAACGAAGGATTCCGAGACCTCGTAATACGCCGCGTTTTTCGCCATGTACTCGTCATAAGGGAGAAAATCCGCGTCGGTATAGCTTTTTGTGATCTCCTCCTCGCCGTTTGAATAAGTGAGCGTAAATCCGTCCGTCGAAAAACCAAGATAGGTCAGCCCGCTCTCACTGTTCAAATAGCCCTCGAACTGCTCGTCCGCCCAGCTTTCCGCCTCATAGCTGACCAAGCGGCAGTTCTCACGGAAGAAATCCTCATAGGGAACCCCGTTTACGGCAATGATCTCATATCCCGCCTTTTTCATTTCGGCATAGTCGGCGCGGTAGCGATCGGCTTCCGTTCTCGCATAAACCGTCGTATGCGCGTCGGAAAGGGAGGATACCGCCGTCTGCGCCGCGCGGCGAAGATCGTTTACGGTAAGGGTGCTTTGGTAGGCGAGCGATTTTCTCGCCTCGTCCATTGCGGCTTGAAATTCCTCGGGCGTACCGTCCAGAAAGAGCGGGTGAATCCGGGAAAGAACCTCCTCCAGCGTGCTCAGATCCGCCTCGACCTGATCGGGACGAAGAACCGTATCGGCGGGGAACCCTGCGGGAACGGAGTAAAGCATACAGCTTCCCCAGTAAGGATCACAGAAGGTTCCTAAAAAGGTGACGCCCGCCGCCAGAAGCGCGCCCGCCGTCTTTAGAGAAAATGACGCAGCCGATATTTTCCCGAAAATCAGGGAGCCGACCGCCGCGATCATCGGCAAAACCATCGCGATCCCCGCCGCCCAGAGCGGGAGCGGCGCGGCAAACAGCCCGATCAGAATCACTCCCGCGGCGATCAGAAACGAAATGCAGTAAAGGATCAAAAAGACTCGCCGTTTTGTCATGTAAACGATCATTCCTCTCAATAAAAAAATGCCATAAGAAACTCTTACGGCATTTTTCATTTCAAATTATTCCGTAATCTCTTCAATCTCTTCCGCTTCGTCGGCGTCCTCCGCTTCGGAATTCAGCAGAAGCTCCTTAATCGAAAGACTTACGCGGGATTTTTCTTCGTCGATCTCCGTAATCTTCGCTTCTACAACCTGTCCGATCGAAAGCACCTGTGCGACATTCGTTACGCGGTCAAGCGAGATCTGAGAAATATGGATCAGACCGTCCACGCCCGGAATGATCTGCGCGAACGCGCCGAACGGCGTGATCGAAACGACCTGTACCTTTACAATATCGCCCTCCGCGAACTCATTGAGGAACTTCGTCCAAGGGTTGTCCTCCGGGCGCTTCGCGGTCAGCGAAACGCGCTTCTTCTCCACGTCGAAGGATTTTACCGTTACATGAAGCTTATCGCCGATCGAAACGACCTCCTTGGGGTGCTTAATGCGGTTCCATGTAAGCTCGGAGGAATGAACCATTCCGTCCACGCCGCCGAGATCGACGAATACGCCGTAGCTTTCCATCGACTTTACTTCGCCGTCGAATTCCTTCCCGACCTCGATCTCTTCCCAGAACTTCGAGCGTACCGCGTCCGCCGCCTCACGTTCCGCCGCGCGGATCGAACCGACCACTCTGCCTCTGCCCTCGTTGATCTCAATTACCTTAAAGCCGATTTCCTTCTTTAAAATATCCTCAAGCTTTCCGCTTCTCGGAACGCCGGTCTGCGAAGCGGGGATAAAGACTCTCGCGCCGTCCTCGCTCGTTACGATCACGCCGCCCTTTACGACAGCCGTAACGGTACCCTTTACGGTCGCGTTTTCTTCCTTCGCGCCGATCAGCTTTTCCATACCCGCCTGCGCGTCTACCTGCTTCTTCGAGAGGTAAACGTAGCCGTCCGCGTCGTTAATCTTCGTTACGATACAGTCGATTACATCGCCGACCTTAACAACCTCGTCGGGCGTAAGGTTCGGGTTCGCGGAAAGCTCTTCGGCAAGTATGTAGCCGGAATGCTTCGTCCCGATGTCTACGACCGCCTCCGTCTTGTTCACGGCAACAACGGTAGCCTTAACCCGATTCCCCGTATATACTCTTACCCGATCCATCTGATCGAGTGCAGCCATGAACTCCGCGTCCATCGCTTCATTTTTCATGATTTCGCTCATAGTAACATGAACCTCCTTAATTATATAGGCAGGGGTCGAAGCTCCTGCTGTAATTCCTATTTTAACATCCTGCGATGATAAAAGGCTGAATATGCCGCTCTTTTTAAGCTGCGCCGCGTTTTCGACAAATACGGTGCGCGCGCGCCGTTCACAAAGCTGTGCCAGTTTCCGGGAGTTGCTGCTGTGCATTCCTCCGATCACGATCATCACATCGTTTCGCCGCGCGAGCTCGTCCGCTTCTTCCTGACGATTCACAGTAGCCTTACATATTGTATCAAAAAATTTTACGTTTGTATAGTATTTTTTAATAATTTTTTTTAATTCTTCCCATTTGCATAGATCAAAGGTGGTTTGCGCAACACATATTAGTGCATTTTGACCAAACAATTTCTGCGTTTTTAACAGTTCAAGCAGTTCTTCCTCATTATTGACCGCCGCTCCCCTCTTCGCAAACCCCAAAATTCCGACGACCTCCGGGTGATTCTGGTCGCCGACGATCAGAACGTCCGCGCCCCGCGCCGACTCCTCCGCCGCGATCCGATGAATCTTTTCGACAAAGGGACAGGTCGCGTCAATCACCGTCAGCCCCTTCTCCGCCAGCTCGTCATAAACGCTTCGCGGTACGCCGTGACTGCGGATAATGACGGGAGTATGCTCCGGATCGACCGTCTCAACCGCGAAAATATCCCGTTCCTCAAGCTCGCGGATCACATCGCCGTTATGGATCAGCGGTCCGAGCGTGTATGCCCTGCCGTATTGCGCGGCTGCCTCGGTGGAAATTTTGATCGCTCTTTTCACGCCAAAGCAAAATCCCGCCGTTTTCGCAATCTCAATCCTTGGCATCTTCTCTGTCCTCTTCCGCCGGATCGGGGTTCAGCTCCTCCCAAAGCGCGACCATATCCGTCCGGATCCGCTTTGAAACATTCCGAAGCGCTTTCCGGTCATCTCCGTCGATCCGAAGCTCCTCCGCGGGGATCAGCTTTCCGAAGCTGACGTCAACGTCCCGTTTACCGCTGTATTTTAAGCAAACCGGAAGCACCGGCGCGGCAGCCTGCCCCGCGATCAGCGCGACGCCCGATTTTACCCGTCCGATCCGTCCGTCCTTCGAGCGCGTCCCCTCGGGAAAGATCACAAAAATCCGATTTTTTCCGAGAACCTCGACCGCTTTTTCGATCGGTTCTCCGTCTCCCGAGCCGCGAACGACGGGAAAAGCCCCGCACCTTGTAATAATAAAGGTCACAAAGGGATTTTTGTGAAAAAGCTCCTCCTTCGCCATAAAGGAAAACTTCCCCCGAACGCAGGACGCGATCATCGGCGGGTCAAGCATGGTCAGATGATTCGACGCGATAATATAGCCGCCTGTCAGACCGGAAAGATTTTCTTCGTGGTGAAGCGTGATGTGATATTTGATATGGAAAACAATGGAAAGAAGCCTTCTGAAAAAAAGATACATCCGAGCGCTCCGTTTCGTTTATATTTTGGGCAGGACTGCGTCCCCGCTCCTTCCGTAAAAACGGAAAATCTCTTCTTCCCGCTTATTTTGCGGCTTGCTCAATCAAACGGATCACCGCCCGAACCGACTGCTCAAAATCAAGCGAGGAGGTATCGAGAAGAACCGCGTCCTCTGCCTGCCGAAGCGGCGCTTCCTTACGGTGACTGTCGTTGTAGTCGCGGGTGATCAGGTCGTTCAATACTTTATCGTAATCGACGTCGATTCCTTTTGCGGTAAGCTCGTCATAACGCCGTTTCGCACGGATCTCGGGACTTGCCGTGATGAAGATTTTGACCTGTGCCTTTGGAAGAATCACCGTTCCGATGTCGCGCCCGTCCATGATAACGTCATGCTCCAGCGCAACGGAACGCTGTGTTTCCAGCAAATAACGGCGGACAGCGGGAATCGGGGAAACGGCGCTCGCCGCCATGCTGATCTCGGGAAGGCGAATCTCCTCGGAAACGTTTTCGCCGTTCATATAGACCAGCTGCGTCCCGTTCTCAAGGCGAATATCGAGCTTCAGCCCGCTTTCGATCGCTTCGCCCACTTGCTTTTCGTTTTCAACCGACATTTCGATCCCGTTCCGGACGCAAAACAGTCCGACCGCGCGATAAAGCGCGCCCGTATCCACATAAACAAAGCCGAGCCGCTTCGCGCATTCCCGCGCCACAGAACTTTTCCCCGCGCCGACGGGACCGTCCAACGCCACGTTTATCATAAAAAATCCTCCCGTCCGTTCCCAAAAACGGACTGTCACCAATTACGAGAAATACCATTTTATTTATTATAACACACAATCTAAAAAAACGCAACGGATTTCACATTATTTTCAGAAAAAGCGCCGTTTTTCCTAATCGCGGTTGACATCAACAAAGGATTTATGTTATAATAATTACATGGAAAAATACGGTACAAATTCGTTTGTTTCGGAAAGGAGAAACAGTTATGAAGGAATGGAAGGGCTTTAAGAAGGGAATCAACTTAGGCGGCTGGCTTTCCCAATGTAAGGGAAATTATAACGAGCGGCATTACGCGGACTTCATTACGGAAAAGGACATCGAAGGGATCGCCGCTATGGGGTTCGATCACGTTCGGCTCCCGATCGACTACAACGTGATCCAGAACGAGGACGGCACTCTCATCGAAAGCGGCTTTGCGCATATCAACCGCTGCCTTGCGCAGTGTGAAAAAAACGGGCTGAACGTCCTTCTCGATCTTCACAAGGCGTGTGGGTTTGTTTTTGACGATAAGGCGTATTGCGGCTTTTTCAGCGATGAGAAGCTTCAGGATCACTTTATCTTCCTTTGGGAGGAGCTCTCGCGGCGCTATGGAAATCGCGAGAACATCGCCTTCGAGCTTTTGAACGAAGTCACCGCGCGGGAATTTGCCGAACCATGGAATCAAATCTCCTCGCGCGCCATTCGGGCGATCAGAAAAATCGCGCCCGAAACAAAGATCGTTCTCGGCGGAATCTTTAACGACAGTATTTACGGGCTTACCCTTCTGGAACCGCCCTTCGATGAAAATATCGTTCTTACCTTCCATTGTTACAGTCCGCTTGTTTTTACGCATCAAGGCGCGGGCTGGGTGGAAAATATGCCCGCCGATTTCCGAATTCCTTATCCGCAGCCCGCAAATGTATACGCCGATCGATCCGCAAAAATGTTCGGAGACGATTTTGCCGGTGAATTTTCTCCGTTCGGTGAAAAAACCGTTGCGTCGGAATATTTTGAGGCAATGTTCGCTCCCGCCGTCGAGCTGGCAGAAAAGTACGGGCTGCCGCTTTACTGCGGGGAATACGGCGTGATCGATCAGGCGGACCCCGAAAGTACGCTGCGCTGGTTCAAGGACATTCATGCCGCGCATGAAAAATACGGAATCTCGCGCGCCGTATGGAGCTATAAGGAAATGGATTTCGGTCTGATCGACCCGCACTATCACGAAATCCAACAAGCGCTGATACAACTGATTTAACAAAAAACGGGAAGCGGCTCGCTTCCCGTTTCCTTTTACGCCTCTTCCGTTCTCCAAATCCGCTTTACCGCGTTGGAAAGCGGTTTATATACCGCAAAGGTAATCGCGGACACGATCACGAATTTCAGCAGCGTAAACGGCGCGTTAAACCAGATCAGCGCGTCCCAGAGCGTCCCTACCCCGCCGTTCAGCTCACGGTAAAGATCGAGGATCACCTCCAGCGGCATAAGCTTCATATAAAACGGATAGCTTATGTAATAATTCACAAAAATACTCAGAACCGCCGCCGAAACCGATCCGACCGCGCAGCCCGCCATCGCCGAGCCGCGCGTCGGCTTCCGGCGATACAGAAGCCCCGCGGGGACTACCATACAAACGCCGATCAACATATTCGCCAGCTCGCCGATCCCCGCCGACTGCGTGAACAGCAGGTGCACAAAATTTTTCACGACACAGACCGCGGCGCCCGAAAGCGGCGATACCAAAAACGCCGCGATCAGCGCGGGCAGATCGGAAAAGTCGAATTTCACGAACGTCGGGATCAGAAACGGGATCGGAAACTCCAAAAACTGGAGTACCGCCGCAAGCGCCGACAGGATCGCGGTAACGGTTAAAAAGCGGATTTTTTTGCTTGCCATGATTGGCTCCTTTCCGCAGGGCGGGGGTACGGCTTTACAAAGAAAAACCCCGACCGTAAAAAACAGTCAGGGCATAAACGCAAAACCGCCATGTTTCTTTCATCCGGACTATACCGTCGGTTTCGGAATTTCACCGAATCATGCCGTAAGGCGCGTGGACTTTACCACCGGTGGAGAATTTCACTCCGCCCTGAAACATAAAAAATTTATTTGATTAAACGGGCTTTCCCCGTAAAATCCGATCTTATTCGTCCTCATCCTCGTCCAGCGCCTTTAAATCGAATTCAAGGCGCCCGCCGCAGTTCGGACAATCGAGCGAACCGGAGGAGATCACGTCAAAGTCTGCCGTAATCGAGTTTCCGCAGTTCGGGCAAGTGATCTCATACAGATCGTCTTCATCGGAATCCTCGTCGTCCTCATCATCGTCGTAGGGTCCGTAAACCTCGTCCTCAAGCTCATAAACGCTGTCCTCAAGGTCGGATACCACCTCGCTCACATTGTCCAAGTCGGAATTGATTTCCTCGACATTGACCGCAATGTCACCCAAAACGTCAAGAATCGCGTGGATCACCTTTCCTTCGTTGGTACTCTCGTCAAGCTTCATACCCTCGGCAAGACCTTTGATATAAGAAACCTTTTCGGCAATCGACATAGCCATTTTTATCCTTCCTTTCTTTCGTGAGAAACGCTTTCCGGTCGGAACCGGAGAGCCGGAACGCCCCTTCCCGGAAATCCCGGGACAAATTACTTTCCGGCGCGCTCCATATATTCGCCCGTGCGGGTATCGATACGGATTACCTCGCCGACGTCAATAAAGAGCGGAACGCGGATCTGCGCGCCCGTTTCAAGGGTAGCGGGCTTCGTCGCGTTGGTCGCGGTATCGCCCTTAAAGCCGGGATCGGTCTCGGTGACCTCAAGCTCCACGAAGTTCGGAGGCTCTACGCCGAATACCTTTCCTTTATAAGAAAGAACCTTACAGATCATGTTTTCCTTTACGAACTTAAAGCTGTCCCCGAGATCTGCCGCGTTGATCGGCACGTCCTCGTAGGTCTCGCTGTCCATAAAGTGATAAAGCGACCCGTCGTTATAGGTATATTCCATATCCTTCCGCTCAATGAAGGCGGTCGGAAATTTCGCGGTGGGGTTATAGGATTTTTCGACAACCGCGCCCGTGATCACGTTCTTCGTCTTGGTTCTGACGAACGCCGCTCCCTTTCCGGGCTTCACGTGCTGGAACTCAATCACCTGCATTACGCTTCCGTCCTCTTCAAACGTCATGCCGTTTCTGAAATCACCTGCTGTAATCATAGATACTGCCTTTCCTTTCCTTTAAGAGCAAGCCGCATAACGACAGCCCTGTCTTAGTATATCCGGCTTCACATAAAACATCTCTTACATTTTACACGATTTTATAAAAAAATGCAAGACCTTTCGGGAAATTTTATAACATTTTTCAAAAAAATCAAATATAGATCAGCGTTTTCGGCGTTTTCGTCAGATTCATACAGCCGTTCGTCGTCACAACGACCATGTCCTCGATCCGGACGCCGTATTTATGCGGAATATAAACGCCCGGCTCAATCGTGATGACCATGCCCTCGTGAAGCGTAAACGGACTTCTTCCCGAAACCGCGGGCGCTTCGTGAATCTCCAGACCCACGCCGTGACCGAGACCGTGCGTAAAATATTTTTCATAGCCCCAGGCGTCGAGCGTGCTCCGCGCGACGTTTTCGAGAAGCTTCCCCGTAATATCGGCGCGCACCGCCTTCAGCGCGTCGGTATTCGCTCCCCAGACGGCGTTGTAAACGTTTTTCATCTCCTCGTCGGGCTTTCCGATCACGACCGTTCTTGTCATGTCGGAATGATACCCCCCGACGACCGCGCCGAAGTCGAGCGTTAAAAACTCCCCGTTTTGCAGAGGCTTATCGGTGGGGACGGCGTGCGGGCAGGCGGAATTTACCCCCGAGGCGGCGATCGTGTCGAAGGAAATCGCGTCCGCGCCGAGATCGCGCATATAAAAATCCAGCACGGAAGCCACCTGCTTTTCGGTCATGCCGACGCGAATCGAGGTAATTAGCTTGGAAAACGCCGCTTCCGCAATCCGCTGCGCCGCTTCGATCTTTGCGATCTCCTCGTCGGTCTTGATCATTCTCATGCGTTCGAGAAGCGTCGAGAGCCACGGCGAGGAATCGACGGTAAGCGCGTTGAACAGCTTTTTGTAATCCTCCAGCTCGCTGACCGTGACCGTCTTGCTCTCGATCGAAATGACCTCGATTCCCTGCTCCTCGATCAGGGCGTAAAGCTGCTTCCGCAGATCGGTCAGGAGCAGAACCTCGCAGCCCTTCGCCTCCTGCTCCGCCTTTTCAAAGTACCGCGCGTCGATCAGGAAGCTGCTCTTTTTCTTGGTGATAAAAACAACGCCCGCCGAGGAATGAAACCCCGCCGCGTACTGACGCGAAACGGCGCTTGTGATAAATGCCGCGTGGCGCTCGTCCTTCAGCTCCGCGGCGATCCGTTCTGTCGTAAACATAAAATATTCCCTTATCCTTTTTTAACTTTTGCGCATTGGCTCTCCGCAAGCGCCGAGACCGCAAGGCGGTACACGTCCTTCCCGAAGCCGCAGATTACGCCCGCGCACACTGCGGAAAGCACCGAATGGTGCCGAAATTCCTCACGCTTATGAACATTCGACAAATGCACCTCGACGCAGGGCAGATCGGAGGCGGCGATTGCGTCCCGGATCGCGATACTGTAATGCGTGTACGCGCCCGCGTTTAAGACGATCCCGTCCGCATTTTCCCGCGCGTCATGAAGAATATCGACCAGCCCGCCCTCCGAATTGGACTGATAAAATTCGGGGGTCACGCCGATCCTCGCGCAGTACTCCGCAAGCTCCGCGTTAATGCTTTCGAGCGTGTCCGAGCCGTAAATTTCCGGCTCGCGCTTTCCGAGCAGGTCAAGATTCGGTCCGTTTACAATATAAAGCTTCATTTTTGATTTCCTTTCCTGCGGCAGCAAAAAGTATGCCGTTTTTTACGGGACTGCAATTCACCGGCAACACCTTCACGATCCAAATCTCACGAAATTCACTCTAAAAACCCCTCGTAGGACTTTTTCATCGCCGCCGCGTCCTCCGCCTGCGTTCCCGCGCTTTCGGAAATGACCGAAGGCTCCAGCCCCCGCTTCGCAAACAGCTCCATGAGCGGCTCGTACCGAGGTCCGAATTCCTCGTCGGCGAAGGTGAGGTGACATTTCTCCCCGCCCGCCGTATATTGAATTTTACTGAAATGCACGTGCATTTTTTTCAGCCGCTCAAACCCAAGCTTGTCCTCGATCTCATCTAAGATCGCGGCGTAATCCGACTGCGTCTTGATCCCGCCGAGTGTCCGCGCGTTCAGGTGACCGAAATCGACGCAGGGGAGAAAACGCTCGTCCGTTTTACAAAGCTCCAGCACCTCCGAAAGCGTTCCGAGCTGATTGATCTTCCCCATTGTTTCGGGGCAAAGCACGATCTCCGAAAGCCCGTTTTCGTCCAGCGCCGCCTGCGCCCGCGAAAGGGTATCCCGCGCGAGGGAAAGCGCCGTTTCACGCGTCATTTTCGCGCAGGAGCCGGAATGAACGACGATCTTCCGAACCCCAAGCTTCCGCGCCGCCTGTGCGCTCTCCAGTAAATACGAAACGCTTTTCAAGCGCGTTTCCTCGTTCTCGCTCGAAAGGGAGATGAAATACGGCGAATGGAGCGTCAGCGCAATGTTGTTTTTTTGCGCAAGCTCGGGGAGCAGCGCGTAGGTCTTCTCCGAAATTCTGACGCCCCGCCCACACTCGATCTCGTAGCCGTTCAGCCCGAACGAGCGCAGGTAATCGGGCAGCTCCTCGGGAAATTTCCGCCGTCCGAAGCTTTCGGAATTCCCACCCGGTCCGAATGTAATCATAAGTATTCCTTTCCTTCTCGGCTCTATACCGCTTTTACTTCAGCCTGCCGAAATCCCGATGAAAGACAACTCCCTCCGCGGCGCGCTTCACTTTAAAAAGAATCCCTTTTTCCAGATGAAACGGTTCGACAAGGATCGTTCTGACGCGCGCGAAATTTCCGCCCATAATATCCGTGAAGATCTGATCGCCGACCACGGCGACTTGATCGGGAGAAACGCCGAGACGGCGGATCGCTTTTTTGATCCCGAAGGTCAGCGGCTTCGCGCCCGAAGACACGAACTCCAGACCGAGCTTTTCCGCCAAAGGGGCGACGCGGCGCCTGACGTTATTGGACACCACCATCATCGGCACCCGAAGCGCCCGCATTTCATCGAGCCATTCGGGAATCCCCTCCTCCGCAGCGGGATCGCCGTGCATGGAAAGCGTGTTGTCCAGATCGAGAATCAGCGCGCCGATCCCGTTTTCTCTCAGAAACGCCTCGTCGATCGCCAGCACGCTTCTGATCCAGTAGGTCGGCTTAAAAATCGGCACGGTAATCGGCACTCCCTTCCCATCAGTCCGCTGTTTTTCCCAAAAAAGATCTTTCGGGAAAATAAAACGGGCGGACGCAACCGGTCCGCCCGAAATCTACCCATACGGAATCATCGCACTCTCCCGGCGATCTACCGATCTTACGGACAGATTCTTTTCTTTTCGTTCTCCGCCCTTCGGAAGGCGCTTTTTCAAGCCTCTATCCCTTACCGAAACGCGAAGCGCCAGCTCATTACTTAAACTTGCGCTTGCGAGCCGCTTCGGACTTCTTCTTACGCTTTACCGAAGGCTTTTCGTAATGTTCTCTTTTACGAACCTCGGCTAAGACGCCGTCTCTTGCGCACGAACGCTTAAACCGCTTTAACGCGGTATCTAAGGATTCGTTTTTTCCAAGACGAATTTCCGCCATCTATATCCCTCCCTTTGCCTTACGGCACAGGTTATCTACAAGTGAAAATAACTAGTAGCGAACAACAATTGCTCATTTCATATTATACTATGGCTTCCACGATTTGTCAATACTTATTTTAAAAATTCTTAAACATTTCTTTCCTCGCCGTCCTGCCAAAGACGCTCGAGATCGTAAAACTCGCGGGTTTCCTTATAAAACGCGTGAACGACGACGTCGATATAATCGAGCGTCACCCAGGTCGCGCCCCGAATTCCCGAAACGCTTTTCGGACGGACGCCAAGCTCGCCGAGCTTAAACTCCACCTCGTCCGCCATTGCCTTGACCTGCGTTGTACTCGTTCCCTCGGCGATCACAAAATAATTCGCCAGAATCGTAAGATCGCCGATTTTCAGCACGCGGATCTTTCCCGCCTTCTTATCGTCGAGCGCGCGAACCGCCGCCCTTACCACTTCCATATCCGTCATATCAATGCTCCCTTTCTTTCGCGAAATCCCGGTAATAATTGTACGCCTCCAGCGACGAAACGGGAATCTTTCCGTCCTTTTCAAGGGTGCTCCGGATCGACCACCTCATCGCGTGGAACATCGCGTTATCGAGATTTTCCAGCACAAGCTTCCGATATTTTTCCACGTCCTTAAAATCGCGGTCCGCCGAAACAAGATCGCCGAGATACACGATCTTTTCGAGCGTCGTCATGTGCGCCCGCCCCACCGTATGGAACCGTACCGCATTCAGCAGGTCGCCGTCCGTGATCTTCAGTTCGAAACGGCAGTAATACGCGCTCGCGATCGCGTGCCAGAGCGGGCGCGTTTCCAGCTCGACGGGATCGACCTCAAAACCGCTCATTAAAACCTCGCGCTTCATCGTTTCGGGATCGGCTTCCTTCCGGACATCGTGAAGAAGCCCCGCCGTATACGCCTTTTCGGGATCGAAGCCGTTGAGCTGCGCGAGCTTTTCGCACAGCTGCGCCACATTGCAGCAATGGGTGTAGCGCTTTTTACTGAGCATGGATTTTAAAAGCGCTTTATATTCCTTCTGCTCCGCCGTCACGGTACAGCCCCCTTTCGTCGATATAAGCGCGCACGCGGTCGTCCAGCAGACCCGCCGTGCTTTCTCCCCTCCCGATCCTTTCGCGGATCTCGGAGGAGGACACCTCGATCACGGGAAGGTTCAGCACCTTGATCCTGCCCAGCTCGTTCGCGCATTCGACGAGATCGGTATAGCTGTCGTTTTCCCGCGCCGCCGCAACGACCCGGCACTCCTTCCGAAGCGCCTCGCTGCGGTACCAATGCTCAAAATAAAAAAGCATATCGCCGCCGAGGATCAGATAAAATTCGGTATCCCTCGGATAAATTTCCTTCAGGGCGCGAACGGTGTTGATCGTATAATTCGGCGCGCCGAGCCTTTTTTCAATGTCCGAAACGGTATACCCCGTCTCTCCGCCGAAAACGATTCCGCACATTTCCATTCGTTCCTCAAACGAGGCTCCCTCGCTTTTCTTATGGGGAGAAACCGCCGTCGGGATAATCAGCGTCTCCCGAAGCTTCAGCGCCTTCGCCGCCGCTCTTACCAGCGCGGCGTGTCCGTTATGGATCGGGTTAAACGCTCCCCCGAAGATTCCAACCTTATTCATCGATCACGATCACCCTTTTCTTCGGATCGGGATTTTTCCGATAGATCACGAATCTCGTCCCGATCACCTGAATCGGCTCCGCGCGAAGCGACCCGCACAGACTTTCACAGACCTCCCGCGCGCTCATCGCACAGGTTTCGTGCACCCGTCCCTTAATCATTTCCCTTTTTTCGAGCGCGTCGTCCGCCTGCTTCGTAAGCTCGGGCGTGATCCCGTTTTTTCCGACCAGAAGGATCGTTTCGTACGCGTTCGCGATCGCTCTGAGCCTTGCTCTTTCCTTCCCTGTCATTCGCTTTCCCTTTCCTCTAAAATTTTTGCAAGCGCTTTTATGGCATTGGCGCGGTGGCTGATCCGATTTTTCTTCTCCTCGCCGATCTCCGCCAGACTCTCGTCCTCCACGTAAAAAATCGGGTCATAGCCGAATCCGTTCTCGCCGCGCGGCTCCTCGCCGATCTTCCCCTCGAGCGTTCCAAGAACGGAATACTCCGTCTCGTCGTCCAAAATGCAGTACAGCGCACAGACGAACCGCGCGGAGCGAAGCCCCTCGTCCACGCCGTCAAGCTCGGACAGAATCTTTTCACAGCGCTCCCGATCGGTCGCGTCCTCTCCCGCGTAGCGGGCGGAATAAATCCCCGGCGCGCCGCCGAGAAAGTCCACCTCAAGCCCGCTGTCGTCGGCGATCACGGGACACCGGCAAAGCCGATAGACCGCTTCCGCCTTTTTATGCGCGTTTTCCGCGAAGGTCTCGCCGTCCTCCACGACGTCGATCCGAATCCCCTCGTCCTTCAGGGAAACCGGCTCAAAGCCGAGCGGCGAAAGCATTCGCTTCAGCTCCCGCACCTTTCCCTGATTGTTTGTCGCAACCACAAGCTTCATACCGTTGACTTTTCCTTTCTGCTGATTCAAACACCTTTATTCCTTTTCGTCCGAAAATAAAATATCCGCGTAATCCTTCGGGATAAACGGCTGGAGATCGTCGATCTTTTCCCCGACCCCGACAAATTTTACCGGAATCCCAAGCTCGTTCTTGATCGGGAGAATGATCCCGCCCTTCGCCGTCCCGTCGAGCTTTGTCAGAACAATCCCCGTAATATCGCAGACCTCGCGGAACAGCCGCGCCTGATTCACGGCGTTCTGACCCGTCGTCGCGTCCAGAACAAGAAGCGTTTCAAGCCCCGAATCGGGAAGCTGGGTCGTAATGATCCGGGAAATCTTCTTCAGCTCCTCCATGAGGTTTTTCTTATTGTGAAGCCGCCCCGCCGTATCGATCAGGAGAATATCCGCTCCCCGCGCCTTTGCCGCGGTACAGGCGTCGAACACCACGGCGGCGGGATCGCTCCCCTCCGAATGGCGGATCAGGTCGACCCCCGCCCGATCCGTCCAGACGTTCAGCTGTTCGATCGCCGCCGCGCGGAAGGTATCCGCCGCCGCGACCAGCACCTTTTTTCCGTCGTTTTTAAAATTCGCCGCAAGCTTTCCGATCGTCGTTGTTTTTCCCGCGCCGTTCACGCCGATCACGAGAAGAACCGACGGCTTTGTCGAAAGGTCAAGCTCGTTCCCGCCGCTTAACAGCTCGGCGATGATCTCCTTTAAAAGAGCCTTGACCTCGGTCGGATCGGTCGTACCCGTCCGCTTTACCTCGGTACGGAGCCGATCGCAGACCGAAGCGGAGGTCGCGGCGCCGATGTCCGAAAGGATCAGCGTTTCCTCCAGCTCCTCAAAGAATTCCTCGTCGATCTTCGTGAAGGAATTGACGAGCGTTTCCACCTTGGAAACGAAGCCGTCCTTCGTTTTTTTCAATCCTTCCTTCAGCTTATCAAAAAATCCCATAATCGTCCTTTCTCCGACCCCTAGTCAAGCTCCAGCTCCAGATCGTCGATCAGCTCCTGATGCAGCAGCTTCGACACGCCCTTCTCCTGCATATACACGCCGTAAAGCACGTCGCAGCCCTCGATCGTTCCGCGCCGATGTGTGATGACCATCAGCTGTGTACGCGTACAAAACCGTTTTAAGTAGGTTATGTATTTCATGACGTTCACCTCGTCCAGCGCGGCGTCCACCTCGTCAAGCATGCAGAACGGCGTCGGACGGTGAAGAAGGATCGCGAAATAGATCGTGATCGCGACCATGGTCTGCTCCCCGCCCGAAAGCGAGATCAGATTCTTGATCAGCTTTCCGGGCGGCGCGGCGAAAATCTCGATCCCGCTCCCGAGAATGTCCTCCGGCTCCATAAGCTCCAAATGCGCTTCCCCGCCGCCGAAAACCTCGCGGAAGATCGCGCTGAACTTCTCGTTGATGTCCTGAAAGCTCGCGAGGAACTTCGCTTTAATATCCGCCGTAAGCGCCGAGATCAGCTTTTCAAGCTCCCGCTTCGACTGCTCCACGTCCCGAAGCTGTCCCGAAAGCTCGTCGTATTTCGCCCGTACCTCGTCGTATTCCTCGATCGCCGCGAAATTCACGTTTCCGAGCGCGGTAATCCTCCGCCGAAGCTCCTGAAGCTGCCGCTGCGCCTCGGAAAGATTTTCGAGCTTCTGCGCCTGCGCCCTTGCCTCGGTCACGGTAAGCTCGTACTTGTCCCAGAGGGTCGCGCGGAGCTTTTCGTCCTCGCGCTCGATCGATGCCTTTTTCTCAACGGCGACCGCGAGCGCGGCGGAAAATTTCGTTTTATCGTCCGCCTTTTCGCGAATCTCTCTCAGTACCTCCGCCATGCGGCGCTCGCACTCGTTTTCCTTCCGGATCAGCTCGCGGATCGACCCGTCGTTTTCGCCGAGAGACTTCTGCGCCGCCTCGATCTTCTCGTGCTTTTCGGCGATCTCCGCCCGAAGCCGCCCGCTGTCCCCACGGATTGCTTCGATCTCGGCAAGACTCTTTTCCTCGTCCTCTCCCGCGGCGTTTTTCGCCGCCCTGACATTCTCCTTCTCCGCCGACAGTCTCTCCGCGTCCTTTTCGTAGGACAGCCGCTTCAGGTTCAGCTCGCCGATCCGATCCGAAATTTTTCCGCGCTCGCTGTCCGCTTTTTCCAACAGCGCCCCGGAGCTTTCCAGCTTTTTTTCGTTCTCCGCGATACTCGCTTCCAGCTCCCTTTGCTTTTTCGTGGATTCCTCGATCAGCTCCCGCTGCTGCGCCAGCTGCTTTCGGCTCCGGTCAATGACAAGCTCGGCGTTTTCCTGCTGCTCCTCGCATTGCAGAATCAGATCCTTTACGCCGCCAAGCTCGGCGGTCAGGCGAACCTCCTCCTGCTTCAATTCCCGAAGCCGATCCTTATAGCCCTCGATCTCCATTTCCGTCTTGCGAACCTCCGCCTCAAGCTCCGCAAGGCTCCCGCGCGAAAGCTGAATGGTGTCGCGCAGCTTCGTCGTCTCGGCGGTAAGCGCGTCGATCTCCTGCTTTCGGGAAATGATCCCGCTCGTTTCTTTTACCGAGCCGCCCGTAAACGAGCCGCCCGCGTTCACGATCTGTCCGTCGAGCGTAATGATCCGGAAGCGGTAGCCGTACTTTTTCGCGATCCGCGTCGCCGTGTTGATGTCGTCGGTGATCGCCGTTTTTCCGAGAACCGAGCGAATGATCCCGAGATATTCCTCCTCACAGCGCACCAGCTCCGAGCCGAGCCCCTCGAAGCCCTCCTCGTCGGAAAGACCGTTCTGATTCAGCTCCGTGCCTTTTACCGAGGTCAGGGGGTAGAAGGTCGCCCTTCCGCCGTTTGTTTCCTTTAAATAACGGATACAGCGCTTTGCCGTTTCCTCGTTGTCCACAATGATATTCTGGAGCGCGTTTCCGAGCGCGGTCTCGATCGCGACCGCGTACTTTTTTTCGACCGAGAGAATATCCGCGACCGTCCCGCGGATCCCGCTGAGCTTTCCGACCTTCGCTGCCTGTACGACCGACTTTACGCTCGAAAAATACCCGACCATGTTTTTTTCAACGTCGGAAAGAACCTCGAGCCGCTGCCTTTTCCGATCGTAATTTCCGCGCAGCTGTTCAAACTCGGTCCGCTTCGCGGAAAGCCGCTCCCGCTTCCCGCCGAACAGCTTTTCATAGCCGCTCAGCCGGTTTTCAAGATCGGACGTCTCCTCCCGGAGCGTTTCCAGCTCGGCGCTGATCGCTTTCCGCTTTTCCCGGTACTCCTCCGCCGTTTTTTCCTGACTGCGCACGCGCTCCTCGTCGGCGGAAAACTGCTCGTTTAAGTTTTGTATGATCTGCTCCGCCTGCTGAACGGTAAGCTTCGCTTCGGTCAGTCTCGCGTACAGCGCGGCTGTTTTTTCGTCGAGCGCCTTATGCTCCTCGCTCAGTCCCTTATTTTCCTCGATCGAAGCGGTGATCTCCCCGCGAAGGCGTTCCATTTCCGCTTCGCATTCCGCGGCCGATTTTTTCGCTTCCTCCGTTTCCCGATCAAGGCGGATCATCTGCGCGTCGAATTCGGCCGCCGATTTTTTTCTGTCCTCGATCCGCCTTAAAATCTCCTCCGTCCGCGTCTCGTTATGGCGAATCTCGTTTTCCAGAACGGCGATCTCCTTATCGGCTCCCGCCATTTCGTCCTTCGCGCGGTCTCCCCGCTGCCGAAGCTCGTCCAGCCTTGCGGAAAACTGCCCCTTCGTAATCGAAAGGCGGTCGTTTTCCTCCTCAAGCTCGCCGATCTCGCGGTCGAAATGCTCACATTCCCCCTGATTGACGAGGATCGCGTTTTCCGTCTCGGTCAGGTTTTTCCGAAGCTGATCCAGCTCCGCCGTCGTGACCGAGATCTCGATCGTTTTTTCCTCCTCCAGCAGAAGCTTCGCCCGCCGCGCCTTTTCCGACTGCTTTTCGAGAGTCGGGAGGCGCTCCTGTAAGCCGACCTCAATATCCTTCAACCGAAGCAAATTCTCCTCGGAGCGCGAAAGCTCCCGCTCCGCCTCCGCCTTTTTGTGAAGGAACTTCGACACGCCCGCCGCTTCCTCAAAAATTTCGCGGCGCTGCGGTCCCTTCGCGTTGACGATCTCGGCGACGCGACCCTGTCCGATAATGGAATAGCCGTCCCGCCCGAGTCCCGTTCCGAGCAGAAGCTCCTGAATATCCCGAAGACGCGATTTTTCGCCGTTGATCAGATACTCGCTTTCGCCGGTACGGTAAAGCTTCCGCGTAATAACGACCTCGTCCGTATCGATCGGAAGCGCGCGGTCGGTATTGTCAATCGAGAGCGCGACCTTCGCGAAGCCCATCTGCCTGCGCGAAACGGTGCCGTGGAAAATCACGTCCTCCATTTTATCGCCGCGCAGCGTCTTCGCGCCCTGCTCGCCCATGACCCAGCGCAGCGCGTCGCTGATATTGCTTTTTCCGTTTCCGTTGCTTCCGACGATCGCCGTCATTTTCGTGTCAAAATTCAGCACCGTTTTATCCGCAAACGACTTAAAGCCCTGAATTTCCAGTGTTTTAAAGTACATATCCCTCTTACTCTGCCGCTTCGACCCGAAACGGCGTTCCGTTTTCTTCCTTTAACCGAAACGTAAAGCCGAGCCGTCCGAGCTTTTCGCGGTTTTCGCCGTTCTGCCCGATAATGCGGCTGAACATTCGCCGGTCGGCATAAATCCAAAAGCGGCGGACTCCGCGCTTTTCCATTTCTTCCTTTATTTTTTGATAGCAGGCGCGGCTCTCCGCAAGCTCGCGCAAAGCGGGGTGATACACGCCGCCGATCCGTTTCTCCTCGATTTCCGGCGAAGCGTGAAGCCCCAGCCGGATCACGGGTACTCCCGCGCCGCCGAACAGCTCCAGCAGCTCCGCGCAAAGCTCAACCGTCTCGTCGAAGCCGAAGCTTCGATACGCGCCGCGCTCGTAAAGCTCGCCGAGAAAAGTGCCCCTCAGAATCACCGTGGGATAGATCCGCACCGTATCGCATTTCATCAAAAGGAACGCCCGCGCCGTTTCGAGACACCGTCCGCGCGTATCGCGGTACAGCCCCGTCATCATCTGAAGCCCGAGCTCGAAGCCGCTTTTCTTCAGAAGCTCCGCCGCCCGCGCGACCTGCGCCGCCGTATGCCCTCTGCGATTCGCGAGAAGCACCTCGTCCGACATGCTCTGCGCGCCCAGCTCAACCGCCGTAACGCCGTATTCCCTTAAAATCCCGACGATCTCGGGATCGACCGCGTCGGGACGGGTTGAACAGCGGATTCCGTTATACTGCTTCGGAAAACGGCGGACAAACAACCGTGCTGTCTCCAGAAGCGCCGTCATATACGAGCGCTCCACTGCGGTAAAGCTCCCCCCGAAAAAGGCGATCTGCGCCGACGTTCCGGATCGCTCCAGCCGCGGCTGCTGCTCCGTCAAAAGCGCGGCGACCTCCTCCGGAGCGGGAGGACGAACGCTCCCGCCGATCACGCGCTGATCACAGAAGGAGCAGCGGTGTGCGCAGCCCGCGTGCGGAATAAAAACCGGAAGGTTAGTCTGTCGCATAGCCCATCAGCGATACCGCTTCCTTTGCCGCCGCCTGTTCCGCTTCCTTTTTGCTTTTTCCGCTCCCCGAGCCGATCGTCTGACCGTTTAAAAGAACGTTCGCGGTAAAAACACGCTCGTGCGCCGCGCCGCGTTCTCCCGTAATTTCATATTCGATCCGCTCCTCGGGATTCTGCTGAATGATCTCCTGAAGCACGGTCTTATAATCCCCGAAAACAAGCCTTCCGTTTTTAATCTCCTCGATCGGCGGGATAAACCGCATAATAAAGGTCCGTGCCTCCTCCAGTCCGCCGTCAAGGTAAATCGACGCAATCAGCGCCTCAAACGCGTCCGCGAGAATCGAGCGGCGATCCCGCCCGCCGGTATTCTCCTCGCCCTTTCCAAGCTTGATCCGCGCGCCGAGGTCAATCCGTTTCGCGAATTCATACAGACTGTCCTCACAGACCAGCTTCGCGCGAATCTTCGTAAGCTTTCCTTCGGGAACGTCAAGCGACTCGAAAAGATATTTCGACACCACGACGGACAGCACGCTGTCGCCCAGAAATTCGAGCCGCTCGTTGCTGTTATGCTTTCCGTTGACATAGGAGGAATGCGTGAGCGCCTCCTCCAGATAAGCGCGGCGGCGAAAGCGATAGCCGATCGCTTCCTCAAGCTCCGACACTCAGACCATCTCCTTTTCGCCATTCGCGGAGAGCGCCGCGGCGATCTCCTCATTCACCTTTTTCTCGACAAAATCCTTTGCCTGACGAATGGCGTTGTAAAACGCCGCCGCATCGCTGCTCCCGTGCGCTTTAAAAACGGGACGCGCCGCCCCGAGAAGCGGCGAACCGCCGACCTCGCGGTAATCCATCTGCTTTGAGACCGCCTTGATCCCCTTCAGCGAGAACAGAGCGCCGATCCGCGCGAGCCCGCTCCCGAAGATCGTTTCCTTCAGCGCTTTTTTCATAAACCTTCCCATGCCCTCGACGGTTTTCAGATAAATATTTCCCGTAAAGCCGTCGGTCACGATCACGTCCACCGCGCCGAGCGGAACCTCTCTCGCCTCCGTATTTCCGACGTAGTTGAGGTTCGTTTTTTTCAGCAGCTCGTTCGTTTCGCGTTCCAGATCGCGCCCCTTTTCGTCCTCCGTCCCGATATTCAGAAGTCCGACGCGCGGCGAGGCAACCCCCATAACCCGATTCATGTAAATACTCCCCATGACCGCGAACTGCCGGAGCATTTCGGGGCGGCATTCCGCGTTCGCACCACCGTCGGTCAGCAGGTAATACCCGTTCACGCTCGGCATGATCGGCGTAAGAGAGGGGCGCTTTACCCCCTTGATCCGACCCGTGATCATCGTCCCGCCGACGACAATCGCCGCCGTACTTCCCGCGCTTACAAAAGCGTCGGCTTTCCCCTCCGCAACCAGACGAAACGCGGTTCCCATCGAACTGTCCGCCTTGGATTTCCGAATCTCGAGCGGGTCGTCCTCGATCCGGATCACGCCGTTCGCGTTTACGATTTCGATATTCTCCTCCGAAAGCCCGAGCGCCCGAAACCGTTCGCGGATCAGCGTCTCATCTCCCGTCAGAATAACCGTTACCCCGAGCTTTTTTACCGCCTCGGCCGCGCCCTTGATCACCTCGTCCGGCGCGTGATCCCCGCCGAACGCGTCCACCGCAATTTTCAACATAATCCGAAACCTTTCCTTTCCTGTCCCGCCGCGAGCTCCTCCGACATGACGGCGCAAAAATCCTCCAGCCCCCGTCTTGCCATGGCGGCGTACCGTTCCTGTTTATCCCTGATCCGCTCCGGAAGCGGCGGAAGCAGTCCCATATTCGCGCCCATCGGCTGAAAATCCGCCGTTTCGGTGGAAACATGACGGGACAGCGCGCCGCTCATCGACGTAAGAGGAAGGGACAGCGCCGGCTTTCCCAAAAGCGAACGGAGCAGATGTATTGCCGCCAAAATCCCGCTCATCGCGCTTTCGGTATACCCCTCAACGCCCGTCATCTGCCCCGCGAAATAGATTTCCTCGCTCCCGCGCAGGCAAAAACGCTCGTCGAGAAGCCTCGGGCTGTTTAAAAACGTATTCCGGTGCATGACGCCGTACCGCGTAAATTCCGCGTTTTCCAGTCCCGGGATCATGCGAAATACCCGCTTTTGCTCGCCGAATCTGAGATTCGTCTGAAATCCGACCAAATTATAGAGCGTCCCCTCACGGTTCTCCTTCCGAAGCTGAACCGCCGCGTAAGGACGGCTCCCCGTATGCGGATCGGTCAGCCCGACCGGCTTCATACAGCCATAGCGAACGCTGTCCCGACCGCGCTTCGCGAGTACCTCGACCGGCATGCAGCCCTCGTACACCGTCAGCTCCTCGAATTCCTTCAGCGGTACGGTCTCCGCCGCGATCAGCTCTTCATAAAAAGCGTCGTACTCCTCTCGGGAAAAGGGGCAGTTCAGATAATCCGCCTCGCCCCGTCCGTAACGGGAGGCATAAAACGCCTTCGACAGATCGACGCTTTCCGCCGTCACAATCGGCGCCGCCGCGTCGTAAAACCGAAGCGGCGCGCCGAGCTTTTCCTCGATCGCCGCCGCGAACGGATCGCTCGTCAGCGGTCCCGTCGCGATGATCGTATTTTTTTCGGGAAAACGCACCGTTTCCTCCGCGATCACCGTGATGTTCGGGTGGCTTCGGAGCTTGGCGGTAATATAATCCGAAAAGTCCGTCCGGTTCACCGCGAGCGCTCCGCCCGCCTCGACCGAGGTCGCCTCCGCCGCCTCTATGACAAGGGAGCCGAGAAGCCGCATTTCCTCCTTCAGCATTCCCGCCGCGCTCCCGACCCGCGAAGCCTTCAGCGAATTGCTGCAAACCAGCTCCGCAAAGCCCTCGTAATGGTGCGCAGGCGACATCTTTTTCGGCTTCATCTCGTAAAGGAGCACCCTTGCGCCGCGGTTCGCGAGACGGTAAGCCGCCTCCGACCCCGCGAGACCCGCGCCGATCACCGTAATGTTCTCCAAAAATTACTCCTTTTGCTCCGTCTCGCTCGCCGTCTCCTGCGTCTCCGTTTCATAGCCGCAGCCTTCCTTCGCGCAGTAAAGCTTTCCCTTTTTCCCGACCTTTTTAAAGAGGGTCGAGCCGCACTGCGGACAGAGATCGGAAACCGGTGTGTCCCATGTCATATAGCCGCAGTTCTGATAATCCTCACAGCCGAAGAACGGCTTTCCCTTCCGGCTTTTCTTCGCGAGCATGCGCGAGCCGCATTTCGGGCATTTCCCGCCCGTTTCGCTTACGATCTTCTTGGTGTTCTTACACTCCGGAAAGCCCTCGCAGCCGAGAAACTTTCCGTAAGGTCCGATCTTGATCAGCATTTTTTTCCCGCACTGCTCGCAGACAATATCCGTCGGCTCGTTCGGGATCTTGACCCGTTTCCCGTCCATGTCCTTTTCCGCTTTTTCGAGCGTTTTTGAAAAATCGCTGTAAAAAGAATCGAGAACCTTTACCCATTCGGTTTTCCCTTCCTCGATCTCGTCCAGCTCACGCTCCATCTGCGCGGTAAATTTCGTATCGACGATCCGCTCGAAATGCTCACTCAGCAGATCGGTAATGACGATCCCGAGCGGGGTCGGCTTCAGCTGGCGCTGTTCCCGTTCCACATAATGACGGTCGAGGATCGTCGAAATCGTCGGCGCGTAGGTTGAGGGGCGACCGATCCCGTATTCCTCCATCGCTTTGATCAGGCTCGCTTCGTTGTAGCGGGGCGGCGGCTGGGTAAAATGCTGATTCCCGTTCAGCTCCGCCACCGTAAGCTTTTCCTTTTCGGTAAGCTTCGGGAGCGCGCCGCCCTCGTCGGAAGCGTTCTCGGCGCTTTCCTCGTACAGCTTCGTAAATCCGTCGAACCGTACCGTAAAGCCCGACGCCTTAAAAAGACAGCCCGCCGCCTCAATGTCGATCGCCGCCGCGTCAAGAAGCGCGTTCGCCATCTGGCTCGCCATAAAGCGTTCCCAGATCAGGCGGTACAGCTTATACTGATCGCCGCTCAGGGTCTTTTTCGCGGTCTCGGGAAGGATCGAAACGACGGAAGGACGGATCGCCTCGTGCGCGTCCTGCGCGTTCGATTTTGCCTTATAAACGCGCGGCTTCGGCGGAAGATACTCTTTTCCGTACCGCTGCTCGATCAGCTCCGCCGCCGCGCGCTGCGCCTCCTCCGAGACGCGCAGGCTGTCGGTTCTCATATACGTGATCAAACCGATCGTCCCTTGCCCCTCGATGTCCACGCCCTCGTACAGCTCCTGCGCCGCCTTCATGGTACGGCGCGCGTTGAACGAAAGGCGGCGGGAAGCCTCCTGCTGTAAGGTAGAGGTCGTAAAAGGGGGAGCGGGCTGCTTCTTCCGCACGCTTTTTTTAATGGCGGAAACGATAAAATCCGCGCCCTTCAGCCGCTCAAGCACCGCGTCGGTCTCTTCCTTATTATTAAGCTCCGCCTTTTTCCGGTCAATTTCGGTAAGCTTCGCGGAGAAAGCCTTCCGGGAGGACGCGCCGCGAAGCTTCGCGTCGACGCTCCAGTACTCCTGACTTTCAAAGGCTTCGATCTCCTTTTCCCGATCAACGATCAGGCGAACGACCGCGGACTGCACCCGTCCCGCGGAAAGCCCGCGCCGAACCTTTTTCCAAAGGAACGGACTGAGCTTATAGCCGACGATTCGATCTAAAATCCGGCGCGCCTGCTGCGCGTTGATCAGATCCATATCGAGACCGCGCGGATTCGCCATGCCGTTTTCGATCCCCGTTTTGGTGATCTCGCTGAAGGTCACGCGGACCGCGCGGCGGTCGTCGAGCTTTAAAACATTCGCCAGATGCCACGAAATCGCCTCTCCCTCGCGGTCGGGGTCGGTCGCGAGGTAAACGACGTCGGCGTCCTTCGCCTGTGATTTCAGCTCTTTGATCAGCGCCGACTTATCCCTTTTATTTTCATAGCAGGGCTGAAATCCGTGTTCAATATCCACGCCGAACTTCGACTTCGGGAGGTCGCGGATATGCCCCGCCGAGGCAACGACCTCGTAGCCCTGCCCCAAAATTTTTTTAACGGTTTTAACCTTTGTCGGCGACTCTACGATCACTAAGTTTGACAAACGATAACCATTCCCTTCTCAGAACGTTTCTTCTCACCGGTCTCCCCTGCACATTTCCCAGCAGAGCACGGCGGCAGCGGCGGAAGCGTTAAGCGATTCCGCGTTTTCTATCGGTATATATAATCTCTGTTCCGCCGCCCGATATACCTCCTCGGAGATTCCGTTTCCCTCGTTTCCGATAATGACGGCGGTGCTTCTCCCGAGCGAAAGACCCGTAACCGGGACGGCGCTTTCGTCCGGCGTCGCCGCGTAAACACGGTATCCCAGCCGCTTCAGCCGCCCGATCATTTCCGGAAGCTCCGCGCGGATCGCCGGAAGCCGGAACAGCGAGCCCATCGCGCTCCGAACCGTTTTCGGCGAATAAAGATCGGCGCAGTCGGGCGAGAGGATCACGCCGCTGAACCCGAACGCGTCACAGGTACGAAGCATGGTTCCGATGTTTCCCGGATCCTGCAGCCCGTCCAGCAGCAAATATCTGCCGTCTTTTTCTATTTTACCCGATTCGGGCGTTTTGTCAAGTGTTTTTGCCGTCAGAAAAAGTCCCTGCGGCGATTTTGTGTCCGAAATATAGCCCGCAATGTCCGTTGAAATCATGCACGGCGCGATTTTTTCGGAAATTCCGAAAAAAATTTTTTCATACTTTTCCTTCGCCGCCTCGGTCACGAAAAAGGAGGTCAGCACAAGTCCGCAGCGCAGCGCTTCCTCGCAAAGGCGCGCGCCCTCGATCGGAAATTCGCCGGATTCCTCCCGAAACGCCCGTTCCCTTACCAAGCGCCGATACTTTAAAACCGCGGGATTTTTCCGCGAGGAAAGAAGCATTTGACATCACACCTCCGTTGTGATAAAATAGAAGAAGTACCTTCCGAAGAAAGAGAGCGCATATTTATGAAATACTCCGAATTATCTCTTGCCGAAGCCGATACGGGATTTCGGTACGACCCCGCGCTTCTGACGCTTTACGGCGAAAAGCGCGGGTACGGGATCGCCGTATCCGACCGGGACGAGGAATATGTCGTCACCGTTTACGCCAAGGAGCCGTACAAAAGAGAAAAAGACATTTTTTCCGAAATTTCCGCTTTGGAACCCGATCTGCCGAAAAACGCGCTCTTGGGACAGCGATGCGGACTCGGCGCGGTCGAGATCCGTCTTCGCCGCGATCTTTTTTTGCAGGAGCGGCTCCCGGCGCTTTTTGCGTTTTCGGACAAAATCATCGCCGCGCTCGCCGGGATCGGAATAAACGGCGCTCCCGTAAAGCTGCCCGAACCGCCCGCGCCTGCGCCCGAAGAAAAAAAGGAAACCGCCGAAAAGACAAAATCCGGCTTCGGTCTCAAAAACGTCCGGGGGCTGATCGGCGCGGTGATCGGCGCAGCCGCCATGGCTTTTATCGCAATGGCGTCCGTTGACCTTCGTTCCAAAAGCGGAATCGGCGGAACGGTCGCCGAGCTGGGCGGCTATGTGCTCGCCGCCGCCGCGACGCTCCTCGTCTTTTCGGATTACCGTTTTCTCGCGCGAAAGCTCGACGCTTTCGGCGTGATCGCCTGCCCGATCCTGTCGGTACTCTGCGCTGTTTTCTCGGCGCTCCTCGCGACCGCGAAGGCGTTTGCCGCAGCGGACGGGATCCCGTTTTCCGACGCGCTGTCGCGGCTGAGCGAGCTGTATGAAGCCGAGCCGGAGATCGCCGCGTTCGGCGCGGGATACCTCCTGACCGGAGTCGTGATCTCGGGCTTCGCTTCCCTTTTATACTGTCTTTGGTATTTTAACAAGCACCCCGACGAAATGATCAAAAGCGAAAAAAGCGAGCCGAAGCGGTAACTTCGTTCTGTAAGAAAATATCACGCCCGTATACGCAGGCGTGATACCATTATTTTAAAGAGCGGCTTTCGCCTTTTCGCACAATGCCGTAAAGCCTGCCGCGTCGTTAATCGCGATCTCGGAAAGCATTTTACGGTTCAAGCCGATATTCGCCTTCTTCAGTCCGTTGATAAACGTGGAATAATTCATGCCGTTCAGCTTGCACGCCGCAGAGATTCTGGTGATCCAGAGTTTTCTGAAATCTCTCTTCTTTAAGCGTCTGCTGATATACGCGTACTGTCCCGACTTCCAGACCGCTTCCTTCGCGGTTTTAAAAAGCTTCGACTTTCCGCCCCAGTAGCCCTTCGCGAGCTTTAATGTTTTATTTCTTCTTTTGCGTGTCGCTAATGCGCCTTTAATACGTGCCATTTTATAGCCCTTCCTTTCTCTTTGCGAAAACGTTCCCGAAAATATTTAATATGAACATTTTCCGTGTTCTGTCCGATTAAGAACCGCGCCGAAACCTGCTCTTACTTCGCGTAAGGCATGAGCGCTCTTACTTCCGCAACGTTCGTGCCGTCACAGTAGCCCGCCGCGCGATTGACTCTTTTCCGCTTCGTATCCTTCTGCGTCAGTCTGTGGCGGCGATTCGTGCGCTGATACTTGATCTTTCCGGTGGCCGTAAACTTAAAGCGCTTTTTCGCACCGCTGTGAGTTTTCATCTTATTCTTTGCCATTGTATTTAATCCTCCTTGTTTGATTGCGCCGGCTGCTGACCGGTACCCGCTTTTGCTTTTTTCGCTGCCGCCGCTGCCTTCGGCGCAAGAATCGCCATATAATTCCTGCCCTCAAGCTTCGCCGGCTTTTCGGAAGCGCCGAATTCGGCACAGGCTTCGGTAAAGCGCTTCATCAGATCCTCGCCGAGATTCATGTGGGAAAGCTCCCGCGCGCGTCGGAAACGGATCTTAATCCGAACCTTATCGCCGTTTTTGAGGAATTTTGAAGCCTGATTCACCTTGGTGTTGAAATCGTTCGTGTCGATGTTCAGCGACATCTGAATCTCTTTCAGCTCCGCCTGCTTCTGATTCTTTCTGGATTCCTTTTCCCGCTTGGACTGCTCAAAACGATATTTCCCGTAATCCATAATACGGCACACCGGAGGAGTTCCCTGCGGCGCGATCATCACCAGATCGAGATCGGCCTGCTCCGCGCGGGACAAAGCCTCCTTTGTCGGCATAACGCCGAGCTGTTCCCCGTCCGCGCCGATTACGCGAATTTCCTTATCGCGAATCTCCTCGTTGATGAGTAGTTCTTTTGCGCTGATAATGCACACTCCCTTTCGTATGACCGCCCGGCGCAAAACGTTCCGAACGGCTGAAAAAAGCCAAAACAAAAAGCGCAAGAAACTCCCGCGCTTAAAAAATTCATATTACACCGTCATGCAACTGAATTTTATAAACAACCGCGTCCGGCTGCGAAATGCGCCGACGGGTGAGAGTAAATCTGCTTTCTGTTTATAAATTACTGTAATAGTATATCACGATGAACGTCATTTGTCAATAGTTTTTTTCATTTTTTTATTTTTTGTTGTGCGCGCTTCCGTCCGCCACTTTTATATGTACGGATAACTCTTGCGATATTCTGTGCCGGAGATCGCGGCAGCACAAAAAAGATTGCGGCAAATGCAAAAAAGGGGTTGACATTTTTTAAAATTTATGATAATATATATAAGCGGCTGAATAACGCTCGGCTGAAATCCGGAGAGGTGTCCGAGTGGTTTAAGGAGCCGGTCTTGAAAACCGGTGATCCCGCAAGGGACCGTGGGTTCGAATCCCACCTTCTCCGCCAGCGGCTAAACCGTCGCAATTTTATATAACGTAAATCGGCACTATGGAGAATTACCCAAGTGGTGAAGGGGCTCCCCTGCTAAGGGAGTAGGTCGGGAAACCGGCGCGAGGGTTCAAATCCCTCTTTCTGCGCCAACTAATTGTTACCAAAAAGATTTTATGCCCACAAACGGCGGTACAAAGCCAT
>CAZKKZ010000005.1:0-65006 GCA_964553625.1 uncultured Ruminiclostridium sp.
TTAAAACCCTTTTAAATAAAGAAATATCCGATTCTTAAAGGCGCCGTAAATTTCACCAAGAAAAATTTTGTAGGGGAGGGTTCAAGTCCATTTTCTTGTCGAAAATATTCGTGGACTGTGATTCCTGTTTTTCGCAAGATTTATGCCCACAAATGGCTTTGCACAGCCATTTGTGGGCATAATATCTTTTTGGTAACTTTAGTTGGGGTGGAATGTGGGATTCGAACCCACGATCTTCAGTGCCACAAACTGACGCGTTCGACCAACTACGCTAATCCCACCATAAAAAGCCGGATCTGGCACGCCACACAGGATTCGAACCTGTGACCTACCGCTTAGAAGGCGGTTGCTCTATCCAGCTGAGCTAGTGGCGCACAAAAGGGAATCGGCGCTTGTCCTTGCGAATAAGAGCCGATGGAGCGGGTGATGGGAATCGAACCCACGTTTTCAGCTTGGAAGGCTGACATTCTACCATTGAACTACACCCGCGAATTTTATATTTTGAATTAATGCTTTGTAATTATAACACCCTTTTTCCGTTTTGTCAAGTATTTTTTTGAAAAAAGTGTAAAATCGTCGGCTTTGATCTTTTTCCGTATTTTCGTTTTGTTTTTCTTTCGGTTCTCCTATTGACAAATTTTCCAATCTGCGGTAAAATATATATATATGTACATTCGGCACTCATTTGCGCCTGCACAAAAAAAAAGAAACGAAAAAGAAAGGAAGTCAAAATGTCCGAACAAAAAACAATGCTTCTGATCTATCCCGATTTTCTGGAAGAAGAGATGTTTAACCGCAACAAGCTCGGAAATTACAGCGAGGGGCTCGCGTCGATCTCCGCCGTTTTAAAACAGGGCGGTCACGACGTACAGCTCTACCACCTTCTTTATATGCCCGAAAAGAACGAGTTCCTCGAGAGGGTAAAAAGCTTTCACCCTGACGTAATCGGCTTTACCGCGCGCACGACCGCGATCCCGTTTATTACCGAGATGTGCGGCTGGCTCGCGGATAACCTGCCCGATATTTATGTCACGATCGGCGGCTATCACGCGATCCTCGTACCCGACGAGTGCATCAAGATCCGCGGCTGCGACGCGGTGACCGTCGGCGAGGGAGAATATCCCCTTCTCGATCTGATGAATTCCTTCCGCGACGGGAAGCCGCGCACCGACATCGAAAGCATTTATTTCAAGCTTGAAAACGGCGAGATCGTGAAAAATCCCGTCCGCCCGCTGATCGAGGATCTCGATACCCTTCCCTTTCCCGATTTCGACCTGTTCGATTTCAAGAATCTCGACCGCTCGAAAAACTTTACCGCGATGGTCATGCTCTCGCGCGGCTGTCTCTTCAGCTGTACCTACTGCGGAAACTCCCAGTTCCGGAACATCTACCCGAATAAACAGAAATACTGCCGTTTCCGAAGCCCGCAAAAGGCGATCGAGCTTCTGGAGCTTCTGATCTCGAAGTATCCTTTTATCAAGTATATCGAATTCCGCGACGCGATCTTTAATATGTATAAGGACTGGTTCTACGAATTCATGCCGATGTATATTGAGAAGATTCACCTCCCCTTTAACTGCAACCTCCGCTTCGACATTCTCGACGAGGATATGATCCGTATGCTGAAAGAGGGCGGGTGCTACATGATCGACATCGGTCTCGAAAACGGAAACGAGGAGTTCCGCCGGAAATACCTCCACCGGAACATGAAAAACGATCATATGATCCAGGTCGCGAAGTGGTTCCGGAAATATAAGATCACCGCGCTGACCTATAATATCGTCGGGCTTCCCTACGAAACGCTCGAGCTTTCGCTCGAGACCGTCAAGCTGAACGCAAGGCTCGACGTGGACAAGGTGATCCCGAACATTTTCTACCCCTACCCGATGACGATCCTCGAGCGGACGGCGCGGGAGGGCGGCTTCCTCGACCCCTCGGTGGATCCGAACGACCCCGTGCAGCTCCGTATGCCTCAATATCCGAAATACGATATTTTATATATGGCGTACAACTTCAACAAGCTGGTCAAAAAGTATAAGGCGATTTACGCGCTCCCCGAGGAGGAAGCGAAGATCGCCGAGGCGAAGCTGGACAAAAAGATCACCTCGAAAAACTATCCCCGGAAGCTTTTGTACAAATCCGCGAAGTTTAAAGAGGACGCCTTTATTTTCGCGAAGCGCACCTTAAAAAAGGTGTCGCCGAAGCTGTTCATCTTCTTAAAGAACAAGACGATGAAAGAGGTAAAGAATTAGCATGAAAAAAATCCGAATCAACGTTTCCGAGCCGTACGACGTACTGATCGGCGGCGGACTCCTCGTCGAGGCGGGAGAACGGATCGCCCCGCTCGTAAAAGGAAAACGTGCCGTGATCGTAACCGACGCAAACGTTCACGCGCTTTATACCGAGCCGCTCCGAAAATCGCTGGAAAAAGCGGGAATTACCGCCGAAGCGTTCGTCTTTGAGGCGGGCGAGGAGCGGAAATCGGCGGAAACGCTCCTTTCGCTTTACGACTTTCTCGCGAAGCAAAATATAACGCGCTCCGATTTTTTAATCGCGCTCGGCGGCGGCGTGGTCGGCGACCTGACCGGCTTCGCGGCGGCGACCTATCTGCGCGGCGTCGATTACGTTCAGATTCCGACCTCCCTGCTCGCGCAGGTGGACAGCTCCGTCGGGGGAAAGACCGCGATCGACATTCCTGCGGGGAAAAATCTCGTCGGCGCGTTTAAACAGCCGAAGCTTGTCCTCGCGGATACCGATACGCTCCGAACGCTCCCCGACGATTTTTTCACCGACGGAATGGGCGAGGTCGTAAAATACGGCATGATCGCGTCGGAATCTCTTTTTGCCCTTCTCGAAACGGGAAAGGCAAGGGAGAATCTGGACGCGGTAATCTCCGAATGCGTCGATATTAAACGGCGCGTCGTCGAGGAGGACGAATTCGATACGGGGCTTCGCATGATCTTAAATTTCGGGCATACGCTCGGACACTCGATCGAACGCTATTATCATTATCGGGGAATCACTCACGGAAAAGCCGTTGCCGCGGGAATGGCTCTCATCACGAGCCTTGCGGAGCGCGGCGGAAGGATCGACAGTCCGATCAGCGGCAGACTGAACAGCTGTCTCGAAAAATACGGACTCCCGACCTCCGCCGAGATCGGCGGAGAAGCGCTTTACGAGGGCGCCGTCCACGATAAAAAACGTTTTTCCGACACGATCAATATCATTCTCTGTAAAACCGTCGGGAAAGCGGAGATCGTGAAATTCAGCCTGTCGGACTTTCGTTCGCTGATTGCGGACTGAGAAAGGAACACCAACATTATGGACATACAAATCGCGCCGTCCCGCTTATCCGGGACGATCCTTGTTCCGCCGTCGAAAAGCATTTCTCACCGCGCGCTGATCTGCGCCGCGCTCGCTAAGGGAGAAAGCCGGATCGAAAATATGCTCGAGTGCGAGGATACGGCGGCGACGATCGACGCGCTGACCGCCCTCGGCGCGGCTGTTACAAGCGAAAACGGAACCGTGACCGTGCGCGGGATCGAGTTCCCCTCCGGAAAAGCGGCGATCGACTGCCGCGAGAGCGGCTCGACCCTGCGCTTCCTTCTTCCGATCGCCGCCGCGCTCGGAACGGAAGCCTCCTTCGACGGGAGGGCGAAGCTCCCCGAGCGCCCGATCACGCCTTATTTCACTGAATTCGAGCGTCACGGCGTGCGCTTTACCGAAAAGAAAATGCCCTATCGGATCGAGGGCAGGCTTACGGGCGGGGAATACGAGATCGACGGAAATATTTCCTCTCAGTTTATTACGGGGCTGCTTCTCGCGCTCCCTCTCCTTTCGGAGGACAGCGTGATCCGGGTAAAGCCCCCGATCGAATCGAAGCCGTACATTGATCTGACCGTGGACGTTATGCGCCGGTTCGGCGTTTCCGTCCTCGAAAACGGAAACGAATACCGGATCACGGGCGGACAGAGCTACCGCCCTGCCGAATATACCGTTGAATCCGATCTGTCGCAGGCGGCTTTTTTCCTTGTCGCAAACGCGATCGGCGCGAATCTCCGGATCGAGGGGCTGAACCCCGATACGAAGCAGGGCGACCGCGCGATCCTCGATATTACAAAGCGCTTTTCCGAAAACGGCGAAGCCTTTCGGGTGGACGCGAGCCAGACACCCGATCTCGTCCCGATTCTGACCGTTCTCGCCTGCTTCGCGAAGGGAACCTCCCATATCACGGGCTGCGGGCGGCTTCATATCAAGGAATGCGACCGTCTGGAGGTCATGTCCGCCGAGCTGAACCGTCTCGGCGCGAAAATTGAAGCAGAGGCGGACGAAATGGTGATCGAAGGGATCGGGACGCTTCACGGAGGGATCTGCGATTCGCATACCGACCATCGGATCCCCATGGCGCTCGCGATTGCCGCCGCGTCGCAGCACTGCACGGGTTCCGTGATCCTTCACGGCGCGGAATGCGTCTCGAAGTCCTATCCGAATTTCTTCGTGGATTTAAAAAAGCTGGGGGGAAAGGTCAATGTCGTCTAATCTTCGTTTCGGCGAGCTTTCCGTTTCGATCTTCGGCGAATCCCACGGCGCGGGGATCGGCGTCGTGATCGACGGACTTCCGGGCGGGAAGCCGATTGATTTTGATAAAATTCTTGAGTTTATGGCAAGGCGCGCGCCCAAAAAGGACGGGATCAGCACTCGACGGAACGAAAAGGATTTCCCCGAGATTCTTTCGGGCGTTTTTAACGGAAAAACGACGGGAACACCGCTCTCCGCCATGATCCGAAATACCGACCAGCATTCCGCCGACTACGGAAATCTTTCGACGGTTGCCCGTCCCGGTCACGCCGACTATACAGGCGCGGTTCATTATCATTACGCGAACGATCCGCGCGGCGGCGGGCACTTTTCGGGAAGGCTCACCGCGCCGCTCGTTTTCGCGGGTGCGGTCTGCGGGCAGCTTCTCGAGGAATACGGCGTCTTCAGCGGCGCGCACATTCTCGGGATCGGGAGCGTTTCCGACGACCGCTTTGATCCGGTTTTCCTTTCGCGTGAAACGCTCGATGAGATCAGGAAAAAGGATTTTCCGCTCCTGAATTCCGATCGGGAAAAGGAAATGAAAGCCGTCGTCCGGGAGGCGAGCGCCGAGCTGGACTCCGTCGGCGGAAAAATCGAATGCGCGGTGATCGGACTGAAGCCCGGGATCGGCTCCCCCATATTCGACGGGCTGGAAAACCGGATCGCGCAGGCGGTTTTCGGGATCCCCGCGATCAAGGGACTGGAATTCGGCGCGGGATTCCGTTTTTCGGAAATGCGCGGCTCGGAGGCGAACGACCGCTTCATGACCGACGGCGAGACGATCCGGACGGAAACAAATCATAACGGCGGGATCCTCGGCGGAATCAGCAGCGGTATGCCGATCCTGTTCACCGCCGCGGTAAAGCCGACCCCTTCGATCGCGCAGCCGCAGAAAACCGTCGATTACATTAAAAAGGAAAATACCGTCCTCGAGATCAAGGGGCGGCACGATGCCTGTATCGTCCCCCGCGCGGTGCCCTGTATCGAGGCGGCGGCGAACATCGCCGTTTTATCCTATCTGCTCTGAGGTTCTTTGCATGATGAACGTACCCGCGATCCAAATTTATGACAGCTTTGACATCTGCGTTTATTTCTGCTTTCTGCTGAACGAGTTCGGAGAGCTCGGCGATTATTTTATCAGCGAGCTTGTCTTGACGATTGAGCCGGTCAACTATTTCGAGCTGATGAGCGAAACGGGGAGAATGGAGAAAAAGAAGCTGATCGCCGTCCGGCGGGATAAAAACCGCGCCGAACGGGTCTATACGCTTCTTCCCGAGGGAAAGCTCCTCGCGGAGGAATTTCTTTCCCATATCCCGCTCTCGATCAGGGAGGAAACGCTCGAAACGGGACGGGAAATCCTCGAACGAATGAAGCGCGAGCGCGCGATCCGCTGTTATATCACCTACGACGGCGAGCGGAAACGCTATGATCTGAACGTCCGCTTCCTAAACGAGCAGAACGGACAGGTCATTCTCGACGTGAACATATTCGCGCCGGACGAGGAGCAGGCGAAGCAGATGAAGGAGCGGTTTCTGGCGACGCCCTCCCCCATTATCCGCCGCGTGATGGATCTTTTCTTAAAGGATCAGTTTCTTTCCGACGACGATTAGCAAAAAAAATTCAAAAAGGTATTGACAAAATTCTCGCTTTATGATATAATATGAAACTGTGAATGGTGCTGATATGGCTCAGTCGGTAGAGCGCATCCTTGGTAAGGATGAGGTCATCGGTTCGATTCCGATTATCAGCTCCAGTACAAATGTGATAACAAAGCCGTTTACGGGAATTTCGCAAGCGGCTTTGTTATATCCATAAACTGTTTTCGTGCGCTGTTTTTACCGAAGCTCCCATAATAATACGGCGTCAAAAATATGCGGCGTACTTGACAACTCCTTCCGGCTATGCTATAATAACGTAAAATTGAATCAATCGGATCACGGGTGCGCCGTATGGAAGCGTAAAATTTTCAATATCGCATAAAAGGAATCGGGTGAAAATCCCGAACAAGACCGTTGCCGTGTTTCGCCGGGAATTTGTTCCATGCGCGCAAAATCGCCACTGAAGAAATTTGGGAAGGCTTGCGCGTATGCCGTTATCTTTTTAACGGCAGGCGATCAGTCGGAATACTTGCCCGTGTTCTGCTCGTTTTGCGAAAACGGGTGTTGCCTGTGCTTTGCGGAGTACCGAAGCGCGGGCAATGAACCATAACCGGACTTGGGCTTGGCTTTGCCGTGCCCGTGAGAATTTGTTGTGGATCGGAACCGCCGTTTGAGCAAATACGCTTGGACGGCGGTTTTCCTGTCGGAAAAACGCCCGCGCCAAAGGAAAGGAGAGCGGTCGAAAATGACGGACCGGGAAGGAAAAAGAAAACGCTGCGCCGTTCTTTTCGCGGCGGGGATCGTCCTGCTGATCCTCACATTTTTTCTGAATGTGGGGTTCGGCTCGGTCGGGATCGGCGCGGACGAGATCGTCGCGATGTTTACGGGCGGGGACGTGACCAAGTCTCACGCCTCGATCGTGATGAATATTCGCCTTCCGCGCACGCTTGCCGCGATCCTGAGCGGCGCCTGTCTCGCGGCTTCGGGGCTTCTTCTTCAGATCTTTTTCGGGAATCCGATCGTCGAGCCGTATATCCTCGGAATTTCGTCGGGCGCGAACCTGTTCGTCGGGCTGGTCGTTCTCGGCGGATTTACCTTCGGGCTTCCCACCATAAGCTCCGGGGGAATGTTTCTTGGCGCTTTTCTCGGCGCGATGACCGTCATGGCGGCGGTAATTTTCGCTTCGCAGAAGGTGAAGAATATTACGACGCTTCTGATCGTCGGGCTGATGTTCGGGTATATCTGCAGCGCGGCGACCGGGGTGCTTACGGCGCTTGCCGACCGGGAAAGGATCGTGAATTTTACCATATGGACGATGGGGAGCTTCGCGGGCTTTCGGTGGGGAGACGTGCGGATTCTTTATCTGATCGGGCTGCCGTTCCTGCTGGGCGCGTTCTTGATGAGCAAGCCGCTGAACGCCATGCTTCTTGGAGAAAAATACGCGCGATCCATGGGCGTTTCCGTGAAGCCGTTCCGTTTTCTGATGGTACTTGTTTCAAGCGTGCTGACGGCGGTTGTGACAGCGTTTGCGGGTCCCGTTTCGTTTATCGGGCTTGCGGTTCCGCATTTGGTACGAATCCTTTTTAAAACCTCGGACAATCGGGTCGTGATTCCCGCCGCCTGTCTTTACGGAGGGGTCATGGCGGGACTGTGCGATCTTCTGGCGCGGTTTGTCCTTTCTCCGACGGAGCTTCCGGTCGGGGCGATCACGTCGATCGTCGGGGCGCCGCTCGTGATCTTTCTGCTCGTTCGGAAAAAGGGGGGCGCGCTATGACGAAACCGATTCTTTCCGCCGAGGGGCTGAACGTCGGGTACGGAAAAAAGACGGTCGTTTCCGGGTTGAACCTGAAAGCGATGAAGGGGCAGGTGATCTGCCTGCTCGGTCCGAACGGTGCGGGGAAAACGACTGTCCTGCGCACCCTTTCGGGGCTTCTCGCGCCCGTAAGCGGAACCGTCGAGGTCGAGGGGGTCGGGATCGGAAGCCTAAAACAAAAGGAGCTTTCCCGCAGGCTTTCCTTAGTACTGACCGAGAGCGTTACGCCGTCGCTTACGACGGTGGAGGAGCTTGTGTCCATGGGGCGCACGCCGTATACGGGGCTGATGGGGCGGCTGACCGACGAGGATCGCCGGATTGTCGCCGAGGCGATCGAAACGGTCGGGGCGGGCTCTCTCCGCGAACGGTATTACGACGAGCTCAGCGACGGGGAAAAGCAGAAGGTCATGATCGCGCGGGCGCTCGTGCAGGAGCCGCGGCTTATGATCCTCGACGAGCCGACGAGCCACCTCGACGTTCGGCATAAGATCGAGGTGATCCGCGTGTTGCAAAGGCTTTCGGGCGAGAAGGGGATTACCTGTATTTTGTCGCTGCACGACATCGATCTCGCGCTGAAGGGCTGTCAGATCGTACTGCTGGTGCGGGACGGGAAAATTGCCGCGCAGGGAACGCCCGAGGAGATTGTCGGGAACGGCTGTATCGGGGAGCTGTATGATATATCGGGCGCGCGGTACAGCGAGCTTCTGGGCGCGGTCGAGCTTACGGGGAGAGCTTCCGGTGAAATCTTTGTGACAGGCGGCGCGGGCAGCGGCGTTCGGCTTTACCGCGCCCTTTCGAGAAGCGGGTACGGTCTTACCGCGGGTGTGCTGCACCGCGGCGACGTGGATTTTCAGGTTGCGGAGCCGATCTGCTCGAAGGTGATTGCCGAGGAACCGTTCGAGCCGATCAGCCGCGAAAACGCGGACAAGGCGTTCGCACTGATCCGGGCGGCAAAATGCGTCGCGGACAGCGGTTTCCCGATCGGGAGCGGAAATCTCGAAAACGCGGCGCTGCTGAAGCGTACCGCGGAAAGCGGGAAGCCCGTTCTCTCGCTTCGCGATCCAAAGGAGGGCGCGCGGCTGTACGGCGCGGCAAACGGCGGGGTTGTGTATTGCGACGGGATCGGGCGGCTTTTATCCGAAGCCGAATGCATTGTAAAAGGAAACGGCGGCTCGGACGCGGAAAACTGCACCAAATAAAGGAGATTGCACATGGGACTTTTACATATTTACTGCGGGGACGGGAAGGGAAAAACGACGGCGGCGATCGGGCTTGCCGTTCGCGCGGCGGGAGCGGGAATGCGGGTGCATTTCGCGCAGCTCCTCAAAGGGGACGATACCTCGGAGCTGGCGGTGCTGAAAACGATCCCGTGCCTTACCGTGGAGCGCTGCAACAAGGATTACGGCTTTACTTTCTCCATGAGCGAGGCGGAAAAGGAGCAAATCACGCAGTGTCACAACCGTATTTTATCGAACGCGCTCGGAATGATGGAGCGCGGCGAGATTGGGCTTTTGATCCTCGACGAATTTAACGCGGCTTATAAGACTCGATTGGTGGACCGGGCGCTCGCGGATCGGATCGTGCTGCAAAAACCCGAGGCGGCGGAGCTTGTGCTTACGGGGCGGGAGCCCGATCCCCGTTTTGTCGCGGCGGCGGATTACGTAAGCGAGATCAGAGCGGTAAAGCACCCCTTCGAGCGCGGGATCGCGGCGAGGAAGGGGATTGAGTTTTAAAACCGTTCTTTTGGCGGGTGATTTTCAGAAAAACCGCCCCATGTCATTGACTTTTAATTGTATTATTGTTATAATAAGTTGAACGATAAATCGGAACTTGGAGAAGCGATTGATATTATGAAAGGTATTTTATATTGTACATGGCAATGGACGTGGGGATTTTTGCAATCTGTATTAGGGCTGCTGAATTTTATGTTCCATATCCATGACAAACATTATTTTTATCACGGCGCGGTTATAACTGAATGGAAAGATAAATCCAGTGTTTCATTGGGAATGTTTGTCTTTATTACAAGCGAACCATATTTTTATGACAAATTGAAGAACGAATATACTATGGAGGAACTTTCGCAGAGACTTCTTATACATGAGTATGGTCATACGATACAATCGCTTATATTAGGACCGTTTTATCTGATTATAATAGGAATACCATCTACATTATGGGGGTTTCTGCCTTCCTTGAATAAAAAAAGGAAAAATGAGGGGTTATCCTATTTTTCTTTTTACACAGAGAAGTGGGCAAATTATTTGGGCGAAAAAATTACAGGTCAGAAATCAATGGAGGATTTAGTGATAGATTGATAAATCTCAATTTGTTGGTGAGGCTACAAAAACAACCCGTGAAAAATTTCACGGGTTGAGTTTGTAGGGAAAGAGAAAAATATACTTAGGACTCAGAGCCCCCGGAATAATTTTTTTTCTTTGTTTCGTTATTTCGTGATCTTCACGCCGATAACGGTCATGTCGTCCTCCTTGCCCTTCTCCGCGCTGAGGCGGAGCGCTTCCCCGACGGTATCGAGGATCGTATCGAGGTTCGCCGACCGATCCCGCATGGTAAGCTGTTCGAGCCATGCCGGATCGGTCTCCGCGCCGTCGCTCATCATAAGGAGAACATCTCCCTCGGCGACGAAAAAGCGCTTTTCGCTGACCTCGGCGGGAACGCCGATCCCGAGCGGGATCCCGCTTCCGTCCAAGCGCACGAATTTTTTCCCGCAGCGCACATAGGTCTCCGCGCCGCCCGCCTTATAAAGGGACACCTCCCCCGTATAAAGATTGACGCGGCAGATGTCGAGCGTCGCGAAGCTTTCGTCCGACGATTTGACAAGGAGCGAGGTATTGAGCATTTCCATGGAGGCGTTAAAGTCGATCCCCGCCTTGAGCATTTTCGAGAGCATTCCGCAGGTGAACGCGCTGTCGATTCTGGCGCGGCTCCCGCTTCCCATGCCGTCGGAAAGGATCATGTAGACATTGCCGTGACCGTCGTTGAAGCAGTCGCAGCAGTCACCGTTCTGGCGGTTTTCCGCTTTATTTTTTTGGTACACCCTGATCTGCGCGTCGAAGGGCGAGCGCTCGGAAAGGGTGATATGCGTCTGTCCGCCGTTTTCCGTGATCATCGGCGGGTCAAAGCTTTTTCGGAGGGCGAAGGAGAGCCGTTCGGAAAGCTCCTCCGGCGGGGCGTTCAGATTCCCGGAGCCGTAAGCGTCCACCGTAAGCGTGTCGCCGATCGTCACCGCGAGCGCGGACGGGTCGCGCAGTCCCATTTCCCGAAGCAGTCCGCAGGCTTTTTCGGCGGCGGCGGGATCGTAAACATGATCGGCGAGAAGCTCCGCCGACATGGAATCGAGCATTTTCTGCGTGGCGGTCATCTGTACCGAGAGAATCTCCCGCATTTCCCCGACCTTCCGCGACGCGCTCTGCGCCGAGCGGAAGGCGGCATACTGCTTGTTGAGGGATTGGGAAAGCTCCTTCCGGCGGGTACAGACCTCCGCGAAATGTCCGTCCAGCATGGCTTCGTCGGCTAAAACCCCGCTTCGGATTTTCTGAACCGCTTTGTTCAGAATGTCCGCGCTTCGGTTATAGCAGCTTCCCCAGCAGTACATATTGTTCGCGCAGCCCCGGCAGATCTCCTCTCCCGCGTTCAGGTAAACGCTCGAGACATCATGGATATTCCGGCTGTCGAGCGCCTGCGCGGTTTTTTTAATCGCGCGGTTCATTTCGCCGATCGCCGCGCTCATGCCCGAAAGCTTTTTCCCGAAGGCGTTATAGGGGACGGCGGAGGCGGAAACCTCGGCGGAGCAGCGGTTCCGGTAGATCGGGAGCAGGCGTTCGGGCAGGAACGCGTAAAGAAGCGATCCGCTCAGGACGGAGCCGAGATAGGTCGCGGCGGCTTCGCCGACTCCCGTTAAAAGAACGCCGATTCCCGCCGTAAAAACCATGCCGCAGGCGCGGGTCAACTTGTTGTACCGCTCCAGCAGCGCGGCAACCAGTCCGCTTACGGTCAGGATTAGGCAGGGAACCGCGTAATCCCCGTTCCCGATCGCGATCCCGGCGGCGGAAAGAATGGCTGCCGCCGAGGAAAGTCCCTTGCGGTATTCCGAAAGATAAAGGATCGCCGCCGCCGACAGGAGGATCCCGAGATTGAACGGCGGGACGCAAAGCGCGGTAAAAGCGGCAATGCAGACGGTATAAAGCGTTCCGGCGGCAAGGAGATCAGACGTCTGCGCGCTTGCGGAGGGGAGCGCGGCGAAACGTCTGACCCTTCCCGCCGAGAGCGTGCAGATCAGGGTGACAACGGAGAAAGCCGCTCCCGTCATCAGATCGGAGATTCCGTCCGAAAAGACCGCATACGCCGCGAAAATACTTGCCGCCGCTGCTGCCGCGGTAAGAATCCCGACCGAACGACCCGTAAAATGACCCAAAATCAGACGGAGCGCCGAAACGACCGCCATTGCGGCGATAAAGGGGAGCGCGGTATCAAAGCCTCCGCTCGCGAGAAATCCGACCGCCCCCGCGCAAAGCGCGAAAATCGAGCGGACTCCGCCGAGCGAGGCGACCCAGACGACCGCGAGCGGCGACGGCGCGCCGAACAGCTTGGTACAGGCGAGCAGAAACGAGACTGCCGCGGCGATCAGGCTTTTGACGAAGTCCGTATCCCGTTCCTCCGATAAAACGGCGTGAAAACTTTTTTCCATGAGTAACGTCCTTTCCTTTGAGAGAATCCTTACCCTCATTTTACCGCGGGCGGGGGAAGAAAAATGTCAAAGGAGAGAGGACGGGCTTTATTTTTCGGCGATCACGCCGCAAAGACTGACAAAATTTTCCATGGTGAGCGCTTCGGGACGCGCCGTCGGCGAAATTCCCGCTTTTTCAAGCAGCTCGCGAAGCGTTTCCTTTTCGATCCCGAGAGCGGCGGAAAGCGGATTTACGATCTGCTTTCTGCGCTGGGAAAAGGCGGTGCGGACGATCCGGAAAAAGAGCCTTTCGTCCGAAACGGAGAATTCGGGCGTTTCGGAGAGGGCAAGGCGGATCACGGCGCTGTCTACCTTCGGAGCGGGGAGAAAGCTTCCGTGATTGACGCGGAACAGCACCTCGGGCGTGCAGTAATAGCGGATCGCCGCCGTGATCGCGCCGCATTCCCGTTCGCCCGGTTTCGCGCAGATCCGCTGCGCCGCCTCGCGTTGAACCATGACCGTGACCGATCGGATCGGAAGCCGCTCCTCAAGCAGCTTCATGATAACGGGCGAGGTGATGTAATACGGGAGATTCGCGCAGACGACAATTTCGGAAAAATCGCCGAGCTTTTCTCGGATCAGGGCGCGCAGGTCGGTTTTCAGCACGTCCGCGAAAACGATCTCGATATTATCGTATTCCGCGAGCGTTTCCGCGAGGATCGGCTTTAGTCCCTCGTCGATCTCGATCGCGAGCACCCGGTCGGCGCGTTCGGCAAGCTCCTTCGTCAGTACGCCGATTCCCGTTCCGATCTCGATCGCCGCCGTCCCTTTTTGACAGCCGCCGAGCTCGGCGATTCTCGGGCAGACCGTGGGATTGATCAAAAAATTCTGCCCGAGCGATTTGCTGAACGAAAAGCCGTGCTTTTCAAAAAGTGTTTTTATGGTACCGATGTTTGTGAGTTCCATGGGGGTTCCTTTCAAAAAGATAGACTGATAAAAGAACATCGGGTCATTGTGCCGACGGATTTTCTTCTTTGTTCCGCGTTAAATCACGGGCGATAATAGCGTCAATATGGTCGAAAATAAATTGCTGTGCCTGCGGGGAATATGAATTTGCCCAATAATCGCCGTAAGCGGTTCCAATCCGCAGCTCGCTTTTAATTCCAATGGACAATCCCGCTTCCGTGGCACGCCTTTTTCCGTCGATTACCGTCATCATACCGATTTGAAGGAAAAAGTCTGTTATCCATTTGGCTTGAAATTTTCTGCATTCGTTTTCTTCGGTGATTTCGTTGATCAGCTCCGTGATTTCTTGTGCGAAGACGTAATCGTCTATCGGGGAAAGGCACTTTTTTTGCCTGTCGGTTATAAAAAAATAATTTTTTCGTTCGTGATTACTGCCCCGCGGCGAGACTGTTCCACCATTTTCGATTACCTGTCTTAAAATTTCGGACACGTAAACAAGACATCTTGTGATACGAACATTATTGATCATCTCTTCCTCAGCCGCTTCTTCGCCCGTAAGCGGATTGACGCCCTGCACCATTTTGTCGATGAAGTCTTTTGCTTTTTTCAGCTTTTCCGTTTCTGTCATAATATTTTCCCCTTTAAGCCAAAAGGGGCAGCCTTCGCCGCCCCTTTGATTTTTTTCGCCTTACGAGATCGCGATCGCCGAGATATTGATGATTGCCTTTTCGCCGGTGTGCGGAACGATCTCGACCGTATGCGTTCCCGCTTCGTCGAAGGAGATGATCTCTTCCGCCTCGACATAGCTTCCCCAGCCGCCGGGGAAATCGCTGTTGATCGTTTTCGCGACCGTTCCGTCCACAACGACGTCGAACGTGCCGCCCTTTGTCGTAAGCTTTCCGTAGAAGATGCCGATATTTTTCGCTTCGACCTCGAATTTCAGAGGGTTCACGCCCTCAAAGCTTCCGTCGGTCGAGCGGACGCTCCAATGATCCCCGAAGTTTCCGAAGTTGGTAGACAGTGTGTCCCAGCCCGTCGCGTCGATCGGCGCGGTATTTTCGGGAGTGACGAGGTCGGCGTTCATGAAGCGGTTTTCCGTATACGGGTCGGACAGATTGCTTTCGACGGAGGTGTCGATCGTATCGAGATTGTCGATTACGTCCTGTAAATACGCGGTAATGATCTCGGTCAGAACGGCGTGTCCCGTAACGTTCGGGTGAATGTCGTCGTCCGAAATGTCGTCCCAGACGATATGACCGTTTTTGATCACGTCGAGGATCGCCTCACGGTAAGAGATCATCGGGATCCGGTATGCCTTGCAGATTTCGCCGTGCTGCTGCTGGAAGCTGGTTCCGTTCTCCATCGTCATGGCGATCGTGACGATCGCGGGCGCGGATTCGGAGTTCCAGAGAAGCTGGAGCAGGCTGTCGTAGGAATCGATGTTCCGCTCGGTATGCTCGGTCGTATCGTTGACCGAAAAGTCGATAAAGACAAGGTCGGGGTTTTTCGAGGTCACGTCCCGCCGCGCGCGGTGAACGCCGATATAGGAGCCGGTCGCCCCGATCCCCGCGCGGACGTAATTGATCTTCGCATCGGGGAACTGCTCGATCAGCCAGTCCGTCGTAAGGCGCGCATAGCAGAGATCGTCGCCCGCGCTGGAGCCCTGTGTGATTGACCCGCCGAGGTAGGCGACGGTGATCTCCTCGCCGTTTTCGGCTTTTTGGAAAACCCTCGCGAGCCGCGCCTGATTGCCCTTCACGTAGGTCGAAAGCGCCTTCATGCGCTCCGTTATGCCGTTTTCGATCACGTATTCCATATCCTCGGGTACCTCGATTTCCTCTTCCGTTTGCGCAGGCGTGCCTGCGGGTTCGTTTTCGCTGTCCGCGGGAGCGGTCTGCTCCGCCGCGGTTGTGGCGGTCGTTGTTGTTTCGGTCGTCTCTCCGCAGCCCGAGACGGTCAGCAGAACCGCCGCGGCGCAAAGAACGGATAATATTTTTTTCATTGGGATCTCCTTTCGGGATTTTCGATCGATTTTCGACTTCATTTAATATAGCACTTTTTCGGGGAAAAGTCAAGCGTGTTTCCGAATCTCCGCTTTTACCTTATGAGCCGTAATAATCGTATAGCTATGCGCATTAACCGTTATTTTGTATTGACCGATCATTGCATACCAGTTTTTACCTGTTTGTTCGATCACGGTGTTTTTATCCAATATCCTTGTTTTGCACCATTGAACGACATCGTTTGTTTCAATTTGCAGGTTTCTTTTTATACGCTCCGCACCCAATTCTGTTGTGTGGAGCTTATTGATGTTTTCAATTAAGCCGTTCATACTTTATTCGGTTCTCAGCGCCACGACGGGATCCTTCTTCGCCGCGTAGCCCGAAGGCATGAGTCCCGCGATCAGGGTCAGGATCACGCTGATCGCCACGAGGATCAGCCCCGCGATGGGCGGAAGCGCCGAAAGCCCCGAAATATCCGTGATCTCCTCGATAATGAGGTTGATCGGGATATTTAAAAGCACCGTGACAAGGATTCCGATCGCGCCCGAGACAAGACCGATAATGATCGTTTCGGCGTTGAACACGCGGGAAATATCGCGCTTCGACGCGCCGATCGAGCGGAGAATCCCGATCTCCTTCGTCCGCTCGAGCACCGAGATATACGTGATGATCCCGATCATAATGGAAGAGACGATCAGCGAGATCGCGACGAAGGCGATCAGGATATAGCTGATCGCGTTGATGATGTCCGTGACCGACGACATGAGCATACCCACCACGTCGGTATACGTGATTGCCTTTTCCTTTTCGCCCGCCGCCTCCATGCGCCGGTTGTAATCCCCGATGATGTCGGCGATCGCTTCCTTCGCCTCAAAGTCGATCGGGTAAATGCTGATCGCGTTCGGCTCGTCGAGACTGATGACGCCGAGCGTGTTCATATTGTCGTAGTAGGTCGAATCCGACACGATCCCCGCGCTTGCCGCCTGTCTCATGTACATTTCAAGGAGCTGCTCGCGCTCCTCCTCCGAAAGGGACATAAAATACTGCCGCTGTTCCTCGGTAAGCTGAGAAAGATCAATGTCGGCGAGGTTCAGGTTCCCGTCCGAGACCGCGTCGCCGACCGCCTCCGAGGGAGAACCGCCGCTGACCGAGGCGAGATACTGCGCCTGCTCCTCCTCCGATAAGGCGTAGAAAGCCGCCTGCTGCTCTTCGGTGAGCATGGAAAGATCGGGAGTCTGCGGCTGGAGCGACGCGAGATAAGCCGCGCGTTCCTCCTCGCTCATTGCCGCGAGCGCCGCCTGCTGTTCCTCCGAAAGCTGAGAAACGTCGAACGATCCCGAAGCCGCGCTCTGCGCCTCGCGCATTTGCTCCATCAGCTTTTCCGCCTCGGCGCGGCGTTCCTCGGCTTCCTTTTCCGCCCGTTCAAGCGCTTCGTCGCCCGCCGCCGTACCGTTAAAGGGCAGACCCGTGAAAATATCGTAATCCTCCCGCTCCCTCTGTTCCTTTACGATCTCGCTTTGGTTGATCTCCTCGGAAACCCGCTCCATCAGCTCCTTCGTATAGCCGATCGTGCCGCTGACGCCCGTGCCCGTTTCCTTGGCGCGGACGATCCCGACGATCGTAAGCGGGATACTGTCCTCAAGCACGTCTTTCATGAAGGAGGGATCCTTCCGCATATCGATCCACGCGCCGTTTTCGTCCTTTTCGTACAGCGCCGAATTCGCCGCCACGCGGAAGGTGATTCCGAGAATCTCGTCAAAGCTGTAATTCTGTCCTTCGGAAAGCTCGGCAACCTCGTCCTTTTTCTGGATCATGTCCCGCACCGCGTTTTTCAGCTCGGTCACGTCCCGAAGTCCGAGCGTGTACAGGGTATAGTCGGTGATCTCGTTGTATTTGTCGATAATGAGGACGGCTTCGTCGTATTTTTCGGGGAGCTTCCCCGCCGCGAGCTCGTATTTCGAGTCGAACATTTCCCTGCTGTCGGTCAGCTCCTCGAAAATATCCGCGCTTCCCGCGCTCGAGGAGGACATCTGCGACGCAAGCCCCATCATACCCGTCATCGCGCCGAAGCCGATCTCGTCGAGCACGCCGCTCGGGTTGACCTGTCGGATCTCCTCGGTATCGTCCGCGAAGACCTGAAGCGTGATCCCGTAGGAGTACTCGATATTGGTGCAGTATTCGGCGACCTCCGATTCCCCGCTTTCGAGGAATTCCTTAAAGCTTTTAAGGTCGTTCCGGTTCGTCTCCTTGTACATCATGGTGAACATATCGCCAAGCCGGTTATTGGTATAGATCGTGTTCGGATCGCGCTCCTCCGAGCGGCTTTCCTGCTGCGCGGTTACCGAGGCGGACATAAACGACATCATATCCGTCGAGCTGTTATCGATAATCAGCGGGTAAGAGGCGAGCGTTTCCGCCTGAATCCCGTCGATATATTCCTGTACGCCGTTCGAGAGCGAGAGAATGAGCGCGATCCCGATAATACCGATGCTTCCCGCGAAGGCGGTAAGGATCGTCCGCCCCTTTTTGGTCATAAGGTTGTTCAGGCTGAGCGACATTGCCGTAAAGAACGACATCGAGGTTTTCCGTACCTTTTCGGGCGCGTTTTTCTGCGGCGCGTCGTTTTGATACGGATTCGAGTCGCCCGTAATCTTTCCGTCCACCAAGCGGATAATGCGGCTCGAATACCGCTCGGCAAGCTCGGGGTTATGCGTTACCATGATTATGAGCTTATCCTTCGAGATCTCGTGGAGAATTTCCATGATCTGAAGGCTCGTTTCGCTGTCGAGCGCACCCGTCGGCTCGTCCGCGAGCAGAATGTCGGGGTCGTTGATGAGCGCCCGCGCGATCGCGACGCGCTGCATTTGCCCGCCCGACATCTGGTTCGGCTTTTTCTTGAGCTGATCGCCCAGCCCGACCTTTTCGAGCACCTCGACGGCGCGCTTTCTCCGTTCGTTCTTGGAAACGCCCGAAAGCGTGAGCGCGAGCTCGACGTTCGCGAGAACGGTCTGGTGCGGGATCAGGTTATAGCTCTGGAACACGAAGCCGATCTTATGGTTTCGGTAGGTGTCCCAGTCACGGTCCTTATATCGCTTTGTCGAGACGCCGTCGATCACGAGGTCGCCGTCGGTATACCGATCCAGCCCGCCGATAATGTTCAGCATGGTGGTTTTTCCGCAGCCCGACTGCCCGAGGATCGACACGAATTCGTTTTCGCGGAAATCGACGCTGACGCCCTTGAGCGCGCGGACCTCCGAATCGCCCATGACGTAGTTCTTGGTGATATTTTTCAGACTGAGCAAGTTCCCGTCCTCCTTTTGTTCTTTTCGTAAAAATAATACAATCATTATAAAATACCCGATCGGAAAAGTCAAGAAAGTGAAGAAAACTTTCATGTAATTTTCTTGTGTGCAATTTTCGCTTCCCGTTCACAGAAAGCCCTTGCGTGATCGGAGAATTTATGCTATAATTTTTACAATAAGGTTAAAAACGGCGGGCGCGGCTCCCGACGCAAAGGAAAGGATCGGACTATGAACGAACAGGTACGGCTTCTTACGGAGAATATCGAAAAGGTCATCATCGGAAAACGGGAGGTTATCGTTAAGCTGATCGCCGCGCTTTTATGCGGGGGACACGTCCTGATCGAGGACGTTCCCGGGGTCGGGAAAACGAAGCTTGTGACCGCGCTTTCCGAAAGCGTGAGCGGGGAATGCCGCCGGATCCAGTTCACGCCCGATCTTATGCCCTCGGACATTACGGGCTTTACCATGATTAACCGCGTCACGGGCGAAAACGAGTACCGGAGCGGCGCCGCGATGTGCAATTTCCTGCTCGCCGACGAGATCAACCGCGCCTCGCCGAAGGCGCAGTCCGCCCTTCTTGAGATCATGGAGGAGCTTCAGGTCAGCGTGGACGGCGTGACGTACCCGCTCCCGAAGCCGTTTATGGCGATGGCGACCCAGAATCCCGTCGAGACCTACGGAACGTATCATCTGCCCGAGGCGCAGATGGATCGGTTTTTGATGAAGCTTTCGATCGGCTATCCCACGCCCGGGGAGGAGGCGGCGATCCTCGGACGGAAGGAGACAAAATCGGTTTCGATCGGAGCGGTGCTGACGCTCGGGGATATTCTCGCGCTCCGCGAAAAGACGGAGGCGGTACAGGTGCACGAAAGCGTAAAGCGGTATATCGTCGATTTGGTGAACGCGACGCGCTCGAGCGAATTTACCGCCCTCGGCGCAAGCCCCCGCGGGAGTATCGGCTTGTTTCAGGCGGCGCGCGCGGCGGCGCTGATCGACGGGCGGGATTATGCCGTTCCCGACGACGTAAAGCGGATCGCGGTCGAGGTGCTTGCCCACCGCCTGATCCTTTCGCCGAAGGGAAAATCCGTTCACGGGACCGCCGAAAAGGTCGTACAGACGATCCTTTCGGAGACCGCGATCCCGTCCGCCTCGTAATCCGGAAAAGGAAGCGCGAATGAAAATCAAGTCAATTCTGGCATATCTGGTGCTGATCGCGGTATCGGTTCTGTTTATGCTGTATCTGGACGGTCCGGGCGGGAGCTATCTGCTGACGGTGCTTCTGCTCGCCGCCGCGCTGTCCGCCGCGCTCTGCGTTTATACGAAATACTGCGCGTCCGCTTCGCTCGGCGTGAGCGAGGATATTGTGAATAAGGGCGACCGCGTGATCCTGACCGTTACGGTAAAAAAGCGCGGATTTCTTCCTTCCGCCGTCCTGCGCGCGGATTTTTTCGCGAGCGATCATCTCGAGGCGCGGTCGCCGCTTTCCCTCAAAGCGGTCTGTATGGGAAGAAAGGGCTGTGTTTTAAGGGCGGAGTTTTCCGCCCGCTATTTCGGGAAAGCGCGGCTTGGACTGGCGTCGCTTACCGTTTCGGACTATCTCGGTCTTTGCGGCTTTAAAATACCCGTCTCGGGATCCGTGCTGGACGTTCGGGTCTATCCCGCGCTTCCCGAGATCCGCCGTAAGGACGGCTTTGCGCGGAGCCTTACCGACGCCGCCGCCTTCGACGACAGCGAGGAGACGTCGGAATCCGCCTTTTCGATTCAGGGAACGCCGGGCTACGAGCATCGCCTTTACGAGCCGGGCGACAGCCTGAAGCTGATTAACTGGAAGCTTTCCGCGAAGCGGGACGAGCTGTATGTTCGGCGAATGGAGGGCTCCTGCGGCGCGGAGCAGGTCTTTATTCTCGATAAAGAGGGAAGCGGCCGCCCGTCGGAGCAGCTTGCGGCGGAGGCGATGCTCGGGCTGATGGCGCAGTTCGCGCGGTCGGAGCTTCCCGTAAAGCTTCTGATCCGGTTTTCGGAGGGCTGGGAGGAGCGGAACGTGACGAATTACGCCGAGCTGACGCAGCTGCGGTACGCCATGACGGATTTCGCGTTCCTTCCGGAGGGGGCGAACCGGCTTCCCGCTTCCTTTTCGGGGAATCGCGCCGTAGTCTTTTCGGCGAAGGGCGGGGCGGGACTTCTTTCTTATCTGGAGGAGATGACCTCGCGCGGGAAGGAGATAAGCGCGGCGTCCGCCGATCCGGAAACGGCGGGGAAGCGGATCTGGCGGATCGGGCTTGAGGACGGCGTGATCCATTTTACCTGCTGAGGAGGGCTGCGGCTTTGACGAATTTTTTAAAGCAAAATACAGTTCCGATGCTGCTGTTTACGCTTCTTTGCGGCTCTACGGCATATATTTACGCGGGCTCCGAGCCTATGGTCGTCGTTCTTTTTACCCTGTTCGGCGCGGGGTACGCGTTTCTTCTGTTCGCAGTGTACGAAGCGCTTCGCAGGCTCGGAAAACCCGCGGTCACGGTGCCCGCGGTTCTCGCGCTGCTTGCCGCCGCGCTGTTTCTCGGGCTCCGGCTTTTCGAGACCGATCCCGTTCAGACGACGCAGTGGGTTCTTGAACCGCAGAATATGTACCGTGTTTACGCGGGGAATATCGCGGCGCTTTTGCTGATCGGCGGCGCCATCCTCGGAAGCGCGCTTTATTATTTTACGGCAATCCGCTATCGGGCGGTCTTTGTTTTTCTGATCTGTATGTGTCCTTTTTCGCTTTTCGCGAAGACCTTTACCGACATTCCCGTGATCTGCATTATCCTGATCGCGACGCTGTTCTTTATCCTGATGATCCTGAAATCGAGCGGCGATTCCGCCGCTTACGGGACGCGAAGCTTTCTCGTATTCGGCGCGTTCGTGGTTGCGGTCGCGTCCGCGTCCGCCTTTTTGCCGAAGCTTGAAAGTGCGCCGTACCGTGAGGATTTTGACGAGCTGATTACGGGAATCCGGATCGGCGGCGCGGGGGGGACGGATTTTAACGGATTCTCGAATGCCTCCGCTTATTCGACCTCCGACGACGACGAAACGGTGCTTTTTCGGGTCTACGGGGAGAATCCCGGGCTGATCAAGCGGCAATGCTTCAATATTTACCGTTCCGGGACGGATCAATGGGAATATTACGGCGAATCGGACACGGGCTATAACAATTTCGGGGAATACCTGAGCTGGGAGGACCCCGCCGCGCTTTCCGCCGAGGTCGGGCTCGAGACGGCTTCGGAGGATGCGGAAAGCTGGCTTTATTCGGAGCGGGGGAATCTTCGCGCGCTGTATACTCCCGAAAATATGACGGCGCTCGAAATTCCGGAGGGTTCTCCGCGGGAGCTTTACCGCACGCCGATGGACGAGTATTTCGTTTCGTCGGGGAACGCCGCCCGGGGGTATCGGATCGCGTGGAGCCGCGCGGAGATCGACGAGCGCTTTTCACGGTACTATACCGAGGAGGCCGCGCGGGAAAATTCGTCGAACCCGCTCGGCGCGGATTATTATAAGACGTATTCGGAGATGAAAACGCTTTATACACAGCTGATGACGGAGGAGCTTCGGCGGGGCATGTATAAAAGCGAAAGGGATTACGAAAGGGTGCGGGAGCTTGCCGCGTCAATCACGGAGAATTGCGGCTCGGACTATGAGAAGGCGCGGGCGATCGAGGCGTATTTTCATACCTCCGCGTTTGTGTACGACGACGGTTTTTCTCCGGCGGACGGAAGCGTTGAAAACTTTATTTTTCATACCAAGCGCGGCGTATGCGCGGATTACGCGACGGCGATGGCGCTTCTTTGCCGCGAGGTCGGGCTGTACAGCCGTTATGTCGAAGGCTTTCGGATCCAGCGGGCGGATCCGAGGGGGCATTATTATGTGACCGCCGCCGATTCGCACGCGTATGTGCAGGTATGGATCAACGGCTACGGCTGGACAGATTTTGACCCGACCAGCAATATCGTGGACGGCGGGTATCGGGACTACACCTTCCTGATTTTCGGCGGAACAATGCTCCTGCTGGGGCTGACCGTCGGGGCGGTGCTGCTGCTTCGTCCGTGGGTTCGGGAACGGCGGTTCCTGCGCCGCGCGGGAAGGCTTCAGGGGCGCGAGCAGGTTCTTCTGCTGTTTCCGCGGGTGAATTGGCTGATGCACGAAAAGCTCGGAGCAGAGCGGGAGGTGTATACGCCGCGGGAGCTGACGGATCGGGTCACGCGGGCGTACGGGATCGACCTTTCACCGTTTACCGAAAATTACGAGCGGGCAGCCTACGGCGGAAAGGAAGCGGAGGCGCTCGATTACCTCGCGCTGTACCGCGTGCTCGGGCGGGAGCTGAAACGCGCGGAGCGTGAGCAAAGGAAAAAGAAAGGATAAATTTGGATCGGAGATAAATTGATGGATAAACTGTATCAATTAGCAAAAGGGTATACGAACCGTTTTCCGAACGGAAACGATCCGTATCAGATCACCGCGCGGATCCTTGAAGAATGCGGAGAGGTCGCGAGCGAAGTCAATCATTTTGAAGGAAGCGGGATCAAGACGCAAAAACATGGAGAGCCGTCAAAGCAGCATATGGCCGATGAAATCAAACAGGCGGTAAACGCGCTGATTCAGCTTGCGGTATATTATCGGGTTGAAGAAGAGCTTGAGCTTTCAATCGATCGTTCCCTTGAAAAAATGAGAAGCGAGGGCTTGTTATAACGGGATAGAGAAAATCCCCGAAGCATGTGCTTCGGGGGTTTTGTTGGTGTTTTTATTCTTTTTCGGGTAGAACCGTTCGGATATGAAGCTCTTCAAGCTGCTTTTCGTCCACCTCGGACGGGCAGTCGCTCATCAGCTCGCTCGCGTCCTTGATCTTCGGGAACGCGACCACGTCGCGCAGGCTTTCCGCCCCGCAAAGGAGCATACTCAGACGATCCAGCCCAATTCCCATTCCGCCGTGCGGCGGAGCGGCGTAGCGGTACGCGTCCACGAGGAATCCGAACTTCGCCGCGATCTCCTCCTGCGTCAGACCGAGCGCGCGGAACATCTTCTCCTGCAATTCGTAATCCGTAATGCGGATCGAGCCGCTGCAAAGCTCCGTGCCGTTCAGGACGAGATCGTACGCCTTCGCGAACACCTTTTCGGGCGCGGTCTCAAGATACTCGAGACATTCGTCGAGCGGCATGGTGAACGGGTGGTGCATGGCGTCCCAGCTTCCCGTTTCGTCGTTGTATTCAAAGAAGGGAAACTCCGTGATCCAAAGGAAGTTGTACCCGTCGGGAATGATGTCAAGCTGCTTCGCGACCTTTAGGCGAAGCGCGCCGAGGACAGGGAGTGTCACCTTGTTCTTGTCCGCGACGATCAGCGCCACGTCGCCCTTCTCCATGCCGAGGGCGGACAGGATCGACGCGGTTTCGTCGCCTGTCATAAATTTACCGAAGGAGAGGTTCGGGGCGTCCTCCGTCCAGCGGATATAAGCAAGCCCCTTTGCGCCGATCCCCTTCGCCGCTTCGGTAAGCTTGTCGATCTCCTTGCGGGTGAGAACCGAAGCCGCGTTTTTCGCGACGATCCCGCGCACCGAGCCGCCGTTTTCGATCGCGGAGGCAAATACCGAGAAGCCGCAGTTTTTCACGCATTCCGAAAGATCGGTGATCTCCATGCCAAAGCGCGTATCGGGTTTATCCGAGCCGTAGCGGCTCATCGCCTCGTTATATTTCAGGCGCGGGAGCGGGAGCGGGAGGTCGATCTCGAGAACGTCCTTCATGACGCGCTTGATAAAGCCCTCGCCGATCTGTAAAATATCCTCGACGTCCACGAACGACATTTCCAAGTCGATCTGGGTGAATTCGGGCTGGCGGTCGGCGCGGAGATCCTCATCGCGGAAGCAGCGCGCAAGCTGGATATACCGGTCGAAGCCCGCGATCATCAGAAGCTGCTTATAAATCTGCGGGGACTGCGGAAGCGCGTAAAACTTCCCCTCGTGTACGCGGGAGGGAACAAGGTAATCGCGCGCGCCCTCGGGGGTCGATTTCATCATCATCGGCGTTTCGATCTCGATAAAGCCGTTCTCGTAGAAGTAATCCCGTGCCGCCTTGGCGATCTTATGGCGGGTGATGAGGTTTTCCTGAAGCTTCGGGCGGCGGAGATCGAGATAGCGGTGCTTTAAGCGCAGTTCCTCGTTTACCTTCGTATCGTTCGTGATTTCAAAGGGCGGGGTATTCGCCTTGGAAAGAATCCGGAGATCGCTTACGAGAATTTCGACTCCGCCCGTTTTAATGTCCTTGTTGACGCTTTCGCGCGCCCGTAAAACGCCCTTCGCCATGAGGACGTACTCGTTCCGGACGGTTTTCGCCTTCGCGAAGACCTCGGGGAGAGTCGTTTCGTCGAACACGAGCTGGACGATCCCCGTCCGATCCCGAAGGTCAATAAAAATAAGGCTCCCCTTATCACGCACGCGCTGCGTAAATCCGCCGACGGTGACCTCGCTCCCGATCCCCTCGACCTCGCCGCAGTAATGCGTTCTGGATAAGCCCTTCATCAAGTCTGCCATTGCTTTCTATGTCCTTTCTTTTTAGTACACTTTGTTTTCCCGTTTTCTCTATCATATCACAAAACAGGGCTTTTTTCAATAGATTTTTCGGAAAAAGTGGGGAGCGGGCGTTTTTGACAGCGGATCGCCGGAAAACCGCGCGATCCCATGAATCGGCGCGCTTCCCTTTTCCGACAGAATGGCGCTTTCCGCGAGCTTTACGGCATCCGGCGCGCCGCTTTCGGAGGAGGTCTCCTTTTCCGGCTCGGAAAGCGGACCCGCGTTTTTCCCGTCCTCGTCCTCGGTGAGCGGGTCGTATTCCTTCGGATCGTGATTGACGCGGCGCATTAAGATTGCCTGCTCGTAAAGCTCCGGATATTTCTCGGCGAGAAATTTATGGTCCCTTTGCGGGACGGAATCCCCGTTCATGATCCGCGCCGCGATCGTCATGCACTTTCCGAGATCGTCGAAGCTTTCTTCCGACTTCTCCGACTGCTCGCGGCTGTTTTTGAGCATTTCCTCCAGCATGGAAAGCCGATTGCTCCGATCCTCGAAAAGATCCGTTTTCGCGGAAGCTTCCTTTTCCCGCGGCGATTCGGACGGCTTCTGCGCCTGCGGAGCGGGACCGGTCTTGGTCATCGTCGGCTGAAAAACGGGCTGAAACCCGTCTAATTTCAGGTTCATGAAAATTCCTCCTTCACAATAGTCTTAATCGTATTATCGGACGAAAACGAAGAAAATGAAGAAAAAGGAAAAAATTTTTCAAAACCCCTTGACAAATCGGGGACAACAGTATATACTGTATATAGCACACATGAACAGAATATCACAAGGAGGTGCTGCGGTGAAAATCTTACAAAACTCGGAGATCCCCATTTACAAACAGATCTCCGGTCAGCTCCGCGAGGAGATCATGAGCGGAAAGCGGAAGGAGGGTGAATATCTCCCGAGTATCCGCGGGCTTGCGCGCGATCTCAAGATCAGCGTGATCACGACCATGAAGGCGTACGAGGAGCTTGCGGCGGAAGGGCTGATTTCCCCGATTCAGGGGAAGGGCTATCTCGTAAACCCGCAGGATCGGGAGATGATCCGGGAACAGCATTTGCGCCGTCTGGAGGAATATCTGCTGAACGCGATCGACGCGGCGCGCGCGGCGGGGATCGGGACGGACGAGCTGGTCGAAATGATCCGAACGTTAAGCATGATGGAGGATTAGCGTATGAAAATGAAATCGGAAAACGAAAACGGACGGCGGGAAAACGGCGGGATATGGGCGGTCTGCTTTACCGCCGCGATCCTGATTTTAAGCTTGGTCGCGCTTTTCTCGGTCTTGGGGAACGAGGTCGCGAAAAGCCTGACGCCCGCCGGGGTTTCCGTCGGAATGTGCATGATCGCGGTCGGCTCGTCGCTGCGAAGCCGTCAAAATGAAACGAAGGGGGAAAAGGAAGATGAAAAACGCGGTTAAAGCGGAAGGATTGACCAAAAAATTTAAGGGGTTCTCGCTCGGGGAGCTGGATTTCGAGATTCCGGCGGGATTTTCGACGGCGCTGATCGGCGCGAACGGCGCGGGGAAAACCACCCTGCTCGACGTACTTTGCGGGATCATCGAAAAAAGCGCGGGAGAGGTTACTTATTTTGAGAAGGAAACGGACGTGGAGGAGGTCAAGGAGCGGATCGGCTATTGCGCGGCGCAGGCGATGTTCCCGACGACGTGGGATATCCGGGATATTGCGGCTTCCTGCGAGGCGGCGTTCCGGGGCTTCAGCCGGGAGCGCTTCGCGGCGCTCTGCGAGGAAATGGGCGTCGGGTCGGAGCTTGGCAAAAAGAAAAAACCGCTCATGCGGCTTTCGGACGGGAATAAAATGCGCGTTTATCTGGCGGCGGTCTTTGCGCGGGAAACGGAGCTTCTCGTCCTCGACGAGCCGGGCTCGAACCTCGACCCGCTCATGCGCGATCGGCTCTGCGACCGTTTCCGCAAGTACCTTGAGGACGGCGACGGGGAAAAGACGATCGTTTTTTCGACGCACAACATTTCGGACATGGAGAACGCGGCGGATTACGTGATCTTTATGTCGGCGGGGAAGATCGTCGAGCGCGGCTTTACCGAGGATCTGAAGGAAAAGTACATCATGGTGCGCGACGACGTCGCGACCTACGAGCGGGCGAAGGGCTTCCTTCTGACACGCTCGAAGAACAGCACGGTATACAGCGGGCTTGCGCTCGCGTCCGACCGCGAAAAGGCGGAGGCGATCGGCGCGGCGGCGGAGATCCCGAATTTGCAGCAGCTCAGCATCGAGCTTCTGAAAATGTCGGAGCAAAACGCGTGAAAGGAGCGGTCGGAATGCGGCAGTCAAATAAAATTTACCGATTATTCCCGAAGCCGAGATTTTTCCTGATCGGGGCGGCGGTGGTCGCGGCTTTAGGGGGATATATGGTTCTGGTGAAGGGGGATATGAGCGGAATTTCCGCGTTCGCGGCGGCGTATCTCCTCATGGCGGGGTATATGACCGTCATTAACGCGAGCGGCGCGCTGACGGGCGTGCTGATCCCCGGGGAGGGAACGAAATATTTCCGCTCGATTCCGAACGCGTATCGGAATTTTCGCCGCGCGGTTCTGCTGAACGAAATTCTGGGCATTTTGCTTGCGGCGCTGTTCTGCCTTTCCGCGTGGCTCACGGGCTTCGGCGAACGGAAGGTCTATCTGCTTCTGATCGCGTCGGAGATCATTTTCGGCGCTTCGCATTTTTCCATGCGCGCCAAAACGAAAATGCGCTCAATGATCGTTCTCACGGTCGCGGGCGGCTCAATCGGCGGAATGGTGGGCGGTTTGCTTGCCGGCGAGGAGATTCCGCTTTTCGCGATCCGGATCGTTGCGGCGGTTCTCGGCGCAGTCTGGGTTTTCAGCACGGTGTTTTTCTACAAGGATTTCCGGAAGCTGTGGAGTCGCGATTAAGGAGAAAGGATTGGTTATTATGCAAAAGAAATGTACGGCGCGCGGACTGATGAAAACGCTCTTTTTGGGGCAGAAGAGCCAGTGGATCACTCTGATCGTTTTTTCCGTTATCAGTCTGGGGTTGCTCGCCGCGAGCGCCTTTCTCGGCGCCCGGTATGGCGAGGAGGACTATTTCATGTCGGTCTTTATTCTTGTCATGGCGTATTATATGCCCTGTTTTCTTGTTCTTTTATTCCTCGCGGTGACGGGGAACAGCCGTTTTCTTTATTCGGCGCCGCTGGCGAAGCGGCTGATGACGGTGGGGCTGCCCCTGCTCGGCGCTTCGATCTGCGCGGGCATTACGCTGATTGCGGCGGTCTTAACGGGGATCTCGCTTTCGCTCGGGCTGACGGACGGGAATCGCATGAGCGACGTTCTGATGACCTGCGCGGTGGCGTCTCTGGTGATCCTATTCTGCTTTTCAATGTATCATTCCGCCGGATTGGGTTTTTTCGGGCTCTTTTTCGGACTGCTCATGCTCGTGTTTGCTTGTTCCTCGGCGATCGCGGGACAGAGCGGCTGGCTGTATCGGCTGAGCCATTACGGCTTCGGCGTACCCGTCGGGATCGCGGTCGTCGTTTGTATCGCCGTTTACGTACCGGGGATTCCGCTTTCGTTTTGGCTTGCGGAAAAAAGCTACCGCCGTCGTTCGTCAAGGGGAATGGCAAATACGCAGGTGATAAACTGAGAATGCGCAATAACGGAAAACCGCGCGGGGATCGGAATTTCCCCGCGCGGTTTCGTGTTTATCGATTGTTCAGGGCGAAGCTTCTCGCTTCTCTCGGGGTCATGCCGTGGCGCTTTTTGAAATCGTTCAGAAGGTGCGCCTGATCGGTATAGCCGAATTTTTCCACCGAGTCGAAAACGTCGAAATCGGGCGAGAGTAAAACCTCCCGCCATAAAAGCTGATAGCGCAGAAGGGAGGAGAAGGATTTCGGCGAAAGACCCGCACGGGAGCGGAACAGCCGCTCGAGCGTTTTTTCGGAAACGGCGGTATAGCGGGAAAGCTCCGAAATTTTCGTCCGTCCCGAGGTTTCCAGAATGTAAAAGACGGCGTTCATGAAATCGGCGTTTTCGCGATCGGGCTTCAGCATTCCGAGAAGCGTTCGTTCCGCGAGCGCGGCGCGTTCCCGGAGCGTCGGCGCGTCGGGAATCCTCCCGCACAGCTCCCGGATCGGCTTCCCGAAATATTCCTCCGCGGGGAGAGCGCGGTTCTTGGTACGGGAAAGATCGGGATCGGAAAACAGGATCGCCGTCCAGCCGTAAAAACGGATCCCGAAGACCGATCCGAAAACGGTAAGATCGCCGGAAACGCTCGACCGCTCGTCCATGCCGCAGAAGCAGGGAGCGTCACCCTGCCCGAAAAAAATAATATCCATACAGGTATCGGGGATCACGAGAGAATTATCTCCTGCGCCGCCCGGCGCGCCGTCTGTTCCCCAGAAGCAGCGGATATACGGGCGAAGCGCCGCGCACGGCGGGATCTCGCAGTAGGAAACGTTCCGGCGGAACGGCGCGGCGGTGATCGGACGGTATTTTTCGATCGGAACCATTGAAATGCTCCTTTCCTTCACAGACTGGTATCAGTATAGCACGAATCGGAGAAAAACGCAAGATTTTTGCGGAAAATCACCCGATGATGAATATACACGAAACCCCCGCCGCTCGGGAAATCCCGCTTAGGTCATATCTACAAAATTTGCCGTTCCCCCTTGACATTGTCCGTAATTGTGATAGAATAAAATCAGGGAAATTCCGGAAGAAAAATTACAATAAAAAAGAGGGCTTTTTTTCTTTTTTTCGGCTTTGTTCGGTGTATACTATCTTTTATCAGACTATCGAAGAGGAGGAATCATGTTTACGAAGGATATTGGGATTGATCTGGGAACGGCGAATACGCTTGTTTATATGAGAGGAAAGGGGATCATTATCCGCGAGCCGAGCGTCGTCGCGGTGGACGTGAAGTATGAGCGCGTCCGCTACGTCGGGCAGGAGGCGAAGGACGTGATCGGGCGCACCCCCGGCTCGATTGTCGCGGTTCGTCCGTTAAAGGACGGCGTGATCGCGGATTTCGATATGACGACGAGTATGCTTCAGGAGTTTATTTCCAAGGCGACGAAGGGGAGCCGTCTTTTTAAGAAGCGCGTCATTATCTGTATCCCCTCGGGCGTTACCGCCGTCGAGCGCCGCGCCGTAAAGGAAGCGACGCAGAGCGCGGGCGCGAAGCGTGTTTCGATCATTGAGGAGCCGATGGCGGCGGCGATCGGCGCGGGGCTTCCCGTAGCGGAACCGACCGGAAGCATGATCGTGGACATCGGGGGCGGAACGAGCGAGGTCGCGGTCATTTCGCTCGGCGGGATCGTTACCTCAAAATCGGTCCGGGTCGCGGGAGACGAGTTTGACAATTCGATCATCAATTATATTAAGAAAAAGTACAATCTCCTGATCGGCGAGCGGACGGCGGAAAACGTAAAGATCCAGATCGGGTCGGCGTTCCCCTTTTCGGAGACCGAGCCGGAGATGGACATCAAGGGACGCAACCTTTTAAACGGGCTTCCCGAGAATATCACGATCACCGCCGCGGAGATCCGCGAAGCGCTCGCCGAGCCGCTGAGCCATGTGGTGGACGCGATCAAGATCACGCTCGAAAAAACCCCGCCCGAGCTTGCGGCGGACATTATCGATCAGGGGATCATGCTCGCGGGCGGCGGCGCGCTCCTGAAGGGGCTGGATCGGCTCATCAACGAGGAAACGGGCATGCCCGTAAAGATCGCCGAGCGTCCGCTCGACTGCGTCGCGGACGGAACGGGAAAGGTGCTTGAGAATATCGATAAGCTCGTGGACGTATTGAGCGACGACGATTCGAGGTATTGACGGCGGAGCTTTTAAGGCGTTTTCGGTGCTGCTCCGAAAGCGCTTTTTTTCCACGGGACGAAAACGGCGGGGGAACGCGCCCTGCCGTAAAAAACGGGAACGGAGAGGGGCGGCGGCGTGAGAGAATTTTTCCGGACGTGGAAATTTAAGGTCATTATCTGCCTGCTCGCGCTCGCGGTCGGCTTTATGGTCTATGCCGCCGTATCGGGCGGAAACGTAATCTTTCCGAAGAGCGTTCTCGAAACGGCGGCGCAGCCCTTTGTCAGCGCGGCGAACGCGATCTCGGGCTGGGCGTCGGATAAGCTGGACACGTTTGTCAACGCCGAAAGATACCGGAGCGAGAACGAAATGCTCCGCGAAAAGCTGAGCGAGATGTATACCGAGATCATCGACAAGGAAAAGACCGACGAGGAGAACGAACAGCTTCGCGAAATGCTCGAGATCGCCGCCGAGAATCCCGATTACGAGTGGTCGGCGCCCTGCTCGGTCATTGCCCGGAGCGCGAACGGGCTTTTCGGCGGTTTTACCATTAACCGCGGAAGCGCGGACGGGATCGAGCTTTACGATCCCGTATTCACGAGGATCGGGCTTGTCGGGCGAATCACCGCGCTTTCGGCGCATTACGCCGAGGTCACGACGATCCTTTCGCCGGAGCTTCGGATCGGGGTCTTAACCGCCGAGAATCACGTTGTCGGGATCGTCGAGAACGACCCGCTTTACGCCGCGAAGGGCTTCTGCCTGATGAGCTATATCAATAAGGGGAGCGAGATCGCCGAGGGCGACGTCGTCATCAGCTCGGGGAGCGAGGCTTTTCCCGCCGATCTCGTGATCGGGACGGTGACGGAAATTTATCCCGACGCGAACGGGCTGACGCTTCACGCCGTGGTCGAGCCGTCGGAGGACGTTTTTTCGGTGACAAACGTTTTTGTGATCACTTCGTTCGAGGGACAGGGAGAGGAGCGGGTGCAGCCGTGAATTATAAGATCATCGGGAGCGTCGAGGTCACGAAAAGCGGCAGGAAGCGCACGCTGATCAAGTGGGCTTTATATGCGGCGATCCTTGTTTTTTCCTATTCGCTGATGCGCTCGGGCGTGTTTCGGGGGTGGCAGCCCGTTTTTCTGATCCCCCTCCCGATCGCGGTCGCCATGCGCGAGCAGGAGCTTCCCTCCTGCGTTTTTTCGCTTCTCTGCGGGCTGTATGCCGACTGCGCCTACGGGTTCGTTTTCGGGTTCAGCGCGTTCTGGCTGATTTTATGCGGGCTTCTCACTTCGCTTTTGTCGCGGAATCTTGTCCAGCCGAATCTGTTTAATTTTTTATGGCTTACGGCAGGAGCGCTCTTCCTCGAATTTTCGATGGATTACCTGTTTCGCGCGGTGCTTTGGGATCTCCCGAGCCGCGAGGTGCTTCTGACCGATTCGATCCTTCCGACGGCGGGGATCACGCTTCTCCTGTCTCCGCTGATCTACTTTGCTGTAAAGGGGATCGGACGGCGCTTCGGCATTCTCGGCGGACCGCAGCGCTATGAGCCGAGCGAGGAAGAGCCGGAGGAGCTTGGAGAATAGAAAGGAGCGCCTGCCTTGTCGAAGGTGTCGAAGATTATCCGGACGGCGGTTTTGATCGCGTTTGTTTTTTTAATGCTGTTTTTATGCGTGCTTCGGCTGATGAAGCTCCAGATCGTGGACGGCTCGGAATATCTCGCGATGACGATGCTGAGCTATACCGCGAAGCAGGAGCTTCCCGCGACGCGCGGGGAGATCTTAGACGTAAACGGAAGACCGCTTACCTCAAACCGCACCGTGTACCGCGCGGTGATCCAGAAAAGCTTTCTGCGGAGCGGGACGGAGAACGACATTCTTTTAAAAACGGCGAATATTCTGAAAAAATACGGCATTGCGCCGAACGATTCCGTCCCGGTCACTTCGGAGGAACCGTTTTTGTTTCTTTCCGTGCCGAAGCTTCCCGTTTCGGATTTTAAGGAACGGATCGGCGCGCCCGACGAGGCGGACGCGGAGGAATGTCTTTCGATTTTGGCGGAAAAGTACGGGATCGGCGAGGAATACGGCGCGGCGGAGCGCCGCCTGATCGCGGGGATCCGCTTTGAAATGGAGCAAAAGGATTTTTCGCATGAGAATTATTTTATCCTCGCGGACGATCTTCCGATGGAGGCGGTGATCGAGCTGAAGGAAAAGGGCTTCCTTCTTTACGGGGTCGATCTCGTCGAATCGAGCGAGCGGGAATATCTCGAGAGCGATACCGCGCCGCATGTGCTCGGGACGGTCGGGTCGGTTTCTCCCGAGGAGTACGCCGCGCTGAGAGAGGACGGCTATCGCTATAACGATACGATCGGGAAATACGGGATCGAGCTTGCGATGGAAAGCGTCCTCCGGGGAAAGAACGGCGAACGGACGATTACCCGCGATTCCGACGGAAACGCGGTTTCGGACGAGATTTCGCGGGAGGTCGCCGCGGGCGACAGCGTCCGTCTCACGCTCGATTACCGCTTTCAAAACGATTTACAGAGGATCCTCGCCAACCAGATCAACTGGCTGAACAATTCCGCCGACCGCGGGAACGACTGCGACGCGGGGGCGGTCGTCGTCCTCGACGCGAAGACGGGCGCGGTGCGCGGTATGGCGTCTTATCCGACCTATAATCTGGCGGAATCGGTGGAAAATTACGCGGAGGTGGTGAACCGCGCGGGGAACCCGATGTATAACCGCTGTATTAACGGGCTGTACCGTCCCGGCTCCGCCTTTAAGACAATCACGGCGGCTGACGGGCTGACTGCGGGGCTGATCGACCGGAACAGCCGCTCGATCTGTACGGGCGTTTACACCTATTACGCCGCCTCGGATTACCGCCCGAAATGCACCGGCTATCATTACGGAAGCACGGTCGTGGACTGCCTGAAATGGTCGTGCAACATTTTTTTCTACGACCTCGGGCGCAGGCTCGGGATCGAGGAGCTTTCCTCTTTCGCGGCAAAATTCGGATACGGGCAGAATCTCGGACTGGAGATCGGGGGACTTCCGGGGCGGATGTCGTCTCCCGAGGTTTACGAAAGCCTTCGGGGAGAACCTTGGACCGAAGGAAACACCTTACAGGCGGCGATCGGGCAGATGGATACCCTCGTAACGCCGCTTCACCTCGCGGTTCAGGCGCTTACGCTCGCGAACGACGGCGTTCGCTATAAGCCGTATCTCGTCGATTCGGTCTGGAGCTACGACGGGAGCGAAATGCTTTACCGGACGCAGCCGCAGGTCGTCGAGACGATCGAGAACAAGAACGACGCTTTTTCAATCGTCCGGGAGGGAATGATCGCGGTTTCGACGCTTGTGAACTGGCCGACGAGCTCCGCGCTCTGGAATTTTGAATACCTTCCCGGAAAGGTCGCGATCAAAACGGGTACGGCGGAGACGGGGGACGGGTATTATACCTCGACGGTCATGGGCTATTATCCCGCCGACGATCCCCGGATCGCCTTCGGAATCGTTCTCGAAAAGGGGGAATATTCCCGTTATATGGTGCGGAACGTGATCGACGCGTATTTTTACGAATGCTACGAGCCGGATCTGGACGAAAACGGGAACGTAAAAACTCCTTGGAAGCGGTGGAGCGGCGCGCGGACGGCGGTTCGGTAGGGAGAAAGCTGCCGCCTCGGGTAAAGTGTAACGAATTTTATAGACAATTTTGTCATTTTTACTAAATTATATTCGATATTTTAAGCGGTTTTTTACAAAATTTTCGTGATTTTCAAAAAACACTTTAAAAAATGCGGAAAATATGGTATGATAATATTGATCATTCGGAATAAAGAGTACGGGAGGAAAGTTTTATGGCACAGATTATTGCGGTTACGGCGGGCAAAGGCGGGACAGGGAAGTCCACGACCTCGGCGAACGTTGCTTCCTGTTTGGCTTATCGCGGGAAGAAAACGCTGGTTGTCGAGCTGGACTTCGGTCTGCGCTGCCAGGATATTATGCTCGGCGTAAAAAGCGAGGTCAAGCATGACATCGGCGAATACCTCGAAGGAAAGATCGACATCATGACCGCGACGACGAAGGTCGATCGGAGCGAGAATCTTTCGCTCGTCTGCGCTACGCGGAATCCGTTCATGGATATAAATCCCGATAAGATCATCGGCGTATGCGAGGAAATGCGCGAATATTTCGATTATATCGTGATCGATACCGCGGGCGTCGGAAGCTCCGTTTTCGGAGTTATTAAGGCTGCCGATCTCGTCCTGATGGTTACGACGCCGGATACGGTATGTATGCGTGACGGCGCGGCGCTTTCGGATTTTCTGTACTTAAAGGGGAGCATTAACCAGAAGCTCATTATCAATAAAGTCCCGATCCGTTTTAAGGACGAGGAGATTCTCGACGATCTCGACGTCGTGATGGATACCGTCGGAATTCCGCTGATCGGCGTTGTCCCGGAGGACAGCGAGATTCGGATCTGCGGCTCGAAGGGGATCCCGCTCCCGAAAACGAGCGCGGGCTTTAAGGCGTACGACTGTGTTTCGCGCCGGCTTTTGGGAGAGGACGTTCCGCTTTCGATCAATATCAATTAAGAAAGGTTTTTATATTCGCCGGGAAAGTACCGTTTCTTTTCCGGGCGGCAGAGCGCGGCGTTTTTTCGGGAAATCCTTTTCGGGGGACTTTTCCGGATCGCAGGAGACGCCGCAGGCGATTTTTCTTGTGTTCGGCGGATTTTGTCCGATCTATCGGCGAAAAAAATACATAAAGGAAGGTGTTTGTCTTGAACATTGCATTGATTGCACATGACTCAAAAAAAGAATTGATGACTCAGTTCTGTATCGCTTACTGCGGCGTGCTGAGTCGGCACAATCTTTGCGCTACGGGCACGACGGGAAAGCTTGTTGCGGAAGCGACGGGACTTCATATTCAGAAATACCTGAGCGGTTCGCAGGGAGGAGATCAGCAGATCGGCGCGCGTATTTCCTGTAACGAGATCGACGTACTGTTCTTTTTCCGCGATCCGCTGAACGCGAAGGCGCACGAGCCGAATGAAATGACGCTGCTGCGGCTTTGCGACGTGCATAATATCCCCGTTGCGACAAATATGGCGACGGGCGAGGCGCTGATCCACGCGCTGGAACGCGGCGACCTCGATTGGAGAAATATTGTGCACGAATGATCCGCTTATTGATGAAAAATCCGCCTTTTATACGTTGTATAAAGGGCGGTATGTTTTTTTGGGACGCGGGATCGGAGGAATCTGTGAAATATATTGAAAGTGTAAAGCTTACCCGCGCGGTTCCGCGGGGGTACCTGAAGGAGCTGCCTGCCGTACAGTGGCTGGAGCGGCGGAAGGAGCTGACGCTGCGCGCGGAGGTCACCTTTTTCGCGGGGGAGAACGGCGCGGGAAAGTCCACGCTGATGGAGGCGATCGCGGTAGCGGCGGGCTTCAACGCGGAGGGCGGCTCGCGGAATTTCAGCTTTTCGACCCGAAGTACCCATTCGGAATTATGCGGCAGCATCACGCTCTCCCGCGGAATCTATCGTCCGAGGGACGGCTATTTTCTTCGGGCGGAGAGCCTGTATAACGCGGCGACCTATATAGAGGAGCTGGACGAGCTCCCGTGCGCCGAGCCGCTGATCTCGGAGGCATACGGCGGTTCTCTGCATGTGCGTTCGCACGGGGAAAGCTTTTTGGCGGCGGTCGGGGAACGGTTTCGCGGACGGGGGCTGTACCTGCTGGACGAGCCGGATTCCGCCCTGTCGCCCGCCGGGATACTGACGCTCATGGGAGATATCGCGCGGCTTACGGAGGAGGATTCTCAATTTATCATCGCGACTCATTCGCCGATTTTGCTGGCGTATCCCGGGGCGGAGATTTTATGGTTTTCGGAAAAAGGGATCGCCCCGATCGAATATAAACAAACGCAGCATTACCAGATCACGAAGCGAATCCTCGATCGTCCGGACGGGCTTTCCGGGCTTCTTTTCGGAGAATAGGTTTTTTTATTGCAGGCGCGGCTCAAAGCTTCATCAGCTTCCGGAGCCGGGGCTTCAGAGAAACGGCGTAAATTCGTCCGATCGAGCTTAACAAAATGTCATAAAGGAAAAAGGTCACATTCCCGCCCGCCCAAAGCACATAGACCGCGTATACGCCGAAATCCTCCATGCCCTCGAGCATTTGCTCCGCCGAAAGGAGCGCGCAGAGGATCCGGTAGGTCAGGACGATCGCCGCGTTAAATACCGCAAGCTTCGCGATCAGCCGCAGCAGGCGGTTTTTGATCCGCATCAGCTCGGCGCGCAGCGTCGGATAATACCCGAAGAAGGTCAGAAAAAAGAAATCCGCCTCCGGCTCGGGGATCAGGATAAAGGAAAGGAGCGCGACGGCGATATACGAAAGATACGCCCATTTTTTCCCGAGCTGCTCGCCGACGACCCAGACGACGATCCCCGCGACGGCGGGAACCGCGTAGGCGAACGAGGGAATCAGTGAAGCGAACATGATCACGACCGCGAGCGCGGAGAAGATCCCGCAGAACGCGACCGAAAGACTGAGCTTCACGGTGTTTTTTTCTGCCATACGACATTTCCTTTCTGAAAGCGGCTCACTTTTTGACCGCCCGAACGGCGACATATGAGTTCATGTACTTGTCAAAAAGCCCGCCGCCGTCGCAATCCTCGTAAATATCGGTGATTTCAAACCCTGCGCCGATCAGACCACCGAGTTGTTCCGTCAGCGTATGGCTGAACGCAAACGGTCTGCGTTCTTCGACGTATTTTTTCTTCGATTCCTCCGATAGATCCGTATAAGGGTTGAACGGCAAGCTGTGCCTTGAAATCAAGACGTCCTCTTTGCCGAAATCCGGCTCGAACAGAAAATGCTCTTCTTTGACAAACGCCATCATCAGCACGCCCTTTTTTCGGATCACTCTCGCACATTCAGCCCACATCGGCAAAATGGATTCGATATAACAATTTGAAACGGGGTTGAATATCATGTCGAAGGCGGCGTCGGAAAAGGGAAACTCCTTGGACATATCGGCTTTTACAATATTGACGCGGTATTTTTCCCTTTCGGCGACATAGGCTTCGTTTGCAAGCTGGCGATCGGAATAATCCGTAACCGTTACGTTCGCGCCGTGCGCGGCAAATACGGGAGCCTGCTGCCCTCCGCCGCAGGCTAAAGCCAGAATATCCTTCCCCTTCAGACCCGGGAACCATTCCTTCGGAACGGTCTTGATACCGGCAAGGCTTACCTTCAGCTCGCCCGATCTCGCGCGCATAAACTCCTCGTGGCTGATCGCCGTGGTTTTATCAATTAAGCACTCGTTGATGTCGTCCCATGTTTTCGCGATCTCATCCTGATAATGGTTCATTTGCTTTCTCCTCGTGTTTCAGTGCCCGCTGTAAAGCCGCAGGCTCTCTTCCTTTAATTCGCGCCCGTCGCGGAGGATTTCGATCAGGCGTTCGAGATCGTTGTCCCGGATCGCGTCGCGGTATTCGGTAATCCGATCCAGAATGCAGTCGATCTCCCTTAAAAGTGCCTCCCGATTGCACATAAACAGCTCCGACCACATGAATTCGTTCAGCTTCGCGACGCGGGTAAGGTCCTGAAAGCTTCCCGCCGAGAAGCCGTCGAAATTGAGCATGGTCGGGCTTTTTACATAGGCGTTCGAGACGACGTGCGCAAGCTGCGAGGTGTAGGCGATGATCTCGTCGTGACGCTTCGGCGTGGAAACGACCGCCTTTCCGAAGCCGAGACTTCCCGCTAAGGTCTGAAGAAGGTCTACCGCGATCTGCGGCGTGGCTTCGGAGGGGGTAATGATATAGCTCGCGCCCTCGAAAAGATCGTCGGTCGCGTAGTCGAAGCCCGAAAATTCACGTCCCGCCATGGGGTGCGTTCCGACGAAGATCACGCCCTCCTTGTCGAGAATCGAAGTGCATTTCGAGACGACGTACTCTTTGATACCGCAGGAATCGGTCACGATTCCGCCCTTTTTAAAGAAGCCCGCGTTTTGCTCGACGAACCTGACGATCGCCTCCGGGTACAGGCAAATAATGACCAGATTCGCTTCGGAAAGCCGCTCGGGAGGGATCTCCTCGTCGATCGCGCCGCATTCGAGCGCTTTTCGGATCGTTTCGGGATCGTGGTCGATCCCCATAATCCGGTGAAACGTGTGTTTTTTCAGTGTCTTGCAGAATGAGCCGCCGATCAGCCCGAGTCCCACTACCGCGATGTTCATATTTTGACCATTCCTTTCTTGTTTGTTCCGGTTCGGTTGTTCTTATTCTTTCTTTTGAGGGATCGTCATGCCGGCGAGCGGGTTCTGTCCGATCGCGTTTCGAACCTGCTCGTTGGCGACGTGCGTATAGATCTGGGTCGTATCGAGATTTTCGTGTCCGAGCACTTCCTTTAACACGCGCACATCCACGCCGTTCTGATACATGAGCGTCGCGGCGGTGTGGCGGAGCTTATGAACCGAAAAGCCCATGCCGCTCAGTCCGCACTGCTGAAGCTTCTCCTCGATGATCTGTTCGACGCGGCGGTTGGAAATGCGGGTACCGCGCCTGCTCAAAAAAAGCGCCTTATCCTTCGACGCGGGACGAACCCGCAGATACCCCTCATAGGCGGAAATACAGGCGGGGTTCAGGTAAACGATCCGCTCCTTGCTCCCTTTTCCGAGAATTTTCATGTAGGTAACCCGCTCGCCGTTCATGACGGTCTGCGTATAGTCCGAAACGTTGATCCCGACCAGCTCGGAAAGCCGCATTCCGCAGTTCAGAAAGAAGGTCAGGATACAGTAATTCCGGTAATCCTCCCAGCCTTCAAACGCGGAGCAGGTACGCAGAAGCTCGGTCGCCTGCTCGATTGTGAGGTGCTTCGGAAGGCTTTTTTTCGGGCTGGGGAGCTCGAGGTTCTGCGCGGGGCTGACCTCGAACCACAGCTTTTTTACGGTAAGGTATTTGAAAAACTGCCGAAGCGCGACCGCCTTTCGCGCCCGCGCCTTCGCGTGGTTATCCCGTTCGGCGGAGGTGTACGAGAGGAACGCGAGCAGATCGGAAAGCGTGACCGATTCGAGCAACTCGCGCGGGACGTCCGCGATCCTGATCTCGTCGAACGCCGCCCCGCCGCTCAGTCCCCGCTCCTGCTTTAAGTACCGCAAAAAAAGCCGGATATCCGTGTAGTAATTTTTCACGGTAAGCGCCGAGCGCATTTTGATCGTGGTCATATAGTCGAGATATTCCTGTAAATACGGGGGACAGTCGTCGAATTTCATAAGCCTCGCCCTCTCTGTGCGCCGATTAACGCAGTGTGCCGATTAACGTAAATATTGTACCACATTCGGCGGAAAAAGTCAATTCCGCTTTTTCTTTTTGTGCGGCGCGGCTCTGAAATTGAGGGGTTGCAAAAAAAAGAGAAATGTGGTATAATAGATAGAACATTCGGAAAGGAGGGATCGCGATGGCTTCCGAGGATTCGGAAATTCGGACGGAAAAGCCGAGGGGCGGCGAACGGCTCGCGCTTTTTTTGACAAATTTCGGGCGGTATATCTGTTCGGTCGTGATCCTTCTGCTGATCCATCTCGGACGGAACATTCTCCGCTTTTTCCGCATGATCTGGGAAAAGCTCGTCGAGTTTCGCAGGGCGGCGTTTACGAAGCTGAAATATCTCGGCGTTCTGATCGCCTCTCCCTTTTTTAGAATCCGGAACGCCTTTTCCCGCGCGTCGGAGAGCTTTCGCGCCGCGAAGGAGGAGAACGGTTCGCCGTCGGGCTTTAAAGCCGCGGCGGGAATTCTCGGAGATTTCTTTTTTGGGAAATCGGGGATCGCGGTTTCGCTTTTTAATATCGCCGCGCCGATCGTGTGCGCGCTTTTCCTCTTTAATATCATTTCCTACGCCGGCTCACTCAACTATGCCGTAAAGCTTACGGTAAACGGGCGTTTTCTCGGCTATATCGAGAACGAGCAGGTTTACTATGAAGCGGAGGCGATCTTAAAGGATCGTATCAACTACCTCGGAAGCGAGGAAAGTATCCTCGTCGAGCCGGAATATTCCATTGAGCTGATCGAGAACCCCGCTACGCTTACGAAGTTTCAGGTTGCGGATAAAATGCTCGAGTATTCCGATCTTTCCGTCGATTACGCGTACGGCTTCTACTTAAACGGCGTTTTTATGGGCGCGATGTTTGACAACAGCGAGGTTAAAGCGACTCTCGAGGGGATTCTCGACCGGTACCGCAGTCTTTATCCGAACGCGGAGGTCGCTTTCGAGGATCGGATCGAGTGTGATACCGCCGGTCTTTACCTTTCGGGAAGTATTATCGATACCGACTGGCTGATCTCTCAGCTTACGGGCGTTCAGCGGCAGGCGGGCTATTATATCGTTGAGGACGGGGATTCCCATTCCCTGATCTGTGACAAGCTCGGCATGACGATGGCGCAGCTTGAGCTTCTGAATCCCGGCTTTTCGGAAATGGAGCTTTACGGCGGCGATCGGATCAAGAGCCGCGAGGAGATTCCTTTTCTTTCCGTCGGGGTCACGGTCATTGAAAATTATGAGCTTTACGTCGATTACGATACCGAGTATTATTATGACGATACGCTTTATACCGGCGTCACCCGCACGACCACCGAGGGGGAGCAGGGCGTCAACAGCGCGACCGCGCGCGTGACCTACGTCAACAGTATCGAGACAAGGCGCGAGATCATCAGCACCTCGATCGTTTCCGCTCCCGTTACAAAGCGGGTCGCGCAGGGCATCAAGCCCACGCCGGAGAGTATCTACTCGCCCGAGGACGCGGGCTACGGAAAGTTTATTTGGCCGACGGACGGCGGGCATATCAGTGAGTATACCTATTGGGACGGCGGATACGCCGGACACGTCGGGGTCGATATTGTCGCGTACTACGGCGCGCCCATTTTCGCGGGCGCAAGCGGTACGGTCACCTACGCGGGATTCAGCACAGGCTTCGGCAATAACGTCATTATCGACCACGGAAACGGAATGCAGACATTGTACGCGCATTGCAGCGCGCTTTACGTAACGGTCGGACAGCAGGTGACGCAGGGCGAATTTATTGCCGCGATGGGCGCGACGGGCTGGGTCACGGGGACGCACGTTCATTTTGAGGTCATAGTAAACGGTGTGAACCAGAATCCGATTAATTATCTTGAGTCGGTTCGATAGAGAAATCGGAAAACGGGTGTGAGGGGGTGAAGCTGAATGACCGAGCTTGAGGAAGCGATCATGGGGAAGTCCGCGCCGGCGGGAAGGACGGAAAAGGAAGAACAGCCTGTCGAGGAGACTTCGTTTTCGGAGGGGGAGCAGCTGTTCTTAGAGGACGGACCGTTTTTTTCGGACGAGGAAGCGGAAGCGATTCCGGAGCCCGAGGATATGATCCGTGAAAGTATCGAGGCGGTTCGGCTCATGACGGTTGAGCTTCAGCAGCAGAACGAGGCGCTGGAGCGCAGTTTTACGAAGCTTCGCGAGCAGCCCGCGAGACCCGCGCGTCCGAAACGGAAATACGTCTATGTCGGAACGCTCTCCGCTTCGCTGTCGCTGGTCGTGATGGGGATCGCGATGATTATTTCGCTCTTTTCTCCGGTCGGGATTCTCGGCGCGTTTAAGATTGCGCCGATCATGCTTGTTTTTCTCGGGATCGACGTACTTCTCGCGGTGCTTCTGAACCGGAACGTGCGGATTCGCTTTAATGTCAAAAGCTTGATCTTAACGGTTTCGCTCCTGCTGATTACCTTTCTGATGTCGCTGATCTCCGTGAACAATTCGGTAACGGAGGGGGAGCGGGCATACGCCGAGGACCGCTTGTGCAATATGCTTTCGCGGGAGCTTCGGCAAAAGCTCCCGACCGAGAATATTCGGGACGTCGGGATCGAGGTCCTTCTTTACGGAGATGATCCGGGTGCCTATAACGGGTTGACCGATCTTCAGGACACCGATCTGATCAATCTTTCGGTCGAGTACGCGAAAATTCAGGAAAATACCTATGATTTTGCGGCTGACTCGCGGAAAATTCTCGATTCGCTCGAACAGCTTCCGTACCGCTTCGGCAAGATCAATTTTGTCGCGGACGACGGCGGGAACCGCTATTCGCTCGCGCTGAGCTGGCTTTATCAATCGGAGCTGAAAACCTCCGAGCTTGTTCCCTTGGTCGGATATTACGGCGAGGACGTGGTGTCCGATATTCCCGACCTTGACGATGAATAGGAGTTTTCCGGAATCTATACGGTAGATGGCAGGCGTTCGGTTTTCTCAACAATAAACGGCTATGGAACTTAATCCATAGCCGTTTCATTTTATTCCGCCGTTATTCGTGATTCTCGTTTTCGCCGGATTCGGGCTGCCGCTCGGGTTCCGCCGCGGGCGCTTCGCCGTCCATCAGCTTTTTGAATTCGTCTCCGCCGATCTTCTCGTGCTCCATCAGATAATTCGCGACCTGATCGAGCTTGTCGCGGTGAAGCTCAAGAATATCCTTGGCGCGCTCATAGGCGTTTTCGATCAGCTCGCGCACCTCCTCGTCGATCTCCGCCGCGACGTTCTCGGAGTAATTCCGTCCCTGCGAATAATCCCTGCCGAGAAAGACCTCGCTGCTGTCCGTGCCGTAAACGATCGGACCGAGCCGCTCGCTGAAGCCGTATCGGGTGACCATATTCCGCGCAACGGTCGTCGCGCGCTCAATGTCGTTCGACGCGCCGGTCGAAATGTCCTCGAGAACGATCTTTTCCGCTACACGCCCGCCGAGCAGAACGATCAGATCCTCCGCCATTTCCCGCTTGCTGACATAGCTCTTGTCATGCTCGGGGAGGGACATGGTAAATCCGCCCGCCGCGCCGCGCGGGATAATCGTAACATAATGAACCTTGTCCTGCGTCGGGCAGAAGTAGGTGCAGACCGCGTGCCCCGCTTCGTGGAAGGCGGTAAGGCGGCGTTCCTTTTCGGTCACGACTCTCGACTTCTTTTCGGGTCCGGTAACGACCTTGATCGAGGCTTCCTCGATGTCCGCCTGCACGATCGCTTTCCGGTTCTTCCGCGCCGCTAAAAGCGCCGCCTCGTTTACGAGGTTTTCCAGATCCGCTCCGGTAAAGCCCGCCGTCGTTTTTGCGATCGTCGCGAGGTTGATGTCGGGCGAAAGCTTTTTATTTTTTGTGTGCACCTTCAGGATTTCCTCGCGTCCCTTAATATCGGGATAGCTTACGACAATCTGGCGGTCGAAGCGCCCCGGACGCAGCAGGGCGGGGTCAAGAATGTCGCGGCGGTTGGTCGCCGCCATGACGATGATATTCTGATTATCGGTAAAGCCGTCCATTTCTACCAGAAGCTGGTTGAGGGTCTGCTCGCGCTCGTCGTGACCGCCGCCGAGTCCCGCGCCTCTCTGTCTGCCGACGGCGTCGATCTCGTCAATGAAGATTACGGAGGGCGTGTGCTTTTTCGCCTGATCGAAAAGGTCGCGCACACGGGAAGCGCCGACGCCGACGAACATTTCCACGAAGTCCGAGCCGCTGATCGAAAAGAACGGAACGTTCGCTTCGCCGGCAACGGCTTTCGCGAGCAGGGTTTTACCCGTTCCGGGAGGTCCGACCAGAAGGACGCCCTTCGGGATCCGCGCGCCGAGCTCCTGATACTTCTTGGGATTTTTCATGAAATCGACGATCTCTTCCAGCTCCTGCTTTTCCTCCTCGGCGCCCGCGACGTCCGCGAAGGTGACCTTTTTGCCGTTTGAGGGCTGATTGCGCGTGCTGGCTTTGGAAAACTGCGACATTTTTCCGCCGCCCGTTGTCTGGCGCATGAATACGAAGGTGATCCCGATCATCAGCGCCACGAGGATCAGATACGGAATAAACGACAGGAAGGTATTGTCCGAGATCCGCTTATAATCTACCTTTAACGGCTGATCGGGGTTCTGACGGTTGTACTCCTCCCGATAGTTTTCAATATCGCCGACAAAAAGGCTGACGTTCGGGACGGAGTAGGTATAAATGATATTTTCTTCTCCCTTTTTGCGGTAGGTCAGCGCGCCGCTCCCGAGATCGAGAAAATAATCGCTGATCTGATAGGTGTCGAAATCGTCGAGCACCTCCGAATAGCTGTGCATTTCCCGATATTCCGTGCTGTCCATTGCAGCGTAGGGCATGAGCGCGTTCAGCGCCGCGACCAATCCGAAAATCAGCAGTGCAATAATGACAATATAGATAATTGCGCCTCTGAATTTGTTTGATTGCATGAAAACCGCCTTTCCGTAGTAAGGGCTTTCCCCGTGGGAAGAAAGCGCTGTATTTCGGCTTTACGCCGCCTGTTCTACATATTTATTGATATATTTCTTTTTTGAGTACGCCGATATACGGCAGGGCGCGGTACCTTTGCGCGTAATCCAAGCCGTAGCCGACCACAAATTCGTTTTCGATGTCGAAGCATTTGTAATCCGCAGCCTGATCGCTCACCTTCGGTACTTTTTTATCGAGCAGGGTGCAAATTTTTATGGAGGCGGGAGCCTGCTCCCGCAGCTTTTCGCAGATATGCGAAAGGGTTCTGCCGGTATCGTAAATATCCTCGATCAGGATCAGCTCCCGCCCGGTAAGCGCCGCGTCGGGATATTGGGTGATCTCGACCCGTCCCGAGGAAACCGCCTCGTTTCCGTAGGATTTCGCGGTCATAAAGTCGATTTCACAGTCTAAATCGATCGCGCGCATCAGGTCGCTCATAAAAATCACGGAGCCCTTTAAAATCCCGATCAAAAGCGGTCTTTTTCCCCGATAGTCCGAGGTGATCCTTTCTCCGAGCGCCTTTACCGCGGAGGAGAGCGCCGATTCGTCGAATAAGATCCGTTCGATGTCCTTGTTCATAATCCGCCTTCCCGCGCACGGAACACCGAATGACCGTATTTCATGCGCTTGTACAATTATATCATAAAACCTATTTAAAATCAATCTTTAAAATGAGTTTTTTTTGAAAATTAGGTGGAGAAATCGCGATAATTCTGAATACTTGTCTGAATCAGGAAATTTCCCTTCCGGATCAGCGCGAAGCGGTCGCGGCAGAGGTTGATTTTTCCTTTTCCGTCATGAATGATCCGGATACATTCCGTAATCCGAAGGTGGCTCGGTTCAATGCCGTTTTCGGTCAGGAGCGCGGAGACGACGCGTGAAAGGATCGCGGGCTCCAGCCCGGACAGCAGCGAGCGGGAAAAGCCGTCCTCCGTTTTACAGCGCTCCGCGGCGGCGCGCGCCGTTTTTTCGAGAAAAACGTTGTCCGCGTAAACCGATTCTGTCATTCTCGAAAGCCCCTCGATGAGCGAGGGATTGAATTCCTTCAGAGCGGGGATCATGTTTTTGCGGATACGGTTTCTCGTATAGCTTTCGGACAGATTCGTGCTGTCCGTGACATATCCGATCCCGTTTTTTTGGCAGTATGCCTCGATCTCCTCCCGGGTACACCGGAGCAGGGGACGGATAATTTGACCGCGTACGGGCGGGATTCCGCAAAGTCCCTTTGTTCCCGTTCCGCGCAGTAAATTCAGAAGCACGGTCTCCGCGTTGTCCGAGGCGGTATGCGCCGTCGCGATCTTTCCCTCCTGCTCGCCGAAGCAGCGGTAGCGCTCCCGCCTTGCGCATTCCTCGGTGCTTTCGTGCTTTTTTTGTACGGCGGGAAGATTCAGCGCGCAGACGGTAAGCGGGATTTGGCGGTCGGCGCAGAAGCTTCGGACGAATTGCTCGTCGCGGTCGCTTTCTTCGCCGCGCAGGCGGTGATTGACATGACAGGCGGCGACCGTAATCCCCAGTTCGCCGCGCCGCGTATGCAAAAGGTGCAGCAGCGCCATGCTGTCCGCGCCTCCGCTTACGCCGACGACAACGCGGTCGCCGTGTTCGATCATCCGATATTTTCGGATCGTTTCGATCGCTTTATTCTCCATAGCGCGTCTCCACGTCGCTGAAGCGGGTAAACTGACCGTCAAAACGGAGATTGACCGTTCTGGTTTCGCCGTGACGGTTTTTCGCGACAATACATTCCGCTCCGCCGATATTTTCCTCGTCCTTGGTATAATACACGTCGCGGTAGAGGAACAGTACAATATCCGCGTCCTGCTCGATCGATCCCGAATCGCGGAGATCGGATAAAACGGGGCGCTTGTCGGTTCTCGCTTCGGGTCCGCGGGAAAGCTGGGAAAGGGTAATGATCGGGACGCGAAGCTCCTTCGCCATGATTTTCAGGTTCCGCGTCAGCTCGGAGACCTCGGAAACGCGGTTTCCGTCCTTTCGCCCCGTGGACATCAGCTGTAAATAGTCGATTACGACAAGTCCGAGATTTTCCACGCGGCGAAGCTTCGCTTTCATTTCCCCGATTGTGATATTTGCCGAATCGTCGACGTAAAGCTCGATCTCGTTGAGCATTTCCGCCGCCTCCGAAAGACCGCGCCACTGCGAAACCTCGATTTTCCCATTCCGCATTTGTTCGGAGGATACGCGCCCCTCCGAGGAAAGCATACGGGAAACAAGCTGTTCCCGCGACATTTCGAGATTAAAGACCGCGATCTTTTTGCTTCGGTTCATGCGCGCGGCGTTTACCGCGATATTGAGCGCGAACGCGGTTTTTCCCATGGCGGGACGCGCGGCGATCAGGATCAGGTCGGAGGGGTTTAAGCCGAAGATCACCTTATCAAGCGACGGAAAGCCCGAGCTCATGCCCTTTTTGTGCGCTTCCTCGGGGTGCTCGGTCAGAAAAGCGAGATTTTGCAGCGTTTCCTTGACGAGCGGTCCGATATGGAGAAGCCCTTTGATCTCCTTATCGTTCCGGATCTCGTAAATTTTCTTTTCCGCGTAGTCGAGCAGGTGCTGCGGCTCCTCGGTTCCCGCGGAGGCGAGGTCGTAAATGTCCTTTGAAGCGAGGATCAGGCGGCGGACGAGAAATTTTTCGTCCAGAATTTCCGCGTAGCTTTCGATACTCGATTTTTCAACGGAGCTGTCCGTCAGCTTAAACAGATAGGTTCGCGCCTCGTCCACCGTTTCAAAAACGCTTTGCCGCATACAGTGCTCGGTGACGCTTACGATATTGATCTCGTCTCCGCCGAGGAAAAGCCGCTGGATCACGTCAAAGATCTTACTGTGAACGCGAATGTGAAAATGATCGGGCGTAAGCTTTCCGGAAAGCCGCGAAATGAGCGAGGAATCAATAATGAGCGAGCCGAGTACGATCTGCTCCGCGTCAATATTAAAGGGTAAATTCGCGTCCGAAATGTCAAAATCCGCCATGCCGCGCTCCTTTCTTTTTGATGCGATCCTTCCCGAAGCGGGAAAATACGTCGTACCGGTTTTCAATCAAAAGCGTACCGAAAATAAGTATAAAATCAAATCGGGAGAAATTCCTTTAAAGCTCGGTGACCTGTACCTTGAATTTCGCGGAAACGCCGTTATAAAGCTTCGCCTCCGCCTCAAACACGCCGAACGACTTAATATCGGGGCATACGATCTTCTTTTTATCGACCTCGAGACCGTGCGCGTCCTTGATGAGCTTCGAGACGTCCTTCGCGGTCACCGAGCCGAACAGCTTCCCGTTTGCGCCCGCTTTGACCTGAGTCGAAAAGGTTTTTCCCTCGATGACCGAGGCGATATGCTTCGCGTTCGCGATCTCGGTGTCGATCTTATGCTGCGCGTGCGCGCGCTGTCCGTCGAGGATATTCATGTTCTGATTGGTCGCTTCCACGGCGAGATTCTTTTTGATCAGGCAGTTTCTGGCAAAGCCGTCCTTGACCTCTTTTACCTCGCCCTTTTTTCCCGTTCCCGGTACGTCCTGTAATAAAATAACCTTCATTTTGATCAACCTTTCTTATGAATTTAAGCTTTCGTAATAATGATCGATGGCTTCCTTTAATTTTTGCTGCACTTGTCCGGCGCTTTCCCCCTTAAACTGCGCGCCCGCCATCGTCTGATGTCCGCCGCCGCCAAGCTCCTCCGCAATCAGCTGTACGTTGACCGCGCCGAGCGAACGGCAGCTCAGAGAGATTTCGCCCCCGCTCGTTTTCGAGATCACAAAGGAGGCGTTTACGTCCGAAACGCCGAGCAGCTCATCGGCTGCCTGCGGCGCGGCGATCCGCATATCGTTCGTGATTTTTTCCGTAACGGCAATGGCGCAGTTCCGATAAACGGAGGCGGAGGAAACCAACTCCGATTTTTGCTTATAGCAGTCGATCGAGTTTGAAAACAGATTTTTTACGCTGACCGTGTCCGCGCCGAGCTTTCGCAGAAACGCCGCCGCCTCAAAGGTGCGTACTCCCGTGCGGAGCGTGAAATTCTTCGTATCGAGCGTAATGCCCGAAAGAAGCGCGTCCGCGTAAACGGACGGGAGCTTTCCCGCGTCGCCGAAGTACTGTAAAAGCTCGGTCACCATTTCGGAGGCGCTCGAGGCATACGGCTCGTGGTGGAAGATCATCGCGTTATCGATAAAATTCACCATTTTCCGATGGTGGTCGATCACGACGATTTTCTGCGCGCGTTCGAGCAGCTCCGGATCCTCCACGATCTTCGGATTATGCGTATCGACGACGATCAGGAGGGAGTGCTCGGTAAAGCCTTCTCTCGCCTGTGCGGGCGCAAGAAAAAGCCCGGGCTTTTCCTCCTTTTCGGTGATATAGCTGTAAAGCCGGCCGGAGAGGGTCGTGCTTGTGTCGATCAGCGCGTAGGCGGTTTTCCCGAGCCTGCGGATCGCGCAGGCAAGCCCGACGGAGGAGCCGACGCTGTCGAGGTCGCTGTTCCGATGACCCATTATGTAGATCCCATCGGAGGCTTCGATTGCTTCGATCAGCGAATTGGCGATGATTCGGGTCTTAACCTTGGTGTGCCGTTCAATCCCCTTGGAAACACCCCCGAAGAACTCAAAACCGTTTTCCGTTTTGATCGCCGCCTGATCCCCGCCGCGCCCCAGCGCCATATCCAGCGCCTGCTTCGCGAACTCCTCGCTTTCGGCGATCGTTTTCGCCGTGCGTCCGATCCCGATCGAAAGGGTAACGTTCACCCTCTCGTTTACCTGAATTTCGCGCACGCGATCCAAAATTTTTACCTTCTCGTCAATCATCGCGCGGACATATTTTTCCTCAACGACCGCCCAGAAGCGTTCTTTTCCGTATTTTCGGAGAATCCCGCAGGCGCCGCTGATAAAATCCTCGAGAAGCTTATCGATCTGTACCGTGATGTTGGCGGTTTCGCTTTCCGCGCTTCCGCCGAAAAGCTCATCATAGCTGTCGATAATAAAAACGATCACGATCGGCTGTGACATTTTCTTTTCGATCTCGAGAAGGCGGATTCGCGTAATGTCCTTAAAATAAATCATGTATACCTCCTGCTCCTCGTTCGGAGCGGAAGCGTACACCTGAAAATAACCGTTTTTATAAGAGATTTCGCAGCTTTCCTTTTCAAAAAGCTTTTCGATTCCGAGACCCGTGATCGTTTCGATCGGACTTCCGTAAACGGCGTCGTCCTCGAACGACTTCCCGAATTCGTCGTTATACCATATGAGCTTTCCCGATTTGTCCACGATCGTGATGCTGAGCGGAAGCCCCGAAAGCGAAACGCGCTCCATTTGCCCGATTTTCTCGTCGATATGCGCGAAGTACTGGAAGTTCCGACGCGTAACCGTAATGAGCTTCGCCGTCGTAAATCCCGCCGTCAGGAATAAAACGGGGGCAAAAATACAGAATGCCGTAAGGGAAGCCGAATAGGTAAAAATCAGCATGGCGACGGACGAGACGGTCAGAAAGACCACCGATAAAACAAGTCCCGCGTCGCGAAAATAATTTTTCAAAGGATCGCTCACCTCACTTTCGGGAAGATTAAGGAGTGCTTATACCTCCATAATAATAGGCAGGATCATGGGGCTTCTCCGGGTCTTGGAGAAAATAAAGCCGCTCATCGCGTCCTTCATCAGCCCCTTGAGGGTGTTCCATTCGCGGACGTTCGGCGCGAGATTTTTTTCCATGACCGAAAGCATCAGCGCCCGCGCCTCATCCATCAGCTCCTCGGATTCCCGCACGTATACGAATCCGCGCGAAACAATATCGGGTCCCGCCATGATCTTTCCGGCGGCTTTGTTGACCGACGACACGACGATGATCAGACCGTCCTGCGCTAAATGCCTGCGGTCGCGCAGAACGACCGAGCCGACGTCTCCGACGCCGAGACCGTCGATCAGGACGCGCCCCGCGGGAACCTGTCCGACGAGCTTCATGTCCACGCCGTCCGTTTCGAGAACGTTCCCGTTCTCCGCGATAAAAATGTTTTCCTCGGGAATGCTGAGCTGACGCGCAAGCTCCCGGTGCTTGAACATGTGCTTGTATTCGCCGTGAATCGGGATAAAGAACTTCGGACGGGTAAGCGAAAGCATCATTTTCAGCTCGTCCTGACAGGCGTGTCCCGAAACGTGAACGTCGTACATGGCTTCGTAGATTACGTTCGCGCCCGCCCTCATCAGGTCGTTCACAACGCGCCCGACCAGCTTTTCGTTTCCGGGGATCGGGTTCGCCGAAATAATGATCAGATCCTGTGGCGTGATGGTGACCTGCCGGTGCTCGTTGCTTGCCATGCGGGAAAGCGCGGACATCGGCTCGCCCTGACTTCCCGTGGTGATGATGACAAGCTCCTCGGGCGGGATCTTCCCGATTTTATCGATGTCAACGAGCATTCCCTTCGGCATATGGATATAGTTCAACTCGATCGCGGTCTGTAAAACGTTGATCATGCTCCGACCCGATACGGCGACCTTTCTGCCGTGAATGGCGGCGCTGTCGATGATCTGCTGGATCCGGTGGATATTGCTGGAGAAGGTCGCGACGATGATCCGCTTTCCTTCCGCGTTCGCGAAAAAGTTCCGGAAGGACGCGCCGACTCTTCGCTCGGACATGGTGTAGCCGGGGCGCTCCGCGTTCGTGCTTTCCGAAAGGAGCGCGAGGACGCCCTTGTTCCCGAGCTCGCCGAAGCGCGCGAGATCAATGATCCCGCCCTCGATCGGCGTATAGTCGATCTTAAAATCCCCCGTATGAACGACAACGCCCGCGGGGGTATGGATCGCGAAGGCGCAGGAATCGGGAATGGAGTGATTCACGCGGATAAATTCCACGCACATACAGCCCATTTTTACGGTCTGACGCGGCTGAACGACGTTCAGCGAGCATTGGCTGAGGATTCCGTGCTCGCGCAGCTTCCCCTCGACAAGCCCGAGCGTGAGCCTTGTGCCGTAGACCGGTACGTTTACTTTTTTGAGCAGGTAGGCGAGCCCGCCGATATGATCCTCGTGCCCGTGGGTCAGGACGATCCCGCGCAGCTTTTCCCGATTTCGTTCAATATAAGTGAAATCGGGGATCACAAGATCCACCCCAAGCATATCGTCGTCCGGAAAAGCAAGCCCGCAGTCCACAATGAACATATCGCTGCAGCACTCGTACAGATACAGGTTTTTCCCGATTTCGTTCAGACCGCCGAGCGGAATGATTTTCAGCGGGGCGGAGCGGCGGGGGTTTTTGGGATTCCGATAATCCGTCTTTGGAACGGGCGGCTTTGAAACCGTGGCGGTCTCGCCGTGTCCCGCGGGGCGGGGCTTCGGACGGGCGGAAGCCTTCCGCTTCTGAAAAGCGGGCTGTTCGGGCTTCGGAAGCTTCGCCCCCCCCTTCGCGGGCGCTTTTCTTCCGTAAGCCGCCGCTTTTACGGGATAGCTTCTTTCCTTGGCGTTTCCTTCGTTCTGGTGATTGTTTTTTTGCATTTTTGTAACCATACCTTTCCTATGGAGGAAGCCCTGCGTCCATGCTTGTTTTCGGTGAAAAGCACCGGAAGACACGTGTAAAACGACCCGCGCGTCCGGGAGTGTGCTTTGAATCGAAAATCCGGATAAGGCGCAAAACGACGGGCTTGAAAAACGGTCTGCTTTTCAAGCGATCCTCATTTTCCTCTTCGGGGAACCGATAAAACATAACGTATGTAGAGCGTGCCGGCACGCTCCGAGACGGATTCCGTCGTTTGAAAAACCCTGCGCGCAAGGCTTTTAAGCCGCAGATCCTCCCGCGGACGGTCGGAGGATCGGTCGGCGCCGCTTTAAGGCGGTTCGGGACAGGGAAGCGGGACGGTACGGGGGCTCCCGTCCGTCCGCGCAAAAGCCCGTGATCTGATCAAGTACGTTGTTTCGGCGGTATTCCGAAAATTGTTTTTTATAGAAGCGAAGCCGTTTTCGGCAAAGGCGCGGAATCAAAGGATTTCGCCGCGCGCCGCAGCCTTGGCGTTCGGGGGACTTCCCGGGGACCGAAAAAGAAGGCTCGCCTTATATTTCTCATAAAAATTCATTTTTTATTATAGTACAAAATATGGAAAAAGTCAAGTAATTTCTTCCCGTCCCTCTTCCGAGGCGGATTTCATGATCGTTTTGATCATTTTTTCGGCTTTTTCACAGAGCTGCGCCGCCGTTTCGCTGTTAAAGCTTTCCGCGAAGAGATACAGCCCCGTTCCGCGCTTATTTGAGCGCATGAAGATCCGCTCGCCGTCCTCGGAGAGCACAACGCCCTCGGTCTCGGCGCTTTTTCCGTTCATCAGCTTTTTCAGAATCTTCTGCGGCGGACAGCTGATGTGAATGAAGCGGCTCATTTCGGAGAAGCTCGGGAGCGTATGAAGCGCCTCCCCGATCGTCAGACCGCGCTCGGAAAGAACACGGAGAACCGTGACCGCGAGCAGGAAGCCGTCCGAAAGAAAGGGCTGCTCCGCGGCGACCGTCCTCGCCTCCCGGTCGCTGTCGTCGAGGGAGCTGGCGTAATAGCGGAGGATTTTTTTCCCGTAGCGCTCGGCGACGAGATCCGCCGCCTGCGGGAAGGAATACGGGAGCGCGACGGTATCACCGTTTTTCATGACCTCGTCGGCGGCAAGCAGGAGCATGGAGCAGTAATCGAGCCGCTCGCCGTTTTCGGCGGTAAGTTCCGACTTGGTGTTTTTTTCATTGAGCGTCAGCGTAAGCTCGGTTTTTCCCGTCCCGATCTTGTTCAAAAAGGGAGTATAGATCGCCGCCGCACGGCTGTTGATACAGCTCAGCGTGATCCGGTAGGGAACCGTAAAATCCGTCTGACCTTCAAGCGCGGCGGTATAAAGCGAGAGGGAGCCGGTAAATTTATTGATGCTGCTGAAATTGTTCCAGCTCGCGCTCAGGTATTCTCCCCGCGTCAGCGCGTTTTCGAGCAGCCGCTCCTGCGCCCTCGTCAGGGGGAGCAGTCCCCAGTTATAGATCAGGATCCTTGTCCTCGTTTTCGCGGACACGTGAACAACAATATCGCAGTTCAGAAGACTGGCGGAATGCGACAGCACGGGAAGCGTCGCGTTTCCGCAGTCGAAGCACTGTCTCCCCGTACTGGAGATTCCGCTCAGCAGGGCGTTTTTGATCGTTTCCGCCGCGTTTTCCTCGGAGCAGGACACGGCGGCATAATTTTCGGTGATCCGCGCGATCGCGCAGCCGAGTCTTCCCGCGAATTCGGGCGTGATGACGGTGTTGGTCTCGCCGACGATCCCGTCCTCCGTGATCTCGATACTGCTTTTTACCCCGTATTTCCGATCGCTGTTGACGAACGCGCCCTTTTCCACGGTTTTTTCGGGCCAGACGCGGATCCCTCCGCAGATCACGGCGTCCTCGCCGATCACGGAGTGATCGCCGACGACCGCGTTTTCATAGACCGCCGCTCCGCTTTCGATCTGCGCGCCCGTGCAGATAATACAGTCGTTCAGGGTCGTATTTTCGCCGATAAATACCCCGTCCATGACGATCGCGTTGTGAAGCCCCGCGCCCGCGCCGACGGACACGTTTTCGCCGATCACGTTAAAGCCGCCCGCGACCGCGCTTTCCGCGATTTTGGTTCCGGGGAGGACGACGGTCTTTCCCGTCCGGCTTTTCCGGGCGTTTTTCGGAAGCTCGGCGGCGACCCTTCCCTCCAGTAGATCGACGCTGCACCGCTTGTAAGCGCCGATGTCGCCGATGTCGCACCAGTAGCCCGCCGCCTCGAAGTTCATCAGCCTGTATCCGCGCCCGAGCATATCGGGAAAGACGTTTTTCGCGAAATCCCACATTTCATGCGGCGGAATCAGACGGCAGACCTTCGGGGAAAGAATATAAATCCCCGTGTTGGCGAGATCGCTCCGACAGTTGATATAGGAGGGCTTTTCCGAAAAATCGGTGATGAGTCCGTTTTCCTCGATGATCAGCCCGTATTCTCTCGGATCGTCCACCCGCTTTGTCAGGATCGTGGCGTCCGCGCCGTTTTCCTTATGAAAGCGGAATGCCGCGCTTAAATCAAAATCGCAGATCGCGTCTCCGCTGATGACGAGAAAATCCTCGCCGACTTCGGCGGCGGCTTTTTTTACGCAGCCCGCCGTGCCGAGCGGTTCGTTTTCTTCCGAAAAGCTCAGCGAAATGCCCGCGAAGGAGCCGGAGGAAAAGCGGCGCTCGAGCGCCTCCTTTTTATATCGGACGGCGATGATCGCTTCGGTGCAGCCGTGCTTCGCGAGAAGCTCGAGGATATATTCGATCACGGGCTTTCCGCAGATCGGCACCATCGGCTTCGGAACCGTACAGGTAATCGGACGGAGACGGGTTCCTTCCCCGCCCGCTAAAATAACTGCCTTCATATCGGTAAAATCCTTTCCTTGATTATACTCGGCGCTGCTGCAAAGCAATCGTCTTGCCGCCGGCGCCGGGTACATACCGCCCTCGCAAAGCATCGCCTTGCCGCCGGTTTTTCGGCGCATTGCAAGCCGTTCGGTTGGCAGTGAAGAGCGGTATATGTTGTGTAACTGTATTATGGAAAAATAAAACGGTTTTATGCGAAAGGCGGAAAAGAAGCCGATACACCAAGAATGCGGCTGCGGCATAAAATGAAATGTGACATTTGGAAAAAACGGGAAGGAACGGGATTTTATCCGGACGTGCGGCGATACCGCGCACCGCTGTCACAAAACGATTGTTTTGCGGCGGCGCCGGGCATAAAATTCAGTATCATTCTCCGGACGGGGAAAGGAGACCGATTTATGACAGCTTCACTGCTGATTCTCGATTCTATGACAGCCGCGCAGCGCGCTGTAAAATATTTATCCTCTTTAAAAATAAACGCGTCGGTCGAAAAAAGCACTTCAAAGGGCGGCTGTGCTTACGGGATCCGCGTTTATCAATCGCCGGAAAAGGTCTGCCGGCTTCTTTCGGCGGCGGGGATCGAATGTCGGAAAATCCTGTCGAAATAGATGATTTATTTTGACAACGCCGCCACCACTTATCCGAAGCCGCGTTCCGTGATCGCCGCCATGACGGGCGCGTTGACGGAATTCGGCGCGAATCCCGGGAGATCGGGTCACCGTCTTTCGCTCAAAACGGCGGAGGCGGTCTATGAGGCGCGGGAAAAATGCGCTTCGTTTTTCGGCGCGGAGACGGAAAATACCGTTTTTATGCCGAACTGTACTTTTGCGCTCAACACGGCGATCAAGGGGATCCTTACGAACGGCTCGCACATTCTGTGCAGCGACATCGAGCATAACGCCGTGCTTCGTCCGATCTACGCCTGCATGAAGGAGCGCGGCGTTTCCTGCTCGTTTGTGCAGACGGGGAACGACGACGAGGCGATCGCGCGGGAATTTGAACGGCTCATCAACCGCCGCACGAGGGCGGTCGTCTGTACGCTCGCGGGGAACGTGACCGGAAGGATCCTCCCGGTCGGAGAGATCGGAAAAATCTGCCGGAAGCGGGGGATCTGTTTTATCGTGGACGCCGCGCAGGGGGCGGGGGTTCTCCCGATCCGGCTTTCGGACGGAATGAATATCATCTGCGCCGCGGGACATAAGGGGCTTTACGGTCCGATGGGCACGGGGCTGATGATTACGGACGGAAAATACCGTTTAAATACGCTGGTCGAGGGCGGTACGGGGAGCGCGTCGAAGGAGCTTGCGCAGCCGGAATTCCTCCCCGACCGGTTCGAGAGCGGGACGATCAACACGGCGGGCGCGATCTCGCTCGGCGCGGGGATCGATTTTGTGCAAAGCCGCGGGATCGACGCGATCCGCCGCCACGAAACGGCGATCTGTGAACGGTTTTTCGCGGAAATGCGGAAAATTCCGAAGGTGAAGCTGTACAGCGGGGAATTCGACGAGCATTACGCGCCCGTCATTCCGTTCAATATCGGGGAGCTTTCCTCGGAGGAGGTTTCCTCGCGGCTGAGCGGGCTGGGCTTCTGTCTGCGGGGCGGGTTCCACTGCGCCTATCCCGCGCATAAAAAGATCGGTACGGGGGAGCAGGGCGCCGTGCGGTTTTCGCCCTCGGCGTTCAGCACGATGAACGAAACGCTCGCCTTAGTCAGGGCGGTCAGCCGGATCGCTTCGGAAGAAACGTAGGATCGACGTGTGCGGAAACGCGCTTTTGCCTTAGGGCAGGGGCGCGTTTTTTCTTTTTCGGGCGCGGACGGTTCATACGGCGTCAAATTCCGAAAAACATTTCATAAAAATACGGCGGGGGACTTGAAATTTAAAAAAAATATGATAAAATAATAGTAAGATGTTTTTTGGCAGGGTCGGAAAACGGCGAATTTGAATGAGATTAGGGTGTTGATTTTGATCTATTACTTAGCCGATATCTGGAACGCGCTCATGAACGTGTTCCGGTCGATTACATTTATAGACGTACTGGATATGGCGCTTCTGGCGGTGATCCTCTACTGGGTGATAAAGCTTGTCAGGGAAACGCGCGCGGAACAGCTGATCAAGGGGATCGTTCTGTTCGCCGTCGTGTTGTTTCTGCTGAATCAGCTTGGATTTAAGGCGATGAGCGTCATCAGCGACATGATCTTTAACGTCGGGGTGATCGCCTTTGTCGTCATGTTCCAGCCCGAGCTTCGCCGCGTGCTCGAAAAGCTCGGAAGATCGCGGATCGTAAAGCCGATCGCCTTTTTTGAGGCGGGCGCCGCCGACGAGGGCAGCATTATGGCGGCGATGAATCAGATCGCGCTCGCCTGTGAAAAGCTTTCGCGAACCGCGACCGGCGCGCTGATTATTGTCGAGCGTCAGACAAAGCTCGGCGAGCAGATCGAGACGGGGACGATCCTGAAGGCGGTTCCGAGCGAAGAACTGTTCCGCAATATCTTTTTCCCGAATACGCCGCTGCACGACGGCGCGGTTATTATCCGCGACGGCATGATCTATGCCGCGGGCTGCTTCCTGCCGAAGCCGCAGAAGGAGGAACTGATCAACAAGGAGCTCGGCTCGCGTCACCGCGCGGGGATCGGCATGAGCGAGGTTTCCGACGCGATCGTGATTATCGTTTCGGAGGAAACGGGGATTATTTCCATTGCCGAAAACGGCGTTCTCGAACGCGGCTTCGACCGCGAAAAGCTTTACGCGCACTTAAAGAGCAAGCTTCTTCCCGAGATCGGCGAGCAGCGCGCGAAAAAGGAACGGCAGTCCCGCAAAGGCAGGAAAAAGGAGGCGGGAGATCATGAGTAATTTCTTTAAAAGGTTCGCTTCGGCTTTTGCGTCTAATTTTAAGACCATTATTCAGGCGATTGTCCTTTCCGTGGTGCTGTGGTTCGTGATCTCGATCCAGATTTTCCCCAATATCACGCTGCACATTTCCGACGTGGAGGTTCTGTGCGAGCCGACGCAGTATATGCTGAACGAGAATTTGCAGATTACCTCTCCTGCCATTGAAAATATCACGGTTCAGATTCAGGGAAAGCGCTTCGACATCAGCTCGCTGACAAACGAGGATCTTGTCGCGCGGTGCGACCTCTCGGGGATTTACGAATCGGGTCAGTATACGGTGAATATTCTCGTGGAGCCCGCCGACCCTTCCGTTCAGTGTACCGTGCTTTCCGATTCGCTGACCGCGGAGATCAGTGTGACGAAGATCATTACGCGCGAGGTTCCCGTCGAGCCCTCCGCCTCAAGGCTTCGGATCGCGGAAGGAATGCAGATCGAGGGCGAGCTTACGGTATCGCCCGAGACCGTACTGATCACGGGGGAGGAAAATCTCGTGAACGCGGTCGGAAGGATCGAGGCGGCGCCCGAATACGCGGGTCAGCTCGAGGAAAGCGCCGAGCTTCGGAGCAGTCTTGATTTTTATAACCAGCAGGGCGTAAAAATGCTCGATCCCGCTTTTTCGATGAACGAAAGCGTCTTTACCGTAAACGTGCCGGTTTATAAGGTGCGGACGCTTCCGCTGAATGTACAGCTTACGAATTTCCCAACGAATTTCGATTTGTCGAGCCTGAAATATTCCATGTCGATCAAGGAGCTTACGATCGCTTCTCCCGACAGCTCGATCGACAATCTCGAACAGATCGACATCGGCGAGATCTCGCTCAGCTCCCTCACCCTAAAGGATTTACAGGGCGGCGTGGCGCTTCCCGTAAAGCTTCCCGACGGGTATAAGAATATTTCGGGGAATAAGACGGTCACGGTTTATTTTGAGGATTATGACAGCTTCGGTCAGCTCGGCTTCACCGTTCCCTTTGAAAACATAAACGTATTGAATAAGCCCTCCAACTATGACGTTGACGTACTTACCAATCAGCTGACGGTGAACGTGGTCGGTTTATCGTCTTACATTCAGGGCATGACCTCCGACGATATTTTCGCGACGGTGAATCTGCTCGGCGTCGAGATCGCCGAAGGGACGAAGAGTGTTTCCGTATCGTTCCGGCTGACGGGCGGAAACATCAAGGCTTGGGTCACGGGCGAGGAGTATAAGGTCGATCTTCAGCTTTCCGCCGCCGAGGAAGCGGCGGAGTAATAAGAACCTGTACCAATCGCCCCGACGTTCGCCTTTTTGGCGGATTTTGCCCCCTGTGTTGTCAAAATCTTTTGAAATACGGAAGTATTCCTGCAAGATTTTTCCTAACAGGGAACAAAATCTGCACAAAAATTCAAACATCGCGGCTATTGGTACAGGTTCTAAAAACAAGTTCCGGATTTCCGCTTTCGGGCGAATGACATCATGGGAAAAGAGGGGTGCTTATGGAAAACGAGATTCTGGATTTCTTACTGAAGGCAAAAAAATCCACCTATGCGGGAAAGGGGAGCGAGACGGCGTCCTGCCGTCCGGGTTCGCACGACTTTGTGTTTCGGGAAGGAGAGCTGTTGTATTACGACAGCTATCTCGGAAGCGAACGCTTTTCGGGCGAGGAAGCGCTTTGGATCGGCGACCGCCCTTACTGGAGCATGAATTACACGGGTCGGGTGCTGGACGAAAGCTTCAGCGGGGACTTTTTGAAGGAAGCCCTGTGCAATGTTCCGAGGGAAAAACCCTTTCGCGGTCCCGAATATTACGCGGCGGGAGATTACGCCTACCGCTGCGGCGTGAGCGGCTCGGTCGAATGGTTTCAGGGCTTTGAGACGATCTCTTTTCAGGATAAGCCCGTTTACGAATGCCGTTTTCACGGCGGCTCGCTTTGCTGATCGGAAAGGGGAGCGGAGTCATGAATGAAAAGGAATGGGTCATGCCGACGCATATCGTCGCGGTGGGCGGAATTGTCGTAAATGAGTCGGACGAGATCCTTCTGGTGAAGCACAATCGCGCGGACTGGGCTTTTCCGGGCGGACAGGTCGAGAACGGCGAAAACCTGATCGAAGCCTTACGGCGGGAAATCCTGGAGGAAACGGGGATCGAGGCGGAGGTCGGAGAGGTATACTGCGTTTCGTCGAATGTCGCGAAAAATAAGGGGTATAACGGCGTTGAGGAAATTCCGACCAAGGTTGTGCTCGACTTTTTGTGCAGGAGGATCGGCGGACAGGCGCGCCCCTCCGAGGAGAATTCGGAAACGGGGTGGTTCCGTCGGGAGGAAGTCCTGCCGATGATGACAACGCCCGCTTATCGGGAGCGTTTTTCGGCGTATCTCGAATATGACGGGAGACCGCGTTATCTTTCCTATGTGACGCAGCCGTCCTTTGAACGGAAGGTAAAAAGAAATATTTAGGGCAATACCGTGTAATCGCCGTGCTTTGCGGTTGCGCGGTATCGTTTTATTTTGGGGAAGGGGAACAAATGCAAAAACCAGAAATGGTAATTTTTGACTATGGGCATACCCTGCTGTATCAGCCCGGTCACAGCACTTCAAACGGAAACAGAGCGATTTATCCGTATATCGACCGCAATCCGCGCGGAATTTCCTTTGAGGAATTCAATCAAACCATGATCAATCTGTTCGCGAAAATCAAAGCCGAAAGAGGAATACTCGAAATACACGAGCATTTCTTTCTGAAATTGGCAATGGAGTATATGGAAATTTCACTTTCCGTTTCTTTGGAGGAAGCGGAGAAAATCATCATGAACGGGATCTCAAAAGGCGGAGTGATGCCGTATGCCGACAGAATGCTTGATTTTCTGGCTTCCAAAGGGATCCGAACGGGCGTAATCAGCAATAACTGTTTTTCGGGAAACGCCCTGAAGGATCTGTTTGATCGGCTTTTACCGGGAAACAAACTGGAATTTATTTTGGCTTCGAGTGATTATATTTTTAACAAGCCGCACAGCATGATGTTTGAAATTGCCTTAAAAAAGGCGGGGCTGACGGCGGATAAGGTGTGGTACTGCGGCGACAGCGTTCGGGCGGACATATACGGCGCAAAAAGCGTCGGAATGTTCCCTGTTTTATATGAAGGAGAAACTCCGGGTGAACGGAACCCTTTTGCCGGTCAGAACGACGGATTGACCGTTGATTTTGAGTATCTGCACATTCACGATTGGCGGGAATTTATGGATATTTTCGATCAATTACGGGACTGACGGGATCGAACGTTCCGAATTGCACAAAATAAAACCATTGTTGTCTTTGGAAAAAGCGGACGGCAATGGTTTTGTTTTTATGACGGACGTATCTGAAAAATTTTATAAAATCCGCTTCCTAAATCGGGTATAAATCCATGGACGCGGCAAATAATATTGCTATGAAAGCGTATAAACAGCAGTCTAAAATTTCCTTTGCGGGCGCGGCTTCATACGATTTCGAGCCGATGTTCATGCTGTTCGTGAGCTGCTGCGTTTTCGATTTCGGAACCTGTCTCTATGCGGTCAGGTCCTTATTTGCCAAGGAAAGGAATTTAATATATGAAAGCAACAGGAATTGTCAGAAGAATCGATGATCTCGGGCGAGTCGTAATACCTAAGGAAATCCGCAGAACCATGCGTATCCGCGAAGGCGATCCGTTGGAAATTTTTACCAGCCCGGAAGGAGAAGTTATTTTTAAGAAATATTCTCCCGTTGGTGAAATTACGGATACGGCGGCGCAGTACGCGGAGGTTCTGGCGAAGATCGGCGGCTGTCCGGCTGCGATCTGCGACCGCGATCATGTGATCGCCGCCTCGGGAATGCAGAAAAAAGAAATTCTCGAACGCCGCGTTTCAAGCTCGCTCGAGGATCTGATTGAACAAAGGAAATCACACGCTTATCGGACGCTTGACGATAAGCGGCTGAATCCGATCGAAGGAATCGACAAGTACGCGATCGCGTGTACGCCGATCGTATCGCAGGGCGATGTAAACGGAGCGGTTATGATGCTTTCCTCCGACGGGAACGAGTACGCGACCCCCGAGCAGCTTGCGCTGGTTCAAGCGGCGGCGATGTACTTCGGAAAGCAAATGGAAGAGTGAAAAAAAGGCGCGGGGCTTTCGGAGAGAAAGAACCCGCGCTGTTTGCTGTTGTTTTTGGAAACGGAAATTTTTATTTATGCTCCAGTCCGGCAAGAATATCGTCAATATTATAAGAAACGCCGTCGCTTTCGTCATTGAAAAGCGCGTCCAGACGCGGGATCGCGGAGGTGGAATGCGGGACGCCGAGCGTCGGCTTTTTCGGAGTGTACTGCTTTACGGATTCCTCCTCGGGAAGCGGTATTCCGATGGTTTCGGATATTTTCGACTCCGCCGTTTTGACGGCTTCGGCAAACGATTCGTTTGTGTAGCCGGTGTTTTGCCGCATGTATTCGTTTGACGCGCGTTCTTTTTCGGCAGGTGCGGGTATGCCGCGGTTCTTCCGGATTTCCGTGACCGCGTCCGCTCGCCGGCGGCTTTCCTCTTCCTGCTCGCGCGCCGCTTTTGCAGCGGCAATGGCGTCGTTCAGCTTCTTCTGGGACAGCGGCATGGGCTCGTCGTACTGCCTTTGCTGTGTCTCGATCGGCTTGCGCTTCGGTCCCAGAAAGAGGGGCGATTCGGGCTGTGCGGAGATTTCAAGGACATCGGTTCGCTCAATACTCGGGTTACGGCGAACTTGTGCGTCGTACAGACCAATACTGTCGTCGAGAGAGTCGTTTTTCGCGGATTGACGGTATGCGGCGGCAGCGGCGGCTTTTCCGATCTCGGGCGTATAAGTCGGGATCTCAAGCTGTTTTTTGACCGTTTCGATTTCCGGCTCGGGAAGCGCCTTACGGAGGAATTTGGAAAATTCAATAATGATTAAAATCAGGCAGGGGAGTACCGCCACGAGAAGCAGACCGACCGGGGAAGACGCGAAGGTAATGACCGCGCCCCAAAAGTTGGAATAGCTTACGCCCTTTGCGACGATCTGGCTTTGGGAAAGAGTGATCAGGTCGCCGTTTTCGGTAGCGGCGGTAAAGGTATATACGCCGTCGGAAAGCTCGCCGCTCCGGATCTCGGCAAGGGCGGGACGGTTATTTTCCAACGAAAAAATGACGATATTGCCCGGCTGGATCTCGGCGTACTGTACCTGCTTGGCGATAAGCGCCGTACCGTTTTCGAGCAGATCGAACGCGTCGGTTTTAACAACAAAAATGCTTGTCCCGAAAAGGTTCGGCGTACCGCCGCTGACCGCGTATACTGCGGCGACCGCGCCGAGAAATAAAGCAAGCACCAAAAGCGCACTGCATAGGCTCCGAAGGACGATCTGCTTTATTTTGTTTTTTATTTCCAAAAAATTTCGTCTCCTCTCTTGACAAACCGGGGAAAATAGTGTATAATAATAAATGTAATCTGAAAGGATAGAGAGAAGACTCTCCCTTGCTTTTTATTTTACCACATTCTTTCGATGTTTGCAAGCTTTTTTTGATGAATTTTCGAAAAGGAAAAACGAATTTGCTAGTGTAGCTCAGTCGGTAGAGCAGCGCATTCGTAATGCGCAGGTCGTGTGTACTCAATAAGGAGATGCGGCAGCGGGTCGCGGGTCTTGCAAATATTTTACAGTTCAATGGCGCGGATATAGTGAACATTAAGTTCCTTATTCCGAAATGGCAGTTCGGTCTGCCGAGAAAATTAAATATGCTGGTGTAGCTCAGTCGGTAGAGCAGCGCATTCGTAATGCGCAGGTCGTGTGTACTCGATAAGGAGACGCGGTGGCAGATCGCAAGTCTTGCAAAATTTTTACAGTTCAATGGCACGGATATGGTGAACGATTTGCTCACCATTTCTGAATGGCAGTTCGGTCTGCCAAAAAATAAAAAAATGCTGGTGTAGCTCAGTCGGTAGAGCAGCGCATTCGTAATGCGCAGGTCGTGTGTACTCAATAAGGTGACGCGGCGGCGGATCACTGGTCTTGCAAAATTTTTACAGTTCAATGGCGAGAACATGGTGAAAATTTAGTTCCCCTATTCTGGAATGGCAGTTCAGTTTGCCGAAAAATTAAATATGCTAGTGTAGCTCAGTCGGTAGAGCAGCGCATTCGTAATGCGCAGGTCGG
>CAZKKZ010000006.1:0-62756 GCA_964553625.1 uncultured Ruminiclostridium sp.
TTTTTCTCAAAAATAGCTTTCCAATCGGCAAGATGGAGCTTTTTCGCTTCCTTAACGAACAGGAGGGGACACAATGAACATAGCAATTAAAGTTGTTTCAAGAGAAAACGACAAACGGTTTTTAAAGTCGATGGACTTTGAGGTTTTAATCAACGTCGAGTCGGACAGCACTGAATACAGAATGACAGAGGGCGACAAGACGTTTCGCAAACTATTCAGCATTGGCAAGGCTTACGGGTATTCTGTGAGGGGCAACGTAAGAAAAGAGGTTCAAAACCTTGTAAATGCGATTTTTGACACAAATTTAGGCTTTGCCATTTCGATAATAGAATAAAACAAAAATCCCACCTCGGCAGAACCGAGGCAGGACTTTTGTTTTACCTTGTTTTCGCAAACCGCAGAACCACAGCAACTGCTTTCTTGATAAAATACAGCTGCAATTTGTGGTTCGAGTTTGCGCCGTTTGGTGCGGAGAATGGGACTTGAACCCACACGAGCAAATGCCCACTACCCCCTCAAAGTAGCGTGTCTGCCATTCCACCACCTCCGCAAGGCGAATCCGCCCCGCGTCATAATAAAAACCATTTTTCCTATGGAGAAAGCTTGTGCCGAAAGAATCCGAGGGGACACAAACAACTTATGACTGTTATATTATAGCAAAAAAAAACGTGCTTGTCAAGTATTTTTTCGTAAAATTTTAAAAAATCTTGGCGAAGGGCTTGCGGAAGGGTTTTTCGTTACATTTTACCCTCGTTTCGTTACATTTCGCTTCATATTGGAATCTTTTTGCCGATATATCCTATAGACCCGAAAGAAAGGAGCGAACGTTATGCCCACTGCCATGATCTGCGACGACGAGCCGGAAATTGCCGAAGGACTGTGCCGGACGGTAAAGCGCCTGCTTCCGTGCTGGGAGGTGCGGCGATTTTCCTCGGGCGAAGCGCTTTTTTCGACCGGGGTCGAACCGGAGCTGCTCCTGCTCGACATCGACCTCGGAGAAACGGACGGAATCGAGACGGCGCGCCGCCTTCGGGCGAAAGGGTGGGGCGGTGTTCTTCTGTTTATTACGGGGGTTCGCGAATCGGTTTTCGACGCGTTTGACGTCGGCGCTTTTCACTATCTTTTAAAGCCGATCCGCGAGGAGAAGCTGAAGGAAGTGCTGGAGCGGGCAGTGAAGGAGCTCGAGCGGAAAAACGCGGGCGATCGGCGCTGTCTGCTGATCCGGACGCGCGGCCGCTGCGTGACGCTCCGCGCCGACGAGATTTATTATCTCGAAAACGAAATGCGAAAGCTTGCCGTCCACACGAAAAGCGTGACGCTGACCTACTACGGAGCGATGTCGAAGGCGGAGGAATCGCTCGGAACGGATTTTTTCCGCTGCCACCGCGGCTTTCTGGTAAACATGGCGCATATCGCGGAGTACGATTCGGGGAGCATTCTTCTTGAAAACGGCGAGTCGGTCTGTATGGCAAGGGAAAAATACGGCGAATTCGTGAAGCGCTATCTCCGTTTTCTTCGTGAGAATACGAATTTCTAAAATAAAGGAGCGTATGATGGACGATCTCGCGCTGATGACGCTGAGCTACCTTCTCGAGGGGGTTAGCGCCGCCGTTTTGTTTCAGGCGTTCGGTTCGCCGCGCTTTTCGCTTTTTCGGGAGCGGCGGCTTTCGGCGGGCTTGTTCTGGACGCTGTTCTGGACAGCCGAAAACGTAATCTGTTACTTCGTTTTCGATACCGAGAGCGAGCTGAATCTGCTGATCAAGCTCGCGGTGCTGACGGTCTCTCTTTTCGCGGCGTCGCTTGCCGTCCTTCGCGGGAGCGTTTTCGAGCGGCTCTTTCCGGCGGTTTTGTATACGGCGGTTCGGGAGCTTTCGCTTCACGCGGCGAACTGCTTTACGGCGGTCGGCTCGCTTGCGGGGAATTTTCTGGGCGAGCTTGCCCTAGACGGAAAAATTCCGCTTGATTTTTTTATTTTTGCGATCCGATCTGTCAGTCTGCTCGTGAATACGATCGCACTGCTGCTCCGCGCGGGGATTCTGTACGCGGTCGCAAAACGGATCGCGCGGTACGGGCGCGGCTGTCCCCGGGTGCAGCGGGAGGGGGCGATCTGCCTGCTTCCCGCGGGTACGGGGATCATGATCTCGGTGCTGCTGCGGATTCAGATGCTGATGATCGACGACGGGATCCCGACCACGATCTACAGCCGTTTTCCCGCGCTGTACGCGGTCGTCCCGATCATTTCGTTCACCCTGCTCGCGTCGGTCGCTGCCGGCTTTCGGCTTTATAGGGACATGAGTGAGCTTCGGCGGGAGCAGACGGAAAAACAGATTTTACAGGCGCAGATCGCGGGATTGCAGCAGTCGATCTCGGAATCGGAGCGCCTGCATGAAAGGGATCGCGCGTTCCGCCACGACCTGAAAAATAATTTGTACATACTGGGAGAGCTGCTGCGCGAAAAATGCCCGAACGACGGCGAGATTAACCGTTATTTCGAGAATCTCCGTCTTTCCTCAGAGGAAACAGAACGGCGCGTAAAAACGGGAAACGCCGTATGCGACGCGGTCGTGAACGGGAAATTTGCCCTGATCGCGCGTGAGCTTCCGGGGATTCGCCTTGACGCGGACGGTTTTCTGCTGAGCGACCTCGGCGGGATTGAGGCGTACGACGTCGGGATTGTTTTAAGCAACGCCCTCGACAACGCGGCGGAAGCCTGTCAAAGACTTCGGGAAGAAAGCCCCGGGGAAACGCTCTTTATTTCCATCCGCTCGATCCGGAAGAAAAATATGCTCCTGATCGAGACGGAGAACAGCTTCGGCGGGGTTCTTCGGCTTGGCGCGGACGGGTTCCCGAAGACGGTGAAAACGGACGGCGGCTCGCACGGAATCGGGCTTCGGAGTATCCGGAGCTGCGCCGAAAAATATTCGGGCGGACTGGATTTTACCGCCGAAAACGGGAAATTCGTCTTGTCCGTAATGATGAAATTCAATCGAAAGGAATGAACCGCAATATGGAATTCAACGGGCTGGGGATACGCTTTGATCCGTATTCTTATTCTCGGAAAACCGAACCCGCCGGGAAAACCGAAAACGCCCCCGAGACCGAAAAAACGACCGGGGAGCCGAACCTGCCCCAAAGGAAATTCGGGAGCAAGGACGAGCTGATGGACTATTTAAAGGGCAATTATAAGATCGTCGCGAGCGGGTCGGCGCAGATTTCGGGGAGCTACCTGAACAAATGCCTTGAGGACGAGGGTGAGCTTCAAAAGCTGTTTGAGAACCTGTCCGCCGCCGACGAGGCGCTCGAGCGCGCGCCCGACGAGATCAAGGGGTTTCAAGGAATGAACATTGCGATTGACGAAAACGGGAATATGACCTCCTCGTCCTCGGGCGGCTGGGTCAGCGTAAACGTCGGGAAGCGCGTCCGGCAGATTACCGCGGCGAAAACGCCCGCGCAGATCCAAATGGTGCTTTCCATGCTCGATACCGACCTTTCGCAGGTCAAGGGCGGAAAGGCGCAGGGTATGAGCGACGACGAGGAGATCGCGAAGGTCGAGGCGCTGATTCGTCAGGCGCAGCAGCGCGCTTCGGAGATCGGCGCGCAGAGCGGGGAAGAGCTTTCCGAGGCGGAAAAGGATATGGGATTTTATACGACCCTGCTGATGTAGCGTTTGGGAAAGGAGTGGTTTTTACGGAACTTTGCGGAGTTGGCGGTGTTTCCGAAAGGACGAATACCGCCGTAAAAGCGGCGGAGCAGGTCGGGGACAGTGTTTTTTTCGGGCTGCTTTCCGCGTATGCGGCGCAGAATGAAGAAAAAACGGAATCGGTCGAAGCGGTGCGGACGCCGAGTTTGGAGGAAATGCTCCGCGCGAAATACCCGCGGATCGCCTATCATGTGTTTGACGCAAGCTCGGGCTGCTGGAAGACCCGAAACGATTACCCGCACTATCTTTTGTATCAGGATACCGACCGTGCGGCGGAGGTGCTTGAAAGCTGGAAGCCGTCGGGACCGAATCCCTTTTACGGCTCGATCGACGGGAAATTTATCGCGCCGAAGGAGATTCGCGCGCTTGGGAGTATCCCGCCGGGAAGCCGCGCGGTTGTGATCCACCCGAAGGTGCAGGAGCGTATGGAAGCGCAGCCCGAATACGCGCTTGAGATCATGGCGCGGATCGAGGCTTGGTGGGCTTTTGACAGCGCGCGCAACGAGGCGATGATGCCCGGGATCGAGGCTCGCTCGAGCCGGTCGGTCGCGATCGGCGAGGACGGAAATATCGTGAACGCGCAGTCGCACAGTCTCGGCGAGATCACGACCTCGAAAAGAGGGAAGGGCGACGATGACGAAAAGGGCTTCTGGGAGCTTCGGCTAGAGCGTCACGCGTATTTTATGGAGCGGATCACGGAAAAGCAGATCAGGCACACGGCGGACGTCTCCCGCCGATTTCAGGCGCTCAATGTCCAAGGCGCGGTAAAAACGCAGCTTGCCGCAATGCTGGGCGACGAGGAGTTTGCGGCGATTCTCGGGGAAACGATCGCGGGCGTACCGACCGAACAGGTTCTTGCGAATACCGCTGAGCTTGTGTTCGGACTGAATTACCCGAAAGCAAAAAAATAAGCCGTGAAAATAAAAATGTATGCTTTATAGAAGCAAAATTTGGCGATTTTGCCGAAATTATATTTCAACTGCGGTTCTATCGGTCTGCGGACTTCATTTTTGGATGTTTCTGCCGATAAAACATATAACGGGGTAGGCACTTGCCCCGCGCTAAAAGGAGGGAGCCTTTATGCTGGATAGTAATTTTTACGCTTCAATGAGCAATGTTTTGACGCAGTGGAGCGATTTCCGCGTAAGTAAGAATTTGTATAAGGCGTATTTCAACATGAAAAAAGCCGAAAACACTTCCGAAAGCGAAAAAGCCGCGGAAAAGAAGAAAACCACTAAGACGAAGAACAACGTGGAGGATAAGCTCGGTACCCTTTCCTCAAACGTAACAAGCTCGGTAAACGGCTTGGAAGCCGCGTTCGCGACCGATAAGGACGGAAATATCGATTACGATAAGGCGTTCTCGGCGGCGAACAGCTTTGTAAACAGTTATAACGAGCTCGTTTCCTCGATCAGAAAGTCGGGGGATCAGACCGTTTCCGGAAAGCAGGAGTTTATCGCGAACATGACCAACGCGTACAGCAAGCGTCTCGCGAACGTCGGGATCAACGTTAAGTCGGACGGAACGCTCGAGATCGATAAGAACACCTTCAACGCCGCGAGCGCCGACGATCTGAAGAAGATTTTCGGAAAATCCGAATCCTTCGCGAGCTTCATGGGAAGTCAGGCAAAGCAGCTTTCCAACTACGCCGCGATCAGCAAGAACAATACGACGTCTTACACCCAGTCGGGCAAAAAGAAGAGCGATCCGCTCACGAGCGGCGAGCTTCTGAATATGCTCAACTAAAAATCAAAACAAAAAGGCATGCCTTGGACGGCAGTGCCGCCGTCCGATCTGGAACACGATGCGGCGGGTACGTCCTGCCCAAAAATAAATCGGTCATTCGTTTGGCGGCGTCAAGCGAAGGAAAGGAAACGAAAATGCAGGTTACAGGAATCGCGTCGGGCGTAAAAGCGCCCGAATCACTCCCGCTTCGGAAAAACAATCCCGAGGAAAACGGGCTTCGGAAGCAGATCGAAGCGAAGCAAAAGGAGCTTCAGGCTCTTTCCGAAAACGAGGAAATGGATCCGAAGCAAAAGCTTGAAAAAAAGAAGGAGATCGAAGCGGAGATCGCCGATCTGAACAACCGGCTTCAGCAAAAGCGCGCGGAACGGTTACAGGGAAAAGATGCCGAAAAGAACGAATCTTCCTCGGGACAGCCGCGAAAAAGAGACGGCTTTTCGGAGGACGCCGACAGAATGGATTCGCTTCTCTCGGCGGATCGGTCGGTCGATCGGGCGGCGCAGCTGAACGGTACGTCGGATCAGCTCAAGGGGAAGGCGCGCGTGCTCAGGACCGAAGCGAAGCTTGACGCGGCGCGCGGGAATTCCTCCGAGGAAAAGATCGCGCAGGCCTCCGAGCTTGAGAACCGGGCGGATCGGCTGAAAAACGAGGGCGCGAAAACGCTCGGCGAGATCCGGAAGTCGGAAAAAGCCGAGGAAGCGGAGGAAGCCGAAAAAGACGAAAAAACCGAAGAGGACGGCGAGGACGTTCGGATCGGAGACGTGACCTATACGAGCGACGGAAAGCGGATCGAATCCGCCGAGGAGAAAGAGCCGGAGCTTGACGAAAGGGCGTAACCCCAAGAAAGGAGAAGCGGAATGATGAAATCGGGGAGCATGGAGGGCTTCATCGGCGCGAACGCCAATGTCAATATCGCGAAGGTTCCGCTGCGCGTGTATCAGGAAGCGGAGCGGAAGGGCGATACCGCTGCGATGGAGCGTTCCATGGGTTATTATACGGAGTTTTCGCAGAAGGCGGTTCACTATGCGGAAAAAGCCGCCGAGGAAACCCTGAAGGAGCAGCGGGAGGAACGAGCCGAGCGGGAACGGGAAGCCGAGGAAGCGCTCGAGCGGAAAACCGAGGAAAACCGCGCGGCAGAAAAACCGCAGGCGGAGATAAAATCCGAGGCGCCGGGCTCCTCCGAAGCAGCCGAAATTTCCGAAACGGCGGAAGAATCATCGTTGCCTGTGTTCGCACCAAACGAAGCCTTGGATCAGTCCTTGCGTCTTTACACTGATTCGGGAACGGTTCAGCCGATTGCCGAACCGACCGTAAGGCTTGACGTAAGAGGATAAATCAGCTTACGACGAAGGGAAACCTTCCCATAACATACTGCTTCCGGGTAAAATTCGGAAGCGGACAAAACACCGTACATCGGAAAAACCCGTGTACGGTGTTTTTTGTTATGAACAGTGATCGGCGAAAAAAAACGCCCGAATGCTTTCCATTTCGTTTCCGTTTTCGGGCAGGAATCCGAACCCGCGAAGCCTTTTCCGTTTCCGTTCGTCGCCGATCTCGAAGCGCGCACGGTCGATTTGGCGGTTTTCCGCGTATCCGAGCACGGCGCGAACCAGACCGTCGTAAAAGATTTCCTCCTCGCTTTCCAGCTCGAACAGAACGATTGTTCCGTCCTCGATCCGCGCGGAAACGTGTCCGCGGATCGCTCCGCCGTCCTTTAATTCAAAGCAAATTCGGTCCGTGACCGCAGGGTTTTTCAGAATGGTGATCATTTTCGGCGGCTCCCCTCTCCCTTGACCGCGTTTCTTAGGATCGCGAGCTCTTCCTTCGTGAGATCGGCGTATTCCCCGGGGCGGAGCATTCCGAGCCTGACGCCGCCGATAGACGTGCGCCGAAGCCGCTTTACCGTAAGCCCGACCGCCTCGCACATACGGCGAAGCTGGCGGTTTTTTCCTTCCTTGATCGTGAATTCGAGGACGGTTCGCCCCTCTTCCTCGGTCAGTACCCCGATCTTGCAGGGCTGAGTGTATTCGTCCTCGCCGATCTGTACGCCGCCCGAAAGCCGCTCAATCTGATCCTCGGTCACGCGTCCCTCGACCGTAACGCGGTAGATTTTCGGGACATGGCGGGTCGGGTGCGTCATGTCGTTCGCGAACGCGCCGTCGTTGGTCAGCAGCAGAAGCCCCTCCGAATTCCGGTCGAGCCGTCCCACGGGATAGACCCGCTCGGGAACGTCCTTTAACAGGTCGGTGACGATCTTTCGCCCCTGCTCGTCGCTCATGGTCGTGACATAGCCGCGCGGCTTATACAGCTTTATGTAGCGGAGAGGGACTCCCGCCGCGCGGAGCTTTTCTCCCTCGACCGTAATGAGATCGCGCTTCGGGTCGGCTTTGTCGCCGAGCTTTACGGGGCGTCCGTTGACCCGCACCGCGCCGTCCGAGATCAGCTGCTCCGCTTTCCTGCGGGAGCAGTATCCGCTGTCCGCGATGATTTTTTGAAGTCTTATTTTTTCCATTTTCAATTCCTTTTTGTACGCCTTCGGGGGAGCGATACTCAATTTTGAAACAGCTCGGCGAGCCGTTCCCAAAGTCCCTTTTTCGCCTCCGCGCGGGGACAGCTCTCCTCCGCGAGCAGCGGCACCGTTTCGATCAGCTCGCCGGAAACATAAATTTCCGCCGTGCCGAGCTGCTCCCCCTTGCCGATCCCGCCGTATACGAACGCGGGAAGGTAATACCGAAGCGTGACCGTATCCTCGCTCTCGTCGGTCAGTCCGAGCGTTACCGCGCTTTTCGGCGAAACGGCGATCTTATCCTTGACCCCGCCCGCGACCTCAAGCTCAAACGATTCGGGGAGAATTTCCCGCGCGGTAACCGCCGTAAAGCCGTAGTTCAGGAGCCGCGTATGGTCGTTCCAGTCGTCCGCCGCGTTCAGCGTTACGGCGATCAGGGTCACTCCGTCCCGCTCCGCCGCCGAAACGAGACAGCGCCGCGCGTTATCGGTAAAGCCCGTTTTTACGCCGATACAGCCCTCGTACCGCGCCAGAAGCTTATTCGAGTTGTACAGGGTGCGGCGGCTCGGCGGATTCCCGAAGGAGATCGCGGCGGAGCTTAGTCCGCAGATTTTGCGGAACTCCTCGTTTTTTAACGCCGCGCGGGTAAGGATCGCCATATCCCGCGCCGTCGAATAATGACCGTCCGCGTCAAGTCCCGAGGGGGTGACGAAATGGGTGCTTGTCATGCCGAGCGCGGCGGCCTTTTCGTTCATTTTATCCGCGAAGGCGGTCATGCTTCCCGAAACGCTGACCGCCGCCGCGTTCGCCGCGTCGTTTCCGGAGGGGAGGAGCATTCCGTAGCAAAGCGCGCGGCGGGTCACAATATCCCCCTCGCGCAGTCCCATGGACGTCCCCTCGACGCGGATCGCCATGGGATCGACGGTAAAGCGGCGGTCGAGCTGTCCCGATTCAAGGGTCAGAAGCGCGGTCATGATCTTCGTTGTGCTTGCGATCGCGCGTTCCTCGTCCGCGTTGCTTTCGTAAAGAACCTCGCCCGTATCCGCGTTGATCAGGATCGAGCTTACCGCCGAGCCGGAAAGCCCCGCCGATTCCGCGAAAGCGGAAGTACCCCAAAAAAAGACGGTAAAAAACGCCGTAAGAACAGAAAGAAGCTTTTTCATTCCCGTATACCTCATAAAATATCGCTTTTGCGGTTTGTTTTTATTTTATGCGGAAAAGGGACAGAATATTATTCCTCGTCCTCGTTCTTTTTCTTTCCGAAAAGCTCCTTCACCTTATTGAGAAGCTCGGGCGCGTTTTCGACGATCCCGTCGAGCGCGCCGCCCTTCGCGCCAAGCTCGAGCATTTTGACCTCGCCGTCCCGTCCGATCACGATAAACGCCTGCGGCTTAATGGTGATTCCCGCGCCGGAGCCGCCCGCGAATACCTCCTTTTCAACCTTCGCGGGAATATCCGAGCCGCCCGCCACAAAGCCGAAGCTTACCTTCGAGATCGGGATAATGATCGTTCCGTCGGGGGAGGTGATCGGGTTTCCGATAATCGTGTTTACGTCCACAAGCTCGCGGATCTTTTCCATCGACGTGCTCATTAAGCCCTCAAGATGCTGTGCCATAGTTTGTTCCGTCCTTTCTTTGTTACGCCTGAACCTCTTGCTTATTTTGGTATTTTAAATATGTTTTAATCATTCTTGCCCCGAGCCAAAGGATACAGCCGAGCGCCGTCGAGACCCGAAGCTTGACCTTGCAGTACGCGAAAATATCGTCCGTTTCCTCCGAAAAATCCGCTTCGACATTGACCCGCCGCGCGTGTACGGTAAAATAGGTCGTAAGCCATTCGATCGCGGGATAAAGCGCCGCGCAGACGGCTCCGTACTTGATCGCGGTTTTCGCCGCGTCGTCCGTCGCGACGACGTAGTCGATATACAGATCGCTGACACGGATCTTCTTGAAAAGCCGCTTAATCGGCGGGGAAGCGCTCCGGACATAGTCCATGATCTGCGCGAAATCGAGCGCGGCTTTTTTTTCTTTTTTCTTTTTGGGCATTTTTTCGTTCCGCGCCCGCTTGCTCTCTTCTTCGGCGGCGGGTTTTTGCTCCGCGGCTTCCTTCGCCGGCTCATCGCTTTTTTCCGCGCCGGCTTGTTCCGTCGGATTCGCTTTGACGGTTTTTCGCTTTTGGGGCTTGCGGACATTTTTCTTTTTCGGCTTTTGCGGATAGAGCGTAAAGAAAAGGTATTTTATCTTTACGTCAGGCTTGTCCTCGTCATATTCCGCCGTCACGGTCACCGACCGCGTGAAAAGAAGCACGAGAAGAAGAACGATTCCGCCGAATATGAACCAGCCGCTCATCTTCCTCTCCTCCCTTCGCCGACGAGGTTATTCCTCGTTCTCCGCTTCGCTTTGTTCCTCTTCCAATTTGCCCTCCGCCTCCAGCTCCGCCAGCTCGTCGAAATCGAGCTGTCCCTCCTGATTCGGGATCGGCGGAAGCTCCGCGAGCGACGAAAGTCCGAAGCACCGCAGGAAGGTATCCGTCGTCCGATAGGCGATCGGGCGTCCGGGAAGCTCGAGCCGCTCCGCTTCCTCTAAGAGTCCGCGTTCAACAAGAGTGTTGACCACACTGCCGCTGTCTATTCCGCGAACCTGCTCGACGAACGCTTTGGTGACGGGCTGATTGTAGGCGATAATGGAAAGCGACTCCATTGCCGCCTGTGAAAGGGGCGTCTGCCGCTTTGTCTCCAACGCTTTTTTGACCGCCCCGCCGTATTCCTGCCGTGTCGCGAGCTGATACCCGTCGTTTAGGCGGAGAATCCGAAGTCCGCTCTCTCTGACGTTATATCCCCGTTCGAGCTGGTCGATCAGCTTAGGCAGCTCCTCCGCGTCGATCTCCGTCGCTTCCGCAAGCTTATCGAGGGTGATCGGGTCGCCGTGCGCGAACAGTACCGCCTCGATCACGGCAAGCGCTTCATTCAGTTTCATCGGTTCGATCCTCTCCTTTTTCGGTCTCGGAATGTCCCGTATTCACGCGAAGCGTTTCGCCGTCCTCCGAAAAGGTGACGCGCGAATACTTGGAAAGCTCGAGAAGCGCCAGAAAGGTCGCGACCTGCTCCGAGCGGCTCTGCCCGCGGTAGAGCGATCGGATCTCGATCGGCTTGCCGCTTCGGATCCGTTTCAGAACGTAAATGACCTTCGTGAATACGCTGACGTAGCTTTGCGCGACCAGCGGCTTCAGCGCGAGCCTTGCCTCGCTTTTCAGCTTTTCGCTTTTCCCGCTTACGGCAGAGAAAAAATCGAGAAGCTCGTACTTATCGTGGTAATTCCGATAGGTGCGGTCTACGGGAATGTCGAGCGGCTCGCGCACGAATTGAAGATCGCCGATAAACCGCCGCTTGAGCCTTGCCGCGACCTCCTTACAGAGCGCGTATTCGATCAGCCGCCCCGAAAGCTCCTTTTTCATTTCCTCAAGCTCGTGCTTCGGGAGCAGGGAAGCGGTTTTCATCAGAATCAGGTGCGCCGCCATTTCGACGAACTCACCCGCGATCTCCATGTCCGCTTCCTGCATTTTCTCCAGATACAGCAAAAACTGTTCCAGAAGAACCGAAATTTCAATATCCCGGATATTCAGCTTGTGCTTTCGGATCAGGTCGAGCATGAGATCGAGCGGTCCCTCGTAAATTTCGAGCTTAAAGCTTAATTCCTCCATATCGTCTTAACCCGTGACGAGGCGGGCAAAAAGATTTGCCTGAAGCTCCGACATAGACCCCAGAAATCCCGTGATAAAATCAAGACCGGCGTAGATCCAGTCGGCGAGGATTCCGAACGGGATCTGTAAAATTCCCGAGAAAAGGAGCGCCAGGATCACAAATTTAATAATTTCCTCATATTTCATGATCCCGAAATAATATTTCGATGGGAGAAAGGCGAGAAAAAGCCGCGAGCCGTCGAACGGCGGGATCGGCAGAAGGTTGAACACGCCGAGCGCGAGATTGATCGTGGTGATTTCGATGAGCGCGAGACTGACATAATAGGTGACCATAGTCGCGGGGGCGGCGATCAGCACGATCTTATAGATCAGCATGAAAATCAGCGCCATGAGGACGTTTGAGACCGGTCCCGCCGCGGCGGTGAGCGCCATTGCCGCCTTCTGCGTTTTGACCTTGCGGCAGCGGTAGGGCTGTACGGGAACGGGCTTCGCCCAGCCGATCCCGAATAAAAGAATGGCGATCGTCCCGATCGGGTCGAAATGTACGAGCGGATTCAGACTGATCCGTCCCTGTGAAGCGGCGGTATCGTCGCCGAGCCAATACGCCGCCAAAGCGTGCGCGCTTTCGTGAACGGGCGTCGCGATCAGTAAAATAATGGCGTAAGAAAAGAGCGAGATAATAATGGTAATAAGATCGCCGCTCATAACAGCTCTCAGCATAGAAACTCCTTTCCACGAAAAAGCAAGAGAAATATACAAATTTTATTATACTATATTTCCCCCGATTTTGCAAGTGTTTTTTCCGAAAAGTCGGAAAATCGGGTTTTTATTCGTCCAAAACGAACCGCCATTCGATCCCGCTCCAGTATTCCCCCGCATAGTCCACGCCTACGCGCGGCTTTGTGAGATAACCGTACCGAAGCCCGTCCCCCTCGAGCCAGATCTCCTCCGAAGTCAGCAGATCGGCGCGGTTCAGGCTTCGGTCGATCCCGAGGAATTTCGTGAGCTTTTCGGGACCCTCGTACCCCTCGCAGCAGCGGATCAGCACCGCCTCGGGGCTTCCCTCCGCGCCGCAGACGACGTTGAACAGGTTATGAATCCCGTAGATCAGGTAAACGTACGCCGTCCCGCCCCGCCCGAACAGCACCTCGGTGCGCGGGGTTCGCCCCTTGCTCGCGTGACAGGCGAGATCGTCCGTCCCCATATAGCATTCGGTCTCCGTGATTTTCAGCCGCCGCGTCTCGCCGCTGCGGCTCACGCATAAATACTGCCCGAGAAGGAGCGGCGCAAGCTCCAGCGCCGTTTGGGAATAAAAGGAAAGATCGCCGATTCGTTTCATAGGTTACGTCCTTTGTTGACAGTCCTCCGTTTTTGTGGTATACTGAACGTTGTCCGAATTCGGTATCCGTTTTTGGAGGGCTGACGATGAAATTTCTGAAAAAAAGGTTTTTACCCCTTTTTATCTCTTCTGTTCTTTTTATGACAGGCGGCTGTTCCGCCGCGACGGAAGCGCCGCGGACGTCCTCCCCTTCCGCGTCTCTTCCCGCGCCTGCCGCCTTGGAGAGCGGCACGCTTTCCGAAGGGACAAGCGTTCGTCCGCCGGAGCCGATCCCGACCTCTTCCCGCACGGAGAAAACGACCGGGGAGGCGGTCGAAGAGGAGGACAAAACGGCAAGGATCGCGTTCGCGGGGGATACGACTCAATCGGACGTTTTCGGGGAGGTGACCGACGCGCGCGGAACCGCGTACCCTTTCGAGGACATCGCGCCGATCTTCCGGGAAGCCGATCTCGCGTTCGTGAACCTCGAAACCTCGGTCAGCACGCGGGGGGAGAGCGAAAAGCCCGAGGGCTACGGCTTCCGTACCGATCCCGCTCATCTGGAGGTCTATCGGGAGGCGGGGATCGACCTCGTTTCCTGCGCGAATAATCATACCCGCGATTACGGAACACAGGCGCTTACCGATACGCTTTTTCACCTCGGAGAGAGCGGGATCGATCAGGTCGGCGCGGGGGAAACGCTTTCCGAGGCGGGGCGGCTCGCGGTCTACGACCTGAACGGGATTAAGGTCGGCTTTACCGCCTGCAATATGATCAATATGAATCCCACTTGGTACGCGCGGGAGGATCGGGCGGGAATTCGCTGCGTCGATTTTGCCGACTGCGCGGATTATCTCGCGGAGATCGCCGAATACGACGCCCTGTGCGACGTTCTTTTTGTTTCGGTGCATTGGGGGATCGAGTATACGAACGCGATCACCTCGGAGCAAAGCGATTTTGCGCACCTGCTCTGCGACAGCGGCGCGGACGTGATCCTCGGCGGTCACCCGCACGTGCTTCAGCCGATCGAAAATTATAACGGAAGCATGATTTTTTACAGCCTCGGGAATTTCCTTTTTTATAAAATGGACGACGAGGCGGGGAAAACCGCCGTATTCGAGATCGAGATCGACCGGAACGGCTTTCGCGGCGGGAGGCTCTCGCCCGTCTTTATTCAGTACTGCAAGTCGAATCTTCTGGCGGAATCCGATCCGATGTATGAGGAAATTTTAACGCTTGTCCGAACGATTTCCGAGCCTTACGGCGTTTCGGTCGGCGGGAAAGGGGAGATTACCGTCCTCTCATGAATAAACCGAATGATATGCGCCGCCCGGCGGCTCTTCTTTTCGGAGCCGCGCTTCTTCTCGGCGGCTGCGCGGCGCGGGAAACGCGGATACAGGAGCCCGAGCTGCCCGCCGCCGCTTACATATCCCGCGCCCCGGAAACGGAACCGCCCGCGCCCGGGACGGATCGCTCCGAGGGAGCGGAGACGGGCGAAGCGCCCGCGCCTGTCACAGCGGAAACCGAAACGGAACCGCCCGCCCCGAAGGGCGAGCTTACCCTTCTGGGGGCGAACATGGTCTATACGGGTGAAAAATTCACCTATTCCTATGAACTGAGCGAAGCGCCCGAGCCGTCCGATCTTTTTTGGGAATGCGGCGGGGACGCGGGGAGCATTACGGCGGACGGCGAATTTACGGCGATCCGGAAGGGAACGGCTCTGCTCACCGTCACGGATCGGGCGAACCGGCTCCGCGATACGCTCACGGTTCATGTCGTCGATACGGCGGCGGACGTCGATTTCGTCCCGGAGGTAAACGGGATCCCGATCGTGAATAAGACCTATCCGCTCCCTGCCGGCTACGACCCGGGCGATCTTACGCCCGAGGCGCTCGACGCCTTTACGGCGCTCGTCTCCGCCGCCGCCGAGGACGGGATCGAGATCGAATTTCTTTCGGGCTACCGCTCCTACGGGTATCAGAAATCGGTGCACGACAACTGGATCGACAAATACGGCGAAGCGGAGGCGGATCGCGTTTCCGCCCGCGCGGGACATTCGGAGCATCAGCTCGGACTGGCGATCGACGTAAACGAGCTGGTGCTTGAATTTGCCGAAAAGCCGGAAGGGATCTGGCTGAAGGAAAACTGCGCGAAATTCGGCTTTATTATCCGCTATCCGCGCGGGTCGGAGCCGATCACGGGCTATATCTACGAGCCCTGGCACATTCGCTATCTCGGTGAGGAGCTTGCCGCAGAGGTGACGGAAAGCGGTCTGACGCTGGAGGAATATCTCGGGATCGATTCGTACTACCGCGATCCCGCGCCGCTTCGCGCGGAGGAGCCGGAGGAATCCGCCGAATAGGATCGGAATCAGGTTTTTTGGCGGAATTTCGCCAGAAAACGAATGTTTTCGACGGTAAATTCCTTTCCGTTCAGGTAGCTTAAAAGCCCGCCGTCCGTGCGGAACTCAAACCGAAGCTTATAGCTGTACAGCGCCTGCTCGGAGTAGCCGGCGCTTTTGTTGAAGCGGTTATCACCGTATTTTCCGTCGCCGAGGAGCGGATAGCCGAGATATGCCATATGCGCGCGGATCTGGTGCGTCCTCCCCGTGATCAGGTCGATCTCGAGAAGGCTGTTCCCGCCGTTCGTTTCGAGGACGCGGTATTTCGTCACGATCGTTCGGTTTCGGGGCGTTTTTCGCTCCGAGATCGTGACGCGGTTTTCCTTTTCGTTTTTGAACAGGTAGGCGGTTTTCGTCGCCTCTCTCGGTTCGGGGATCCCGCGCACCGCGCAAAGGTAAAGCTTCGTCAGCTCGCGGTCGCGGAGTTTTTGGTTCAGGATCCGAAGGCTTTCCGCGTTTTTCGCCGCGATCACGATCCCGCCCGTGTTTCGGTCGAGGCGGTTGCAAAGGCTCGGCGCGAAGCTGTTCTCCTCGTCCGGGCGGTATTCTCCCTTTTGACAAAGGTAGCTCTTTACCCGATCAATCAGCGTATCGCGGGAATTTTCCCCGTCCTCGTGAACGACCAGTCCGACGGGCTTATCGAGGAGAAGAACGTTTTCGTCCTCATAGAGAACGGAAAGCGGCGCACTCTCCGGCGAAAGCTCCGTAAAACCGGACTTTTTCGCCGGCTGTAAAAGCTCGTCTTTGACGTATACGGCGACGGTATCGCCCTCCGAAAGGCGCAGGCTACCCTCGGCGCGCTTTCCGTTCACCTTAATATCCTTTTTCCGCAGGAGCTTGAACACGAGCGTCTGCGGAAGAGCGGGGCAGGACTTCGACAAAAAACGGTCGAGTCTTTGTCCCGCGTCGTTTTTGTTTACGGTAAAGCTTTTCAACGCTGAATCCTCGTAAATCCGCTTTTCTCGAAATGGGCGACGGCGGCGGAAAGAAAATCGTTCGAGTTCGCGCAGCCCGTTCCGATCTCGGTCAGTCTGTCCACCGCCTTCCGCCATTTTTCCTCGGTCTCGCGGTCGTCCGATCCCGAAAACCAGACCTCGCTTCTCCATGTTCCGAATTTTAAGCCGATAATGTACGGTTTTTTCATGTTCAGTCGCTTCCTTTCATCAAAGCTTTCCCTTCGAGCCCTTGCTTCCCCCGAAAGACGCGGTCTCGAGGAGGTTCGTGTCGAAGGAAAAGCTGAGCGCCTCATGCTCGCGCTCCCGCTTGAAGGCGAGGGAGATCATACGGTCGAGAAGCGCGGAATATTTCATGCCGAGCGGTTCCCAGAGATAAAACGAAAGGCTGCCCGGAATGGTATTGATCTCGGTAAGGTAAAGCTTCCCCGTGTCCTCGTCGAGCATGAAATCCACCCTTGCCACGCCGCAGCAGCCGAGCGAACGGAACGCGCGGACGGCGAGCGAGCGGACCTCCTCTCTTTGCTCGGGCGTGATCTCGGCGGGGATCTTCCGCTTGAGCGAAGCCATGCCCTTTCCGCCGCCGACGTATTTATCCTGATAGCTTAAAATCTCGTCGTTCGCGAACGGCTCCTCGCATTCGCTCGCCTCGGCGCTCTCATAATCGCCGAGAACGGCGCAGTTGATCTCGCGGATATGCTCGAGCGCGTTTTCGACCAGTACGCGGATCGAGAAGGTAAAGGCGTATTCGAGCGCTTCGGTAAGCTCCCCACGGTTTTTCGCCTTGCGGATCCCGACGCTCGAGCCGAGGTTGATCGGCTTTACAATCACGGGGTAGCGGGTCTTCGCCTCGATCCCGGCGAGCGTTTCCTCGGTATGATGGGTATACTGCTTTACGTCGGTCACGACGCAGCTTAAAACCGGTACGCCGTTATCCGCGAATACGGTTTTCATGACGTATTTATCCATGCCGACCGCCGAGGAAAGCACGTCGCAGGAGGCGTACGGAACGCCGAGCGTCTGTAAAAAGCCCTGAAACGCCCCGTCCTCGACGTTCGTCCCGTGTACGGCGGGAAGCGCGACGTCGATCTGCGCAAGCTCGTTCTCCCCGAATTTTTTCAGCGGGTAGCGCAGAAGCTTCAGCCCGCCGTCGTTTACGGGAATGACCCTCGTGCTCGCCGCGAGGAGGGCTTTGAGATCGCGGTACGCCTTGATTTTTCCGATCTCCTCGCCGATAAAAAAGCGGTTGTCCTTTGTGATATAAACGGGAATGACCTCGTATTTCTCCTTGTCGATCGCGCCGCAAGCCTGTAATCCCGTAATGACCGAGACCTCGTGCTCGACGCTTTTCCCTCCGAAAAAAACTCCGACTCTGATCTTCATATGCTGTCCTTTCGCTGTCTCACAGTTTTTTGTTTTATGCAGATACGCGGCTTCGCACGCCTGTATAAAATCGTTTAATAATTATCGGGCAGGTCGTTTTCGAGCAAAATCACCCGCGGCGCGCCCGTGTGGTAGGCGTACGCCTCGCGAAGCCCCTCGCCGAGATCCTTCACGACGCGGATCTTCTCCTCGGAAAAGCCCGCCGCGAGAAGTCCCTCGCGGATCGGCGGAGCCTGCCGCTCCCCGACCAGCACCGCGAGATCGCAGCAGCCCGCCGCGTACTCGCCCAGCTCTTTATTGAGCTGATATTCCCGCTCGCCGAGCTCGACCATGCCGGGCGTGACCAGAACCCGCTCCCCCTCGAAGCCGGACAGGGTTTTGAGCGCCGCGCGCGCCCCTGTGGGGTTGGAATTGAACGCGTCGTCGATCACCGTGATCCCGTTCCCCTTATCGAGAATTTCCATGCGGTGCGGAACGCCCTCCAGCCGCTTTACGGGGAACACGAGGTCGGGAAAATCAATGCCGAAGGTGTTCGCGACCGCGATCGCGCCGACAATGTTCTGTACGTTATGCTCGCCGAGCAGGGGGGTCGTAAAGCGCTGCTCCTCCGCGCCGTGACGGACGGTGAACGACGTTCCCTTCGCCGAAACGGCGATGTCCGTCCCCTTATAGTCGAATTCGCCCTCGCCGATCCCGTAGGTAACGACCTTCTGCGGAATTTTGTGCCCGCGGATATACGGGTTGTCGTAATTCAGGAAAACCGTCCCGTCGGTAACGCAGTCCGCGATCTCGAATTTTGTCTTTACGATGTTTTCGACGCTGTGAAAGCTTTCGAGGTGCTGCTCGCCGATCGAGGTGATGATGCTGTGCTTGGGGTGTACGATGTCGCAGATCTCCTTGATCTCGCCGACCTTCTTCGCGCCCATTTCGCAGAGGAAGATCTCGTGCGAGGCGTTTAAGGAGCCGCGCACGGTTTTGACCACGCCCATGGTGGTGTTATAGCTTTCGGGCGTCATCAGCACGTTGTACTTCGCCGAAAGAAGCTTTTGCAAATAGAATTTGGTGGAGGTCTTTCCGAAGCTTCCCGTGATCCCGATCACGGTCGTGTTCGGGAGCTCGGCGATGATCCGCTTCGCGTCGCGGATATAGTGATTGTTCACGCCCTTTTCAATCGGCTTGTTGATGAAATTCGCGATCATGGGCAGGAAAAGCGATAAAACGTGTCCGAGGCAGAGCAGGAGCAGAAGCCCTCCGCCCTTCATGGTATGCGCCAAGGTGTACAAAAGGGAAAGCGAGACCGCAAAATAGAGAATTCCGCTCGTTACGCACATTCGGATCACGCGCGGCGTAAAAACAAGCTTTTTCTTCGCGTGCTTATGACGGCAGAAGATCAGCCCCACCAGAATCAGTCCCGCGCAGATCAGCAGATCGCTCGCGGACGGACTCGGATACCGGATACAGCCGTAGCCCGTGTCGGGGTCGATCGCGCAGAAGATTAGCACGTAGACCGCCGCGAGCAGGGGGAGCAGGTGTCTTAAAAAAATATTTCCCGGGTTTTTCCCGATCCAGTGAAGCTGCTCCTCGCGGTCGTAGGAATTGAGCTGGAACATATGCATATAATGCGTGAAATTGAGCGAAAAGCTGAGCGTCAGTACCGCGAAAAAGATCAGGTGCGCCGCCGTCATCATCATAAAAAGTCCGTCCTTTTGTCAAAGAATCCCGAGGTAGGAGGAGATCACGCGCAAAAACGTATATTGCTGCTCGAGAAAGGCGTAATGCCCCGCGTTTTCGAGCGTGACGAGCGCCGCGTTCGGCATTTCCCGTTCCATGCGCTTTCCGTCGGAGAGCGGGGTCGCGTCGTCGTTTTCGCCCCAGATCAGGAGAACCTCCGCACCGATCTTCGGGAGAAGGGGCGCAAGATCCTCATTGACCGCTTTAACGAGCGTCTGCCGCATGAGCGGGGAAGCGGCTAAGTAATCCGCCGAGCCGTGCCGTTTCCGGAGGTTTTCGAGCGCGTTCGGAAACAGCATCCGAATCGGCTTGAACGAAAGGACGCGTTTTCCCGCCTTGTACATTTTTCCGCGAAGGCGGGCTTTTCTCGTCGGGACGGGCTTGATCCCCGCGCTTCCCGTTAAGATCGCCTTTTCGCAGGCGACCGGGCAGTCCTCCCGCGCGAGCAGCTTTAAAATGATCCGTCCGCCGAAGCTGTGACCGAACAGGATCGTTTTTCCGATGCCCATTTTTTCGCAGAATTTTACGGTAAAATCCGCGTAGTCGCCGACGCTCCATGGCTCGGGCGGCTCCTCCGTCTGTCCGAATCCGGGGAGGTCGGGCGCGTAAACGGTATATTTTCCTTTCAGCGCGTCAATGATCGCCGCGAAGAGATCGGCGCTCGTCCCCCAGCCGTGAAGCATCAGGACGTTTTCGCCGTTCCCCTCTTTTCGGTAATTTGTCCGGATTCCGTCGATCTCGGTAAACAAGCGGCAATCCCTCCCTCGGTAAAACCTGCCAAAACCTTTTTTATTATACTATGATTATATGTATTTGTCAAGAAAAACAGACGGCGGGAAAAGCGGGGAAACGGAAAAATCGAATGCCCCTACCCGGGAACGGGTACGGGCATTCTTCAAGTACATTCCGGAGAGTGCGTGACGCCGCGCTTACTTGCTGTTGCGGCTGTTCTGCTGGTTTTGGGTCTGCTTGTTCTGCTGATTCTGCTGGTTTTGCTGATTCTGCTGGTTCTGATTGTTCTGCTGGTTCTGTTTGTTTCCCATGATATTGAACATCCTTTCGTTTTGTTTTACGGTGTTGACGAGAGGACTTTCCGGTTCTTTCCGGGAGCGTCCTCTCCTTTGTTAGGATTCACAAAAGAGGAAAAATTATTCACGAAAAATCAAGACCTATGTACAAAAGCGCCATCAGAAGGCTCGGGTCAGCCCCCTGCTTATAAAGGATCAGAAGAATCGCGAAAATAAGAAGCCGGTCGCGGTCGCCTAAGATCGAGGAAAGAAGGCTACCTGCGGGTTCCATTGCGATTTCCCTGCCCGCAGCGGGGGCAGCTCCCGCCGTTGTGCCGCCGGACCGACTGATTGAGACCGGGCGGTTCGCGAAGTTCCTCCGTTCGGTTCGGCGAACCGGCGAGCTTTTGCATTTCCTCGGTCTTTCCGCTCATTTCCTCTAAAATCTCGGACGCCTCGCGAAGCTTTTCGCCGTCCACCTCGCCCTTTCTGACCGCCTCGATCAGCTCGTCGACGTCAAACACGCCGAACTGCCTTTCTTCCGCTTCTTCGATCGGCTCCGGCTCATGCAGAAGCTCGGGAGGAGATGATTCTTCGGGCTTCTCCGTTTCCGCCGCGGGCGGGCTCTCCGGCTCCGCGAAAGCGATTTCCGCCGCTTCCTTTTGGGGAGCGGGCTCCTCGTTCGGCGGGATCTCGGGCTCCGCGAAAACGATTTCCTCCGCTTCTTTTTTCGGAGCGGTTTCTTCGCCTGTCGGAGCCGGCGGGAGCGCGGCTTTCTCCTCCGGGTGCTCCGCGCGGAGAGGCTCGGAAGCCGGCTGTGCCCGGTCGGACATCTTCATCGCCGCCTCGATATATTCCTTCCTTTTCCGTTCAAGCTCCGCGCCGCTCAGGGTGCTTTTCCTCCATTCCATACCGTCAAAACCGTCCTTTCAAAAAATCTTGTCCGTCAGCCCGCTTTCCCGAAGGAGCATCAGTACGGACATCAGCTTCATCAGCTTGATCGCGCGGTCGACCTTTCCGCGGTTTTCGTCGCGCAGGTGCGGCTTCAGCGCAAGCAGAAGCTCGGTGTTTTTATCCCCGCTGTTCAGCTTTGAAAAGGCCTCCATAAGCTTCATGATCGTTTCGAGATCGAGATCTCCGAAAAGGCTTTCTCCGCTTTGGGAGACGTTTTCCTCCGCCGTCTGCGCCGAGGCTCCCGCGGCGTTCCCGCCTCCGCCCGAAATGAACTGCCCGAGAAGCGCGGAAAGGTCTTCAAAATCCGCCATAACCGCAACCGTTCCTTTCTGCCGAATTTTCGGGAGCCTGCGCCGAAGTGAGATTCGGGCGTTACTGCCCGTCTTTCATGAATTGCTTTCGGAATTTCTCCGATAGCTCGGGATTTTTTAAAATCGAGTTGATTTTCGCGCGATCCGCTTCGCTCAGTTTTTCGGTGATCTGCGCGTAGTTTCCACTGCTTAACGCCTCGCGCAGCTTTTCGGGCGGAAGCCCGAGTGTTTTTCCCGCTGCCGCGAGAAGTCCGTCGATGTTTAGGTTTCCCATATCGAAAATCCTGCCTTTCATTTTATGATTATGCGGCTTTTCCGCAATTATGACCCTTTTGAATCGGAAATGTCGCTTGAAGCGAACATCTTTGCTAAAAAACGGGGGTTATTTTTATGGATTCTGTGGTTTGACATCCGCAGCGGCGTATGCTATAATAAAACTATTATAATAACACGCGAATCGGACGGTCGATCCGAGCGGGGGAAAAGGATGGTAGCAGCATGAAAATCGTAGTGGTTGCCGATACCCATAAGGACTATAAAAATTATAGGGCGGTCGTTGAAAAGAACGACGACGCGGATCTTTTTATCCACCTGGGAGACGGCGAGCATGAGTACCTTGACGTAAAGCGGGAGTTCCCCGATAAAAAGTTCGTTTTTGTGCAGGGAGAGTGCGATTTCGGCTCGTACGCGCCGCTGGAGGTCGTAGAGGCGGGCGGGTATAAGCTCCTCTGCGTCCACGGGCATGAGTTTAACGTTCAGGGCGGACTGGATCCCCTGATCGCGGAGGCGAAGCAGCGGGACTGCCGCGTTGCGCTCTTCGGGCATACGCATATGTACCGAACGGAGTGCATTGACGACGTTTATATCATGAATCCCGGAGCGATCGATTCTCCGCGCGGAAAAAACAAGCCGTCCTACGGGATTATTACCATTGACGGAACGGGAAAGCTGAAGATGAATACCGTCGCCCTGAAATAATCCGTACCGGAAAATACGCTGCATATCTATTATATGCGAAACGCCCGTTTTTGTCACGGGCGTTTTTTTGTATGTTCCGTATATTTGAGCCGTCACAAGGAAATAATTTTGTATAAAAATAACAAAATTGAAAAAAATACGAAAAAAGACTTGATTTTTTTCTCCCAAATGATTACAATATGTTATAGCGGTTAGCACTCAAAGCAATAGAGTGCTAACCCGATCGAATGACACAGGAGGGTATGTAACATGAAAATAAGACCATTGGCAGACAGAGTTGTGATTCGCTTCCTCGAGGCGGAGGAAACGACAAAGGGCGGGATCATTCTGACCAGCGCCGCGCAGGAGAAGCCGCAGGTCGCGGAGATCCTTGAAGTCGGACCCGGCGGAGTCGTGGACGGAAAGGAAATCGTCATGGAGGTAAAGAAGGGCGATAAGGTTCTGACCGGAAAGTATGCCGGCACGGAGGTCAAGGTTGACGGAGAAAAATATACGATCGTCCGCCAGAGTGACATACTCGCAATTGTAGAATAACGACCGAATGAAAGAAAGGAAATGATACGTTATGGCAAAGCAGATTATTTACGGTGAGGACGCACGGAAGTCTTTACAGAACGGGATCGATAAGCTCGCGGATACCGTGAAGATCACCCTCGGACCGAAGGGAAGAAACGTTGTCCTCGATAAGAAGTTCGGCGCTCCGCTCATTACGAACGACGGCGTAACGATCGCGAAGGAGATCGATCTCGAGGATCCCTTTGAGAACATGGGCGCGCAGCTCGTAAAAGAGGTTTCCACCAAGACGAACGACGCGGCGGGCGACGGAACGACGACCGCGACCCTTCTCGCGCAGGCGATTGTCCGCGAGGGCATGAAGAACGTGACCGCGGGGGCGAACCCGATGGTTCTCAAGAAGGGGATCGAGAAGGCGGTTGACGCGAGCGTCGCGGAGATCAAGAAGAATTCCCGCGCGGTCGCGAATAACGACGAGATCGCGCGCGTCGCGGCGGTGTCGAGCGGAAGCGACGTAGTCGGAAAGCTGATCGCGGAAGCGATGGAGAAGGTTTCCGCCGACGGCGTTATCACGATCGATGAAAGCAAGACCGCCGAAACGTACAGCGAGGTCGTTGAGGGAATGCAGTTCGACAGAGGTTATATCTCGCCCTACATGGCGACCGACGGCGATAAGATGATCGCCGACCTCGACGAGCCGTATATCTTAATTACCGATAAGAAGATTTCGGTGATTCAGGATCTTCTCCCCCTGCTCGAGCAGATCGTAAAAACAGGCTCGAAGCTTCTTATTATCGCCGAGGATATCGAGGGCGAGGCGCTTACGACCCTGATCTTAAATAAACTCAGAGGAACCTTTAACTGCGTGGCGGTAAAGGCGCCCGGCTTCGGCGACAGACGGAAGGAAATGCTTCAGGACATCGCGATCCTTACCGGCGGTCAGGTCATTACGAGCGATCTCGGCTTAGAGCTTCAGGACGCGACGATGGAAATGCTCGGACGCGCGAAGCAGGTCAAGGTCTCGAAGGAAAACACCATTATCGTTGACGGTATGGGCGGCGCGGACGCGATCAAGGACAGAGTCAGCCAGATCCGCGCGGCGATCGAGGAAACGACGAGCGAATTCGATAAGGAAAAGCTTCAGGAGCGTCTCGCGAAGCTCGCGGGCGGCGTCGCGGTCATTAAGGTCGGCGCGGCTACCGAGATCGAGATGAAGGAAAAGAAGCTTCGGATCGAGGACGCGCTCGCCGCGACGAAGGCGGCGGTCGAGGAAGGAATCGTCGCGGGCGGCGGTACCGCGCTCATCAACACGATGGCGGCGGTCGAAAAGCTTGCGGATTCGCTTGACGGCGACGAAAAGACGGGCGCGAAGATCGTTCTCCGCTCGCTGGAGGAGCCGGTGCGTCAGATCGCGGCAAACGCGGGTCTCGAGGGCTCCGTCATCATTGACAATATCAAGAAAAACGGCTCGCTCGGCTACGGCTTCGACGCGTATAAGGAAGAGTATGTCGATATGATCTCCGCCGGAATTATCGATCCCGCGAAGGTAACTCGCTCGGCGCTTCAGAACGCGGCTTCGGTAGCGGCAATGGTACTCACGACCGAAAGCCTCGTGACCGACGTGAAGGAACCCGAACCCGCTCCCGCCGGCGGCGCGGGCATGGGCGGAATGGGCGGTATGTACTAATGCCCGAGTCCCCTTAAATAACAGCATAATGATCCGGCTCCCCGGGCTTTCCGAGCGGAGCCGGATTCTTGTGTTTGCCGACGGCTCTTGCGGTTCGGTTTTCGCTTCGCTTTGCGCGGAAAATGTGTCGAAAAAGAAAGGATAAACCGATAAAATGGAAGAAAACAAAATGGGCGTGCTGCCCGAACGAAGGCTTTTGCTTTCGATGTCTCTGCCGATCATGCTTTCCATGCTCGTTCAGGCGCTGTATAACGTCGTGGACAGTATTTTCGTCGCGCAGTTCAGTCAGGACGCGCTTACGGGCGTGACCGTCGCTTTTCCGATGCAGAATCTCATGATCGCGGTCGGCGGGGGAACGGGCGTCGGGATCAGCGCGTTTTTATCCAAAAGTCTCGGCGAAAAGAAGCCCGGGCTTGCGTCGGACGTCGCCAAAAACGGCTTGATTCTCGGGGCTTTCAGCTGGCTTGCTTTTGTGCTGATCGGGCTGTTCGCCGCCCGTCCGTTTATCGCGGGACAGACCGATGTACCCGCCGTGATCGACTGCGGGGCGGAGTATCTGACGATCTGTACGGTCTTTTCCTTTGGCATTTTCGGGCAGCTCATTCTCGAGCGAGTCCTTCAGGCGACGGGAAAAACGGTTTATTCCATGCTGACGCAGATTATCGGCGCGGTCATCAACATCATTCTCGATCCGATCCTGATTTTCGGCTATTTCGGCTTTCCCCGCATGGGGATCGCGGGCGCGGCGGCCGCGACCGTAACGGGACAGATCGTCGCCATGATCGCGGCGCTTTTGCTCAATATCCGAAAAAACAAGGAGCTGGATTTTTCCTTCCGGAAATTCCGGCTTTCGGGCTCGATCATTTTCCGCATTTATACTGTGGGAATTCCCTCGATCGTGATGATGGCGATCTCCTCCGTCATGACGTTCGCGATGAATTCGATCCTCGGCGCGTTTTCGACGGCGGCGACGAATGTTTTCGGCGTGTATTTTAAGCTCCAGAGCTTCGCGGTCATGCCGATTTTCGGCTTAAATAACGGAATGATCCCGATCATTTCCTACAACTACGGCGCGAAAAAGCGGGCAAGGATACAGAAAACGATCCGCCTTGCGGTTTTTTTCGCCCTTTTGATCATGGCGGCGGCGATCGCGGTGTTTCAGCTTTTTCCCGCGCAGCTGATCGGGCTTTTTGAAACGGAAGGCGCGGATAATACGCAGCTTTACGAGCTCGGCGTAAACGCGCTTCGGATCCTCAGCCTGAACTTTATTTTCGCGGGCTTTTGCATTGTGCTGAGCGCGGTGTTTCAGGCGCTCGGAAACGGGGTGCTGAGCCTGATCGTTTCGGCGGCGCGTCAGCTTGTCGTGCTGATCCCGGCGGCGTATCTGCTTTCGCTGCTCGGCGACGTACACCTGATCTGGTGGGCGTTTCCGATCGCGGAGCTTGCTTCGCTGCTTTGCTGTATCGGCTGTTACGCGTATATCCATAAGAAGATTATACGGAATATTCCCGGATAAGACCGTCCGGTTACATTTTTGCAGGAGGAAAATCAATTGGCTGTTACGTTGAATCTTTATTACAGCGGCGAGAACGGAGCCGCGCGGAAATTTGCGGAGGAAATGGTTTCGGGCGGGGTCCTGAACGACATTCGCGCGGAAGAGGGAAACCTTCGGTATGAATATTTTTTCCCGATGGAGGATCCCGAAACGGTGCTTTTAATCGACAGCTGGCGGGATCAGCATTCAATCGACGTTCATCACGCTTCGCCGATGATGTCAAAAATCACGGCGCTTCGGGAGAAATACGACCTGCACATGAGGGCGGAGCGGTATGTCTCCGACGAGGAGGGCGTTCCCGTGGCGGATCGGGAGTTTATCCGGGAATGAGGGAAAATTTGATGATCGGGGATCCTGCAGGTCTTTGAAAGGGCTTGCCGCTTTTGGATTCTTTAGACGGGTTTTCGACGGTATGACCGCTTTTCGCTTCCTCTTGGCACGAAAGAAAGCGGGGTTGCCTTAAAGAAAGGACAGCGCATGAAAAACATCAAAGCGGCGGTTTTCGATCTGGACGGGACGTTGCTCAACTCCATGCACATCTGGAACGAGATCGACTGCGCGTTTCTGACGCGGCGGGGGATTCCCGTTCCCGCGGACTATATGCTTGAGGTCGCTCATCTCGGGAGCTATCAGACCGCGCTTTACACAAAAGAACGCTTCGGGCTTTCCGAATCGCCCGAGGAGATGATCGCCGAGTGGCTGGAAATGGCGATCCGTTTCTATTCCGAGGAGGTCACGCTCAAAAACGGGGCGTTCGAGTACCTTTCCGCGCTGCGCGAAAGGGGGGTAAAGCTTGCCGTCGCGACCGCGAACAGTCCCGATCTCTACCTGCCCGCGCTTCGGCGTACAAAAATACTGCCCCTGTTCGACGCGGTCGTCAATATCGACGAGGTGAAGCGGAGCAAGGGCTTTCCCGATATTTACCTCCTCGCCTGTGAGCGGCTCGGAGCGGGTGCGGCGGAAACGGCGGTTTTTGAGGATATTTTTCTCGGCGTAAAGGGCGCGAAGGACGGCGGGTTTTATACCGTCGGCGTGTACGATCCGACCTCGGCGGCGGACGAGGAGAAAATCCGCGCGCTCGCCGATCGGTATATTCTGGATTTTACGGAAATGATTTTAGAATAAAACAAAAAGCCGATTTTCAATATCGGCTTTTTTGTTTTTAGTGCAGGTGTGCGCGTCGGCACGGCCGCATGAAAAGCGGCGATGATGCTTTTATGCTTCACGACCGCCTTCTTTTTCAAGATATACGAACGTCAGATCGTCGGATATTTTTTCTTCCCGAAAAATCCGGTAGCCGAGCCGCTCGTAGAGGCGAATATTGCCGCGGCTGCGGCTGCCGGTAAAAAGCTCGTACCGCAGCTGTGGAAATTCCTTTTCGATCTCCGAAAGAAGCCGGCTTCCGATCCCCTGTCCTTGGTATTCGGGGTGAACCATGAGTTTACCGATATAAGCCGTTCCGTTCTCGCCGTAACCTCTGACCGAACCGATGATGGACGTCCTGCGATCCAATGCCTTTAAAATAATACCTCTTTGAAATTCGCTCTCCACCTCCGACAGGGTTTGCTTCAGCGGGGGAATATCGGGATCATTATAAAGCTTTGCTTCGCTTTGGTAGGCGAGATACTGTAAATCGAGAATAGCGCGCAGATCTTCCTTTTCCGCTTTTTTAACAATCATTTTTCCGTCCTTTTCCGATCGCGCTTAATCTTTGCCTAATCCGAAGGCTTGCCTCAATGTGCATGATCCAGTGTCGGGAAAAAGGCATTTGAATCAGTCCCCGCACGTCCTTTCCGCACCAGTAGCCGATCAGCCATTTCGCGTTTTCGTCGCCGCTTACCGTTTCGGTAAGAACAAGCCGCGCTTTGTCCTCCTCGGTCATTTTCCGTTTCAGATCGGCGAACGAAAGCCGGTTTAGCAGCCGTTCCGTTTCCTCCCTGACCTCGGCGGCGTATCGGTATAGCTCGTCTAAATCCAATTGCTCGGAGAATTCGGCGATCCGTTCCCCGACCAGCTCGTTTCCCGTGGTGATGATCGGCGCGCCGATCCGCTCCCTGTAATTTTTTGTGAAAAAGATCTGTCCGTCGTCCGCGATCAGCGTATGAGCGACAATATCCTCAATCCGAAAAATGTGCCAGACGGAATACGCGATCGTTTTGCTGTGATACCCGTTTGTGCCGAGGAAGGGGATCGCGCTGAATTCCGAGCGGTTTAATTCCGCCCTAAGCCGCAGAAGCTCGGAGAATAAATCCGCCCGCAGTGAGAAAAGCGTTCCGATCCCTTCGGAAAAGGTCGATTCCTTTTTGAGCCGGGTCTGCACGGTTTTATTCATTTCCGACCATTTTGGATTCATGAATTTTAGTCCTCCCCAAGCTTCAGCGCTTTATTGATGTTGATCTTTTTGATCAGCCGCCCGAGAATGGCGAATCCGCCGCCGAGCATAAGGACGATCAGAATATAAATTTTCAGGTAGTCGCTCTGCGCCGCCGCCACGCGGAAGGGCGGAACCTGATCGGCGGGACGGTACATCGAGCGGAACAGCGGGACGAACAGGTCGCTTACCGCGCCGCCGATCAGGAACGACATCGCGATCGACGCGCCGGAAACGAGAAGCTGCTCATACCCGATCATGCCGATGATCTCCTTGAACGTTACCCCCATCGCGCGGAGAATTCCGAATTGAAGCGTCCGGCTTCGGATCGAGAGAATCCAGTAGATCAGGAATCCGATGACCGTCATGACCATAATGATCAGGAAGCTCATGGTGAGCGCGCCGTTCATGCCCTGAAGCTGCGGCTTGTTTTTCTCCGCGATCAGAAGCTGCGACGCGTCAACAATGGATTCGATCGGGATCCGTTTTTCGGAAATATCCCGATAAAGCGCTTCGCTCGTCGCGCCGTCCGAAAGCTTGAGCCAGACCTCGTAGGGTTCTATATCCGTAAGATTATAAATATAATTGTAGTTCATGACGATAAAGCGCTTGACCGCGTAGGAATCGGTCGGCGCGCTTTCCTCCCGGTTTTCGCGGCGCTCGTCGCCCGGCGCGGAGGTGGAGCGGTTCGCCTCGTTCGGATTGATCCCCGGCCAGTAATCGACGATCGCGGTCACCGTCGCGCTTACCTTGTCGTTCCCCGACCATTTCGCCTCAATCCCGTCTCCGAGCTCGAGCTCGTATTCCTCCGCGAGCGCGCGGGAAACGATCACGCCCGCCGGATACTCCTGTAAGGCATTGCAGTAATTCCACCAGTGGACGGGGAGAAGGTCGTTTCGGAACCATGCGGTATGCGCGAATTTGTACGGCTCGACCGCCATCAGCGTGACATTGTTTTCCGTCGCTTTTCCGACGGTTACCTTAGCGGAATTGTTGATTAGAACGCGGGTCGCCGATTCGACGCCCTCCAGCTCCTCAAAGCGACCGAAATCCCGTTCGATATACCCCGTGACCGTCATGCTTTCGTCGCTCGTCGTCGATTCGAGCCAGTATTCCTTTAGGCGGACGTCCGCGCCCGTCGCGTAGCGGATCCGATCCTCCTTCTGGTCATTGATCGTGCGGGCGGTATTCGCCGAAAAGATCCCGAGCGAAAAGGTCACGATCAGGAACAGCATTAAAAAGCGCACCTTTCCGCCCTGCGCGCGGCTTACAGAGGTGATCGCCATGTACTGCGCGGGCGACCAGAGCGGACGAAAGACCGTATATACGCCCCGCAGGAAGTAGGGGTAAATCCGGATAAACAGCAGCCCCAGCCCCATGATCAGGCAGGTCGAGAAGATAAAGAACAGCGGGTTGATCTCCCCGGTCGATTCCTCGGAAACGACCTCGTTCGCGGTATAGATTCCGTAGAAAACGATCCCCGCCGCGATCAGCAGGAGATCGACGCAGCATTTTTCCCACAGCGCGACCTTTACGACCTTCGTCCGGCTTTGCTTATATTCGACGATCGAGAGCTTTGACGCGGGGAGAATCGGGATCATGGTCGTGAAGAAGAAAACGGCGACCGCGAGAAGCGCGTAGAGAACCGCCGTTCCCGTGATCTTCGCGGCGATCCCGGTACGGTTCACGAATTCGAGGAAGCCGTTCGACACGCCGAGGAAGCGGCAGAGCAAAAGCCCGACCGGCGGCGCGGCGATCAGCGTCGCCAGCCCGAGAATCCCCGATTCCGCCGCGTAGAGGAAGAAAATCTGTCTCGCGCTCGCGCCGCGGCTTTTAAAGATCGCGATCTCGTTTTTCTCCTGCTCGACGTTGAGACGGGAGACCATGAACAGATAAAACGCGATCATGACCATTGTCGGGATCTGGAGCGTCCAGAGAATTCCCGTAAGTTTTTCCGCTTCGACGGCGTATTCCTCCAGAATCTTAAAGATCCCCATTTCAAAGGTAACTCCAAGCTCGGCGTAATAGGTAAAATCGTCGGAAAGCGCCGCCGTTACGGAAGGGAGATCGTTCATATCCATCGACTGGTACGAAAGGGCGTAGTTTACCAGAATGTCGGTAAGCTGCGCGGTTCCGCCGCCGAGAAACCGTTCGGTAAAGCAGCCGTAATCCGTGATCAGCGCGTTTACATACCGATCCGCCGTTTCCGACCAGTAAATGTCGTTCGGGTCGGACTGCTCGTAAACGCCGACGATCCGGACGCGGATCGGTTCCCGTCCCGTATCGACCGAGCGAACCTCGTATTCGCCGTTTAAGACCGCCTCGAGCGATTTCAGCGCCGTGTCGGAGGCGACGACCTCAAAGACCCCGTCCTCCGCGGCACCGCCCTCGCAGAACATTCTGCCGCTTTTGATGACGATGTGCTCGGAAAAATCCGTCATTGCCGCAAGCTTTACGCGGGTAGAGGCGGCTACTCCCTTATTCGTCCCGTTGATTAAGTATTGAAGGTTGTCGCAAATGACCGTTTTGGAGGAACCGACCGGGATCCGGACGGCGCCGACGCGCTCCCGCACCTGTTCGGGAAGCTCGTCGATCAGCGCGCGCTGTTCCGCCGTTCCCGTTCCCGAGCCGATCTTTTTGGAGACGGAATAAATTCCGGGGAAATCGCCCGTCGAAAGCTGGTACGACTCCATATCCTTAATGAGCATGCGCTGTAAGGACGCGTCCATATAGATCGGAACGGCGCTCATCATGCCCGCCGCCATCAGGAAGCCGATGAACAGGCATAAGACCATCCATTTGGTCTTGCACATTTTTCTGAAAAGTAAAGTTAACAATGTCCGCTCCTTATTTTACGATCACCTGATCGCCCTCGTTCAGTCCGCTTACGATCTCGATTTCCGTCGCGTTGGAAATGCCGGTGACGACGTCGCGTTCGGTTTTTTCGCCGTTTTCGTACAGCTGTACATACTCCCGTCCGCCGTCGGTCTTGACGAGATTTTTGGGGATCACGACCGCGTTCTCCGCCGTCGCGTTTACCTTTACAATATCCGCGAGCGCGCCGATATAGGCGAAGGGGGGCTTTCCGTTTTTAAATTCGACGTGAAGCGCGTCAACGTTTTCCGCGCCCTCCTCCCGCGCTTCCTTCGGGGTATAGGAGACGGTTCCCTCGTATTCCTCGCCGTCTACCCGTATCGTGACCTCGTCTCCGACGGAAAAGATCCGCCCGTTCGGATAGGACGCCTCGGCGAAGAGCGCGTCGGGGTCGGCGATCCGCGCGAGTACCTTATACGGATCCATCTCCGTTCCCGGATTTAATTTAAAGACGTAGGACACCTGCCCGCCGATCGGGGCGTAGATATGCGCGCCGTCGTACTCCGCCTGATACATGGCGAGAGTGTTCTGCTCGATCTCAAGCTGCAAAAGATCGGCGCGCGATCCCGTGGTGTTGTACCGAAGCTGCGCCGCTTCGGTTGTGAGCCGCTGGATCTCAAGCTCGTATTCCAGCGCGCCGGTATTCATTTCCGCGATCAGGTCCCCCTCCTCGACGAGGTCGCCCGCGCGGACATAGATGTTCTTTACCTTTCCCGTATAATCGGTAAAATAGCATTCGCGCTCGGTGTGCGATTTTACGTAGCCGGTAACGGTAACGGTATTCTGAATGGTTTTAAGCCGCGCGGTATAGGTCGAATAGGCGACCTCGTCGGGCGCGATCACGGGAGGCTCGAGAAGCTCCTCCTCGGCGGGAAAAAAGTAACAGCCCGAGAGCGCGGCGATCGAGACCGCGGCGGCACAGGCGGCGAATATTCTTTTTGAAGCTGCTTTCATAAAGCAAATCCTTTCTTTGGGAATCTGTCGAGGTGGTAAAAGCATATAACTTTAAATTAAGTGTAACATATTTTTTTCCTTTTTTCAACGGTTTTGTGAAATTTTCCAAAAAACAGGGCATGAAAAAAAGTTTTTCAGTATTTTTTAAGGTTTTTTTAAAAATCACTTGAAATTTTCTCCAAAATAGAGTATAATAAATTCAGTTTGCGGTATTGCCGAAGAATTCCGGAAACGGCAATACTTTTTAAAAAAAGAAAACGACCGCTTTAAGAGAACGGTCGGGCGGATAAAAGGAGATGAACGGTATGTCAGAATGGGTCGCACTTCGCTTGCTGAGCGCCGAGGGCTCGCAGGACTGGGGAATTATCGGTTCGACCGTCGTTACGGGAATCGTCGTCGTGTTCCTGATCCTCGCGATTCTGGTGGGGTTCCTTTCGCTGATGGGCATGATTCTCGGGAGGAAAAAGAAAAGCGCTCCGTCCGCGCCCGCTTCGGAAAAGCCGGCGGCGACCGCGCCTGCCGTAAATAAGATCGAGGACGAGCCGGCGGAGGCTTATGAGGACGACGGGGAGATCATCGCCGTTATTTCCGCCGCGGTCGCCGCTTACGGCGAGGCGGAGGGAAAGCAGTACCGGATCACGGGCGTGAAAAAGCGCGATCGGGCGGTTCGCTCGGGCTGGAGCGCGGCGGGGATCGCGGAAAATACGCGCGGCTTATCCTAAAATCAGGACGATAAAACGAAAAGCAAAGAGGGTTCAGACATGATTGATGTATTTCTTGATACAATTTCCGACCTTTGGCAAAGCTCGGCGTTTTGCAACATCACATGGCAGCAGGGGCTGATGCTTCTGATTTCGTTCGTGCTGATGTACCTCGCGATCGTAAAGCAGTACGAGCCGATGCTTCTGCTTCCGATCGCGTTCGGCATGGCGCTTACGAATATCCCGGGAGCGGAGCTTTATCACCCCGAATTTTTCCTGACGACCGATATTGATTTCGGGCAGGTACTGCATAACGGCGGACTTTTGGATATTCTCTATCTTGGCGTAAAGCTGCAGCTTTTCCCGCCGCTGATCTTCCTCGGGATCGGCTGTATGACCGATTTCGGACCGCTGATCGCGAATCCTAAGAGCTTTTTCCTCGGCGCGGCGGCGCAGGGCGGAATCTTCCTGACCTTCCTCGGCGCGTGCGCGCTTTCGGCAACGGGCATTGTTGATTTTTCGCTCCGACAGGCGGCTTCGATCGGGATTATCGGCGGCGCCGACGGTCCGACGGCGATCTATCTGACCTCAAAGCTCGCGCCCGAAATGCTCGGCTCGATCGCGGTCGCGGCATACTCGTATATGGCGCTTGTCCCCGTTATTCAGCCGCCGATCATGAAGCTTTTGACGACGAAAAAGGAACGCGCGATCCGCATGGAACAGCTTCGTCAGGTGTCGAAGCGCGAAAAGGTTATTTTCCCGATCGCGGTTACGGTGATCGTTGCGTTTATCGTTCCCTCCGCCGCGCCGCTCGTCGGAATGCTGATGCTCGGGAACCTGTTTAAGGAAAGCGGCGTGGTCGAGCGTCTTGTAAAGACCGCCTCAAACGAGCTGATGAACATTATTACGATCATGCTCGGCGTAACGGTCGGCGCGACGGCGACGGCTTCCAACTTCTTAAAGGTCGAAACCCTTCTGATCATTGTACTCGGTCTGCTCGCGTTCTGCGTGGGTACGGCGTGCGGCGTGCTGCTCGGAAAGCTGATGTGCGTTCTTTCCAAGGGAAAGCTCAATCCGCTGATCGGTTCGGCGGGCGTATCCGCGGTTCCGATGGCGGCGCGTGTTTCGCAGAAGGTCGGACAGGAGGAAAATCCTTCGAACTTCCTTTTAATGCACGCCATGGGACCGAACGTCGCGGGCGTTATCGGCTCGGCGGTCGCCGCGGGCGTTCTGCTTGCGATCTTCGGGTAATCAGTACAGCTTCCCAAGCTCGGAATCAAAATCGTCGAGCAATAATCGAAGCGCGGTGAAGCGCATTAAGGTATCATGATCCAGCCCCTCCTTGAAAACGGGAATTTCGAGGGGCTGGATTTCTTTTCCCGAAAGGGCGGTAATGGCGCGGTTGAGCGTTACGACGAGCGTCTCGTCCGTTTCGCTCGAAAAGGAGACGGTCGCCGTCGCGTTTACGCCGCAGGCGATCGTGCGGAGCTTCTGCTCGCGCACGGCGTTCCGCTGGGATTCGCTGTCCGCGCTGATGATCGCGGTACAGTCCTCGGGGAGACCTTCGGGGAGCAGAGCGTTTTGCTTTAAGATCAGGACCGCGCCCGGCGCGCCCTCCACCTCGCGCGGGTTTCCGTCATAAAACAGCAGATCGTAGCCCTGCCCGAGACGAAGAAAGCGGCTTTCGGTGAGGTAGGTGACCCGATAGGTTTTTGAGAGCCGGCGGCGGATCATTCCGCCCAAGCGATCGTCGCAAGGGTCGCCGAAAAGAAAAATATCGGTCAATGTGCTTCCTCCTTTCCCGCGGATTCTTGAGAAGCGTCCTGCCCGAAAAAAAGACGCTTCCCGTTACGAATATTGTAACCGTAACGGGAAGCGTCATACGCGGGGAAGAAAATTTCGGGAATTATTGTCCGCGCTCCGCTCCGCCCCACTCCACAAGGGTAAAGCCCTTCCGTTCCGTCGGGGTCAGCTTCTGCTCGGGGATTGCTACGGGCGTTTCGCTCGGATAATACGCCATAAACACGCGAAGCACCGTATCGGGAGCGGGGGAGACCGACAGCGCCGCGTTGTCGGTATAGGCTTCCCCTTGGAAGGAGATCACGTTATACGGATTGTCCTTCATTTTCGGGAGCCAGTAGACGATCAGCTCGTTATATTCCCGCGGGGTCAGTCCGAGCAGGGAAAGCTTTTCGCGCAGGAATTCCGCCGTGTCGCAGCCTTGCACGCAAAAGCCCTCGCTGAAATCATACGCCGTATCCGAAGCGCCCTCCCAGAACAGGTAGGAATACTCGTTTCCGTCCGCGTCGGTAAGGGTTCCGTCGGGCTTCGCCGTCACGCGCCAGCCGTCCCGGTATTCGGGGTAAGTCACCGTCAGCCGACCGCCGTAATCGAGCCGAACCTCGACTTCCGTTTCTTTTTCGGGATAAAGGTAGATCACCGGCTTCGCGTCAGCCACGGTCTCAAAGTGATAATCGCTTGGGCGGATCGCGGTCGGGAGAAGTCGGTATTCCCATTCGCCGCTTTGATACATCGGCGCGTATTCGACCTCAATGGTATCGCCGACGCAGAAATCGGGGTACTCGGTCGGCTCGCATTCCACAAAATAATGCGCGGGATACGGCCATGGAAGCGCACAGTCGAAGCCGTCCGCGAGGATTTCATTGATTCCGAGGGTCATGGATCCCGATTCCTCCGCGATCGTCTCCACGGTCGGGAATTCGTAAACCTCCGCCAGCTCAAACTCGGCGGTCAGCGTGACATTCCCGTTAATCGGCTTTACCACGCGGTATTGACCCGTCGTCAGCGGCTCGGCGTAAAAGTCCTCGGAAAGGGAAACGCCCGTTGACTGATTCGGCGATTCCGTCCCGATCAGGTAGCCCAGCTCGTTAAACGCGGCGTTCTCCGAAAAGGGAACCGTCCGCCAGCTTCCGTCCTCCCCTTTTTTCTCGAGCGTGTATTCACAGCCGAAGCCGTATTCCGCGTAAATCGCGTCGCCGACGTAGCGGTAGCGAAGATTCAGGCATTCTGTGCCGAAGAGAACGATGCTCCCCCCTTCGATCGTCATTTCAATATCGTCCGCGGTAAGCGGTGGGGTCTCCTCGATCACGGTAAAGCCGATCGTTTCCGCCGAATCCCCGAGAACTACGGAAACGCGGTATTCGCCCAAAAGCTCGAGCGGCTCGGTGTAATTTTCCGGGAAAATCGAAAAAACGTGAGGACTTTCGGGCGTGATTGTGATAACGCCGTCGGCGGTTACGGTTTCCGATTTTTGTGGGATCGTCCGCCATTCGCCGCTCTCGTATTTTTCGAGGATCGCGCCGATTCCCGCTTCGACCGGTTCGTCCGTGCCGCACATGGCGGTAACACGGATCTCCTTCGTTTCGGGCGTGACGGCTTCTTCAATATTCAGGTAGAGCATGGGGAAAACAGTCGGCTCGCCCGGCGGAGAGACGATTGCTTCGTTCGGTTCGGGGGCACCGCTTTCTTTTTGGTTTTGGGCAGGCGCAGAGGTCTGCACGTCCGTTTGAACGGCAGGTTCGGTATTGTCCGGCGGAGGCGGCGCGTCGAGCTGCGGCTCTCGGCAGCCGCCCATGCTCCACAGCAGAGAGGCCGCGCAAAGCAGGGCAAGCGTTTTTTTCTTCATAAAATTTGTTCCTTTCCGAATGGTCTTGAAAAGCTCCTTCTACCTATAAAACTTCGGGAAAGAGGAAAAAGTTGCGGATTGACAAAATTTTTTTACAATGGTATAATGAAACATATTAATTCGCACGAAGGGGAGGCTCGGGCTTGCGCAAGTTCACCAGAAAACAGAAGAAAATGCTGCGCGGTATGATTACCGGGCTTTCCTGCTGTACGCTCCTTTCGGTCACGCTCGCGGCGGCGGCGATCGTGAACCGTCCGAATCCTGTTCCCGTCCGCTTTTCGGACATTCAGGAGGGCGCTTCGGTCACCGCCGCCGATCTCGGGGAAGCTTCTCCCGAGCCGGAGCATACGCTTGATCCCGAATATCTGTACGAAACGCTTTACCCGACCGAGCTTCTGATCCAAACCGAGTCGGAAACGGCTCCTCCGCATACGACCGATTCCGAGGATCTCGCGGTCGGCGCGGGCGGAACGCTCCTGATCAACACCACGGAAATTACGACGACCCCCGAAACCGAAATGAGGACCGAGCCGACTCCCGAGGAAACGACCTCCGAAACGACGGCGCGGACGACTGTTCCGACGACCGCCGCGCCGACGGTACGCTCCACGACCGCGCCGCCGCCGACTACGACCACGACCGCCGCTCCCGTTCGGACGACGGCGGTTCCGGAGAATACGTCGGGCACCTCCAAGACCCCGTTTACGAATATCGGAGGGGGCGTGATCTCGAATGACGATACCGTTTATATTACCATGCTGAATCTCGTGAATCAGGCGCGGCGGGAAAACGGGCTGAACGAATTGTGGTATTCCGCGCGCGTCCATGAGGTTTCGACGCTCCGTGCCATCGAGCTTTCGTCGTACTATTCGCATACCCGTCCGAACGGAGAGGGCTTCCATACCGCGTTTTCCGACGTCGGGGTAAGCTATCTTTATGCCGGGGAGAATATCGCCTACGGCAGGAATATGTTTGAGACGGCGGGCGAGGTCTTTGAGGCGTGGATGGATTCCGAGTCGCACCGCGAGAATATCCTGAATCCCAATTACGAATGCGTGGCGTTCGGGCTTTCGGTCTTAAAGGTCGGGGCGAATACCTACTATTACTGGTCGCAGGAATTCGCGAAGTTTTAAATCTCGGGTTGTTGAAAGAGAAGAAAGAGAAAAAATTCTTTTTCGGGGGGGGGGACTCTGTCCCCCATACCCCCTGCTTCCTTTCGTAGCCGAAAGGAAGCGAAAGGCAATATTGCTTTAACAAGTATCGTGAAATAAAAAATCTGTAATATTCGACATTTTTGCTGAAAACTCATCGAATAATACAGATTTTTTGCTTTTAGAACATCGGAAAAAGCAATACAAAAGTTTTCGATCAAACCTTTTTCAAAAGGTTTGCGGGGGTTTGGGGGCAGCGCCCCTGCATTCATAAAAACTGTCTCTTAATAATCTCAGCTAAATTTCGATCGCTTCCCTGCGGTCAGTCCAGCTCGCCCGCAAGCTGCTCCATCTCGTCGATCAGCTCCCCGAACAGCTTCAGCGCGTCGCCGACTACGCTCGGGTCGGTCATGTCCACGCCCGCGCCCTTCAGAAGCTCTACGGGGGTTTTCGAGTTCCCGCTCTTTAAAAATCCGAGGTAGTCGTTCGCCGCGGCTTCTCCGCCGCTTAATACCCGCCGCGAAAGCGCGATCGCCGCCGCGAAGCCCGTCGCGTACTGATATACGTAATAGTTGTAATAGAAGTGCGGGATCCGCGCCCATTCGTACCGGATCTCCCCGTCGGGAACGATCCCGTCCCCGAAATACAGCCGATTCAGCTCGCCGTACAGGTCGCAGAGGAAATCCGAGGTGATCGCCTCTCCGCGCGCCTGCGCCTCGTTGATCTTCAGCTCGAATTCCGCGAACATCGTCTGACGGTAGAGGGTGGTGCGGAACTGCTCCAGAAAATAATTGATGAGATAGGCGCGGCGGCGCTTCTCCGTCGTGGTTTTCAGCAGATACTGCATTAAAAGCGATTCGTTGAAGGTCGAGGCGACCTCCGCGACGAAAATTTCATATTCGGCGTATACGGTGGGCTGGTGGCGGTTGGAAAGATAGGAATGAAGCGCGTGCCCCATTTCGTGCGCGATCGTGAATTCCGACTGGAGATCGTCGGTGTGGTTCAGCAGGACGTAGGGGTGTACCGAAGCGCCCGCGGAATACGCGCCGCTGCATTTTCCCTCGTTTTCGTACACGTCGATCCAGCCGCTCTCGAAGCCGTCCGCCATGATTCGGACATATTCCTCCCCGAGCGGGCGAACCGCCTCAAGCACCGTCTTTTTCGCTTCCTCGTAGGGGATCTTCCGCTCCGCCTTGCTGATCATGGGGGCGTAGAGGTCGTAATAATGAAGCTCGTCCACGCCGAGCAGCTTTTTCCGAAGCGCGACATAGCGGTACATCTGATCCATATTGTCGTGAACCGCGCCGATCAGGCTGTGATAAACGCTCTGCGGAACCTCGGTCGAATCGAGCGCCGCCGCGAGCGTATTTTCGTATTTCCGGATATTCGCGTAAAAGGAAAGGGTTTTCAGGTGTCCCGAAAGAATGGCGGAATAGGTGTTTTCAAAGCCCTTATAGGTTTTGTACAGGTTCTCGAAGGCGGATTTCCGAAGCGCCCGATCCTCGCTTTGCATGAGCGGGATATAGCTTCCGTGGGTAAGGGCGTGAGGTTTTCCGTCGGAATCGACCGCGTCGGGGAACTTCAGGTCCGCGTTATCGAGTATGGAAAAAACGGAGGAGGGAGTATTCCGCATTTCGCCCGTCATGGCGATCACGCGCTCCTCCTCGGGCGAAAGGATATGGGGGCGGCGGCTTAAAATACGGCGTAAGGACAGCTCGTAAAGCCGAAGCCCCTCCTCCTCGTCCATGAATTGCTTCATTTTCTCGTCCGGGATCGACAGGATTTCGGGGACGGCGAACGCCGCCGCGCTCCCGATCGCGGTCAGAAGCGCCTCGGTGCGCTCGCAGTAGCCCGAATACAGGCTTACGCGGGTATCCTCGTCGCTTTTGCGGTTTGCGTAGTGGATCAGGTCGCGCGCCTTTTCCGTGATCTCGTCGTCAAGGCGGAGGTAGGCGAGAAGCTCCTTCGCCGAGGCGGAGAGCCTTCCGCGGTAAGCGGCAATTTTTTCGGGATACGCTCCCGCTTTTTCGAGCGCTTCCTCAAACGCGCGGTCGCTCGGGAAAAGGTCGGTCAGGTTCCACTGATATTTCGCGTCGATCTCGTTTCTCTGGGGGATTTTCTTTTCGGGCATTTTAATATTCCTTTCTTCAGCGTATGTAATTGAACATCGTCTTTTCCTCCCGCTCGGGAAGGGGGATCGCGCTTTCCGCGCGAAGCTTTAACAGATACGCCATGTTCCGCCCGATTCCCCGCGCGACGGAGATTCCCTCGAGATCCTGTTCCGCCTCGCCGGGGAGGCGGCCGTGTACGCCCGGCCAGTAGGTCGTCGGGGTGATGAGCATTTCGGTAATCGTGAAATAGTTGTAGATCGTCTGATACGCGTGGGTTACGCCGCTTCGGCGGAGCACGACGACCGCGGCGGCGGGCTTAAACCGCATTTTTGAGCCGTATGCGTAGAAAAAGCGGTCGAGGAAGCATTTGAGCGTCCCGTTAATGTCCGCGTAATAGACGGGCGACCCGACGATCAGTCCGTCCGCCGCGGCGATCTTTTCGGAAAGCTCGTTCAGTCCGTCGTCCAGCACGCACCTTCCGAGCTTGGCGCACCCGCCGCAGGCGCGGCAGCCCGTGAGCTTGAGCGAGCCGACATCTAAAATCTCGGTTTCGATTCCCTCCTCGTTCAGAACGCCGCAGACGGTTTTGAGCGAGAGGTAGGTGTTCCCGTTTTTTCGGGGGCTTCCGTTCAACGCGATAACTTTCATTTTGTTTTCTTCCTTTCGGTGTTGTATTCTTTTATTTTATGCCGCTTTTTCTTTTTTATGACAGGTCGCCGTTCGGCTCCTCCTCCGAGCCGGTCTCGTTCAGCTGTAAAATATCGTAGTTCACCACATAAGGAAAACGCGCGAGCCACTCCTCATACGCCGCCTGCTGAATGGAATTCTGCTCCTGTGCGATCAGGAATTCCTTCATGCTTTGGCGGATCTCCGCGAGATCCTCGTCGGTTACGGACGCGTCTCCCGCGTATTGAATCACGTGTACGCCGTAATCGCTGACGGCGGGCTCGGAAACGCCGCCGATCTCCGCGATCGAGAAGGTCGCTTCGGTAAATTCGGAGACATATCTCTTCGCGCCCTCGATTACGGCGTAGGGATCGTCCGCGCCGTCCTCGTTCAGCTCCGCCTGAAGCGCGTTAAAATCCTCTCCCTGCGCGATACGGTCGAGAAGCGCCTGCGTGCGCTCCTTCAGCTGTTCCTCATACGCCCGTTCGCGGAGCCGATCCGCTTCCTCGTCGTTTCCCGCGTTTCTCGCGTCGGTAATCGCCTGCCTTGTTTCCTCGTCGAAGAGGAACAGAATCTGATCGGCGAGCCTTGTTCCCTCGGGAATATAGATCCAGGTATAGGTCTGGTTCGACTCATAGCTCAGCGGATCGGAAGCGAGCGCGTCCTTCGCCATCTGTACATATTCCTCAAACATTTGGTCGATCTCGTCCTCGGTGACCTCGATGTTTTCGGTCAGAAGCGCGGCAAGCTTGTTCTGGATAAAGTTATTGCGTTCCCATTTCGTGAAGATTTCCGGCGTTAGCTCCGCGCGGCTCAGATCGGCGTTCAGAAGCTCCTCCTGCCGTTTTTTGACTGCGTCCTCGGCGGCGTCCTCGCCAAGCTCCTCGACGGCGGCGGCGTAATATTTCGAGCGGAAATTATTCTCCGCGGTCTCGGCGTTCGCGCGGATCTCCGAAAGCTCGCTCTCGGTCAGCGAGGAAGCGCCGACGCCCTTTTCCTCCGCGATTTTCAGGAAGATATGTTCAAACTGGAGATAGTTGATGATCTCCTCGCGAAATCCCCTGCACGCGTCGCGGTAGGCGTCGCTCATGTCGTCCTCGATCCCGTAGGAAAGCAGATAATAGAGATATTCGCTGTAAAAATCGCCGAAGGTAATGTTGAAATCGTCAGGATTTTCCGCGTTTTCCACGGAAGCGACAATGAGGTCTCGGTCGATCCGATCCCACGCGGCGAAGGAAGCGGAGGACGGGTTTTCCGAATCGGAGGGCGCGGTTGTGTCCGCGCTTTCCGTGTTACAGGCGGTAAGACTCAGGAGCATCGCCCCCGCGAGAAGGATCGGGATTATTTTTTGTTTCATGCAAAATTCCTTTCTTTTGAGCGGCTTTTCTTTTTTCTCGGTTGTTTCATGACCGATTGCCGTAAAACATCTCTATTATATCATTGTTCCATGAAAAAATCAAATTAAATTTGAAAAAAGTGTGTGTTTTTTTGAGAACGGGCTTTTTTATCCTTTCGCTTGGGGGAAAATCGGCTCGAAAAAGAAAAAAATTCCCCGATCAAGCGATTTTACCCTTGCCTTTTTTGCGCCATTATGATATAATATAGGTATTCGGCACGAGAAAGCGAAGGCTTTTTCGGAAGAAATCGGAGTAAATTTCATTTCTGCGGAAAGGAATGATCACAATAATGAAAAGTCTGAAAAAATATGCGGCGGTCTTGCTGTGCGCGTGCTTCCTGCTGGGGGCGGGAGGCTGCAGTCCCGAGGAAGAGCCCGTACAGACTGACGAAAGCGATCCCGCCGCTACCGCCGTTACGGACGAAAACGGTACGCCCGTGACCGACGAGGAGGGGAATATGATCGCCGCCGAGCCGGAGGAGGAAAAAACGGTCTATAAGGTCGGTTTTCTCTATAATCTCGGCGTCGGAGAGGGATCGACCGCGAAAATTTTTGAAAACGCCCGGATGCAGATCGAAAAAACGCTCGGTCTGGAGACCTGCTATATCGAGAACGTGCTTGTGTCGGAGATTCCCGCGGCGGTCTATGAGCTTCAGGAAAACGGCTGTAATATTATCGTTTCGTGCAGTCCCCGCTTTAACAATTCGATCGTAAAAGAGGCGAAGGCGGCGGCTGAGACTTATTTTATCAATTTCGGCGGCTCGACGAACGCTTTTAATCTGTCGAGCTTCGGCGGCGAGCTTTATCAGACCGCGAGCGTCTGCGGGATCGCGGCGGCGTATAATACCGAAACGGACGTGCTCGGGATCGTTGCCGATCCGAGCTCGTATAACGCGTACGGCGTCGTGGACGGCTACGTTCTCGGCGCGAAGGAGATCTGGGGCGTGCAGACGGACGTTCGGCTGAACTGGGTATGGTCGAACGATCACGCGCAGATCGAGGCGGCTGTGGACGATCTGATCGAGCAGGGAAGCGACGTGATCATGTGCTATACGGAAACGGATCACGCGGCGGAATACGCGGCTTCGCGCGGGGTAAAGGTGATCGCGAATTCCTGCGATCTCCCCGAGCTGATCCCCGACAATTACCTTACCGGCTTCTTCTTTAACGCCTCGACCTTCATTGTGGACGCGGTGCGCGCGATTTGCGCGGAGGTTTTTGTTTCTTCGGTAAACGAAGGCGGGATCGCTGCCGGAACGGCGCGCTTTCTGGATCTGTCGGAGAACTGCCGGGAGGGAACAACGGAAATTTGCGCAAAGCTTTACGATTATATTAAAAGCGGACAGGCATACATCTTTACGGGCGAGATCAAGAACCGTGACAATGAGATCATGGTCGATAAGGGACAGCGTATGTCCTTCTCGGGGATCCGCAAGATCGACTGGCTGGTTCAGGGAATCACGGCGGTCGGGGATTTTACGACGGTTACCTATGAGCTTACGCCGAGCGATCTTGCCATTAAGAAATAAACGGTTTTTTGACGGTTAAAAACGGAAGGAATGCGCGGAAAATGAAGAAACCTGCGGTTTTATGGGTCGGAGAGAATGAGCGGCGCTGTCTTACGCTGATGCGGATTTATGCCGATCTGGTTGATTCCGCTTATGCCGAAAATACGGATCCGGGGTTTCTTCGGAAGCCGGAAAAGAGCTTTGGCGCGATTGTTCTGGTGCTGGGGCGCGACGAGAGAGCGGATACCTCGGTTTGTCGGGAGGTTTACGCGTATTCAGCCAAAAAGCGCGTTCCGATTTATCTCATGGGTCAGCGAAATCACCTTCATATCGCCGCCCTGATCTCGCCGAGCGCTTTTCTCATTCCGGTTCGCGACGATCAATTCGGGAAAATTTTTTCGGAGAGAGGGCAGGCGCGTCCCGCTCCGCTTCCCGCCGTGGTGGTTTTTTCAAGGGTTTCGGAATGCTTTGTCTATCTTGAAAATAATTTAAGCGAGGAGCTTCGGGAAAAGCTTCGGATCATTTACTGCGAGCCGACGGCGGAGGTCATTCATCGTCTGAAGAAAAAGGGGGTTAAGCCGAAGCTGTTTGTTTTCGGCGAAGACGTTTACAGCGGGTTTCGCTGTTACTTTTTTCAGGCGCTTTACCGAAAGGCGGAGTTTCGGAAGATTCCCTATCTGGTCTTTTCCGTTTCCGGAAGGAAGAAGGAGCCCGATCCCTCCGTCCCGGAGCCGCTCGGAATGATTGACATTCGGAATGAGACGATAAATCTGGGAGAATATATCCGAGCTGCCGGAATCATGAAGTAAGGTCCTTATAGGATAAGCTCTAAGAATGATCCTTTGCGCTTCACCGGATACGATCGGGCGCAAAAGGATGGCTGTTTTGGAGGAAGCGCCATGAGCGGGCGGATTGGCGGAAAGGTCGGATTTTTGTATTTTCTGGGGCTTTTCTCCGCCTCTTATCTTGATGCGCTGGGGTGTCTGTTTTTATCGGCACTCTTTTTTCTTTTGGGGACGCTTTTATTCCTGCTGAAAAAGCGGGAGGCGCTTTGGATCGCGGGTACGCTCGCCGCGGCAATGCTCGCGTTCGGGCTTTTTCGGCTTACCGTGATCGAGCCGCAGCGCGGTTTTATCGGAAGTACGGCGCTTGTGACGGGGACGGTTTCGGAATGCACCTATCCCGATAACGATACGGTGCGGCTGACCGTCGAGGGAAGCGCGGACGGGGTTCCGATCCGTGTCATGCTGTATACGCCGGATTTCGGCGCAAGCCCGGGCGATACGGTTTCGTTTCGGGCGGTTTTTTCGGATTTCCGTGAAAGTGCGGATTTTTCGGAATCGGACTATGCGTTTTCGGAGGGAATCTTTTTGAAGGCGCGAGCCGCCGACGTGCCAAAAGTGATCCGGAAGGCGGAATTTTCGCTTCTCCGTCTTCCGAAGGAATTTTCCGTATATCTTCGCGGGCGGATCGGCGGGATCCTGAACGGCGATGAGGGCGGACTGATCCGCGCGATGTTTTTCGGCGACCGCTCGGGGCTTTCGCCGTCCCTATCGGTTTATTTAAAAAGAGCCGGACTGTCCCACATGACCGCTGTGTCGGGAATGCACCTCTCGCTGATCGTGTATTCGTCAGCCGCGGTGATCGGAATATTCGCGAAGCGGCGGGTATTGCTGCGTTTCGGGCTTACCGCCGCGCTGATCGTTATCCTGATGATCTTTTTCGGAATGACCGCGTCGGTCACGCGTTCGGGACTGATGCTTCTCCTTTGCTGCGGCGCGGAGCCGCTCCGCCGAAGGACCGAAATGGCGCATACGCTTGGACTGGCGGTGCTTCTGATCACTCTTTTTGAGCCATGCGCCTGCCGCGATCTCGGATTGTGGCTTTCGATTCTCGGAACGCTCGGTACGGGCGCGCTTGCGCCGAGGGCTTGCCGCGCCATGATCCGAAAACCGCGTTTTCGCCGTCCGAAGGAAGCGCTTCTGACCTCGGTCTGCGCGGTGGTCTGCACCTCGCCCGTGAGCGTGCTTTGCTTCGGCGGGATCTCGCTTCTTTCGCCGATCGCGTCGCTTCTGGTTTATCCGCTGTTCCTGCCGATCCTGCTGCTGATGCTCGCGCTGGCGGCGTCGGGCGGGCTTCTGGCGGAAATGCTCCTGCTCCCCGCGGGGCTGGCGGCGAAGGCGATGATCGCCGTGATCCGCGCGCTCGGCGGGCTTTGGTTCGGCTATGCCGCGCTGGAGGGGGAGGCTGTGCCGATCCTGATCGGGCTTACCGTGGTCGGTGTTTTCCTTTTGTTTTTTTGGACATTTCGCTTTCGCGAAGCGGCGAAGCTTGTGCTCCTGTCGGTTTGCGTACTGATGACCTTCTCCGTTTCGGAAACGACCGCGAACTGGGACAATGTTCGGCTCACGGTATATTCCGACGGGTCGGACGCGCTCATTCTGATCGAAAGCAAAAGCGGGCTTTCGGCGCTCGCCGGTTCGGACGGCGCAAGGATCGGGAATGAGCTTTTGGAAGCCGCGGCGGGGCGAAATACGGCGCTTTTGTGCGTATCGGCGGAAAAGGAAAACAATCGGAAGGAGTTTTCGTCGGTCGAGCCGATCGAGCTTCATTTTCCCGACGATCCCGACCGCGTCTATCATGTGAACGGCGAGTATACGGTCACGGTTCTGGACGGGATCGTGACGCTTGACGTATACGGAGTCAGGCTCGCGCTTCTTTCGGCGGAGGAAAGGGCGAACGCCGATTTTGCCGTGATCGGCGGGTATCGGAAGAATCGCGAGCCCTCGGGCGCGGGAAGGGAGATTCTCTGCGATAAGCGTTATCTTCCCGATTCTTCGGGCGGGACGGCAAACGCTTATTACGAGAAGATCGAAATTACGGTTCGCCCCGACGGATCGGTGCTTTTCCGTCGGGGGTAAGAACCTTAAGTTAATGAGGCACTTTTACCTCGTTGGTGAGCGCATGATCGCGGAAGAACGCCAATATATTCTCCGCCGTCGTGTCGGCGATATTGCCGAGCGCCTCTTCGGTCAGGAACGCCTGATGAGATGTGATCAGCACGTTCGGCAGGGTGATCAGCCGCGCTAAGGTATCGTCCTGTACGATATGCCCCGAGTAATCCTCGAAAAACAGGTCGGATTCCTCCTCGTATACGTCAAGGCAGGCGGCTCCGATCTTTTTCGATTTGATCCCCTTGATGAGCGCGTCGGTATTGATGAGCGCGCCGCGCGAGGTATTGATCAGAACGACGCCCTTTTTCATCAGCTCGATGGATTCCGCGCCGATAATGTGCTTGTTTTGCGGCGTAAGGGGACAGTGCAGCGAAATGATATTGCTTCGGCGGAATAAATCGTTCAGCTCGACGTACTCGATCCCGCCGTCCTTGACGGGGTACGGGTCGTAGGCGATGACGTTCATGCCGAAGCCGCGGCAGATGTCAATAAAGCAGCGTCCGATTTTTCCCGTTCCGATCACGCCCGCGGTCTTTCCGTGAAGATCAAAGCCCGTGAAACCGTTTAGGCTGAAATTAAAATCCCTCGTCCGGATATAGGCTTTGTGAATTCTTCGAATACTCGTGAGGAGCATGGCGATCGCGTGCTCCGCCACCGCGTAGGGGGAGTATTCGGGGACGCGGACGATCGGGATCTTTCCCTCGGCGTACTTTACGTCCACGTTGTTAAAGCCCGCGCAGCGCATGGCGATCAGCTTTACGCCGTTTTTGACGAGCGAGTCGATTACGGCTGAGGAAATGTCGTCGTTGACGAAGGCGATAATGACGTCATAATTTTTCGCAAGCTCGGCGGTGTCCTCGTTCAGCTTTGCCTCAAAGCATTTCAGCTTGATCTCGGTATTTTCCGTCACTTTTTCAAAGGCGGACTTGTCGTAAGCCTTTGTGTCGAACATAGCGGCATGAATCATGGTTTTTCCCTTTCCGAAAGCGCTCCTTCCTTGTGAAAAACAAAAAGGAACGAAAGTATTTTTTCGTTCCTTATTTTATCCATTATTCCGCGGTACATTCGTAATCGGCGGAAAGTTTTTCGTTCGGCGCCGCCCAGCGCACCGCGTTCAGGAGGATTCGGCGGATCTGCGGGTTCCGGTAGGTCGGATATTCCTCGTGTCCCGGCTGAAAATAAAAAATCCTTCCGAATCCGCGCGTAAAGGTCACCCCGCTTCGGAACACATTCCCGCCCGAGAACCAGCCGAGAAAAATTTCGTCGTCCGGCTTCGGAATGTCGAAAAATTCGCCGTACATTTCTTCTTTTTCGAGAAAAATGGGCTCGCGGATCCCCGCCGCGATCGGGTGGGACGGATTGACGCAAAAAAGCCGTTCCTGCTCGCCGTGCTTCCAGCGCAGGTTCAGCGTTGTTCCGAGGAGGGCTTTCATGATCCGGCTGTGATGCGCGGAGTGAAGCGCGATCAGCCCCATTCCCCGAAGGACGTGCCGTTTTACGCGCTCAACCGTTTCGTCGCCGATCCGATCGTGCGCGCGGTGTCCCCACCAGATCAGTACGTCGGTCTGTTCGAGGAGCGCTTCGCTCAACCCCTGCTCCGGCATATCGAGCGTCGCGTAATGAACGGTAAGATCCTCCTGTTCCGCGAGGAATCCGCCGATACAGCCGTGAATCCCGTTCGGGTAGATCGCTCGGACGGCTTCGCTTTCGCGCTCCGCGATATATTCATTCCATACGGTTACGGTGATCATCGTTCCACCCCTTTAGATTTTCAGCCGACTTTTCGACGTCGCTCAGCTGATCCGCCGAGCCGAAATGCTCGATCGCGAACCAGCCCCGGTACCCCGTCCGAAGAAGCGTTTTTACCATTGTACCGATCGGGAGCGCGCCCGTTCCGACGGCGGCGGGATACATCTTTCTTCCGCCGAGCGTCCGTTTTTCCTCTTCGTTCGGTCGGTTCGGGGAAAAGTGCCGATCCTTGCAGTGCACATGAACGATCCGATCCCGAAGGAGTCGGAACGCTTCCGTTTCGCTCTCCTCCGAATAGCGGAAATTCCCCGTATCGAAGGCGCAGCCGAGCTTTGGGAGACGCTCCAGAAAGCCGTTCAGCCCGCCGATCGTCGAAAAGGGGGCGGAGCGGTCGTCGAAATCCTCTAAGCAGACCCCGATCCCGACCGCTTCGGCGGATTCGATCAGTCTTTCCATGCCGCCGATCATTCGTTCCAGCGCGGCTTTTCGTTCATCCTCGGGAGAAAAGAACCCCGGAATCGCCATGAGAAGCCTTGCGCCGCAGCTTTCGAGCGTTTTCAGAACGGTGTGAGCGCGCTTTGACTCATCGCGGTGCGCGAAATCAAAAAAGGCGTATACGCAGGAAATTTCCAGTCCGTTTTCGCGGAGAAGCCAAGGAAGCTGCGGGTTTTCCGCGAGCCGCTCATAATCGACCTCCGCGCCGGAAATCCCGAATCCGCGGACGGCGCGGAGAACCGAACTGAGAGGCAGTCCGCTTTGTTTCTCCGCTTCAAGCAAATGCTCCAGAAATACGGAAATCCTCAAATCCGATCCCTGCCTTTCCGCGGGAGCTTCCGTCCCGCCTTTTCAAAAAGAAACGAGAACAGAAGCCCGATTCCGACGCCGAGAACGGCGCCTGCCAGAACGTCGCTCGGAAAATGTACATATAAATAAAGCCGCGAGAATCCGACGAGCGCGGCAAAGCAGCAGCCGAGGATTCCCCAAAGGCGATTTCCACGAAAAAGGGGAACCGCCGAAGCGAAGGAGGTTGACGTATGCGCGGAGGGGAAGGACGTTCCCGACGGCTCGCTTACGGCAAGGACGATCTCGGGATTCAGCAGATACGGGCGCTCGCGCAGCACCAGAAGCTTCACCGCGAATTCCGTCAGCAGCAGGGCGGCTGCCATAGCGCACAGCGTGGCGATCCCGCAAAAACGGTATTTTTTAAAGAAGAGGAGCGTGATTCCGATCATGATCCAGATCATGCCCCCGCCGATTCGGGAAACCGCCGCCATCGCCGCGTCCGCCGCGCCGCAGCGGAGCGTATCCTGAATCGCGTCGAGGATCGCGAAATCGATTGTTCCGATGAAGTCCGTCACGATTTTTTATTGACCGCGTCGAGCATTTTCTGAAGCTTTGTGATCGGGAGCTTTGCGCCGAACATGGTCACGATGTTGCGGAGAATGCACCAGTCGAGGGACAAAAGCGCGTCCTTTTCGTCGTCGGAGGCAACTTCGCTTTCCTTCTTTTCCATCAGCTTCAGAATTTCCGCCGCCGCCTGCGCGCCGTTCGGGTGAAGCCGAAGATCGCGGAAGGAGCTGTAAATCGTGAGCTTTTTCGGCGGATTTTCGGCGATCACTTCAATTTCCTCGGAAATGCGGATATCCGCCGAGGACGCGCCGATCAGAATTTCAAATTTCCCGCTGTCCACGCGCCAGCGGTGCTCGGTTTCGTCCCAGTAGGCGAACGCGCGGCGGTCGAGACGGAATTCGACCGTTTTTTCCTCGCCGATTTTCAAAACGATCTTCTCGAAGCCCTTCAGTTCCTTAACGGGGCGAAGGATACGGGGAGAGGTCTCCTTTACGTAAAGCTGGACGATCTCCTTTCCGTCGAAATTTCCCGTGTTTTTCACCTTGAGGCGAACGGTCAGCACGTCGTTTTCTCCGATCTTCTTTTCCGAAACGACCGGGTCGGAGTAGGCGAAGTTTGTGTACGAAAGCCCGTGTCCGAACGGAAAGAGGACGGGCAGCTTTTTCTTTTCGTAATAGCGGTAGCCGACGAAAACGCCCTCGCCGTAATCGACTGTCTCGCCGTTCCCGCGGAAGTTCAGATAGGAGGGGTTATCCTCGAGCGCGCGGGGGAAGGATTCGGCAAGCTTTCCCGAGGGGTTGGCTTTTCCGAATAAAATCTCCGCGATCGCCCGCGCGCCCGACTGTCCGCTTAAGTACGCCTCGAGAACGGCGCACGCCTGCCCTAAAAAGGGCATAACGACCGGCGCGCCGTTACAGAGCACCACGGCGGTCTTGGGGTTCGCTTCGCTTACCCGGCGGATCAGCTCAGTGTGACTTTCGGGAATATTCAGGTGGGTGCGGTCGAAGCCCTCGGATTCATAGCTGTCGGGAAGTCCCGCCAGAATCACGACCGCGTCCTTCCCCTCGGCGGTCTTTACCGCTTCGTCGATTTTCGAGAGATCGGTATCGTCGTCGAGGGAATAGCCCTTTGCGTAGTCGACCTGCGCGTATTTTTTGATCTCGTCGAGCGGCTTTACGACCGTGTGGGCGTTGACCTGCGAGCTGCCGCTGCCCTGATAGCGCGGGCGCTCCGCCATTTCGCCGATCACGGCGATCCTCATGTCCTCGGAGAGGGGGAGCAGTCCGTCGTTTTTCAGCAGCACCATACATTCCCGCGCGATCTCGGCGGCAAGCTCGCCGTGCGCGTCGTAGTCGCATTTTTTTCCGCTGCGCTTCCGGTCGAGCGTGAGAATCAGGTTCAGCATACGCTCCGCGCACGCGTCGATCTGCTTTTCGGTAAGCCTTCCGCTGAAGCGCTGATCGACCGTTTTCATGACCGTTTTTTCGCCTTTATGGGATTTCAGGATTTCCTTGTCGTTTCTTCCGCCGGAGGAGGGCATTTCAAGATCCAGTCCCGCGTATATGCCCTGCGGACGGTTATCTACCGCGCCCCAATCGGACATCACGACCCCGCGGAAGCCCCATTCCTTCCGAAGAACGTCGGTCAGCAGCCACTTGCTCTGCGAGCAATAGTCGCCGTTGATCTTATTGTACGCGCACATCAGCGTGGTCGGCTTTGCTTTTTTTACGGGAATTTCATAGGAGGCGAGATAGATTTCGCGGAGCGCGCGCTCCGAAATGCGCTCGTTAATGACGAGACGATCCGTTTCCTGCGAGTTGGCGGCGAAATGCTTTAAGGAGGTGCCGACTCCCTTGCTCTGGATCCCCTCGATCAGTCCGGCGGCAATGTTTCCCGAAAGGAACGGATCCTCCGAGAAGTACTCGAAATTCCGCCCGCAGAGCGGCGAGCGCTTGATGTTGTTTCCCGGGCCGAGGACGATCTGAATGTTCTGGTCGAGCGCTTCCTCGCCGATCGCCCGCCCCTGCTTTTCGGCAAGCTCCCTGTCCCACGAGCAGGCGAGCAGGGAGGCGGTCGGAAAACAGGTCGCGGGGACGCTGTTCCCGATCCCGAGATCGTCTCCCTCGCGCTGCTTGCGCAGACCGTGCGGTCCGTCCGTCATCATGATCGAGGGAATCCCGAGCCGCTTTACGGGCTTGGTGTTCCAGCCGTCCTTTCCCGAAAGAAGTCCGACCTTTTCCTTTATCGTCATTTTTTCGAGAATTTTTAAAAGCTCTTTCTTCCTCATATTTATGATCCTTTCCTCTTATTCCGTTCAAACCGCTTGAATTTTCAGGCGATATTCTTTAGTCTCTCCCGGATCGGCGGACTGTATTCCGCGCTTTTCGGCGAAAATCCCGCGGTCGGTATCGTAATCGTCGCAGCCGCACCACGGTTCGATGCAGAGAAACGGCGCGTTTTTATGATCGGGCGTCCAGACCCCGAGCGTTTCAAAGCCGTTCCAGCTTACCGAAACGCCCGCTCCCGACCCGAAGATCAGGGAACAGCTTTTCGAGCGGATCGTATCGAAGTAAACGCAGTCGTGGTCGAACAGGGGGAAGCTCAGCGGGAAGACGCGCTCGTTCTCGAGCCTTGACACGCGGTCGTGATCGCCCCACATACGGGTATCGAGGTTCATGATCGGGCTTCTGACCGTTTCGTCCTGCGGGAATTCGAGACGGCATTCGTCAAACGCCCCCTCGATCGCGAACGCGGGGTGCGCGCCGATACAGTAGGGCATTTTTTCGTCCGACCGGTTTGTCACGTGATACAGAATTTCCAGCCCGTCGGACAGGAGCCGATACGTGAGCGAAACGGTAAAATCAAAGGGAAAACGCGTTTTCGTTTCCTCGTTCGACTCGAAGAGGAATACCGCCTCCGATTCTCCCGATTTTACGGCAGAAAACTCGTTGTCCCGCGCGAAGCCGTGCTTCGGGATCGCGTATTCCTTTCCGCCGATGATCGTTTTTCCCCCGCGGAGATTCCCGATCATCGGAAACAGGAACGGGGAGGTCTTTCCCCAGTATTTTTCATCGCCGCACCACATCAGCTCGCGTTCGCCGACGGCGCAGGATTTCAGCTCCGCGCCCCTTGTGTCGATGACCGCCGTGACGTTTCCGGCGTTTAAGGTAACTGTCATGATACCGCTCCTTTATTCCTGCGCCTTTGACTGATTGATATAAAACAGGTTGCCCTGAATGGATTCGGGCAGGTTCCGTTCGGTTCCGCCCCAATCGGGAAGCTCCGACCAGGTAATGACATTTTCATGCGTCATCACTTTTTTGAAGAATTCCGTGCTCATTTTCTCGGCGTTAAGCTTCGGGATCCCGAAAACGTCGGTTTCTTTATAGATAAATTCACCGTTCCAAGGCATGAAGAAAAGCCAGTTTAAGGTCGCGGGCTCGTCGGGATCGGGAATATAGCCCACCTCGGTCAGCGCGAGCATTTTTCCCTCCTCGGTGATCTTGCTTAATTCGTCGTACTTGTTTTCCTGCGCGGAATGATCCTCGGAGCTCGGATAAACGTCGGTTCCCGAGATGTCGTAGGTGTTCGGGTGAACCTGCGTATGCTTGCTCTGCCCGTTCCACACCCAGATCAGGTTCGTAAGCTTATGGTAATTTTCGAGACGGTCGTAGATCATGTACCAGAGCTTCTGATAATATTCGCCCTCGGCGATCTCGCGGTTTGCCACGCCCCACCAGAACCATTTTCCGCTCGCCTCGTGAAGCGGACGCCAAAGGACGGGCACGCCCGCCGCTTCCAGCTTCTGCAGCTCGATCGCGATTCTGTCAATATCGTGGATCACGACCTCGTATTCCTTTGTTCCGGGCGTTACCGCGTTTTGCAGGCTGAAATTCGTGATGTTTTCCGAGTAGAACGCCTTGGCTTGGGTATCTATGCCCTGATCGACGTCGATCGGAACGTTCCAGTGCCAGCAGAACGCGACGATTCCGTTGGATTTCGTGTGCCAGTCGATCGCCATTTCCGTCCATTCGCTCGGATTGTCGTTGTTCGTCGTCGTGAAGATAAAGTCAAAGCCCTTGATCGCGGGGAGATCCTCGCTTTCGAGATAATAGACGAGATCCTCCGTCTGTTTTTTTCCGCTCACCTGCTGTGCGGTGATGATGTTTTTTTCGTAATTCTCGCGGAGCCAGTCGTAAAGCGCCTGCGTTTTTTCATTGGTCTGGTCGGAGACGGTCTCTCCCTCGCCGACGGTCTTTTCGTCGAGCGACTTTAACAGCGCGTCGAAATCGGTTTCATAGGCGAGCGCGACCTCCATATCGACATCGCCGTTTTCGTCTACCGCGACGGGATTCGAGAGCGGCGCGGGGGTCGAGCCGGTGGCGGCGGGCGTTGCTTCCGTTTCGTTCTGCGCGGGGGGCGCCGCGGTTCCCGCGGGTTCTTCTGTTGTGCCGCAGGAGGCGAGCATGGCGGCGGAAAGCAGGAGCGCGGTCATTTTTTTCATTCGTTTCATGGGGTTCTTCCTTTCTGTGAAATAAGTTTACTTTATACCGTCCTTCATTGCAAAACGATTGTTTTGCAGCAGCGCCGAGTATAATATGCCGTGCTTTTGTGATAAATAAGCTGTAATTTGTTTTTTTCGGTATACCTTTTCCGGTTCAGCTTTCGAGATATGCGGTATATTCGTTCAAAATATCGTCGTGATTGAACAGCGGGATCGCTCCCTCCCGAAGAAATTTTACCACGCCCGAATAGCGCGGATCGAAAATATCGGGCGGGGGAACGCAGAATACGTCCCGACCCTCGTCCGCCGCGTAGGACGCGGTAATGAGCGCGCCGCTCGCGGCGCCCGCCTGAAAGACCGCCGTTCCGCGGGAAAGTCCCGCCAAAATGCGGTTCCTCGCATGGAAATAGTCGGGAGACGGCGGAGTTCCCGGAAGAAGCTCGGTAAAGTACGCGCCTCCGTTTAGGACGATCTGTTCGCGCAGCTCTCCGCTTCCCTTCGGGTAGTCGTAATTGATTCCGCAGGCGAGAACGCCGACGGTCGGCGCGTTCCGGCGGACGCAGGCGTAATGAACGGCGCTGTCCACTCCGCGCGCCATGCCGCTCGCGAGTACGATGCCGCGGCTCGAGAGATCGGCGCAGACTTTCGCGCAAAGCCTTTCGATATACGGCGTAATCGCGCGGGAGCCGACGGCGGTCACGCAGAGACGATCCCGCAGGCATTCGGGCGTTCCCCGGTAAAAAAGAACGACAGGCGGATTGTAGATCTCCTTGAGAAGGGCGGGATAGCTTTCGCTTTCGATACAAAGAATCCCGTAACCGCTTTGTTCGCAAAACGCCGCGATCTCCTCCGCCCGATTAAGCGGAATGCCCGAAAGAGACGATTTTTGATTTTCGTCGAGACACGAGAGATCGCCGCCGCTGATCGCGCGGTAAGCCGCCTCCGCATTGCCGTAATGCCCGATCACGGTATGAAGCGCGGGGTTTGCGGGCTTCATCAAAAGAACCAGCCAAAGATAATAAAGTTCCATAACGCTTTCTCCTGCCGTAAGAGCTTGTGTTCATTGGATTTGTGCGCGGATTTTGTTTTCTGCCGGGAAAAATTTGCGGGAATGCCGGTTGTTTAAAAAAATCTGACGACGCGGGGGACAAAAGAGACCGAAAAGAGGTATGCTTTTTCCTATGAGAACATGTTCTTTTTTGCGTTTTTTTCAGTATATCATAGAATGTTAAATTTTTCAATAATAAATCAAAAAATGGGGAGAATTTTTTCTGTGTTGTCCATAGATGTGAACCGTATTTATGGACAACACACCGATTTTTTGCAAAAATATTCCGAAACCGCTTGCAATCCCGCGCTTTTTCTGCTATAATAGTTACGGTCTTTTGGCGGCGCTTCCGCCAAGCAATCCACCGAACGGAAAGGAATGGTCAACAATGCCGGCAAGCATCGTAGTCGGAACACAGTGGGGCGACGAGGGAAAAGGAAAAATCATCGACATCATCGCCTCGAAGGCGGACGTTGTCGTTCGTTCACAGGGCGGGAACAACGCGGGTCATACCGTCGTCAACAACGGGGAAACCTATAAGCTGCACCTGATCCCCTCGGGAATCCTTTATGAGAATACGCTTTGCCTGATCGGGGCGGGCGTCGTGCTCGATCCGAAGGATTTCGTCGGAGAGCTTGACACGCTCGGAGCGCGGGGCGTTTCGTTCGATCGTCTGAAGATCGATCCGCGGGCGCACGTTGTGATGCCGTGGCATATCACGCTCGACGGACTTTCCGAAAAATTCAGGGGAAACAGCGACATCGGCACCACCAAGCGCGGGATCGGCCCCGCTTACATGGATAAATACGAGCGCTGCGGGATCCGCGTGTACGATCTGATTCACCCCGAAATTTTTGCGGAAAAGGTGCGCTCGACCGGTACCTTAAAAAATAAGATCATTACCGAGGTCTACGGCGGGGAGCCGCACGATCTCGACGCGGTGATCGAGGAATATACCGCTTACGGAAAGCGACTCGCGCAGTACGTGGACGACGTTTCCGTCCTCGTCTACAACGCGGCGAAAAGCGGAAAGCAGATCATGTTCGAGGGCGCGCAGGCGACTCTTCTCGATATTGACTTCGGAACCTACCCTTATGTCACCTCCTCGCACCCCCTTTCGGCGGGCGTTTGCGTCGGGACGGGTGTGGGTCCGATGCTGATCGACGACATTATCGGCGTCGCGAAGGCGTATACCACCCGTGTCGGAAAGGGACCCTTCCCGACCGAGCTGGAAAACGAGGTCGGCGAGCTGATCCGGAACAAGGGCGGCGAATTTGGGACAACGACGGGTCGTCCGAGAAGAACGGGCTGGTTTGACGCGGTGATTGTTCGTCATTCCGTCCGTGTGAACGGACTTTCCAAGCTTGCGATCAATAAGCTCGACACTCTCAGCGGGATCGGGAACCTGAAAATCTGCGTGGCGTACCGGAAAAAAGACGGCACGGTTATCAGGGATTTTCCGCCCGCGCTGGAAGAGCTTGCGGACTGTGAACCGGTTTATGAGGATTTTCCCGGATTTGACGAGGACGTTTCGGGCTGCCGCTCGTTCGATGAGCTTCCGCAGCGCTGCAAGGATTATATCCTGCGGCTCGAGGAGCTTTGCGAATGTAAGATTGCGATGGTCGGGATCGGTCCCGACAGAAGCCAGATTCTGGAAAGATAAGAACAGCTTCGGGACTGCGGCAGGGGCGCGCGGGATCACGCCGCCCCTGCCGGGCAGTCCTTTTTCATGTGAAGGAAAGGGGGATCGGCTATGCTCAATGTGCTCTTTATCGGAGACGTTGTCGGGCAGGCGAGCGCGAATTATCTGACGCAGAAGCTCCCGAGGCTGAAAAAGCAGTACGAAACGTCCGTTACCGTCGTGAACGGGGAGAATTCGGCGAACGGAAACGGGATCACCCCCTTTTCGGCGAAGCTTCTCCTCTCGGGCGGCGCGGACGTGATCACGACGGGGAATCACTGCTTCCGCCGTCCGGAGATGAACGAGCTTTACGAGGAAAGCGAGGTGATCCTCCGTCCCGCGAACCTCGGCGATACCTACGGAAGGGGCGTGACCGTTCTCGACCTCGGAAGGACGCGGCTCGCCGTCGTGAATCTGATGGGGCGGGCGTTCATGGAGCCCTGCGACAATCCCTTTCCCTGTGCCGAGCGGCTTTTAAAGGAGATCGATACGCCGAATATTTTATTGGATTTTCACGCGGAGGCGACCTCGGAGAAAAAGGCAATGGGATATTTTCTCGAGGGGCGCGTTTCCGCCGTTCTCGGAACGCATACCCACGTTCAGACGGCGGACGAGGAGATCCTTTCCGGGCATACGGGCTATCTGACCGACGTGGGCATGACGGGGAGAAGGCGCTCCGTTCTCGGGATCGACAAGGACGTCATTCTCGAGCGGCTCACCTCGTATTATCCCCGAAAACACGTCTATCCCGAGGAGGGCGAGTTTATGATCAACGGCGTATCGCTTTCCATTGACGAAAAAAGCGGAAAGTGCCTGTCGATCCAAAGAGTCAACTGTTGAATTTTGTATTCCGAACGATCCGAACGATCGGGAAAGGAACCGAGCTATGGAACTGATTAAAGTATCTTCAAGAAGCGTCCCGAAGGCTTCCGCGGGGGCGATTGCCGCCGTTCTTCGCGCGGGAGAGACCGCGCAGGTTCAGGCGGTCGGCGCGGGAGCCGTCAATCAGGCGGTCAAGGCGATCGCGATCGCGCGCGTTTTTCTCCGCGAGGAGGAGAGGGAGCTTGTCTGCGCACCGTATTTTTCGGAGCTTGACGTAAGCGGAACGGAGAAAACGGGAATGAGCTTTGAGGTTTTTTTGATGTAAATTAAAATTACCGTAAATATTTTCAGTAAAATATATTGACAATTTCTTTCGGATATGCTATACTGAAAAAAATAAAAAACGGAAAGGAATGAGAAAATGTCTCTTATTGTGGAGCATCTGTCCAAAAGCTTTAACGGCAAAACGGCGGTAAAGGATCTCTCCTTCGAGTTTACCGAGCCGGGCGTGTTCGCGCTGCTCGGGACGAACGGCGCGGGGAAAAGCACCTCGATCCGCATGATCCTCAATATGCTCAAAAAAGACGGCGGAACGGTTCTCTGGAAGGGAAAGCCGCTCGAGGTCACGGAGGAAAAGATCGGTTATCTGTCGGAGGAACGCGGTCTTTATCCGAAGTACAATATTCTCGAGCAGATGTATTATTTCGCTTCTTTGAAGGGAATGAAGCGGGCGCAGGCGGCTCCCGCGATCGATTACCTTTTTGATCGCCTGAAGATCAACGAGTACCGCAAAAATAAGGCGGAGCAGCTCTCCAAGGGGAACCAGCAGAAGGTTCAGCTTGCCGCGACGCTGATCAGCGACCCCGAGCTTCTGATCCTCGACGAGCCTTTGAGCGGGCTGGATCCCGTGAACGCGGATATTTTCAAAAGCATTATCCGCGAGGAGCGGGATAAAGGAAAGTTTATCATCATGTCCAGTCATCAGATGGAGACGATTGAGGAATTCTGCGAGGATCTCGTCCTGCTGCACCGCGGCGAAACGGTCATGCAGGGCAATCTGAACCAAATCAAAAAGGATTACGGGCGGGTCAATCTTACCGTCAAGGCGGACGGGAATTACCTCCCGCTCGCGGAGGAATGCGGGCTGACCGTCGTGGAGGATACGCCGAACGGGACGGATTTCAAGGTTCCCGAGGAGAGCTGCGCGCACGCGCTTTTAAAGCGTATGCTCGAAAGCGGGATTCATGTCGTTACCTTTGATCTGCGGGAGCCGTCGCTTCACGAGCTGTTTGTGGAGAAGTGCGGCGGCGAGGTTTAGTTTGAAGAATCTTTGATTTTTCAAACCCGTCGTTTTATGCCTCGGCAAACTCTCTCGGCATAAAACTTCCTCCATAGGAAAGGAATGATTATAAAATGAGACTTAAACGTTGGAAAAATATTTTTGCGTTTACTTTTACGCAGCAGGTAAAAACCAAGAGCTTTATTATCAGCACCGTGATCATCGGGATCATTGTCGCGCTGATTGCAGCGACCGCGAACGTTCTTCCCGTGATCCTGCTTGAGGACGAGATCGCGCAGATCGAGGGAGCGGTAAACGGCGAGGTCAATTCCTCGGTATCGAAGCTTTATATTTCCGATCAAACGGGTCTTTCCCTCAATTTCAGCGTGACGGGCGCGTCCCTCGGGATCCCAATCGAGACGATCTCTTCCGAGGAAGCCGAAGCGAAGCTGACGGAGCTTGAAACGACATCCGAAAACGAAATGCTCGCGCGGATCTCCAAAGGGGAAAGCGGCTTTGCGATCGAGGCTTATTACGCGGGGATCAACGCCGACGTGAACCAGAACGACTGCTCGGCGATCACCTCGCTTCTTTCCACTCAGCTTCAGATGCAGTACTTAAGCACTGTCGGCGTTCCCTCGGAGGAGCTTTCGACCGCCATGAGCGGCGTCAGCGTTTCCCTGAACCGCGCGGGGAAGGAAGCGACCGGTCCGGTACAGGATCTCATCAATACGCTTGTCCCGATGATCTGTTCGATTCTTCTTTTTATTTTCATCTTCGCGTACAGCCAGATGATCGCGCAGGCGATCGCCGTCGAGAAATCCTCGCGTGTGATGGAATATCTTCTGACCTCGGTCAGCCCCCTTTCGATCATTGTCGGGAAGATTCTCGCGATTTGTCTCGTTTCGCTCATGCAGTTTGTCATTCTGATTCTTGCGGGCGTTTTCGGATTTCTGGTATCCATGCCGTTCGGGATCTTCAGTAAGATCGACGGTCTGGTCGCCGCCGCGGCAAGCTCGGACATCGGGACGCAGGCGCAGGGGATCCTTACCGATATTCAGGGTGCCTTCTCGAACTTTCATTTCGGGACGATTCTTGTTCTGATCCTTACTTTTATTCTCGGGTTCCTGCTGTACGCGCTGATCGCGGGGCTTGCGGGCGCGAGCATCAGCAAAATGGAGGATCTTTCCGCCGCGATCCAGCCCATGTCCTTTATCGGAGTGCTCGGCTTTTACCTCGCGTATATGCCGCAGATCGGCGCGATGGAAGGCGAGACGAACGCGATGATGGTGATCGCGCGGTATGTTCCCATCTCCTCGCCCTTCTGCCTGCCGAGCGCCTATATGCTCGGGCAGATCGGTCTTCCGGAAACGCTTTTGTCGCTGGGCTGCCTGCTTCTTTGCGTGGTGGTGCTGTGCCTGATCGTGGCGAAGGTGTACGAGCATATCGTCCTGTATACGGGCGACCGCCTGAAGCTTTCGGATATGCTGAAATTGGCGAAAAATAAATGATCAAAAAAGGGGAAGGCGATGAGCGGGTTTGTTGAGATCATTCCGTTGTTCGGGATACGGATCGGGGAAAAGACCGTAACGCTCGGAGAGCCGAAGGGCGGCGTCGAGCGGGATCTGGGACTTCCGAGCTTTTCCAATGAGCACCGCTGTTCCTTTTTCGAGGGTGCGCTTCGCGTCAATATCAGCGAATTCGGGCTGGTCGAGGCGATCGCTTTTCCGTTCGGCGCGCATTCCGAGCTTTTGCCGACCGTATACGGAAAGAGTGTTTTCGAGGATAACGCGGACGAGATTACCGCGCTTTTAAAGGAGAAAAACGGCGGGGATTTCCGAACGGACGAGGACGGATATTTTTACTGTTTCCACATGCTTGGTGTCCGGCTTACGCGCGATACCGTCCCGAAGGATGTTGAAAAAATGATCCGTATGACCGAGGGAACGAAAAATCCCATGCGTCCGGAGGACATTGCGTTTGAGATGAACCGCGCGGAGCATTGGGAGTTGATCGAGATCGCCGAAAAGGGATATTATCCCGTTCCCCCGGCGTCATCCGCCCCGCCTCCTTAACTTGCTGTTTTCGGCGATACGATCCTTACGAAGTTAAGGGGGTTTGGGGGAGTAGAACGCTGCTTTTACGGAGAAAACTGTGAGCGATTAAGATATTTTTAATATAGCTGCGCATCTCAAACGCTTGTGCACATTAAACAATATGACATGACTTGCTTTATGCATGAAGCTGAAAACACTCGTAATTTATTGTGAAAAGCGTTGCTTTGTGTGATATAATGAAAAACACAGAAGGAAGGCTTGTTTCACAAAAGGCAAGCGTTGACAAAATAAAGAAGACACATAATAAAATAGAACAGGAAGGGCGCTTTTATGAACTATCGAAAATATCCCGATCCCGATACCGTGAACGAATATATCAAGAAAAAGGAACCTCTCCTGATCGCAATATCGTTTGACGGCGAAACGGCACTGGTCGCGCACCTTGAGGACAGCTTTGAACACCATATTCTGCTGGCGCATTTTGAGATCAAGCAAACCGACATTGACAAATATTTTCGCATCGTTGCTGACGATGAATCGGCGGAATGGACGTTTGTCTGCCCGCCCGATTATCGCGGGATCAAGGATCGCAAGCGCCGTATTACGCAATTTTACAATGACGGAATCGCGGTTATTTCAAGGGTTTTAGCCGACATCGGATATTTCTCCGACATTACGATCCCGAAGCGTTACAGGCGGCATTTTGACGCACTCGGCGACGATTCGACCTATTTACCGTAAAAAGAAATCCCCGAACCATCTCGGTTCGGGGAAACTTTAAACCGCGCCGCGATACCCTGACGGATCAGCTTCATCGTTTTTTGAAAAACGTCGCGGTTTACATTTCTGCCCGAAAAGCCGTTGTCCATAATCATCATTGTTTTTCCGTCTCGTTTGTCGGGCTTGATTACAGACTGACGAAATCCCGGGAATACCAATTCCCGGGATTTCGCTTTCCCCCGCAGCGGGTTGGGTTATTTGATCTGCGACTGTAAATGATTGAGCAGCTCGCCGAACCGCTGAAAATGTACCACCTCGCGCTCACGCAGAAAACGGATCACATTATTGACGTCGGGATCGTCCGAAATCCGAAGAATATTGTCGTAGGTCGCGCGCGCCTTCTGCTCCGCCGCCATATTCTCCGTAATATCCGCGATCGGATCGGCCTTTGACTGAAGGTACGCCGCCGTAAAGGGAACCCCCGCGGCACTGGCGGGATATACACCGTTGGCGTGATCAATATAATAGCTTCCGACTCCGTATCGGTCAAAGCTTTTCGCGCCCTCGCCCTTCGTAAGCTGGGTAACAATGCTTCCGATCATTTCGAGATGGGAAAGCTCCTCCGTCCCGATATCCGTTAAAAGCGCGATTCCGCGCTTATCCTTCTGCGCGAAGCGCTGCGACAAATAGCGGAGCGAAGCGCCAAGCTCACCGTCCGGACCGCCGTACTGACTTAAGATATAACTTGCAAGTCTCGGATTCCTGTTATTGATCT